>CAVWLN010000001.1:0-64279 GCA_963755735.1 uncultured Paenibacillaceae bacterium
ACAATGATCATATAGCGATAAATCGTAAACAGAGTGCCAATCAACTCATATATGTTCAAACAAGTTCACCTCTTCGCGCTGTAACTCCCTTCGTCATGCAACATTTCCGTGATCGATCCTTGAATCTCTACGGTATCAGGTGTACAGACAAAAATATTGGAACCGACTTTCGAAATTGTCCCGTTTAGAGCATATATGTACCGCTGAGAAAGTCAACGATTCGCACAGCTTGATCAGGCCGGGACACGTTGGAGATTGCAGACGATGGAACGGCGCGAACGCAGGTGATCCGCCATTTCCTGAGCTTCCTCATAAGATCTTGGTTCGCAGAGAAACATTTTTTGTCCGCGCTGTGCATGCAGGCTGACGACATTGTTCTTATTGCCGCGACGAGGTTCCGGATAGCTGTATTCCGGTTCATCTTCTATATAGCGTTCCTTCTGCACCACTTCTTCTTCATCCTGCAACCCGATAAACGACCAAATCTTGTTCATGCACCCATCATTCACTCCTTTGCTTACATGTCTATTCCATGCATCCATTCATCCGTAGGCGACAACCAACTTCCTTCACTATGATTCTAGGCCGTCAAGACCTGCCAACTAAGCCAGAGCCTAATCGAACCCAAGTCGCTCCTTCCTCAATTCCGCAATTTCAAAGTCGTTAAGACATCCCCATCGACAATTCATGAATCGGCTGCTCCAAATTCCTTCTTCCATTCAACCGGTCACGCAGCTCGCGCAGTCCGCGAAAGATCGGGCGCGTCGCTTCGGGCTCAGACTCATATGGAGCCATAGTCATCAAGCCGACGATCTGAATGCGATCCAGCGCGCGAATACTTCTCGCAAACTCGAACAGCTTGTCTGGATCAAGTCCGTGCTTGCTTCCTTCTCCGGAAACATTCAGTTGAATAAATCCTTTGACGACTTCATCGCGTGACTCCGCTCTCTTCTGCAGCTCATTCGCCAGCGAAAGGCGGTCGATGAATACACATACGTAAACTTACCGATCACGTCCTTGACTTTATTCGATTGTAAGTGACCGATAAAATGCCAAGTTCCTAGGCCTTGCGCGCCTAATGCTTCCCACTTCTCTCTTGCATCTTGCCAGCGATTCTCGCCGATATGCTTTAGCCCGCTCGTCAGCACCTCGCGCGTCGTATCCAGCGACACGTACTTGGTAACCGCTACGATATTGACTTCTTCTCTGCTGCGGTTACTTCGCTTGCAAGCGTCCTGAATTCTGCGTTCCACTTCTGCTATTCGATCCTTCAGATTCAAAGGCTTCTGTCACCTCTTCATCATGCCGATCCACTCGCCATTCGTCCCGAACGCCCCTGATCCCGCCGGTGGGAGAAGAACGATTCGCTTTGACAGCTGGTGCATAGATTTGTTATTTCGATATGAGTCGGCAAAATTCCTGCTTTTCGCAAAATTTGTTCGTTGATTACTTTCAAATTCAGCATATATTTGCCATTTTCCTTGGCCGTCCAGCCCTCAGCAATGTCAGCTTGTCGCATGGCGCAATGACCGCTTCATCGACCTCATAACAGCAAGCTCCGATCGCCGGACCGATAACCGCCAGGATGTCGGCCGGATCGCAGTTCAGCTTGCTGTGCATGCTTCCACCGTCCGCTGGGCGATGTGCTTGGCCGTACCTTTCCACCCGGCGTGTGCCAGGCCTGCTACGCGTCTAACCGGGTCATAGAAAAACAGCGGTACACAATCCGCATAGAACGATACGAGCATCACTCCGACTTCCTCTGTGATAAGCGCATCCGTATTCGGAATGGCGGAATGCGGGCTTCGCGTCCCATTCCCCGCTCACGCTTCGTCACGACCGTTACGCTATTACCATGCACCTGCTCAGCGCAGGTCCAGGCGTCAAACGGGAACCCGGCAGCCGCCGCTAATCGTCGGCGATTTTCCAGTACAGCTTGCGGATCGTCGGCAACATGCAGCGCGCAGTTCAAAGAATCGAACGCCCCGCGGCTGACTCCTCCGATTCTTGAAGAGAAGCCGGCACTCAGCCCGGCATATTCGTTCTCCCAGGCTGCCAGGCGAAACGTTTCGACACCACTTGCTTCACGTTTTGCGACAAAAGGTTCCAACCGTTTCCCTCCCAGTCTTGTAGCATCTCGTAAAATATTTAAGCACATTCGTCCATTCGTCATCTTATGACATATAAAAAGCGTAGTATATTTTATAATAGACAACAAAACGACAATATACAAGCCGCCCGAAGACCTAATCCGGACTGCTGTGCATATTGTCGCATGCTCTTGCTGTTAACTTTTGATATGGCGGTGCAAATCGGCTGTCTCTTCTTCTCGTTATATTCTCGATACATTTTTACTCCGTCCATCTTCACAAGCACGACGTCCATGCCGATCTTGACGATGCTCTTCCACGGAATGACGACGTCTTCCCCGCTGCCGAACAGACCGAAAAACTTCCCCGCTGACGGGATGACGATCGACTCGATTCTCCCTTGCCGCAAATCAAGCTCCAGATCGCTTACTTGCCCGAGCTTCTTACCGTCCACAATGTTAATGACATCTTTCGTCTGGAAGTCGGATATCTTCATGTGTCAGATCCCACCACTTATGTCTGAATTTATGTTCCTGTTATTCATTATATGAACAAACTCCGATTAATGAACTGAAACAAAAAAAGCTTCAGACGGATTTCTTTCGTCCGTCTGAAGCAATCTTCACGTTCGTTTCATTCAACCTTACGTAGTCGTTTTGACGTGCTTCTGCATTTGCTGGATGGCGGATTTCTCCAGCCGCGATACTTGCGCCTGTGAAATCCCGATTTCATCGGCCACTTCCATCTGTGTCTTGCCTTCGAAGAAGCGCATCGACAGGATCATCTTCTCCCGTTCATTCAGCTTATGCAAAGCTTCGCGCAAAGCAATTTCCTCAATCCACGAAACGTCTTTGTTTCGCTCGTCACTGATCTGATCCATGACGTAGATCGGATCTCCGCCATCATGATAGATCGGCTCAAAGAGTGAAACCGGATCTTGAATCGCATCCAGCGCGAACACGATATCTTCCTTCGGCACGTTCATCGCAGCGGAAATTTCATGAACGGTCGGTTCGCGCGAATTTTGATTCGTCAGCTGGTCGCGAACCTGCAAAGCTTTGTATGCGATGTCGCGCAACGATCTTGACACGCGTATCGGATTGTTGTCGCGCAAATAGCGGCGAATCTCTCCGATGATCATGGGCACTGCATAGGTTGAGAAGCGAACATTTTGACTGAGATCAAAATTGTCAATGGCTTTCATAAGTCCGATACAGCCGACTTGAAACAGGTCATCCACGAATTCTCCACGATTGTTGAACCGTTGAATGACGCTTAAGACCAGACGCAAGTTTCCATTCACTAATTTCTCTCTTGCTGCCCGGTCATCGTGTTGCTGCAGCTGAACGAACAGCTCTCTCATTTCGGCATTGCTAAGTACGGGCAGCTTCGCGGTATCCACACCACAGATTTCCACTTTATTGCGTGTCATCGTGATTACCTCCCAAGGAGAAACATTACTGTTAAGTATCCCCTCAGGTGGTCATTTTATTCTTGAGCTGAATTCGTGCTACACCATTTTGTTGAACTCCTTGCGCAGCCGTTTAATAATCCGCTTCTCCAGCCGCGAAATGTATGATTGTGAAATGCCGAGCAAGTCCGCCACATCCTTCTGCGTCTTCTCTTCTCCGTCCGGCAATCCGAAGCGCAGCTCCATGATGATGCGTTCGCGGTCTGTCAATTTGTCCAAAGCTTTGTGCAGGAGCTTGCGATCTACCTGCTCCTCGATATTCCGGTAAATCGTATCATTTTCTGTGCCGAGCACGTCTGAAAGAAGCAGTTCATTGCCGTCCCAGTCAATATTGAGCGGTTCATCGAACGATACTTCTGTACGAATCTTGCTGTTACGCCGCAAATACATCAAAATCTCGTTCTCAATACAGCGCGAGGCATATGTAGCCAGCTTAATCTTCTTCTCCGGATCGAACGTGTTCACCGCTTTGATCAATCCGATGGCCCCGATCGAGACCAAATCCTCGATGTTGATTCCGGTATTCTCAAATTTCCTCGCGATATAAACGACAAGTCGCAAATTGCGTTCGATTAACATGGCCCGGGTAGCGGAATCTCCGGAAGACAGCTTGCCGAGCAAATATTCTTCCTCTTCCCGCGTCAGCGGTGGCGGCAGCGCTTCGCTTCCCCCGATATAATATATTTCTTCGCTCTTCAGCCCGAACAAGAACAATAATCGATAGTAAGTTAACATCAAGTTCAGTCTCAGTTTCGTCAGCATGAGTTACCTCCTGTACTAGGTTATCATGAACACGTTTCGCGTTCGGCCTACATATTGACGAGTTCAGGATGTATGATGGCTTGGTAGGCTTGTTCCGCATGCATGGGCTCACTCTTAAGCCCGATCAATACTTTGCTTGACACATGCTTCTGGCCACCGTATTCGACCGTCAGTTTGTCCGGCTTGATCGCCAGCATGAACGTCGTCCCTCGGTGAATGCCTCTGTACGGGACAAGGCGCAGCCGATCCCGCCATCTGAATGCATGCGCTTCCAGATCCTGTACGATGTCTTCGGCCTTGCCTTGCATCAAACGTTCATATAATGCGGACGGCATATAGTCCCGCCACATCCGAAGCTCTGTCACCAACACCGGATGTCGCGTAAGCGGGTCGTACAACCTGTTACCCGTATCGATAAGACCTTGGCAGCCTAGTCGCACCTCGTCGATCACAATTTCCATGTTTGCCGTAAATGCTTTCCTTGCCTCTTGTCTCTGACGACTTCGCTGCACGCTGCGGTAAAACCATAAGGCTCCTACGAATGATAGCGCAACGTACACGAGACCTGTCTGCACATGAAACGTCATGCCGCCCGTCTGGCTGAACCAAATGCCGCTCAATAGTTCGTCTGAGCTTTGCCACAAATAATGCACACCAAACATGCACCCGGCCGCACAGAAACTAACGAGATAGAAGGCGCCCAGATTTTTCAAAAAATGCTGCAGATGAACAAATCCGAAAGCGACGAGCAGCATCGCGGCTGAGAATAGGAATTTCATCAGTGTGGTGAACAAGAACGATAAGGCCGGCGCGAAGATCATGACGACATACATCGCTCCGATCATCGATGCGAGCAAGACTCGCCACCAGTTAAATGACAGCCGGCGCGTCCAGGCCGTCATGCGAAGCAGCGCCGCATCGATCAACAGGTTCGCCAGAAACACGAGATCCAAGTAGACAACCAAAGCTTGCCACCCTCTCGCATTCAGATGAGACCAGTATATATAAAGTCTATTTCAAAGTCTGTCAAAACTTGCTACTTGTACGGCAATTTTTTTGTCGAGAAATAAGCGGATGTCTGAAGACGCCGATAGACATCGATGGACACGGAGAGGGAATTTTTGGTATGCTGGAAGAGATGTAGAGAGGATGAAAAAGATGAAGAAAATGAACACAAGGAACGTAATGACCGGCATATTGTGGATTGTTTTATTCATCATCCCTTTTCGCTTCGACATCGCTCATCTTGTGCCGTATTACTTGTTTATTAGCTTTGCACTTGTCATATGGGGGTATCGACAGCGAAATGATGCCAGGCTGAAGCAACGATTTCTCAGAAGATGGGAGAGGTTACGAGCGCATGGACCGCTGCTGAACATACTCCGCACGAGTATGACCAACCTGCTGATCGCCTTGACGTTTGTCGTGTTCTTACAGTATGTCGTAAACGGCAGCACGTTGCTGAGCATCGTGGATGAACTGGGTAGCGTGACGACAATTTGCCTTAGTGTCATTCTTGTCATCATCAGCGTGATTGCCGGTATCGCAGACTGGTATGACAAAGAGCACAAATACGACGACCTTGCCGAAAAATGTTGATTTGGTTGACGGTACGATCGAGTAGGAGGGGGTGACTAACCCCCGTCCTCTCACACCACCGTACGTACCGTTCGGTATACGGCGGTTCATGAAATATTCCGTAGGTAGTTGTATCTGTCTGTTAAAGTATTTAGTCCGTTAGATTTCCAATACTGGTTATCTAATGTCCTGTGAAGGATTGGACTGCAAGCTATACGCCAATACCCTTTTCGGGTATTGCCCCATTCATAGGCTTTGTCCTTAGGTACACCTAGGGATAAAAGCCTTTTTACTTTGGTCTTGGGTTTCTTCCACTGTTTCCAGAGACACATGCGAAGTCGTCTCCGTATCCATTCATCCAGACTATGAAAGATACTTGGCGTGTCGGCTAAGGCAAAATAACCACACCATCCCGTAAGGTACTGGTTTAGTTCCTTTATTCGTTGCACCATCGAAAGCGGGCGTTTTCTAGAGGTTATCTCGCGAATTTTCGCTTTCACTTTCTTCATGCTTTGCTGGGCAATTCGAATTTTTGGGTCTTTGTTCCATGTAAAGCTGAATCCGAGAAACTTACGTTTCCATGGTCGGTCTACCGCACTCTTCTCTTGGTTAACCTTCAGCTTCAGTCTGTTTTCAATGAAAGATGTGATGGACTTCTTTACTCGTTCTCCAGCTTTACGTGTTTTCACATATATGTTACAGTCGTCCGCATAGCGGACGAATCTGTGTCCTCGACTTTCTAGTTCCTTGTCGAGTTCGTCTAGAACGATGTTTGAAAGAAGTGGACTTAATGGGCCACCTTGTGGCGCACCTTCCCCGGTATCCATCACCACTCCATTAATCATAACCCCCGACTGCAAAAATTTGCGAATGAGTTTGAGAATCGTTTTGTTCTCTACTTTCTCCGCGATTCTTGCCATTAGTCTGTCATGGTTTACTCGATCGAAGAATTTCTCTAGATCAAGATCGATAACCCATCGGAGCCCTTCCTTCATGTATTGCCTAGCTCTCCGGACAGCATCATGCCCACGTCTATTGGGACGAAAGCCGTAGCTGTTCTCGGAGAATTGTGGATCAAATATTGGATTCAACACTTGGGCAATCGCTTGTTGGATGAAACGGTCTGTCACGGTAGGAATACCTAATAACCGAACTCCTCCGTTAGGCTTCGGGATTTCGACCCTTCGGACCGGACTCGGCTCATAGGTTCCATCTTCAATTTCTTGTCGAAGGGTATGCCAGTTTTGTAGGATGTGTGTCCGTAAGGATTTTACGGACATGCCGTCTACTCCGTGGCTACCTTTATTGGCTTCGACACGTTTTAATGCCGATAGAAGGTTTTCCCGTGACAATAGTTCCTGAATCATCCGATACAACTTTCCTTTCGTGAATTGTTTTCTCCCTTTGTGCCACGGCTGGGCTCTGCCCTCTCCAAGTCCCCTACGGAATTCACCGTATCCTCCTTGAAGCAAGTCCTTTCGGATTGTCTGCTTTCAACGCCCACCCTTGAACGCCAAGATATTCAATTCCTATTTCATGTTCAGCCCTTCCGCATACTGTTGTAACAACCTGCGTACTATGGCCTCTGCTGACTTCTGTACGTTCAGCCTACTTTCACAAGCAAGGTTACGAAGTTCACTTCGCTTACCGTACAGACCTCCCCAGGTAAGAGCGCTACCTTCCTCTCCATCTATCTGCTTCATCTACTTTCGAGCGCCTTCGGCAGTATGGACTTTACTTTGTTCAGCAAGCTCATCCAACGCACGCTAGCCTTATATGAAGTTCGTGTTCCTCAGACCGGAGATTTGCCGCCGACTTCCTTCAGATTCCACCTCACGGTGGACACCCTTGTCTTGAGCTAATGGCTACTACTGCCTTCACCATTCGGGACTTGAACCCTATAGATAGCGCCCATGCTGGGCGCACTGATAGAGATAGCGGAAGAGAAATTTCCGCTATCAGCTCAAAATCAGCGTTTTTCGCAAAATAACGGAATGCAAAATACCTCTATTTTGAATTTACGAAAGCAAAAAGCGGTTTTTCAGCCGATTTCAGTCAAATAGCGGAAATTCGGATTCCGTTATTTGTCCGAAATCGGCGTTTTTATCGAAATAACGGAAATTTCGGTTCCGTTATTCTGTTATTTCACATTAACATTAAAGAAGCTGCTCCTTAGCCCGCAAAGACTAAGAGCAGCTTTCATGATTTACTGATCGCTCATCATTATTCGATATTGTTGCGGCCGCGGTTGCGGAGGAATGTTGGAATATCCAGTTGATCCGCTTGTGGCTGCGACCCGAACGGCTTCAGATTCGTCAGTCTCGGATCCGGCTTGTCACTGCCCGCCATCGAAGGCTTCGAGGCAGATTGTGCAGGCTTGTTCTCGAATCCGGTTGCAATAACCGTTACCTTGATTTCATCCTTTAACTCCTCGTCGATGATCGCACCAAAGATCATATTCACTTCTGGATCTGATGCAGAAATGACGATATCCGCTGCTTCATTCACCTCATACAGGCTGAGGTTTGATCCGCCCGTAATGTTCATAATGACGCCGCGAGCTCCTTCGATGGACGTTTCGAGCAAAGGACTCATAATCGCCTTCTTCGCAGCTTCTGCTGCTCGGTTTTCCCCGTTGGCCATGCCGATTCCCATCAAGGCGGAGCCGCGTTCGGACATAATGGTCTTCACGTCGGCAAAGTCAAGGTTAATGAGACCCGGAACAGCGATCAAGTCGGAGATGCCTTGTACAGCTTGTCTAAGCACGTTGTCCGCTTCACGGAACGCTTCGATCATCGGCGTCTTCTTATCGACGATTTCAAGCAGTCGATCGTTCGGGATGACGATTAACGTATCCACCTTTTCCTTCAGCGAAGCAATTCCGGATTCGGCTTGCGTCTGCCGCTTTCGCCCTTCGAAGGTGAACGGTCTCGTCACAACGCCGACCGTTAGCGCTCCGCACTCTTTCGCCACTTCTGCAATGACGGAGCTGCACCTGTTCCTGTGCCGCCGCCCATACCAGCAGTGACGAACACCATGTCTGCGCCGCGCAAGGCGTTCATGATCAATTCACGCGACTCTTCCGCCGCTTTCTTGCCGATTTCCGGATTTGCACCGGCACCAAGACCGCGAGTTAGCTTGTCGCCTATCTGCAGCTTCACTTCCGATTTCGCTAGATTCAATGCTTGAGCATCCGTATTCACCGTTATAAATTCAACATTTTTCACGCCGGAATCAATCATGCGATTGACAGCGTTGCTTCCGCCGCCGCCTACACCGATGACTTTAATCTGCGCAAGTTGATTTGAATCAAGATCAAATTCCAACATCGTCTTCATTTTCCCCCTCACTATTGTCCGCTAGTTGACAAATTCACTCAGCCAATTGCGCAATTTCGCAAACAATCCTGGTTGATCTCGCTCCGGAAGATTTCTTGCCGACGGATTTCTTCGGACCGCCCGATTTGACGCCGCGCATATACTTCATCACATAATGGATGATGCCAACTCCGGAAGTATAAGACGGATCCCTTACGCCGATAAAGTCAGGCGAGGCGATGCGCACCGACGTATTAAGCTCGGCTGATGCGACTGCAGCGACACCAGGCATAGAGACTGTGCCGCCTGTAAGGACATAACCGCCAGCTGTCTCCTTGAAGCCGAGGCGTATGACTTCCTGACGAATGAGTTGAAAGATTTCTTGCACGCGGGGCTCAATAATATGCGCCAAATCCACTTGATTGTATTCCTTCTCGGAATTGCTTCCGATGCGATGCACCTTGAACGTTTGATCCGCAGCAGCATCCTGAATAAGCGCACATCCGAACTTTAGCTTCAGCTTCTCCGCAATGTCCGTCTGCGTACGCAACCCGATCGAAATATCGTTCGTGATGTATTCTCCGCCAATCGGCAAAGTCGTCGTAGCTGTCAGATTGCCCTGGTCATAAATCGCGATGGTCGTAGAGCCTGCACCGATATCGACCAGCACCGTTCCCATAGATTTCTCATCCTTGGACAAAGACAACTCGCCGGAAGCCAGTGACATCAATACGAGATCAGCAGCCCTTAAGCCTGCTTTCTCGACACATTTCAACAGATTATGTACCGCAGTTTTGGAGCCTGTAATAATCGTGGCGTCAACTTCAAGCCGTACCCCGATCATGCCGCGCGGGTCGAAGATTCCTTCCAGCCCGTCGACGATAAATTGCTTAGGGATTACACCGATAATTTCCCGCTCAGGCGGTACAGCAATAACTCTTGAAGCTTGCAGCACACGCTCGATGTCCACATTGCCAATCTCACGATCTTCATTCGACACGGCAACGACGCCATGGCTGGATTGCAACTCAATATGATTACCGGATATTCCTACATACACTTCCGAAATTTCTATACCAACCATGCGTTCCGCATGGTCTACCGCCTTCCGAATGGATTGAACCGTCTGGTCGATGTCCACGATCGAACCTTTTCGAATTCCCTCCGAGTCAGCAGATCCAACACCGATTATATTAATCGATCCGTTGTTCACTTCTCCGATTATGACGCGAACTTTGGATGTACCAATGTCCAAACTGACAATGATGTCATTGCTGCTCAACCCGAGGCACCTCCCATATCCTATTATCTTGTACCGTGACGAGAATATATACTGGCAGATTCACCTGTCGTTTCTCGGGTAAAAAAAGCCTTCTATACTTATTCCACAAAGCTTTAATGAAACCTTTTTTTAAGCGATAATTCTTTTAATTTTTTTGCAATTGCATAATCCGAACTAACAAATGTTCATTATGGAAATTAGACTATTAATACCATAATCACAATAATATCATTATTTCCGAACGTTGAGTAGTCATTTTTTACGAAATGTGTCGCTTTTCGTCGTGATCAGCGAAAGTAAATTCTGCCCGCCTATCCGTAGTTTTCCATTCTGTAAGCAGCTTGTCTACTTCGTAGCCCCCGCGGTTAGCTTGCAAGGTAAGCCCAATTAGGCCTTTATTCGTCGTCGCTTGCTAATTGCTCGAGACTTGATTCTTCCTCTGTAAGCGTGTCTTCAAATGACGGATATGGGCTAAACTTGTCCGCTTCCAGCAGCGTAAGCACGCCGCCTTCGACGCCTTGTGACAATTGGTCGTTAATAATGATCCGATACAGCTGAGCCTTCTCTGGCAGCTTCTCGATCGTCGTAATGATTTGGAAATTTGACCTTGTGTACATCATGATCTTATCGGGATAGGCGTCCGAAGGTGAAGGCTGGATTTCCGAAATATCTGCCAGCAAATTGTCAGGAATGTTCGCCAGTTGATGTGTTAAGCGTGTCTTTAGCTCTTCATCGTCCCACCCGGACAAGATCGGTTTATCAATAATCGTCTCCGTTCCTTTAATCGGCAGCGCAACTCCGCTGGCCAGCAATGCTTCTGGCGTGCCATCGGGTAAGATTTGATAGGCAACCTCGGGGTATTCTATCACTTCTATCATAACGTGTCCAGGAAAGCGCTTCGTGACGATCGCATCCTCCACAATTCCTAAGGTTAATACTCGATCGCGAATGCGCTCTTCCGATGCGATAAAGAAATGATCGTCCAACCGAATGCCGCTCGCTTCCAACACTTGTGCTTCCGTCACATACCGATTGCCGGATATTTCGATAGATGTAATTCGGCTGAAAGGGGAATGAAAAAACAATAGCAAGAGTATAGTTATAAAAAACAACATGAGCAGTATGATCAATTTTCGGTTGCTCTTGTTTTTTGGCTTTGCATGAGGCATAACCGGTATTTTCGAGCTTGCAGCCATCTTGTCCACCACCAAAGCGCCCTATAAATTTCAATATTCCGAGCATGTAAGGTCTGATATAGCGTGAAACAGCGAACTTATGCCGCTGCCGGTCTTCCGGTTGCTGATCAGAAAACCGGCAAGCAGCACGGTAGAATATGCCTTATCCAGTGCTTCGTTTCGCAGGTGAATCCGAGTAACGCTCTATTCTAGCACCGAGCTTGGCTAGCATCGATTCGATCCGATCATACCCGCGATCGATGTGATGAACCTGTTCGACGACGGTCGTACCGGCAGCGCATAATCCAGCGATCACAAGCGCAGCTCCTGCGCGCAGATCCGTAGCCTCCACCGTTGTACCGTATAAGCGCGGTACGCCGCGCACGAATGCGGAGTGCATATCCACGCGGATGTCTGCTCCCATGCGATTGAGTTCGTCTACATGCTTGAATCTGCCTTCGAAGATCGTCTCTTTAATGATGCTCATCCCGTTGGCCAGAGAGAGCAGCACCATCATCTGCGGCTGCATATCCGTTGGAAACGCGGGATATGGCTGCGTTACGATTCTGTCGATGGCTTGCGTTCGCGATGGGCACGACACCGTTATTATATCATCGCGAGACTCCATTTGAACACCGGCTCGTTCAAGGACATGCGATAACGGCTAACAGATGCTGCCGGATTGACCCCGGTAAGCGTCACTTCGCCGCGTGTCACCGCTGCCGCTACCATAAGCGTTCCAGCCACGATGCGATCCGGAATGACCGTATACTGGCATGGAATCAGACTGTCCACACCGTCCACGACGATCGTGCTCGTACCGGCTCCGCTAATCTTGGCACCCATGGCATTCAAGTAATTTTGCAAGTCCTGGATCTCTGGCTCGCGGGCAGCGTTCACAATAACGGTTCTTCCCTCTGCCATGACAGCGGCCATCAAGATATTCTCCGTAGCCCCGACACTCGGAATATCGAGCATGATCTCGCTTCCTTTGAGCCGGTCCGCCGTGCAGTGTATCGTGCCTCCGTCGATCTGAATTTTCGCGCCGAGCGCTTCGAGACCGCGCAAATGCAAATCAATCTTACGTTCCCCGATCGCACAGCCTCCAGGCCTCGTAACGGTAACTTGGCCGAATCTTGCAAGCAAGGGTCCCATCAAGAAGATCGAGGAACGCATCTGCCCCATTAATTGTTCCGGAATATGGGAACTCGTGATGAGAGACGTGTCGATGATCACTCGCTCATCCCTCATCTCCGTCCGGCAACCGAGTGCTGACAATATCCCCAACATGACTTCAATGTCCAGCAAATTCGGAACGTTGCGAATCATGTGAGTTCCTTCTGCCATGATACTGGCGGCCAGAATCGGCAAGGCTGCATTCTTCGCACCGTGTACATGGATGGTTCCTTGAAGCGGCCTGCCGCCTTCGATGACCAACTTCTCCAATGTCTCACCTCCGATTTACCGCTCACCCACCACCAGTACTTCCGGAACGAGGCGAATGCCATGCTGTTCATTCACCGTCTCCTGGATGTGTTTAATAAGGGTGAGGACGTCTTCCGCTGTGGCGTTACCGGTGTTCACGATGAAGTTGGCATGCAGCGTGGACACCTCGGCTCCACCGATCCGCGTCCCTTTGAGTCCGCTGCTCTCGATTAATTGTGCGGCATAATGTCCTGCTGGATTGCGAAACACGCTGCCAGCGCACGCTTGTTTGAGCGGCTGCGTCTTTAATCTGCGGTCTTTGTAAGACGCCATCGCCGCTGCTATTTCTTTGCGATCGCCAGCTGCGAGCTGAAACACAGCACTTGTAACAATCCCGTCTATTTCCTGTAAGATCGAATGGCGGTATGAAAATTTCATCTCTTCAGCTGTCATGAATGCCACTTCACCGGTTCCCAGTACAACTTCAGCTCCTGTTAATATGCGTGACACATCCGAGCCGTGCGCTCCTGCATTCATATAGACTGCTCCACCGACTGTCCCCGGGATGCCGCCGGCAAATTCCAGTCCGGTAAGGCCTTGTTTGGCGGACAAAATCGACAGCTTGATGAAGGAGAACGATCCTCCCGCATGAACAACATCCCCGTCGAACCGCGCCGAATCAAAGGCATCGCCGAGCTTGATGACGACGCCGCGAATGCCTTTATCCGTCACCAATGTATTCGAGCCTTTGCCGAATACTCGCCAGCGAACACCGTGCTGATGCATAATCTTCACAGCGCGAATGAGTTGCTCCTTCGATTCGGGGATGATCAAGCAGTCGGCAGGACCGCCGATTTTCCAAGTCGTATGCTTTCGCATTGGCTCATTCAGCAAGACGTCTCCGACACCTGCTCGCTGCAAGTCGGACATGACGTTGTGCATGTTGAGAACCTCCTTTGTCGATGCTTGCGGGGATCGCCGGGAAGCCGGCTTCATCCGCTGTCCAGATTCGCGCGGGGCGCATCTGATCGGATGCTGTCACGTTTATACGATAGTTTATGCAATCGTGAGGGTAGTGTGACAATCGCCCAAAGCGTGTTTTCTCTCTGCTCATACTGGTAACGATTCATCAATGAGTTCCCGTAAGATGCGGTATACAGCCTGCGCCGCATCCGGCTTGCCGAGCCGCTTCGCCATCTTCGACATATGCTCGTAACGAATCGGATCGAACGCGATTTGTTTAATGGCCTCGTATAACGTTTGCCCGTTTAGCTCATGCTCCAAAATGACTTTCGCCGCACCTTCGCTCTCCAGCCATCTGGCATTCGCCTCTTGATGATTATTCGTCACGTTCGGGGAAGGAATCTGAATGGAAGGCAAACCAAGTGCCGTAATTTCTGCAATCGATGAGGCGCCGGATCGGCATACGATGATGGAGGTGGCGGCCATAACCTCCGGCATGTTGTGTATGTAGGGAACGATCCGAATGTCAGAAGGCAGCTCAGCCCGCGACTGATGAATGCGAGCCAGCGTATCTTCGTAATACGACTTGCCCGTGATGAGCAAAAACTTCAGCTTGCTCCTATTCTCAGCGACTAGCGGCACTAGCTCTACCATGCAATCATTCATCGCCTTCGCGCCGCCGCTGCCGCCTACCACGACGATCAGCTTATCCTCTTTGTCCATATTCATGCCAAGCGATTCCAAGCCGCGCTGCGCTTCTGCCGAAACGACTTGCGACGCTCTCGGGTTCCCCGTATATAGTACGCGTTTGGCGCGCGGAAAGTTGTTCTATTCCGGGAAGCTGACTGCTACGACGTCTGCGTAGCGGCTCAAAAACTTATTGGTTAGTCCCGGGATGACGTTCTGCTCATGCAGCACGGATGGAATCCCAAGCTTAACCGCCGCATACACGACCGGACCGCAAACGTATCCTCCCGTACCGATGACGGCATCCGGACGAAATTCGCGCAGCAGTTGCTTCGATCTGCGGACACCCTTCACAAAGCGCAGCACTGTCTTCACATTGTCCCAAGCTAGGCTGCGCTTGAAGCCGGTTATCTCGATCGCCTCGAAACGGATGCCTTCTTGATCGGCTAGCTGCTTTTCCAGGCCGCGTTGACTGCCGATATATAGCAGCTCGCTGTCCGGTTCCTGCTGTTTAATTTGCCTGGCAACAGCTAGTGCAGGATAAATGTGGCCGCCAGTCCCACCTCCGGTTAACACCACTCGCATTGATCTCTTCACCTCGAGTAACGGGATATATTTAGTAAAATGCCGACCGCCGTCAGCATGAGCGTCAACGAGGAACCACCAGCGCTAATCAGCGGCAACGTGATGCCAGTCACCGGAAACATGCCGATGACGACGCCGATATTGATGATGACTTGTACGGCGAACATGCCGACGATTCCGACTGCCAGTAGGCTACCGAACGAATCCGGTGCGGTCACTGCCGTACGCATGCCGCGCCAGACTAACAGCAAGAATAGGAGGATGACCAATGTACCGCCAATAAAGCCAAGCTCCTCGGCAATGATCGAAAAGATAAAGTCATTTTGCGGCTCCGGTAAATAGTTATATTTCTGCCTGCTCATGCCGAGTCCAAGCCCGACAAGCCCGCCGGGACCGATCGCATATAACGATTGGATCGATTGGTATCCTGCACCGAGCGGATCTTGCCAAGGGTCGAGAAAGGCGGTAATGCGTTGCAAGCGGTATGGAGCCGCCGCAATTAGCCCGACCATGCCTAAAGCTCCGACAGCCGCCAGCATTAGCAAGTGCTTCAGACGTGCACCAGCCGTAAAAATAATCATGAGCGAAGCGCCGACAAGCACTGCGCCCGTACCCAAATCCGGCTGGAGCATGATGAGTCCAAACGCGAAGCCGACGAGAAGAAGCGGTGGCAGCAGGCCTTTCATAAAGGATGTAATCTTCCCCTGGTTGTCCGATAAATACTTCGCCAAAAAAATTATCATGCCAAGCTTCATGAATTCTGACGGCTGAATGCCAAATGACCCGATACCGAGCCAGCTGCGGGCGCCGCCGCGCACAACGCCGACGCCTGGAATCAAGACGACAATGAGCAGGATGAAGCATACGATCAGGAGAGGTTTGGCGTATTTTTTGAGTATCAAGTAATCCATGTTCATCACGGTAAACATCGCCGCTACACCGAGTACAGCGAAAATTAATTGCCGCTTGAGATAGTAAAATGTGTCGCCGTAATCGTGATAAGCTAGCACAGCGCTCGCGCTGTAGACCATGATGACGCCGATCGCTAGCAGGAACATCGTGCTCGCTGCAATCGTAATATCGGGGGCGGTGCGAATTTTGGCCATCGATGCAAACACCTCTTTACCGAGCGTTCTGGAGCTTGGCTAAGACTTGCAGGTCTTTGCAAAAGACTTGCAAAGACCTGCCAGGGCTTGCCTATTGCTTAGCAATCGACTTCCCTATGCGTCTTCCATCATGATACAAGCTCTCTAATTAAGGTTATGCACCGACTCTTTAAACATGCGTCCTCTTTCCTCAAACGATGTGAACATGTCCCAACTAGCGCAAGCCGGAGACAACATGATCACATCGCCGGGGCTTGCGAGGTGTGAAGCCTGCTCGACAGCTTCCCGCATCAGCTGTGCTGCATCGCTTTTGTCAGCCATTACGCAAATGCGCGCAACGCCCGCTTGCTCCCCGACCGCCTGCAATTTCTCCTTCGTCTCGCCAATGAGCACCAGAGCCTTCACCCGCTCACGGAACACTGTCATTAGATCATGGAAGTCAGCACCGCGATCCAACCCGCCAGCGATCAAGACGACCGGACGGTCAAAAGCGTCCAACGCCTTGCGTGTCGCCAATGCATTCGTCGCCTTGGAATTGTTGTAATATTTAATGCCTCTAAGCTCCCTTACAAATTCCAGTCGGTGAGGGACGCCGCGAAACGCTCTCAGCTGCTCGCTGATCACTTCCAGCGGAGCGCCGGCTTGCCGCGATATCGCGGCGGCGGCTAGGGCATTCTCTACGTTGAAACTAGCAGGAATGCCGATGTCGCGTACTGCCAGCAATTCATGTCGGTCGCCAGCAAGATCGCGGAATACGATCCGCTCATTATGTACGAACATGCCGTATTCCAGCTCATGCTGCAGCGAGAACAGCATCACTTCTGCATCGAGCTTTCCCGCCAGCGCATATACCGCCGGATCGTCTCGGCTAAGCACCGCCTTATCGTCTTGCGTCTGGTTGGCGAACAATTTCAACTTGGAGTTCCAATAATCATCCAAGCTGCCGTGGTAATCCAGATGCGTTTCGGTGAAGTTCAGCAAGCAGCTGATCTTCGGGCGAAATGCAATCGTGCCCTTGAGCTGAAAGCTGCTTAGCTCTGACACGAGCCATGCAGGGTCGACAGCATCCGTCACCACTTCGCACATCGGCCGGCCAATATTGCCCGCGACAAGCGGCTTCAAGCCAGCCGCAGACAAGATCTCGTACACCCAGGAGGTCGTTGTCGTCTTCCCATTCGAACCGGTAATGCCGATAATGGGCACATCAGTCATCATATAAGCGACTTCCACCTCGGTGACGATTTCGATACCGCGCGCGGCCGCTTGCTGAAGCGGCTCTGCAACATACGGAATGCCGGGATTTTTGACGACGAGCTGAACGTGATCATCCAGCAAATCTGCCGGGTGATAGCCGCAGATGACACGGATGCCTAGTGCGCTTAGCTCCTCGGCTTCCGGACATTCCGCTAACGGCTTGCGGTCGTTTACCGTCACGATCGCTCCAAGCTCGTGAAACAGCTTGGCCGCAGCGCAGCCGCTCCTTGCCATGCCGAGAATGACGACATGCTCCCCTTGATACTTTGCTGGATGTTTCATCTGCTATAACCCCTTGTTGATAAGTAGTCCAAGAACGGCAAGCACGAGTCCGGCCAGCCAAAAGACGATGACGACTTTCCATTCAGACCAGCCGCTTAGCTCGAAATGGTGATGCAGCGGACTCATCTTGAACACCCGCCGTCCCGTCGTCTTGAATGAGATTACTTGAATGATGACGGACAATATTTCCGCTACAAAAACTCCACCAATAATGAGCAGCAAGATTTCCTCTTTCAACAATATCGCAACCGCCGTTATCGCTCCGCCAATCGCCAGCGATCCCGTATCGCCCATGAACACCTTGGCCGGATGGGCATTAAACACAAGAAAGCCGAGGACAGAGCCGATCATCGCTGCTGAAAACACCGACACCTCAGGCTGCGAATACATCATCGCCAGCACCGTGAAGGCGCCAAATGCGATAGCGCTCGTGCCCGACAACAGTCCATCCAGACCGTCCGTAAAATTAACCGCATTGCTCATACCCATCATGAGCAAGGTAATGAAAAGATAATACAACCAGCCCAAAGGCAATGTCAGATCGAAGAGCGGAATGTACACATCTGTGCTGTGACCGTTGAGCGCGAGCAGCACGCACACGACGATCGAGACGAGTAGTTGTCCGATCAGCTTTTGCCGCGCGGTGAGGCCGAGCGAACGCTTGAACACGATTTTGATATAATCATCAAGAAAGCCGATAAGTCCATAGCCCATAGTGGCAACCAGCAAAACATAAAAAGCCGCAGTCAGCTCCCCGCTGAATCTTGAGAAGAATACGACCGACAACAATAGGGACATCAGGATGATCGTGCCGCCCATCGTTGGCATGCCCGCCTTCTTCTGATGTGCTTCCGGCCCTTCTGTCCGTATTTGTTGTCCAAATTTCAGACGGCGAAGGATCGGGATGAACAAAGGACCTAAGATCACACTGAGGATAAACGATACCCCCATCGTAAACAATATCGCTTGCAATTCCACAATCCTTGCCTCCCTGGTACACGTTTCGTTCGATCCAACCTGCAATTCATTTGCATACTCTTAAGCATATGATGGCTGTTTACGCTTGTGTCAGCTTTGCTACGACGTCTTCTAGCTTCATGCCGCGCGAAGCTTTGATCAGGCATATATCGCCTGCCGCTAACAATTCCTCCAGCTTGCCGGCGAGAGCAAGCTTGTCGTCAAACGGCAGGACTGTCCCTGCTGGATAGTGCTTGGCCGCTTCCTCTGCAATCAATGCGGCAAGCGGTCCGTACGTGAATATGTAGTCGATTTGTTGCGGATCTAGCCGCGCCCCGATTTCACGATGATAGTCAGCCTCCTGCTCGCCCAGCTCCAGCATATCGCCAAGCACGGCAAATTTACGGCCGCTTGTCTTCATATCCTCAAGCATTTGGATCGCTGCCAGCATGGAAGTCGGATTGGCATTGTATGCATCATTTAAAATCATTGCGCCGCTTACTGCTTGTATGATTTCTGTGCGCATCGCCGACAGCTTCAGGTTGCTTAAGCCGCGCACGATATCAGCTTCTGCAACGCCCATGAACTTGGCAATCGCGATTGCTGCAAGAGCATTTAACACGTTATGGCGGCCCGGCAGCGGCACGGTATACGTCGGGGTGTACGGCACATTCAGCTTGAACGTCGTAAACGATTGGTGCTGCATAACGGCGACCGGATAATAGTCATTATTTTCATCTTCGCCGAAACGAAACCTAAGCAGCTTATCCACCCCAGTCAGCTTCTCAAGCTGATGCTGCAGGAGCGGTTCATCTCCGTTGTATACGAGCAGCCCGTCTTCCCGCAGTCCGCTAGTGATTTCTAGCTTGGCCGCCGCGATTTCATCCCGGGAACCCAGCTGCAATAGATGCGCTTCCCCGACATTCGTAATCACCGCCGCTTCGGGCATTGCGATCCGCGATAAGAGCTCGATTTCGCCGCGGCCGCTCATGCCCATCTCGATTACGGCCATCTGAGTATCCTCCGACAGCTGTAGCAGTGTAAGCGGCAAACCAATATGATTATTGAAATTTCCTTGCGTCTTATAGACCCTGTACGTCGTTGCCAAACAGGCCGCGATCATATCTTTCGTCGTCGTCTTGCCGTTCGAGCCGGTCACACCGACAACCCGCACGGACAATTGTTGGCGATAAGCCGCAGCCAGATTCTGCAGGGCAGTCAACGTGTCCTGCACATATAGAACCGGCACGCCTTCCGGCGCGTTCGGCCGCTCTTCTTGCCACATGACGGCACTTGCCCCGTTCTCCAGCGCCTGAAGAGCGAAGTCGTGACCATCGAACGATTCTCCAGCGAGCGGAACGAACAAATTTCCCGGATGCACCGAGCGCGAGTCGATGGAAATTCCGGAAATTTCGACTTCCTCATATGTGGAATCTGCCTTGCAGTCTATCATCCCCATGATTTGCTTCAACGAACGCTTAATCATTTGAACTTGCTCCTTATCGCATCCCGGGCGATTTCACGGTCATCGAACGGATGCCGCACGCCTTGTATTTCTTGGGTCGTCTCATGACCTTTTCCCGCAATCAATACTACATCTTTCGCACCTGCTTGTGCAACAGCTTTGAAGATGGCTTCCCTTCTGTCCAATATGGACTCATAGGTAAAATGGCGAGATTTGACACGTTTGATTCCGAGCTCAATATCTTGCACGATGCGCTCAGGATCTTCGGTTCGCGGATTATCGGAAGTAATATACACATAATCGCTGTATTGTGCCGCCTTCTCTCCCATAAGCGGACGCTTCGCGCGGTCGCGATCGCCGCCGCAGCCAAAGACGGTAATAATGTTGCCTTCCGCGAACTCACGGATCGTCAGCAGCACGTTCTCCAAAGAATCAGGCGTATGCGCATAATCGACTAGGACGAGAAAATCTTGCCCTGCCCGTACGGATTCAAATCGACCTTCCACGCCGGGCACGCCTTCCAGGCTGCGACAAATGCTCGCCAGCGGCACTTCTTCAATCAAGGCTGCGGCCGCCGCTGCAAGTGCATTGTAGACGCTGAATAAGCCGTACATGCGCATGCGAATCGTTATATCGCCAGCAAAGCTGCTGAGCTCAAATTCCGTCCCTTGCGGCGTGACGCGAATATGACGTCCTCGCACATCCGCTTGTTTACGAATGCCGTACGTCACGACCTGAGCATTCGTTAGACGTGCATATTCCTTCGACGCTTCATCGTCCGCATTCAGCACGGCGTATTGCAGTTCCTTGCGCTGTGAGCTGAACGTATTGCCCATGCGTGCAAATAACAAGCCCTTCGCCGCACGATAGTGATCCATCGTAAGATGATAATCGAGGTGATCCTGGGTCAAATTCGTAAACACGGCGGTGCGAAACTTCGTGCCTCGCACTCGGCCAAGCTCAAGCGCATGGCTAGAAACCTCCATTACGCAATATTCGACACCAGCGTCGTACATCCTGCGCATATTTTCCTGTAATTCAAGTGCTTCTAAAGTCGTATGGCTCGCCGGGAAGGTGCGCTCGCCAATCCGTACGCGAATCGTCCCCATAAGCCCGGTCTTCTTGCCGTAATCACGCAAGATTTGATCTAACAAATACGTAATCGTCGTCTTCCCGTTCGTTCCCGTAACGCCTATGACATGCATCTTATGACTCGGATATCCGTAATACGCATTGGCGATCACTGCGGCTGCGTATCGCGCATCCTTCACGATCAGCATGGGCAGCTTGGAGTCGACCGCACGTTCGACAACTAACGCTACGGCACCATTTTGCTCCGCTTGGCGCACATAGTCGTGACCATCCAGCTTGTGTCCGGGAATGCAAATGAACAAATCTCCAGGCGTTACCTTTCTTGAATCCATCTGAATGCCGGTAATCGCCGTCCGCTCATCACCTCGTATCGACGAAATCAAAAGCAGCTTCATCAAATCACTGAGAAGCACGGGCTCCACTCCCTCTTCACGCCGCTTTCGCCATGCCGCCCGAGTGTTATCAGCATTGCCGAAATACGGCTCGTGGTATACGCTTCCGGAAGGAGCTCAATGCATAAGGCTCACACGTCGGCCATGGAAATAAAGTCACGATAGGCTTGTTTTCCACGTTTGCTTAATGCTCGTGATCCGCTTGTGAATCTGTCAAATACAGACGGATGACCGAGCCTTGCTCGACGCGCGTGCCGGGCTTTGGTGCCTGCCTGGCGATCATGCTGCCTTTACCGGAAGTGACAATCTGCAGATCAGAGCGCAGCATCTCATAAATTTGACTCGTCTTAAGGCCTACCAAATCGGGAACTTCAACGATTGGAACGTCTGGATATTTGTATGCTTTTTGCAATTGGTTTTGCCGCGGCTCTACTCCTAAATATACAAGAGTATCCTCCATAATATTACGAACGATCGGTGCCGCGACAAGACCGCCGAACTGAATGCCTTGCGGGTCATCTACCGCTACGTAGATGACGACCTGCGGATCATCCGCTGGGGCAAAACCGATAAAGGAGACGATATGTTCATCCTTGGCATAAACACCGTTGACGACTTTTTGTGCTGTACCGGTCTTTCCCCCTACACGGTAGCCGTCAATAAAGGCGTTGCGGCCTGTTCCGAGCGCCACGACGCTCTCCAACGCTTCTCGCACTTGCTTGGACGTATCCTCAGAAATGACTTGTCGCACCATCTCCGGTGCAAACGCTTCGATCACCTCTCCTGTCTCCGGATGCTTCCACGCTTTCGCAACATATGGCTTATACAATTTGCCGCCATTTACTGCTGCGGATACTGCTACGACCTGCTGAATCGGTGTTACCGACACCCCTTGGCCGAATGACGTCGTCGCCAGCTCCACCGGACCGACGCGATCGAGGCTGAACAAGATGCCGTTCTCTTCACCTAGCAAGTCGATTCCGGTCTTCTGTCCAAAGCCAAATTTTTTGATATAGTCGAACAACGTTTCCTTGCCCAGCATTTGCCCGAGTAGCACAAAGCCTGGATTGCAAGAGTTTTGCACGCCTTCGAGGAACGTTTGGCTGCCGTGACCGCCGCGTTTCCAGCAATGCAAATGCGTACCGGCAACTTCAATCCAACCGGGATCATAGAACGTATCGTTCTTGAGATCGACCTTGCCTTCCTCCAGGGCAGCAGCTAGCGTAATAATTTTGAACGTGGAGCCCGGTTCATACGTCATCCATATCGGCAGGTTGCGATTGTACACCTCGCTCGAATATTGCTGATACTGAGCGGGCTCGTAGTCAGGTCGTGAAGCCATCGCCAATATTTCTCCGGTATTCGGGTCCATGGCGATGCCGATGACACTTTGCGGTTGATGCTGGAGCATTGCCTGGTCCAATTCGCGCTCCATAATCGCTTGAATATGCTTGTCAATCGTAAGCTCCAGCGTTAAGCCGTCTTTCGGCGGGATGTATGTTTCCGTGCTGTTTGGCATTTGCCGACCAGCGGCATCGGCTAAGTATGTAATGCTCCCTTGTATGCCGGATAAATATTCGTCGTATTTTAGTTCAATACCGGTTAACCCTTGATTATCGATGCCCGTGAAGCCGAGCACGTGCGAGGCCAAATTGCCAAACGGATAATAGCGGTCATTATCTTCACCGACGACAATGCCCGGGAGCGCTAATTGCTGCACAGCTTGCGCTTTTTCGAGCGTAATCTTGCGCCCGCCGGGTTGGATGCGTTCAATTCTTGAGCGCTTTGTAATTATGCGGTAAACGTCTTCCTCCGACATGCCGAGCACGGCCGACAGCTGCTTAGCCGTCTCCTCAGGCTGGACGATCTGCGCTGGGATCGCCCACACGGTTGGAGTGCTTATATTGTAAGCTAAGGGAATGCCGTTGCGGTCGACGATTTCACCGCGCTTGGCTGTAAACGGCACATTGCGCCGCCAAGACTCCTCCGCCTTCGCTGACAGTTCCGGCCCGATGACTAGCTGTACATAAGCGAGACGAACAATAAGCCCGGTAAATACCAAAATGCTGACGATCATTGCCGCGAACAGCCTGCGTCGAACGGTAACGTTAGATACTTTCATTGTCCTTCTCGTCACCCTTTTCCATGGTCTTCTTACTCCATGTGTATTCAACCATGGACAGGGTTAGAATGATAAAGAAATACTTGGCTGGCGCCAAATCCTTCAGGACGCAGGTGGCTGCTTAGTATTTCTTATGCTTGTGAGGTTAGCGAATGTTATAGCCTCTATATGTACGAGATAGACAATCTTATTCCTCTTCCGTTAAATCGCCGTCGTCCTCAGAATCGCTTCTCTCTTCGTCTTCAGAATCGGGCCATTCAAGCTCGTCTAGCGGATCCGCTTCAACGGAACGTAGCGCTTGCCCAGGCGGCTGCAACTGAATGCGCAAGATAGATTCATCATCCTCGCGAAGCCAGGATTGACTGACCACGTAACCTTCGCCGCTTATGCGAACTTCCACGCCCAAATATGAGCAAATCTCCATCGCATCTCTAAGCGACAGGCCGGTGAGGTCTGGTACGAGTTGCTGCGATTTTTCCTCCGTCAACAAAATAATTCGTTGACCGCTGCCGATTTCTGTCCCTGCTTCCGGAAATTGCGACAACACTTTATGACCGCTGCCAAGTACGACGGAATTCAGACCTCTTGCTTCCAAGATATCTGCAGCACGTACAGGGTCTTGTGAAACAAGATCCGGCGTCCTGAGTTGCGGTAGCGTATGATTCGCCTTCACGACATTTACATTCGATGCATTCTTCTCACTTTCAACCCCGAGATATCGTAAGCTTTTTTCCATAATCTCTCTAAATACGGGCCCACGACCGAAGTGCCTTGTACATAACTGTCGATCTTCGGGTCGTCTACGATGACAATTAAAGCGATGCGCGGATCTTCTGCCGGGGCAAAGCCGATAAACGACAGCACGAATTGGTCCTTAGCGTACTTGCCGTTCACAACCTTCTGCGCTGTTCCTGTCTTGCCTGCGACCTTGTATCCGTCGATTCTCGCAAGCTTCCCTGTTCCTCTGTCGTCAGAAATGACTTCTTCCAAATACCCGCTCACTCGCTTGGCCGTCTCCGGAGAAATGACTTGTCGAACGAATTGTGGAGTGAACGATTCCATCACATGACCGGTATCGGAATCGATAATTTCCTTCACGAGATACGGCTTCATCAGCTTGCCTTCGTTGGCAATCGCACTGACCGCCGTCAGCTGCTGTAGGCCGGTTACCATCAGCTGCCCTTGTCCGAACGTTACCGTCGCCACTTCTGTCGGATAATTCAAATTGAACCGGACATCGCCGGCCATCTCACTATTGAGCTCGATGCCGGTCTTCTCGCCGAATCCAAAGCGGCTAATATAATCACGCAACTTTTCTCCGCCTAATGCTTGTCCCAGCTTGACGAACGCAACGTTACTCGAACGCAGCAAGCCTTCTCGGAACGTAATTTCCCCCCAACCTCGGCCGTTATGGTCGCGAATATACGCGTCAGCCACTTGAATGCCACCGGACATGAACGTTTCTTCAGGGTCAAATTCGCCTTCCTCCTCAGCCGCGGCCAAGGTGACGATCTTAAACGTCGAGCCAGGCTCATAGACAGACGAAATGGCATGGTTATAGAACACTGCCTGCGACTCGATATCCCAATACACGTTAGGATCGAAATTAGGATAATTGGCCAAGCCGAGTATTTCCATCGTTCTCGGATCGGCTGCGATCGCGGTTGCACTAATCGGACTGTATTCTGTATATACTTTTTCGAGCGCCGTCTCCATATAGTGCTGGATTTGCTGATCGATCGTCAATTTCACAGACTTGCCGTTAATCGGAGGCTCATAGGTCGATCTGCCGCCCGGCAGCTCGTATCCGAGATTATCTTTCGCATAATGGATCTCTCCATCTTGGCCGCGCAATAGATCGTCCAATACGTATTCAATGCCCATAACGGCATTGCCTTCTTTGTTTATGTAACCCAAAACGTGTGAAGCAAGAGAACCGAACGGATAATAACGTTTTTGCTCAGGCAGCAAATAGACGCCCGTCAAATTGAGCTTGCGAATTTGCTCGCCGATATCGTTATCGATCTTCCAACCTTCGTTGCGAACTTCTACGTGCAAATAATAGTCACCGTTATCGCGCTTCTTCGTTACGATCTGTTGCAGCTTCCGATATTGATGATCCGACGTCATCCCGAGCAGCGGCGCCAATCCGTCGACGACTTCACGAGCGACACCATGCTCAGCGATCAACTTCGGATTGACGGCGACTGTGTACGATTGTGCATTCCAGGCCAAGACGCTACCGCTGCGATCGTAAATCGCACCGCGCGTCGAAGGCAGCACATTATTCGATCGCCATACGACCTCAGCTTTCTCCACAAGGTCAGACGCCGTCACTACCTGTACCCAATACAACCTGGCGACAATGATGACAAAAAAGAGGGTAAACAGCCCTCCAATTAGAAATGAACGAATTTTAATTTTTTGCGGCATGAGATCACTCCCGATCCGCTAGTGCGAGACTCCCGCTCAATTCACCAGTATGCAGGGAGATCTCCGTGATGCTTTCGGCAGGCACATAGCCGAGTTCACTGCCAATTTCCATCAGCCGTTTGTTGTCTTGAAGCTTCGCGACTTCCAGCTTCAGGCTGTTGTTCTCCTGCTGGATGACTCGAATTTGTTGCTCCAACTGTTGGATGTGTGCGTTGATTTCATAAATTTGTGCATAGCGGAACAAGATCGCGCCAGCCACGATCACGCACACCATAACTCCAAACATCCACAGCAGCTTCTCCTGCGGCGAAACCGCACTGCGACGGTATACCGTCTTCGTCCGTTCTCGATAGACCGGCTGCTCCTGTTTGCGCTCATCCAGCGCTGCACTTCCGTGTACATAAGATACCATCTTCGATTCCTCCCCTTTCGAATGATCGGTTGCCAGTGACAATAAGCCTTGTATCCCTTACGTGCTTTCCCCACTTGTCAAACTTCATGCATGATCAACTTTCCTTGACGAATTAACGATATCCAACTGGCTATATTTTATTTGCCATATCCAACTGGCTATATGAGTCAATGTGTTAACTTTTCTGCAATTCTCAGCTTCGCCGAGCGCGCCCGCGGATTTGCTTCCAGCTCCTCCGGGGACGGTACGATCGGCTTGCGGTTTATCGTACGCAGCTCCCCTTTGTTGTTCACACACACATCGGGAAGTCCGGCGGGCACGTGCAGCGCTCTGTATTTTTCGCAAAAAATTGCTTCACGATTCGATCTTCCAAAGAATGAAACGTTATGACAGAGATTCGTCCGCCCGGACGAAGAACTCGCAGCGCTGCTTCGAGCGCATCCGCCAATGCACCAAGCTCGTCGTTAACCGCGATGCGAATCGCCTGAAAGCTGCGTTTGGCTGGGTGCGGTCCCGAGCGCCTTGCGGCCGCAGGGATCGCTTCCTTAATCAGTTCCGCCAGCCTTGCGGTTGTGCGGATGCGCTCCTGCTCTCTCGCACGTACGATATGCCGGGCGATCTTGCGCGCGAATTTCTCTTCCCCATATTCAAACAAGATGCGGGCTATCTCTTGTTCGTCCCAATTGTTGACGATCTGTTCTGCAGTCAAGCTCGCAGAGCGATCCATGCGCATATCGAGCTCCGCATCCTGTTGATAACTGAATCCTCTTTCCGCTTCGTCAAGCTGCGGTGATGAAACCCTTAGATCGAACAGCACGCCGTCTACTTCGGTAATCCCTAGCTCCTGCAATCGCTCCTGCAAATGTCGAAAATTGCTGTTTACGAGCTTCACTTGCTCGCTGCGGTTTGCGAACAGGCTTTCCGCGTGCTGAATCGCTTGCTCATCCTGGTCGAATGCAATCAGCTTGCCCGTAGCATCCAGCGACTCCAAGATCAGTGAGCTGTGCCCGGCTCCGCCGAGCGTACAATCTACATAACAACCGGAAGGCTTAATCGCTAGACCTTCCACTGCTTCATGCTTTAATACCGTTACGTGGTGAAACAATGCTTATCCCCCTCACAAATCCAAATCCAGATCCACAAGCTTCTCCGCAATTTCATTGAACGACGCTTCCGACTCTTTCGTATATGCTTCCCAAGCTTCCTTGCTCCATATTTCCACGCGGCTTGACACGCCGATGACGACTGCATCCTTCGTCAGCGAAGCGTATTCGCGGAGTACATTCGGCAGCGTTATCCTTCCCTGCTTGTCAAGCTCGCATTCGGTTGCGCCGGAGAGGAAGAAGCGCGTGAATGCGCGGGCATCAGATTTCATCAGAGGCAGGGCCTTTAATTTTTTCTCCATGTTGGCCCATTCTTCCATCGGATAGACGAACAAACAGTTGTCCAAACCACGGGTGACGACGAACCGGGCACCAAGCGCTTCCCGGAATTTCGCAGGCATAATGATTCGGCCCTTGTCATCCAAGGAATGCTGGAATTCACCCATAAACATGTTCGTCCACCCCCTTGTCTACCCTTTTACTCCACTTTACCCCACTTTCCACCACAGTCAAGCTATTTCGACAAAAAAAATAAAAATCCTGCTTGCTAAGCAGGATTTTATTTGATAATTTATTAGATTTATTAGATTAAGAGGTTTCCATAGTTTTCTAGCTTGTGAAATGCGGAGTTTTACTGCCAGCTATCTAGGTATCGCAGCTGCTCTTCCGTCAGCGTATCAAGCTGAATCCCTAATGACTCCAGCTTCATGCGAGCGATGCGTTCATCAATTTCATACGGCACGTTGACGACACCGTTACCTAGTGACTCGTAATGGTCGTTAACGTATTTCAGTCCCATCGCTTGCAGCGAGAATGTCATATCCATAATTTCCGCCGGATGGCCATCGCTGGCTCCCAAGTTTACAAGTCTGCCTTCTGCGAGCAAATAAAACTTTCGACCGTCGGCCAGCTCGAACTGCTCGATATTGTCTCTGACGACTCGTCTGTTCACTGCGATCGCCTGCAAGTCTGGCTTATTGACCTCGACGTCAAAGTGTCCGGCATTGGCGAGAATAGCCCCGTCCTTCATCACTTCATAATGCTCACCGCGAATGACACTCTTATTGCCAGTAACGGTAATGAAGATGTCGCCGATCTTGGCCGCTTCGCTCATCGGCAAGACGGTAAATCCGTCCATATGCGCCTCCACCGCGCGGATCGCATCGACTTCAGTGACGACAACTTGTGCACCGAGTCCTTTGGCGCGCATGGCCACGCCTTTGCCACACCATCCGTATCCCGCGACGACGACGGTCTTGCCGGCCACGATGAGATTCGTCGTCCGGTTAATGCCGTCAAAGACCGACTGGCCAGTGCCATAACGGTTATCGAACAAATGCTTGCAGAAAGCATCGTTCACGGCCACCATCGGAAGCTGCAGCTTCCCTTCCTTCTGCAGCGCCTTCAGGCGGATGATGCCGGTTGTCGTCTCTTCCGCGCCGCCGCGAATTTGCGCCAGCAGGTCTGGCCGCTCAGCATGCAGAAGCGAGACGAGATCTGCACCGTCGTCGATAATAAGGTCCGGCTTCGTCTCCAAAGCCGCTATGAGCATCTGCTTGTATTCTTGCGGCTCGGGATTGTACTTAGCGAACACAGTAATGCCGTCCTCCACGAGCGCGGCACATACATCGTCTTGCGTAGACAGCGGGTTGCTGCCCGTAATCGTCACTTGCGCACCGCCGGCTTGCACGACCTTCGCCAAGTAAGCCGTCTTCGCCTCAAGATGGAGGCAGATCGTCACCTTCAAGCCGCGGAACGGCTGCTCCTCCTCAAATTGACGGCGAATCATATTCAGCACGGGCATGTGCGCGCTGGCCCAATCGATCTTCAAATGTCCTCCCGGAGCCAGCTTGATATCTTTAATGATGCTGTTTTGTATAGCGTTCATGATTGTCCTCTCTTCCTTACGACCGAAAGTCGCTCATTCGTATTCATGAATTACAAGTAAACGATGCCGTGATGCTTGCTGTCTAGCGGATCCGGCTGATGCTCATGAATAAGTTTGCGCAGCCAGTCGTCCCCATATCGATTCAAATAATAAAACACGTTGTAGAACCGCTCTTGCGGAATACCAGACGGCGACAGCACGGCCGCTAGCCGATCAAACTGGCGCAACGCAAGCTCATGCCGGGCCGCAAGCTCTCCCATGACACGCGAACGATAATATCGCACCTGGTCGAGCACCTTCGCTTGATTGACGGCACCGAGATCTCTCATTACCGGACTAATGTGTGCGGCCTTCGCCACCAGCGGCTCATACCATTCCTCAATGCGCGCCTCCAGAGCCAGGAACTCCTCCTCCAAGCCCATCGTATCTTGACTTTTCAGCCACTGCTCTCGCTTCTCAGCCAATCGGTGCATCGCGTCTTCAATCGTTAGCTCGTACTTAGCCAAGATTTTCTGATCCGCGGACTCCAGGAGTGTATATCCTTCCCGCGGGATAATGACGGGCATCTCCATTTGCAAGCTGGCGAACGCTTCCTTCAGCTGTCCCCAATAAGCGATCTCACCGGGACCTAGCACCACCGCCAAAACAGGAAAAACAAAATCTTGCATCAATGGCCGTGTCAATACGTTGTTGCTCAATTTGTCAGGTTCGCGTGCGGCGAGCTCCAGCAGCTCGTCTTGCGACAAAGAAACCAGCCCTTGCTTATCAGCAAAAGCGTCTCCGCGCCGAAACAGCAGCAGCCGTTCTCCATTGTCGTAATAAAACAAATTCGCCCCGTCCGGATGAACGTCTGCTTGCGGATCATAGCCCAGCTTCTGCAAATCGCTTGCCCCTTGCAGATATGCGTGGGAAAGCGTCTCATTCTCACGAATCAATTGCTGCCACATTGGTGCTTCCACCTTGCGCAGCGCAGGATCAGCCGAATCGACAAGCACCAGCCCCTCCTCGCCAAACAGCCATGCCATAATGCGGGCGAATGCTTCACTTAGCGTACGGGCATCGCGGCAAAAAAGACCGAGCCGGTTCAAAAACTCCGGCTTGCTATCCGTATCGGGAAGCAGGTGGGTCAATTGCCGCAGCACATCCTCCCAATCCTCGTGCGCAATGGCCAAATGACTAATCGAAGCGCGTGCTTGATCAGGTTTGCGCAGCTGTACCTTATGCGTTTCCAAATTCGACTTCAATACATGGACGTGGTCCACTTCAGCGAAGTCATGATCTTCGCCAGCGATCCAAAACACCGGAATAACGGGACGCCCGTGCCGTCTGGCCGCCTCCCGTGCCTGACGAATGATGGTCACGGCTTTATATATGACCATCAGCGGTCCGGTAAACAACCCCGCCTGTTGACCTCCCGTTATGACGAGCGCATCCTCGCTTTGCAGCGTTTCGATATTTGCCAATGCGTTCGCATGGTTGCCGACCGAGCGGTTATAAGCAAGCAGCACGGATGTGAGCTGCTGGCGATCGAGCGCAAGCGGTCGCTGCGCCAAATATTCGATGCGTGCGGAATAGCTGGACGGTTCAGACGAAAAACCGTTATACCGATGTTTGATTTGCGAATGCTCCTCTATGTAATCTCGTGCCAAACGATTGGAATGGAAATGCGGTATTCGATCTATTCTCATAATGACCTTCCTTATTTACTGGTGATGAACGCACTTACAAAATTTCGATAACTCACTTCCTATTCGATTGTACACAACGGGATAGTGTCCGTCAAAAACTTAAAATGGACGAAACTCGGAAAGAAAAGAAGAAAAACTCCTGTCGGAGTCTGCCAGTTTCATATGAACGAAGTTTTGGAAAATGTTGCGAACGCGATTAGTACGTTATACTTGATAGAAGCTTTGGACGATGCCGATCAGAAGGAAGAGGATATATAAGACGCTGAGAAGCAAAAAGCCGATGCGCCAAATCATGCGAAATGTCTTGCTCAAGTTCACTTGACCGCGGTTTCGAGTTTGCGCACCGCCAGCGAGACCGAAGGCCACGAGAAACGCCAGGACAATAATCCATATGCCGTTAATGGCCGGGGAGAAAATAACATTAAACATTGCCGATACACTAACGATCAGCAATGCGGTCGTAATATCGATCGTGAGCGATTTCGCCCGCTTCTTGTCGTTCATATAACGCGTTAAGATAATATGTAAGATCACAAAAGTGACAAACGGCACGATTGCCGCTGCTGCAAAAACGGATTGCAGCAAATTCCATATGAACTGCACGTTGACACCTGCTTCCTAACGTATTTCCTCCCTCGCTTGCACAAGCCGTACCAGCATGTGATGAGTCGGGACATCGACCCCATGCTGCTCCGCAAGCTTTACGATTGCTCCGTTAATCCATCTGATCTCCGTCGGTCTACCTGCTTCCAAGTCTTGCAGCATCGAGGATTTGTTCGCAGCGGTGTGGCGACAAACCTCCAGCAACTGCTTCCATATGTCTTCAAGCTGCAGAGGAATGCCAACTCGTGCGGCGACAGCCAGCGCTTCCTGACACAACATATACATAATCTCCGTTAAACCGGAGTGCTCAAGTAATTCTCCATTCCTAATTCGCAGGACAGCCGTCAGCGGATTAATGGCGGAATTGATCATTAATTTCCGCCATATATCAATATTCAATTGGTTCGACAAAACCGTCCGAAATCCTGCATACTGTAAGACATTTTGCAATTGTTTTAATTTTTCATCGCAATGTGCTCCTGCATAGTTCACTGCAAAAGATGCACCGAGTTTGGTCTCGCCCGAACCTGTATGGATTACGTCTTTAACACTAGTTCTTAAGGCCCCCTCCGAGACGACAGCTGCATATAGCCGTTGCTTCGCCATGCGGTCTGCCAGCTTCTCCATATGGCCAATTCCGTTTTGCATGGCTAGCAATCTTGTTTCGGCTCCTTCTTCCATCCATGCTGCAAGGGCATTCAAGACTTGCTCACTTAAGCCATACTGCTTCACAGTCAACAAGATCCAATCCGGTGGCATGAAGGTCTGACGATTGGCGTTGAAATGGCGCTTAGGATCGACCTTTCGCTTCGCTCCGACAAGCTCCTCCATGCTCACTGCAGGACAACGGATGACTTGCCGCTCATCGTTCCGCGCCAGACCGTTCATAAGCCCGATCCCATGTGAGCGTATTGCCAGCGCCTGATTTTCCGTACGCGTCACCAGGCTAACATCGCAGCCAGCAGCGCTTAATTTAGCAGCATACAGCAGTCCTAATGAACCGCCGCCAAATACCCAAATTCGCAAAGCCTCCACCTTCTATCATCGTTTCGATCATACCATCATCTTAATAAATAAGCTCCTTCCGCATCAATCACATTCATTTTGCAGAAGGAGCCTAAGCCTGATCAGTTTAGTCCCGGTTCTTCAGCAGGACTAAAGCAATCGTAATCAATATAAAAGCAGTTAAAGCGAGAAAAGGAATCGTGATAAAGCCAAGCCAGTTAATATACATCACATCACACGGTACGCCTTGCACGCAAGGCCGGAAACCACCAAAGCCCGGAATCTTCTGAAGCATATAATGGTAGCTCGAAACGACAATGCCGATCATTGATAACGGCAAAACATACTTCTTAATGCCGGTGTCGCCGCGATATGCGGCAATGCCGAGAATGATGCTGAGCGGATACATCAGGATGCGCTGCACCCAGCACAATTCACACGGAATAAAGCCGCGAATTTCGCTGAAATACAGACTGCCCAGCGTTGCCGTCAAAGCGACTAGCCAAGCGATATATAGCAAATAGCTTTGCAGACCAGCCGCCCTTTGCGGCAGGTGCTCCACTTGCTCCTCCGTTACCGGTTCTGTCACGGAACGCTTCGTCACGCGTCATTCGCCTCCAACTCCCGCTCGATCGTTGACTTGATCGAATCGTAGCTTGCGTTATCGAGCACAATTCCGTTAATCATAACTGTAGGTGTTGCTCTAACTCCATACTTTTCCACTATCGCCATATCCGTCCGTAGCTTATCGAATGCAGTCTGATTGCGAATATCTTCTTCTAACTTGGCCAGATCAATACCGGGCACGGTTTCTTCCGCCAAAGATAGCAGAAGCTCTGGTGATACCCAATTGCTTTGATGGCCCAATGCGGCCTGCGCATCAAAGATAGCGTGATGGAAATCCCAGAAGTTTTCCGGGTCTTGTTCATATACCGATTCTGAAGCAAGCGATAGAAGTATGGATGGCTCGCCTTGGAACCATGCATTAATATACACATACTTCACTTTGCCCGTTTCAATGTACTCCTCCTGTAGCTGCGGGAATACCAGCTTATCCCATTGCATACACGTCGGGCACATATAGTCTCCGAATTCGATCAAGGTGATCGGCGCATCTTCATCGCCATATACTTGTTGCCCCGTCAAGTCCGGCAATTCGGTGAATCGATCTGGTTCCTTGTCCTGCATCACGGTCAACACTGCAAGCAAGATGATCACAGCGGCAAAACCGACCGTAATCCACACCATAAGCTTTGCGCCGCTTTGATTTTGCTTTGTATTGGATTGTCCTTTATTTGCCGCTCTTTTATGATGATTCCGATGATATTTGGCCATGTATGGACCCTCTTTTCTATACGAATCTTCTTGAATGATTCATTGTAAATATAAATCTTCTTAATTAAAATATCACGCTTTTGACCAAGCTGGCAAATAGAAGGGAAAAAGTTTCGCGATTGTTCACATTTGTTAATTGGTTGCCGCAGCGCCGCTCATCTCTTGAGCTTGATCTTATCCATAGAGCTCATCAGCAAAAACACAAAGAAACGCCGCCCTCAGGCGACGTCCCAAACTTTCCATACCCGTTTCAATTTAACATGTCACATATGGCTGTCAGGCTCATCCTGGCTTACTTCCCGAGTAGCTCCAGGTGGCGGCCGATATGTCGAATCAGCGAAGCTTCATATGCCTCTTCTTGCCCGATCAACGTTTCATAAAACTCATCTTTGAAGAGCGACTTGCCGTCTTCCGCTTTAGCTTGCAACAAGATACCGTACGTGATATGAATCAGTTGGCGAGCATTGTCTTCATCCATATAGCTCGGCAACTCTGCATCCGATACTTCAGACAGCGGCTTAATCTTGGACACGTCCGCAGACACATGATAATACGCTTTCGCTTCTTCAAAATGATCGAGCGCGTATTGGTGCATGCGGCGATACAAGTCTGGCTTCACTTGCGCCACGGTGCGCACTGCTTCCAGCCAGTTTGTACCTGCTGTCTTCACGTGGAACCTGCCTTTCGTATATTTGCCGATTACCGGGAAGACACTGAATTTGTCACTGCCGGAGTGGATGCTGAGCTTATATCCGAAATGGTCAGCAATCGCGGCATGCAAGGCCAGTTCTTTCTCAAACTGCTGCAAATCGCCGATATAATCGATACCTTTTTGGAATTCTCCGCAAAATCTCGGTGCCATACTAAAGATGTCGACATTACGATCATACAGCTCACGCGCCACGAAGTAATGAGATTCCGGTGCTGTCGGTGTAAGCGTCTCGTCGATAGAAATTTCAAAGTCGACCGCTCTGTCTGCATTTTTAATGTACTTGTCATAAATGAAAAGCATGTATTTCACGGCATCCCCATATATGAGGACGTTCTTCATCAGGCTCGTTTGGTCGAAGTGAAATTGATGCTCGCCGACCGAGAATGTTTGATTCAAGAAGCGATCTTCATAATGGTTACGTACTTCTGCCGGCAGCTTCTCATAAGCATCCTTCAGTTCCTGCTCGTTCATATCCTCCACTTCGTTGCGGATATGATCCGAGCAATCGAGCGTCAGCATCGTAAATCCAAGATCGAGCGACATTTGGATATCTTCTTCCAGCTTCAGGTGGTCACCGTCCGCACCGAAGCCCCCTGTATAGCCTTCTTGAATGACTGCATAGCTGGCAGCATCCATAACTTCCTTATAATCGCGGCCGGTCAAGTTTAATTCACGAATGCTCTGTTGTGCGAGGATCGGTTTGACATCGCGACCTTGAATCGTCTTAATATGTCCCGGGCTGGCAAGTCCTAGTCGATCGCCAAGACCGAACGTGGCCACTTGCTTGCCAAAAGCTTGTGGTGCTGTATGCGGGAAATAACGGTTGAGCACAAGCCGATTGGCATGGATTGGTCGGACATACCTTATAGCCATCCGTCTCATTGCCTTCAAGCTCGTCATACAAGCTGCCGTTTCCGACCGCGATCAAGGATCGTTCAATTCCTTGTCTGATCATGATCAGCTTAACTCCTTCATGCTCAAGCAAGGATTTTGGATATACGACAGTCTGTCCGTCAGATGCGGGAACGTTCCCTGCCACCAATTGTTCCGCGATTTGTTTCGATTCCCATGGTCATCCACCTCTTCGTTTTGTCGTTTTGGTGACGCAATTGTTCCATAAAGCCCTTAAAATGCTGCGAGCGCTCAGCTTCATTTCATCATTTGCTACATTCGCTCATCGCATGAGCATGCCGCCGTTAATTTCAATCGTCTCGCCCGTTATGTAGCTGGCCAGATCGGAAGCGAGGAACAGCACGGCTCCAGCTACATCGTCAGGCTCCCCTTGGCGCCCAGCGGCACGGAGCTTATCGCCGCCTGACGGCTATTCCGCTGTCGACACGGTCGCGTGGAAGTTCGGTATTGCCAATAAAACCCGGAGATACAACATTCACGCGGATACCGCTAAGCTGCTAGCTCCTTCAGCCAAGCCTTTACGAGTAAGCGATCACGGCTGCTTTGCTGGCTGCATAGACGGAGGACCCGCCCCCGCCTCCCGTTATGCGCTGTCAACTGAAGCCATGTTGATGATCGTGCCGTCTGAGCTGCTCTCGCGATCATCCCGGGCAAGACGCGTTTCGTAACGAATACCGTACTCTTCAAATTCAGATCCATCACTTGCATCGTACAACTCTTCGCTGATCTCTGCATTGGAGACTCACGGCTGAATCATATGACCGGCATTGTTGACGAGAATATCGATCGTTGCCATAGCTGCTCCTCAACCGCTGGTCACCATCTCGTTAATCTGATGCGAGCGTCGTCGACATACGAGCGCGCACGAGCATCGCTTCGCCCCCCGCGACTCGTAATGTCGTGCACAACGTCTTTCGCCTCCGCTTCACTGCGCCAATAATTCACCGCCACCTTCTTGGCTCCTGCTGTCTGCGAGTCGCAAGCGCAATTGCGCAAGGCCGATCCCTTTGCTGGCACCGGTGACAAGCGCGTACTTGACCGGTCAAGTCAATGCTTCACCTAGCGATTACCTCCTTAACGTATTGATTCGATGCGTCTGGTTGCAGACGTTCGCATATCCTCCGCTGCCAGCCTTCCGAAGCAACAGCGAACAAGACGATTAATTCAGCTCGGTGATGAGGCCGCCACTGAAAGCTAGTGACACCTCCGATCATCCCGTTCCAATGTGGTAACACGGCGATCATCAGGACGAAGGAGTGACCAGCAACTGTCGTGCCTACATTGACTCGACTTGCGACCAGAGCATGAATTTTCGTCTTCCGCTTGTTCAGCATGCATAAGACCGTTGCAATAATCGACCCAAGGAAACGACAAAAGACAAAGATGGCCACTAACGCGAAGGATAGACAGCCTGGCGTGAACAGCTCAGCCCTGAGCGCGAATATACGCCGTGCCGACGAAGCCAGTGGCCCAGGCAGCGCACGTGCAACGCTTCACAGCAGGAGGACGACTGCTGTCCCGGGATCAGCCGACAGCCAACGGCGGTAAAGCGAAAGCACAGACGCGCGCATCCTGCGCTTGATAGAAACCAGCACGATTCTGATCCGCATGTAGCTAAAGAAGCTGTTCACCAGATTCATGACGCTAAGCGTAATGGCATCAGGAGGCAATGGAAACCATCCAGAATGGTCCGCGTCTTGCCTAACATCGGCATTAATAGAAGGCGACGGCAATCACCGGCTATAAAGGACGAGTACAGGAGCGGCTGGTAAAAAGGAAACACATCCCTGCACGCTTCTGACCGAACGGAACCTTGCGGCAGGAAATCCGGCAAGCTGACCGCGTAGATCTTCCGTCCTTCGATGCTAGGCTGACAAGCGCTTCCACAGCCATGCCGAAGTAGGAAGATCCAAGCTCCGGTCATACTCGTTAATTTGCCCCGGATGCGCGCATGAACAGCCAGTCGCAACTGCCGTACATCGCCGAGCCAGCCGCAACGGCCATGCCGATCGTCAGCCATTTCGTCTGCATGTTGCGAATAATAATGCCTTGATACAAGCAACGAATCGCCGAAAAGACGGTGACGAATATGACAACACACGGTACGTGTTCAACACGAGCTGGCGTTAAGGCATCATTCGTATTGAACAGCAAGCGGAACAGTCATCTCGCCTAGTGGTGTAAAGCCGATGATGAAGCCAAAAGCAAGCGTACAGACGACCAGCAGCACGGTTACCTTCGACATCGCCCGGAAGGAAGCGCGATCTTCACTAAGCGTCGATGTTGTCTGACGCAGCAGGAAGGCTGGCTTTTCCGTGATGGAGAAAATACTCGCTGCGATCGTGTTAGGCCGCAATCGTAAGTTCTGGAGCAGGAGCACGAGACAGCACCGAATTAATAATGACGTGCGACAAAGTAATAAGGCTGGCCGCTAATCCGAGCGGTACGAAGAAGCCCAAAATTTGTGTCGTCTTCACTGCACTAGGCTGCAATTGTTCATGCTGCATAATATCAAGTCTCCCAAGCGGCGTAATCGCTCTTTCAGACATTTTCGCACTTTCAGGCATATTCATGCTTTTCATAGAAAAAAATTAACAACGTTGTTATATCAAACTTAATTGTATTGAAGTATAATAAAACTGTCAATGACTGTTTATCGTATATGGTCTATGCTTAGCAAGGGGGAGGGTCTTATGACGGTTACGATCAAGGATATTGCCGAAAAAGCCGGAGTCAGCTTCTCCACCGTCTCCAAGGCGCTCCGCAACAGTCCATTAGTACAAGAAAAAACAAAGCTGAAGGTTTTGCGAATTGCAGAAGAATTAGGGTATGAGCCGAATATCGCCGCGCGCAACTCGTATCCAAAAAAAGCGGGGCGATCGGCGTCGTCTGGCCTTCGGTAGAACGGGCGACGACCGGCTCGCTGATCACGTTAATCAATGAAGAGCTGGAGCAGCGATCCTATACGACCTTGCTGTCCATTAATCGTAACGAATCCGCAATCGCTGCCTTTCATAGCTTCCAGGTCGATGCGATTTTCGTCTTTTATAATCATGAAGAGAAGGTGCCGACGGATTTCCGTTATGCCACCAATATTCCGATATTGGTCTACGGTGTAGCTGGCCATGTGCCCTATCCGACGATCGACGTGCGGCGCGATCTCGCAACCAAACTGGCGGTAGATCATCTGTATGAGCTTGGCCATCGCCGCATCGCTTATATCGGCGAGCCAGCGCGTTACGACTTGTTGCAAGAGGAGAAAATTCGCATGTTTCGCAAGCAAGCGGCAAGCTTGGCTTCCCGCCGATTATCGCTCCGGTCGACAATATGGAGACGCATGCCGGGTACCTTGCCGCCAAGCAGCTACTGGCGAATGCATCAGCCAATGAACGGCCGACAGCGGTGATCAGCGGCAGCTATGACTTGACGAAAGGCATCCTGCAGGCAGCTTCAGAACTGAAGTTACATGTGCCTGAAGATTTGTCTATCGTTAGTTATGACAATATTCCGCAATCTGCCGCGCAAGACATTCCGTTGACGACGTCGGTGTGGACATTCGCAAAATTGCGGACAAAGTAACCGAGACGCTCCTTCATCTCACGGACAAAGAGAGCGTCCCGCTGTAAATATATATGGAGCCAGAAATTGTCGTGCGAAATTCAACAGCGCGCCCAAGCCTTCGCCCTGAGAGTTCGTCCGAGAGTCTCATCCTGGGCGATCAACCAATAACGTCGAGGCGATCATGGCGATTAAACTTAACGGTTCATCCAGCCGCCGTCTACGCACAGCACGTGTCCGCTCATATAGTCGGATGCAGCGGATGCAAGAAAGACGACCGGCCCGCTCAAATCCTCCGGCGTACCCCAGCGGCCGGCCGGGATGCGTTCGAGGATTTGCCTGCTCCGCACCGGATCATCCTGCAGCTGCTGCGTATTGTCCGTCGCCATGTAGCCTGGCGCGATCGCGTTCACCTGCACGCCCTTGCCGGCCCATTCGTTGGCTAAGCGCCTTCGTAATGCCGGCTACGCCATGCTTGCTCGCCGTATAGCCCGGCACATTGATGCCGCCCTGGAAGCTCAGCATGGAGGCGATGTTAATGATCTTGCCTGATCCTTGCTTCAGCATCTCTCGCCCGGCATATTGGCAAAGGAAGAAAACCGATTCAAATTGACTTGCAACACATCGTGCCAATCTTCAGCCGCATGATCGGCTGCCGGTGTACGGCGAATAATGCCGGCATTGTTCACCAGTATATCGAGCTTTCCGAAAGTGCTTACTGCTTCCGTCACAACGCCTTGCAGCTTGCTCTCATCCCCTAGGTCAGCCACAATGGTGTGCGCCTTGCGTCCGAGTTGGCGGATAGCCATAGCGGTCTCTTCCGCCGGCGTGCGATTCGTCACGATCGCCACATCGGCCCCGGCTTCTGCGAGCGCGATCGCCATCGCCCGGCCCAAACCTCTGCCCGCTCCGGTAACTACAGCGGACTTGCCCGTTAGATCAAATAACTTCAAAGTGTTTCTCCTCCCTTTCCAAGCCTGGACTGACGACTGCCCATCGGTTTTCGCCTGATCATCGCCAGTCTCTTCTAGCGCAAGATCAGCACAAGTTCTCTTCGCGAGTTCGTCGCGAGGTCGCCGGTCCTCGTATTACCCGTTCCCCGTAACCGGAGCGACCTCAATGTTCACTTCATTGCGATATCGATCCAGTACATCTTGCGGCAAGCCGTCATCTGTAATGATCGTATCGATTTGTGCAATATTCGCAAAGGTGAGCAGCGCCCCTTTATCGAATTTGCTATGATCCGCGACACAGAATACGTGCTTGGCAGAATCGAGCAGCATTTGCTTCAATGCGACATGCTCCTCCGTAAATACCGTCAGCCCATATTCTGCATGAATGCCTGTCGTCGACAGAAACAGCTTATGGATATTTAGCTTGCGCAGCCAATCCCACTGCCCCGGCAGTGTCAGCAAATTCCGATGCCGATAACCGCCTGGGACGACAAGTCTGATGCGGTCATGCACAGCGAGCTCACGTATGATCATGACGTCATTGGTAACTACAGTCAGCGGCTCATTTTTCAAGCGCATGGCAATTTGCAGCGTCGTGCTGCCGCCATCCAGCGCGATAATATCGCCCGCTTCGATATAACGAAGCGCCGCTTCTGCGATCGCTTCCTTCTCCTGCAGCTTGATGCCAGTCTGGGCTTGGGGAGAGCTTAACGCCATGACATTGCTGTCTTCTTTAAGGATCGCGCCGCCGTGAATTCTGCTGAGCAGCCCTTTCTCCTCCAGCTTCTCAAGATCTTCGCGTATCGTCTTCTCCGTCACGCGTAGCTTCTCGCTAAGCTCGGATACTCTGACCTCTCCTTTCTCCTGCAGCAATTCCACGATCATGCGCTGACGGGATACTGCCAGCATCGCACTCCCTCCTCAATCCGGCATCTGTAAGCTTGCTTCACACGCGTTATCGCAGATCCTCCATCTTCACGGCATCCATATCTGTAAAGGTGTAGTTCTCGCCAGCCATCGCCCAGATGAATGTATAGCTCGAAGTGCCTGCTCCGGAATGAATGGACCAGCTCGGAGAGAGCACCGCCTGCTCATTCTTCACGACGAGATGTCTTGTCTCATGCGGCTCGCCCATAAAGTGGAAGACGCGTGCGTTCTCATCCATATCAAAATACAAGTAAGCTTCCATCCGACGATCATGCACATGCGCCGGCATCGTATTCCAGACGCTGCCCGGCTTGAAGATCGTCACGCCCATCATCAGTTGGCAGCTTGGCAAACCGCCAGCATGAATATATTGATAAATCGTGCGCTCATTCGATGTTTCCGCAGATCCCAAATGGTTCGGCGTTGCTCCGTCGAGCGAAATTTTGCGCGTTTCGATTACCGCATGCGCCGGTGCAGAGCACATATAGACGCGCGCTGGATTCGCTTTATCTTTGCTTGCGATCTTTAACTCCTTCGTGCCTTTGCCAACATAAAGGGCATCGAGTTTCCCCAAATCATAGCTTGTCCCGTCAACCGTTATGACAGCATCTCCGCCAATGTTAATGAAGCCCGCTTCTCTACGTTCAAAAAAATATTCTGTCTTCAGCGTCTCCTTGTCATCCGGCTCAAGCGGCTGATCGGTCGGTACGGCACCGCCGACAATCATGCGATCGTAGTGGCTGTAAACCATCTTCATCTTGCCTTCCTGGAATAAATCCTCCACCAAGAAAGCGTCTCTGAGCTGCTGCGTATCATACCGCTTCGCATCCGTTGGACTTACCGCATAACGTATTTCCATCCTCGCTCCTCCTCAAATGTTCGTTTTCGTTCGTTTTCGTTTATTATTGTATCATACGGTTTGATTTTTGGGAACCAGCCCATACGAAAACCTTGTCCACAAGGACAAGGCTTGCAATAGTCGCCTTACTGGCATTTGATTCGATTGCATCAAACGTTCCATAAGGATGAGCGTTTGCCTGGTTGTATACGATTGCCCAGTGAATACGTCAGTCGATGCGTTCAAGATTGCCGTTGGCATCCATCTTAAACCGCGGTTTTTCATCATCATCGTCTTCCAATATCGCCAGCTTGCGAGCGCGGTCCATAATTTGGATCAGCGCTTTGTAATCATCGTTCACCGTACGGTAATCGGTCTGAACAGAGTTCACTTGTTTCTCTAACTCTTCCTTCTCTTTCTTCACAGCTGCCAGCTGTTCTTCCGTTTCGCGCAATTCCTTCTCTAGCGTCTTTATTTGTCTACTCATATCTTGATATGTTTGCTTCCATTGACGCAAAAATCGAATGACGGCATCTATGGAGATAGATTCCTCGCTGACAGACTCATGCCGCACCGAATCTTGTCCGTTCTCCATGGCAAGAGCGGTATTAGCCGTCTGTTTGCGCGGTTGCTGAGTTCGCTTCTGACGCTGCGCCTTGGCGATGGCAATCGCAGCTTCATACTTCTTGCGCACAAAGCTGTTCCATCGAAACCCGCAAGCAGCGGCCGTTCGCCCGATCCTCTCACCAACCTCCTCGAAAGCGCGCAATTGCGTGCTGCCTTCACGAATATGCCGCAAAGTGACCTCGGCTAGTATCAAGTCGTCATCTGCAGTCCAAGCGTCTTGTCTGATTGTTGCCATGTTCTGCCTAACCTCCACTTCAAAAAATTAATCAAAGTAACATTTATTTATCTCTATGCCCATACTAGAGTTCATAGAATCTATTTCATATTATTTGGTATAACCAAATGATGATCGATCCATACCTGATCTTGTCTTTCTTCATACATACAAATCTGACAAGCAGGGCAAACTATTCGATAATTCCGCAAAAAATCCGTAAAAAATTCATGGTTTCGTCAACTATTCGCGTTTACACACCGCATGTGAACAGGTATAATGTTGGTTAGATTATGTGCAATTCGACTATGAACGGGGCTTAAGCAGAAAGGGGGATGCATATGGGGCGCATGTTTCGAGTACTCGGCTTCTTTTGCCTGTTGATCGGCTTGTTGTCACTCGCATACGGCATGGTGGAGATGTCTCTGTTATTCTTCTTCCAGACAGCCGTATTCGTTTTGCTTGGATATATGAATCTGTCCGAAAAAGCCTACATACTTACCTTTTGGGGTTATCTGATCGTTTCCACGATCGGTTTAACGTATGGTGCTTTCTTCTGATGGACAGCGGCGTACAACGAACGAAGCGGACCAATAAGGTCCGCTTTTTGTTTTGTCTTAAATAGTTCTAATTACGTTTTTGTTCCAATCATTACACCTGCCGTTTGCAAGCGGTCATCACTTTAAACAGCTCACTCATCTGATCGCTGAGCAAGAGCTGCCGGATCGCCCGGTTGCGGCGTGCAACCTCACTGAACGGGTCAGGATCATGGTGCTCCTGTAGCTCCTCTAAGATTCCGGCGCGCAGCAAGTAGTCCATCTGCGTCTCCAGCTTCACATCATGAAAGCCCGCTTCCCGCGCCGCACGCTGACAAGCCGAAAAATCAACATGTGCCGTCATGTCCTGTTCCCCGACATATTCATACGGTTGATCGGATGCCAGATGGCGGCGATAACACATCAATGTCCCGGCCATGCGATGCGGTGCATATAACTCTTCTGCTACATCTCCGTAATCGATCACGGTCAAGCAGCCGGTGCCGATATGCTGTCCCAGCTGCAAGATCCACTTCTCGGCACGTAAATTCAGCTCAGCGATTTGCCCTTCCAGAAGCTCAATGCGGTGCCGTTCCATATAGCGCCATACCTCATCTGCTGGAGGAAGGTACACTTCGCTGAACGATTCGTTCTCCTCGTCCCATGTCACCCCGATTTCATGCAATCCGGTAGGGTGCATGATGACCCGATGCACCGGGAATGCGTCCAGCAATTCATTCGCCCAAACGAATATATGCTCCCACTTCCCTGCAGCCTGCCATTCCTCTTCGCTCAGCCAGCGGACGTTTGCATGAGTGGCGAGCTCCGCTCTTTGTAACTGCCGATGATAGGGCGAGAATTCGACCATGATCAGCTCGCTTTTTGCATACAGCTCCGGATTTCGTTCTTTCACCCGGTTTAGCAAGTGCGAGGCAAGCTTTCCGCTTCCTCCTCCCCATTCCGCGAGCAGCACCGGAGCGTCATGCGGACAAGCCTCCACCGCCCATTTCATAAACATGTCCGCAATCATCTCCCCCATTACACTGCCTATGGAAGAGCTCGTATAAAAATCTCCTTCCTTGCCTGTCTTCGGCTTGCTTACCGAATAGTAACCGAACGCCGGATCATACAAGCAAGCGTCCATAAATGCAACGAATGGAATCGCATGCTGCGGATGATTGCGAATGCGCTGAATAAGCGATTCACGGAGCGTATGAGGCGTGTTAGGTTTGGATGTTTGTTCGCTATATTTTTGCTGCAAGGGTGATCACCGCCTTGTCCGAGAATATATATGAATAGTAATGATTGCGTACTGCTCCCCATCCATTATACACATTCGAGACAAATTGTCCGCTGTTCGATATAATAAGAGGATGAAAGTACGAATAGGGAGCAAACCGTACATGATGAGGCGAATACGAACCTTTACATTGGTCTTGGCGATCAGCCTACTTGCCGCGTTCGCAGCTAGCTGCAGCAAGGCAGGTCCAGGGAAAGAACACCTCTTGGATGCGCTGGCCAAGCTTGACGAAGTGACAACGTCCGAATACGGCGGTACATTGGAGCTAAATTTGCAGACACTGCGAGGGGACGCTGGAGTGGAGTCTAATTCGTTCGAGCTACTACAATCGCTTGAACAAGGCACGATTGCTTGGCAAGGTGTACAGGATCGAAAGAACGCTCGGCGCGAAGCGGATGTCCGCATCACGACGTCCGATGGCTCTTTCACATTCACCGTTCCCTTCATCCAAGTTGAAGACAAGATCTGGATCCATATTCCTGTCATCAATCTGGATGGGGAATATTTCTCGCTACCGGCTGCTGGCTTGGTCGAAGACATTAACGTTGCAGTGCAGCAAGCCTTTATAAAGTTCATCGACAACATGGAAGCCGGATGGTTTACTATCGAAACACAAGACGATGCTGGGCAGACCATCACACTAAGCATCACCGAAGCAAACTGGCTGCCATTCCTGATGAAGGTGAATGAATCGTTTCCGCAAATTTTGGAACAATTTCAAGCTTCACGCTTGATAAGCGATAAACAAGCTGCCGCTGCCCGCGATCATTGGCAGGAGCTGGCGCAGCAATGGCACAACATCAAGCTGAGCGAGGGCACGAATGCATATGTGCGCGCCTTCGTGAACGATGCCGGGTATATAACGGAACTAGAGGCCGAGATGTCTTTAACGTCACAGCTTCAACCGGGAGAGCCGCACAATGATCACTTCCGTCTCCGGATGACCTGGGATCGAATCAATGAGCAACCGACATTTGCGAAAGGACTTCCGGAGCATGTCGTGGAGTTTTCGGAACTGCTCAAGCATCTACCATAACGTTGTATCAGAGCATGGGGGTAGCGGCTTGTCGCCGTTATCGCAAAGGGGGGGAGAATGCAGTGCTGCAGAAGGGGAAATATGTGACAATCATGATCCTGATCTTGTCATTATGTATTTGTCCGCCGGGTTCTGTAGCCGTATTCGCAGCCGAACGCACCCCCGACGATATTCGCGAGCTGCTTAGCAAAGGTCTGACCATTTATGAGATCGATCAAGAAGTGATGCGTCTGACGGAGCGCGAAACAGCTCTCACCTTACAGATTGAGCAAGTGTCGGAGCAAACTGTTCACCAGGAGCTGCTGCTAGACGCACAACGCGAGCATGCTGGTAAAGTATTGCGCTCCTATTACAAGGGGCATCGGGACAACTTATGGATGCTTCTTTTCCATGCGGACAGCTTCTATGAAGCCTTACATATTTATCAATATTTATCTTACATTTATAAGCAAGACCGGCGTATTTTGCAGGAATATGCCGACACATTCGAGCAGCTAAAGCAATTGCTTGAACAGTTGCAGAAAACTCGCAGTGAACTGACCGCGGTGAAGACAGAATTTCTTGCGCAGCGCCGCAGACTAGTCAGCTTGCAAGAAGAACTGGAGCGAGAGCTCGCCGAACGAGAAGACGCAGCCGCCATACTCGAGGAGATCGACGCTTTGACTCGTGTATGGGAGACAAAGGGAATGCCGGTGTTCAGGCATTATTTCCAGCAGCTGGCGATCGCCATCCAAGGTCTCCCGGATGAAATTATGAAAAAAGGCAATTTGAATTTTGTGAATGGAAAATTCAGAATGACGATTTCCGATGAAGAGCTGACGAATTTCATGCGCGAGCAAAACCCTGATGACTTTGCCAACTTCTCCTTTAGCTTTGCGGATCAAGATTTGACCGCATACGGAACGAAAGAGGATACTGCGATCAGTATAAAAGGCTATTATGAACTCGTAGAAGATGAGAACGTCATTGCCTTCCATTTAACCAAGCTCGTATACAACGGCTTTGAGCTTCCGGATACGACGATTCGCGATATGAACGAATCGTTCGATCTGAACGTCTATCCGGATTTGCTGGAGCTGCCTTTCAAGATTAAAACGACCGACGTCTTTATCGAGGATCGTGAACTGATCATTGACTTTGTGCTGGTTCGTTGACGAGCTGATCGTTGTTCCAGAACGCGACCAAGCGCATCATCAGCTCGCCTACTTGTTCGTCAGACCGCCATGAGGACATGACGGTCTTAACGGCTGCGAGCTTCTCCGGCATCTTCGGGTCGGGCAGCAAAGTCGAGCCGCTCTGCACGCTTTCCATCAGCAGCGGATACGATTGCAAATGAACCGCATCGCCAAGCTCGTACGCCTCCATAATGACCGGATATCCGTTCGTGTTTTGCAGTGACATGTCTTCATGGTAGCGATGCGAAATGCTGCGAATCCAAAGGAATGCTTCCTCCTGATACGGACTATCGGCTGAAAGCACGAAGCTTTGCCCGGCGATTAACGTGCTCGGGGCTCCGTCGGCTTGCGTAAGCAATCGTGCATGTATGGAAGGGGCCATGTGCCTGTCATACTCGCTAAGCGGTACGATCATCGCTGCAATCTCCCCTTCGTGCAGTCGATCCCACATCACTTCCATGCGAACCGAGGACAATGGTTGTACCGCTTCTTCAGCAGAGTCCACCTGCTCAACCTGACTCGCCGTTACGTGCTCAGCCCCTGACTCATGACTCGAGCTCGAGGCCGCAACTGCGTCGCCCGTCACCAGTTCCTCATCCTGTGACGGTTCCGCCAGCGAATCATCGGACTGCACTTGCTCTGTGCGGAGCTCTTCCAGCCATAGCGGATGAAGCACAGACAACAATGCGGCCAAGCTAAGCGAGTCTGCAGCATATAACTGTTGCTGCTGGTAAGCACTTGTAAGTAGCTCTCGCAAATCCGCTGCCTCATCTTCGTCCACTAAAGCCTGCCACCGCTCTTCATGATAGACCAAGACGTAAGGGTTCATCTGCAATGGGATTCCCCATATGTACCCGTTCCATTTCAGCTGATTGACGAGCGCAGGCATAATGACGGTCTCCGGGTCGCTCGCATAATAATCATCGGTGGGAGCAAGACGCGCCGCGACCGCATATTGTAACACATCCTCGCCATCCATCAGCAAAACATCGGCAGCATTGCCGAGACGAAAGGCTTGTATATAATCATCGTGAACAGATGACTTCTCCCGGTTGTGTAAGATTACCCGGATATTCGGATGTTGTTTCATAAAGGTTTTATTAAGCGCTTCCAAATGCTTGAAAGCATATACAGGCAAGCTGACATCAGCGCGCAGTTCCACGATTTTCTCCTGCCCTGCATAACGGGACGGACCAGGCAAGCCTGATGGATCTTCATAGGCAGGCTCCACGGTCGGCACGTAGCTGATCCCTCTGATGGAGACCAGGACAGCACCAAGCAAAACTGCGGAGACGACCAGCATGGCCGCTCGTCTGATCTGCATTCGTACATGCACATTCCTTTCCCATCCATACTTCGCATCTTCAGGTCAACCATTATCATATCACATTATGTCGGCTCTTGTCGCGACCAATAGGAATTTCGGCATATGCCATAAATAACGGCGCATACGGAAGCTGTTGCTTTAAGCCCTTATGACAGCCCCCCATATGCGCCCTTACTCGTAAATCCTCATTTGTTTACGATCTCTATATTACATTTATAGCACATCTGCAGCCAGTTGTGCCAACAAAGAACGTTCACCCTTCTCCAGAGTGACATGTCCGGCAACCCGATACGGCTTAAACCGTTCGACAACATACGTAAGTCCGTTGCTCGTTGCATCAAGATACGGATGATCGATCTGTTCCGGATCTCCCATCAAGATGACCTTACTCCCTTCGCCAGCTCGAGAGACGATCGTCTTCACTTCGTGCTTGGATAAGTTTTGCGCTTCATCGATGATGATGAATTGTCCGGGGATGGATCGACCTCGAATATAGGTTAAAGCTTCTACTTGAATACTGCCTAGACCTGCAAGAATTTTGTCAATGTCTCCGGCTTTTTTCGTATCGAACAAAAACTCCAAATTATCATAGATCGGCTGCATCCAAGGTCGCAGCTTTTCCTCTTTCTCCCCTGGCAAATAGCCGATATCCTTGCCCATTGGTACGACCGGCCGCGCAATAAGCAATTTTTTGTATTTATGTTCATCCTCAACCTTCAGCAATCCAGCTGCCAATGTGAGCAGCGTCTTCCCGGTACCCGCTTTGCCAGTTAACGTAACGAGCGGGATATCATCATTCAGCAGCAGTTCGAGCGCCATGCGCTGCTGAGCATTGCGCGCTGCAATGCCCCAGACTGGATCATTGCTTAGATGCAACGGCTCCAGTTGTTTGCCATCGGCACTCACTTTCAGCAAAGCGGACTTGGAGGTTCCCGTCTCATCCTTCAGAATCAAAAACTCATGCGGATGCAGGCAACGTCGAGCCCTAAGGTGTCTACCTGCAAGGTGCGAAAGGAATAAAACTCATCAATGATGGAAGGATGAACGAGGTCGTCATATATCCCTTGATAGAACTCACTCGCTGCCACGAGCCGATCTGACAAGTAATCCTGAGCCGTGATGCCAAGACATCAGCCTTAATGCGTACTAACGTGTCTTTACTTACAAGCACGACCGGCTTCGCATTTGCCTTCTCCATCTCTTCATGCCGATAGTTCAGCGCAACCGCTAAAATCCGGTTGTCATTGGTCGTTTCTGCGAATGTATCTTGCATTTTCTGGAAGCTGCGGTGATTCAGCTCTACTTTGATCGTGCCACCGTTATCCAACGGAATACCGTCGTGCAGTCGCCTTTTTGCCGTAAGCTGTCCAGGAGTCTCGATACATAACGAGCATTCCTCCCTATCTCATCTACGTTCCGCTTCTTGCTATCGATTTCCTCCAGCACGACTGCCGGGATGATGACCTCATTGTCCTCAAATGCAAAAATCGCATTCGGGTCATGCAGCAGCACATTCGTATCCAGCACGAAGATCTTCTTCATACGCGTCCCTCCTGAAATTGGATAGGCTATGGCGATCAGACCATACATAGAAAAAGAGCAGTGTGGCAAATACTAATAGCGGATTTGTTGATAGAAAGGACGATCAAAATGAAAACCTGGCTTATCATTTTGTGTACGGCAATCCTGCTTACTGGTTGCGGGAACCCAAATAATAATGAAGCTTCCCCTCCTCCGAATCAAGATAATCGCAATATTCAGGTAAAGCAAAGTGTACCGCCTAAGAAAGATATTAAAAACCCACAAGAGGTGGCGGAACGACTTTCGAATCTCGCTGCCAGCATCCCGCAAGTGGAAAGAGCGACTTGCGTCGTATTCGGCGATACCGCAATTGTCGGCATCAACGTAAGCGGCGAGCTGGAAGCATCCAAAGTCGGCACGATCAAGTACTCCGTAGCTGAGGCGCTACGCAATGATCCGTATGGTGTACATGCACTCGTGACGGCAGATATGGATTTGTATAACCGGATAGATGAATTAGCGACTCAGGTTCGTCAAGGCGATCCGATCGCCGGCTTTGCCAATGAAATTGCTGACATTGTCGGACGGATCATGCCACAAGTTCCAAGTGATATGATTACTCCGGAGGAACCGCAGCTCTCCGGCGAGACACGCGGATCCAAGCAATAAGTTGTTAATGATACATCGTATGAACGATTTGTGAAAGAAATACTTCGCTGCCTATATGAAAGAAAAAAGCCTTAGTTATGGACAACTAGGCTTTTTTCATAGCGGCAAACACTTGCCCGTCCAGCTTGTCAGCTGCACGTTTATCGTATGTTTTTTCAAATTCTGGGTTAACCGTGATGCGCGAGCCATAGAACATGGCCTCACGTACTTCGATCACTTCAATGTCAATGCAGGACAGCTTGATCGGCACTTCCTCCATTCTTTCCTGCACGATCGTCGCGCGCCCTTGGATGGAATAGAATGAGCCTGCTGCGAACAAAGACAACGTCACTTGTTCATTCGCCTTCATATTCGTGATCAATCTCGATCTTTGATCAACGGCAATTCGAATCCGCTCAGCGGACATCGCCGTAATCCAAGAAATCGCATTGGACGTAATGCGTCCGGACTCATGATCAATCGTATTTAAAATAACGAACGTTTCATGCTGCAACTGTTCCAGGATCGTATCTGTCAATGAAGTTACGGTTTCTGCCATGAATACAGCTGCCTCCTATCCTGTTTTTCTAATCATTCTGTACTACTTTGAGTATAACACAACCTATGATTCACTGCTATGATCAATTGTCATTTGCTCTTTCAGCTTCTGTCTAATTTCCTTCAGACTGTCTTCATTCGGCCATACGTATGGCGATTTCCAAACGCCTTCCAGACGGATATATTCAATGTTGTCATTGCTGATTCCGGCGTAAGTGCGAAGCAGCTTGATCATTTCGTCGCGCGGAATGCTTGTCTTTACGTTGTTGCCTACGGCATCAAGCAAACCACCTGCACGAATAATGGTTTCGTATGATTTGACCTTCTCCACGATTCGCGACACGACTTGCTGCTGTCGGGCATTTCTTTGCATATCGCTGGAGATGCCAGTTCCGTCGTTGCGTTGGCGGTAGCGAATGAAATCCAGCGCTTGCTTGCCGTTTAGCAGCTGCTCACCTTTGAGCAAATTGATATCCGTCCCGTCGGTCGGATCTACATACCGCATATTCATGTCCACATCGACGGTAATGCCCCCCAAGGCATCGACGATGTCTTCGAACGCCTTGAAATTGATCTCTACTACATAGTCAATCGGTACATCTACGAACTCAGAGTAAATCTTCCGCACCATATCATAGGCGCCTTCCTTGTCGTATCGTCTCGCCGAAGCGTAGAAGCTGTTCGCTTTGGCCGGTCGCCATCCTTCCGGATCCATATATGTATCACGAGGGATCGAAACGATCACAGCTTGCCTTGGTTCCGGTCGCAAGGATACGATCATGATGACGTCTGTGTTTAAAGAGCCTGTCGCAGGACGGTTGTCGGTGCCCAGCAACAAAATATTCGTGACGTCAGACTCTGCGTCGTTGCTCTCCACTACATCCCCGTAGACGTCATCGGTTACGGTAGGCGATCGATTCGGAGCGGATATTTTGTCCAAAGTATGATTGCCTTTCACAATAATTACGACCGCATATACGACAAAAGACACGGCTAGCAACAGCAAGGCGATGAGCAGAAATTTTCCCGTGTCGCTAGACAGTCGTCTTTTCTTGCGGCGGCTCTTCTTTCTAGAGAGAGAGCCTGCGATAGGTTCAGCCATCGTCAGCACTTCCTGTAAAATAAATTTACCATTTCATGTATGATCGTCACTTCTAAGAACGCTTTAACGTCGTCACTACTTACTGGGCATTGTACTTCGGATTAGAGTTAATGTCGATCAGCAGTTGCTCCGCAATTTGCCGTTCAAACATTTGAATCTTGGACGACTCCTGATTGCCGTAACGCACATGAATCATCGTCTCGTCCTTCTTTATAATCTCAAAGTGATCGAGACCATGATCTTCACGCAAAATCTCCGCGAAAAATTGCTCTGTATCGCGCGCAGACCGATCGTCCGGCCGGCCTTCCGCGACTAACGCGATCTGCAACCAATTAAATAATGCATCCTGTAGTTTCATCGTCATCACCTGGCTTGATTGTTATTCCCCGGCTCCGCAGCACCGCTGTCAGAGCCCTGGGAAGAATCACTATTATTCGCTCGCCTATGCTGCCCGCGGCGGCTGAACCAACTCCGTATACGAACCGTAACCATAAGCGCAATCGCCACGATAAAGCCGTGAACGATCGGCAGACCTACTCTTGTTTGGAAGAACATCAAAAGCAAGCCACCGAGCAAAATCAGCACATAGACGAGAGCATCCTTCAAGAGAGGGAGCTTCCGCGGTCGAAACACTGCGTTGAAGATATAGATGAGCGAAGCAGTAATCAAAATGTATGTGATGAACGGGTGCTCGGTCAACCATTGCTGCAAACTGCCGAAATCTCTCGCCTGTGAATCCTCCATGCAGATTACCCTCCCTTAAACTTAAGTTTGCGGATTTGCCGCCATCTTTCTTTGCTTCTCATAGCGAGCACGTTCGCTTTTGTCAAGATACTTTTTGCGCAGGCGGATGGAGCTTGGTGTAATCTCGCAATACTCATCATCGTTCAAATATTCGAGTGCTTGCTCCAGCGACATCAGACGAGGCGCCTTCATCTTCACGGTCTCATCCTTCGTTGCCGAACGCATATTCGTAAGTGCTTTCTCCTTGCAAATATTGACGATGATGTCGTTGTCACGGTTGTGCTCCCCTACGATCATCCCTTCGTACACTTCCGTTCCCGGCTCGACGAACAAGACGCCGCGATCTTCGACAGACAATATGCCGTAAGTCGTCGCAGTACCGGTTTCACTCGACACGAGCACACCTTCGTGTCGTCCGCCAACCTCGGCACCATAATACGGAGCATAGCTGTCAAATGCATGATTCATAACCCCGTAGCCGTGCGTAATTGTGAGGAAGTGGGTACGGTAACCGATCAAGCCTCTGGCAGGTATCAAAAATTCAAGTCGGACTTGTCCGTTGCCGTTGTTGGTCATATTGACCATCTCCGCCTTGCGGGTGCCTAGGCTTTCCATGACAGCTCCGGTGCTTTCCTCCGGAATATCAATGATTAGCCGCTCCAGCGGTTCATGCTTGACGCCGTCTATCGTCTTGATGATTACTTGCGGCTTGGATACTTGCAACTCAAAGCCTTCGCGACGCATATTTTCCAGCAGGATGCCAAGATGCAGTTCGCCGCGACCGGACACGATGAACTCATCCGGACTGTCCGTCTCCTCGATGCGCAAGCTGACGTCCGTCTCCGTTTCCTTAAGCAGCCGCTCACGAAGCTTGCGCGACGTAATCCATTTGCCTTCACGTCCTGCGAACGGACTGTTGTTCACGAGGAACGTCATCTGCATCGTCGGTTCATCGATGACTAGAAGCGGCAGTGGTTCGGGATTGGCGGGATCCGCCAACGTTTCGCCGATGTTAATTTCTTTGACTCCGGCAACGGCCACGATGTCACCTGCGCCAGCTTGCTCGATCTCAACCCGCTTCAAGCCGCTGAAACCGAACAGCTTCTCAACACGCCCTTGCTTCATCGAGCCGTCACGTGTCAGGATCGCAATCGGCTGGCCTTGCTTCATCATGCCGCGATTAATACGGCCGATCGCAATTCTGCCCAAATAATCGTTGTAATCGAGCATCGTCACTTGAAATTGCAACGATTCCTCCATACTTTCCTTGGGCGAAGGAATGTGCTTGACGATCGTCTCGAACAAAGCTTCCATATTGTCGTCTTGCTGCTCCGCATTCAGGCTGGCCGTGCCATTCAGCGCGGATGCATATACGATTGGAAAGTCCAGCTGCTCGTCACTAGCTTCCAGTTCAATAAACAAATCCAATACTTCATCGACAACTTCCGCTGGTCGAGCGTTCGGGCGGTCGATCTTATTGATGACGACGATCGGAGTCAGCCCGTTGTCCAGCGCTTTGCGAAGAACGAATTTCGTTTGCGGCATGCAGCCCTCGAACGAATCAACGATCAATAGGACGCCATCCACCATCTTCGTGATGCGCTCCACTTCACCGCCAAAATCAGCATGTCCTGGTGTATCTACGATATTGATCAAATAATCCTTATAGTGTATAGCCGTATTCTTGGACAAAATCGTAATGCCACGTTCCCGCTCCAAATCGTTCGAATCCATCGCCCGTTCGGCTACGGCTTCGTTCGAACGGAACGTTCCGGATTGTTGCAAAAGCTTGTCGACAAGTGTCGTCTTGCCATGGTCAACATGGGCAATAATCGCAATGTTGCGAATGTGTTCTCTTTTGTGCACGTTTGAAATTCCTTTCCATTTTCGCAGCCATCTTCAGTATGATGACAGCTGTCTAAGAGTGCAAATTTGACAATCGTTTCTCACGAAAGAGGCGCCGGACATACGCCGACGCCTCTTACAATTATATAAAAAAACGGCTCTGAATACAATGTTTGAAATGAAAGAAGCTGTCACCACGATTTGGGTCGACGCACAATCATAAAGACGCCGATGACAATCAGCAAGACGGCGACTAAATAAATGCCGTTCGTCTTCATGAGAGAAAAGCCGAAAAACACGACTGCAATCGCGCCGAGCACCATTGAAGCAATCCAGGCTTCTCGCGGCTTATCGTCCGAGAACATATAATACTCGTACAAGCCGATGGCGACGCCCAAGATGAATCCCGGCCACAAATACGACATCGAATGCCATCCAAACAGCCCGCAGTAAAAAAACATTAAAGAATAAGTAACCAAAATCCCGCCTGGAATCAGCACTCCGGCAGGCATGACCCGAGAAAAGAAAAACAAATGAAAGAGTATGCCTGGAGCCAAGACAAACACTGGCCAAAAAATGCTCCAAACGAATGCAATGACACCGAGCTTACCGAGAAGGATAAAGATTCCGAGTAATATAATGATGATGCCAATTGACATACGATTAGCCTGCATAATTCGTACCCCTTACGAACGTTGTAATCAATCTAAGTATAGTTTACTAAAGATAGCGAAAAAATACCAGCATCCGCATTCGCTTTCGCTAACAATCAATCGATTACTTCGCCCGCAGCTTCAATACGCCAGGCAGCAAAGCAAAAATGACGCAGACGAGAGGTACGGTGAGGTGAATATGGTGCGGCATAACGGAAACCCACCGCTCCAATGTCTGATCGCCAAGCAGCATCTCACCGGCGGTATAGCCGAGAATGGCGGCACCGAGCATGTTCAAAATCGGGTATTTGACCAGCAGATTCACAGCCAGCGCACTTCCCCAAATAATAAGCGGAATGCTGAGCAGCACGCCGATCATCATCAGCATGATGTCGCCTTTCGCGATTGCCGCGATGGCCAGCACGTTGTCCAAGCTCATGACAAAATCCGCGAGCACAATCGTCCAGACAGCCGACCAGAGACCAGCCGCTTGCCGAATTTCGGTATGTGCATGATCGTCGTCGTCCAGCAATTTGATCGCGATGTACATAAGCAATGCGGCACCTACAACTTGAATAAACGGTATGCTAAGCAGCAATACCGCGACAAAGATCAACACGATTCTTAGGCCAATCGCAGCGATAGAACCCCACCAAATGGCCTTCTTTCTTTGCTTTTCCGGCAGATTGCGACTCGCCATGGCAATAACGACTGCATTGTCACCGCTTAACACCAAGTTGACCAGCATGATCTTCCCCAGCATGATTGCCCATTCCACTTCCTACCAACCCCTGCCGTCACGTGTATGAAGGCTTGCGTCTTGTAAACAAGCTCATAGCATGTGTATGACGGAGGTTACAGCTTTAGAAGAAGGAGTTCTCTGGCGAATCTTCCTCTTGGCGAATGATCATAAGCTCCGTATTTTGCACGGCTTGCTCAATTTCTTCTTCCAGCCAAGACAAGCCGGCCTCTACCCGCTCAGTTAAATGCAAGTTCGGATTGGTGCTCGGACTGCGCGGCTGGAAGATCGTACAGCAATCCTCATAAGGCAGGATGGAAATGTCGTACGTGTCGATCTTTCAGCTACGCGAATAATGTCCAGCTTGTCCGTCGTAATCAAAGGTCGCAAAATCGGGATCTGCACGCTACGCTCGATCGTGTTAAGGCTGCGCAATGTTTGGCTGGCGACCTGTCCCAAGCTTTCTCCGGTTACGATAGCCAAAGCGTTATGTTTCTCCGCCAGCTTCTCCGTAATACGGAACATCGCTCTGCGCATTAAGGTAATCAACAATCGCTCCGGGGCGCCTTCCTTTAGTCCGGTCTGAATTTTAGTGAACGGCACGATGTGGAGCTTGATCTCTCCTGCGTATGCACACAGCTTACGGGTGAGATCGATGACCTTCTGCTTAGCGCGCTCGCTCGTAAACGGATAGCTATGAAAATGCACCGCTTCTATACGCAAGCCGCGGCGCATCGCCATCCATCCGGCTACCGGGCTGTCGATCCCGCCGGAAAGCATCAGCATTGCCTTGCCGTTGCTGCCGAGCGGAAATCCGCCCAGCCCGTACACAATTTCCGAAAAAATATAAACGCCTTCTTGCCGCACCTCTACCCAAAGCTCCACCTCAGGATCATGTACATCCACTTTCAACCCCTCGGTATGGCTAAGCACATAAGCACTGACTAGCTTATTCAACTGCATGGAGTCATAAGCAAAATCTTTATACGATCTACGCGAAGACACTTTAAACGTCTGCGGCAGCTTCGGCAATGCTCGGATGACTTGCAGAGCCGTGCTTTGAATTTGGCTCAGGTCAAGGGGCGCACGAAGCACCGGACTAAAGGAGCGCAGTCCGAACACCTTCTTCAATTGTTCGGCGACTTTAGAATACGGCGCTCCGTTCAATTCGATATAGACGCGGCCGTAGGTTTTGACGATTTTGATTTGCGAGTATTGTGCGGTTAGCCGCCGAATATGGGAAATCACCATATCTTCAAACCTTGTACGGTTTTTCCCCTTCAGTGTAAGTTCTCCAAATCGGAGCAAGATGAGTTCTGGTTGCATCACTTTAACCCCCACGAGACGATGATGGTTGAATAATCGATTGCAAATGGATCGTTACATCGAGCAGCGCATCTGCGAGCCTCTCCACTTGCTCGAAAGTATGATCGTCCGCCAGACTGATGCGCAGACCGCTAGCGGCAAGCTCCTCGGAAAGACCTTGCGCAAGCAATACGCGGCTCGGCTTGTCATCCTTGGACGAGCAAGCTGAGCGGGAAGAAATATAAAATCCTTTCTCCTCCAGCGCATGCACGACGACTTCCGAACGGACGCCGGGACAAGATATATTCACAATATGTGGTACAGCAAGCCCATCCTCCAACGGTGAATTGATGACTAATGAACGTTGGTTTTGCAGCTTGCTTAGCAGGACGGATCGCAGCTTGCTCACATGCTCATAGCTGTCTTGCTGCTTGCTTGTGGCAAGCCGAAACGCCTTGGCTGCACCGACGATTAGCGGCACATTCTCCGTGCCGGAGCGCCATCCGCCTTCTTGCCCGCCGCCGATCAAAAGCGGTTCCAGGCGCAAGCCTTCCCGCTTGTACAGAATGCCGACCCCTTTCGGCCCATGAACCTTGTGTGCAGACAACGTCATCAAATGAACACCGAGCTTCCCTAGATTCAGCGGAAGTTTGCCAAATGCCTGCACGCCATCAACGTGAAACAACACTTTCGGATAAGCTCTCAATCGTTCGGCAATTTGTTCAATCGGCTGGATCGCTCCCGTTTCATTATTGACATACATGACGGTGACAAGCACCGTATCACTGCGGATCGAGCGGATCACTTCATCCGGATCAACTTGTCCGTTCCGTCCGACTGGCAAATAAGTGACTTCATATCCTCTGGCTTCAAGCTGCTTTAGCACCTCATGCACGGACGCGTGTTCAATTTGGGTAGCCACGATATGCCGCCCTCTATTGTCATATTGGAGCAAGCTTCCTTTAATCGCTAGATTGTTGCTTTCTGTACCGCCGGATGTGAAAATGATCGAGGCTGGAGACGTGTTTAACAAATCTGCAATTTGCTGTCTCGCTCTCGTCAGCAAGCGCTCCGCTTCGACTCCTAAGCGATGCAGCGAGGACGGATTTCCGTAATATCGCGACATCACTTCATGGATCGACTGCAGCACTTCCGGATGCAGCGGTGTAGTGGCTGCGTGGTCAAAGTAAATCATAAGCCTATAAATCCTCTCTTTGCTAAGCATGTCGGCTTCAATTGTACACTTTTTTGCTTGCATGTTCCATATACAATGGCAGATCGACCGCTCGTTAGTCTTATATAATTTTTTCTAATATATCATTAAATGTTTCATTATAAATTAGGCTTACTTATTCTTCACCTACAAAGGCGGTTATCCATATTTTAACCTTTAGGTAGACTGATTCTGACAGAGGCACAAAGCGAAACAGGGAGTGATGGGGATGATGATGTCAGCCATTGCAATTACCGTGGCCATCGTGTTTGCCGCCTGCATCGGGGCGAGTGGCACGGCTGCTGCAATGGGTGCAGCTTACGGGGGTGGTGCGGTCAGAAGCTTGCGTGCGGCAGCGTGGCTGGCAGCTATATTCGCTGCGCTCGGAGCTGTAACGAGTGGTTCTCATGTAGCGATCACGATTAGTCACGGGATCATTCCGAATCCGCTCATGACGATTGAGGTGTCGATCTTGCTTCTGATTGCAGCTTGCCTGACTTTGTATTACGCCAATCGCATCGGCATCCCGCTGTCCACGAGCGAAGTGACGGTCGGCAGTCTGGTAGGAGCAGGTCTTGCTTTTTCACAAGTATACTGGTCAACGTTAGCTCTAATAGTGTTTGCTTGGCTGCTCACTCCAATACTCGCCTTTATCATTTCCTATATGCTCAATAGATGGCTGGCTCCGCTTGATAAGCGACTTGCCACGAAGCAGGGAATGTGGAAGCAAGTGCTGGTTCTCATCCTGATCATTTGCGGTTGTTACGAATCATTCAGCGCCGGGATGAACAATGTGGCCAATGCCGTCGGACCGTTAATCGGCGCCAGCATCGTTCCGATGTCGCTAGGCCTAGTTATCGGCGCACTTGCCATGGCTTGCGGAGCCGTTACGCTTGGCTTGCGAGTTCTGGAAACAAACGGGAAGAAAATCACGGAGCTTAGCTTGCTGCAAGGAAGTGTCGTTTCGTTTACCGGCGGATCACTGATTATGAGCGCTTCGCTAATCGGCCTGCCCGTTCCGCTGACACAAGCCACGACGATGGCGATCATCGCCGCAGGCGGCGAAAAAATCGGATTGGCAATTTTCCGCAAGCCGGTTGTCAAGCGAATCATGTTCATATGGATCATATCCCCGGTTAGCTCCATGATTGTCGCTTACTTGTTAATGAAAATTGTCGTATTCGCCTCTCCTCTTTATTTGTCGCTGGCGTTTACGTCCTTGTTAATCGTATTGGTCGTTTGGCATATGAGGAATCGTATCGATCGCTCGCCCGTACTAAGCGATCATCACGATCGCATCCGTCAGTTCCATCATCATTAATGGCATTTGATGGCATACTTGTGTGGGTTTGATATTCCTCTTGAAAATGATCTTCGAGTGATCCTCGAGCAATCCCCGAGTGATCATCGAGTTCTCGAGCAGGTGTTCCAGAGAGTGATCCTCGAGTGATCCCCGAGTTCTCGAGCAGGTGTTCCAGGATACTTGCGTCGTTTATATGATTTATCATACAAAATCTGGCGATTTCCGCGATTTATGAAGATTTTGTACGATTTCTCATACAAATAATGATCATTTCGATCGTTTCCTTCGATTTTTGTATGACATTTCATACAGAATCGCCAAAACAACGATTTTCCTGCAACTTTTATACGATTATTCGTACAGAATCGTCAGAGCGACGCGTTTCCCGAGGCAAAGCATCCGGTGGGACAACACTTTCAGACGAACTTTCAGACGAACATTCAGACGAACATTCAGACGAACATTCAGACGAACATTCGGACGTACATTCAGACGAACCACACACATTTGCCCAATATGTCACGACCACCCACATTGCATTCGATCGAGCCAACGTCACATTCAGCGAAGCAATGCTTCGGCCGATCTAGCACATTCACCGCTCGTCGCGACCGCAAGGCGGGCAGCACGAACGTTCAAGCAGCGCACTTCTCGATGCGCTCTGTCCGACACCCGTGCCACGGCACGATTTTCATTTCCGCATATAAACAAGCTAAGGCTGTCCCAAACAGTGAGTACAAACCGCTGTTTGAGACAGCCTTTGGCTTTATTTTACACCATTATACATAGTAGGGGACGAGTACAATATACAGAAGTAACGATACTGCACCGATCACCATCGACCACAAACCTAATCCTCTCGTACCGGTAAACCATGCGGCACCGCCAAGCACGATTCCGGCAAGACCGAGCCATTGCGGAAGCACGAACAAAGAGGCGATGGACAAGGCGAGTGCCAACCAGCCTAGCGAGCGACCAGTTGCCTCGCTTCCCATTTCTTCGGCGGCGTTCCTCGCATTCATGCTGCTTGTTTCTTCCATGCGATCAGCCAAAGCGATGCTTCTTCCATCCTTGACGTGACCGTTAGCGAGTTCAGCGGAAAATTCCGACTGATGATCGCTGCGTCGCTTGTTGGCAGCTCGCTCGTTTGCCCTTTTCCTCTTTTTCTGACGATCCGATGTCATGTTATATTCACCCGGCTTTACGATTGTTTAGGCTTAGGCTTGTTTAGGCTTGAACGTATGGCAGCAAGTTTCCTTGGCATGTTCAGCATGGTCTTGATGCTCCGTGTCATAAACTTCGCCTGCAAACTCTGCCTTGTAATCTGCACCTGCATGTTTATCAATATCGATCATGATAAGGTCAGCTGAACAACGGTTGTCTGTCGACCAATAATCGCAGTTGGACACACTGCACTTCACTTGCGGCATCATCATCACCCCTTATTCAATGTCTCCGTACTGCCGGCAATCTATACGTGTAAATATGTATGCATGGGAATATGATACTCGCGAATACGCGAATATAGGTGTACGTGTGAAAATGAATACGCGCGAACATGTACATGCTGAAAATCCGATCCCTTCTTAACCAATATTTCACCTGACATAATTGCATGGGAAAAAACCGAACAATAAAGATATAACGAATCAACCAGTATGGCTGTGCTATCAGCCATTATGGTTGTGTTGAAAAAGCTAAGGCGGTGTAACATTGATGAGAATAAATTGGAAAACGATCACGGCAGGAGTTCTACTGCTGCTGCTCGTCGTAATGGTTATTCCGAAGTCGGGTGACAAGCAAGCTCCAGACCATGATAGACAAAGGAAGGGGGCTGCAGAACTCAAAGTCAAACAGCAATTGCTTGAACAAGACATCAAGATGACAGAAAAATTGTGCCGCAACCACTGTCGCCTCGACTTTGAACGTGTCCTCCATAGCGCAGCAGATCATAAGCAGCACATATCATTGGCTGATCTAAAGCGATCAAGACCGCATATGCAGTACCTCGAAAGCATGCAGGGCGGTCAGATGGTCACGGAAGGAGATCGGCAGCAGCTGCCTGAGGAAGTCGCGCCTTATCTCGACCTGGCACGGGACTCTGCGAAGTCAGGGCGAGCGTATGAATCGCCGCGCATTACTACCGATGACGGACCGTACTTCGTGCTGGCCTTGCCCAAGGATGACGGGCAATCGTATATGCTCGGCGCCGTCAAGCAAGAGGTGCTGGAGCATGTGCGCATTGAGCAGCGTAAAAACTTGCGCCTCGTCCCTTATCCGAGTGATGAACGGTTCGGTATCCAAGCAGCAGATTCAGATACGCTGAGAAAAGTTGACGTCGATCAACCGGAAGAAAATGAAAACGTGAGCCATTATTACATGAACGAGATTGTCGTCCGATTTGCCAGCGATCCAAGTGATGGACAATTGGCGCAAATTGTTGAAGCGATCGATGCAGACCACATCGACAAGCTCGGATATGCGTTCGTATTCCGTTCCCGCTCGATGGATGCGGAGCAAATGATGAGCTACTTCCACAACGAGCATGAAATTTGGTATGCTGAACCGCACTACATTTATGTAACGAATGAAGAGCAAGCCATTAAGCCGAACGACGTTCTCTATGAAGATTATCAATGGAATTTACCGGCGATCCGCACAGAAATCGGGTGGAACATCTCGGGCGGAGATGAGGTAACGATTGCGGTGATCGATACTGGGGTCGATCCCGCTCACGTGGATTTGCAAAACAATATGACGACCGGGTACAACGTTTATACGGACAGCAACCATGCCGCCGATGATGTCGGTCATGGGACGCATGTGGCAGGAATTATTGCCGCCCAAATGAACAACTATGAAGGCATTGCCGGCGTCGCACCGAACAGCAAGATCATGCCGGTGAAGGTGCTGGATTCCAGCGGAGCCGGGAGCACATATGCAGTAGCTGAGGGCATCATATGGGCGGTCGATAACGGTGCCAAGTCATTAACTTAAGTTTAGGCAACTATGCGCAGGCAGAATTTTTGCATGATGCCATTCGCTATGCTTATGACCATGATGTCGTCCTGATGGCAGCAACCGGAAATGACAGTACAGAAACACCGGGATATCCGGCAGCCTATGAGGAAGTTCTTGCTGTAGGAGCGACAGATTATTACGGACAAATCGCATCGTTTTCCAACTATCGGCTCTTACGTTGACGTCACTGCCCCTGGAGTCAGCATCGCCAGTACGTATCCAGGCAACCAGTATACTGCCATGTCCGGGACTTCCATGGCCAGCCCTCATGTTGCGGCGCTGGCTGGGATGATTCGCGGAGTGAATCCGACGCTGACAAACGAAGAGATCATGGGATTGATCCGCTCCACAGCGACTGATCTAGGCGATGCCGGACACGACATCTATTACGGTCACGGACAAATCGATATCGAGCAAGCGCTAATGGCTGAGCGCTCCAGCGGACAGACGAAGGATAGTTCGGGAGAACAGCTGCCACTGGAAACTCGATCATCTCGTTTCGCCGAATGCGCACGCAAAAAGGACAAACATTCCCGGATACAAGTCTAAAGTCAGTTGCACCGCGGAGATAGTCCTTTCTTCTTTTCTTTATGTAGGCGTGTAAGGAAGTTTGCCATAAGCCGGGTTCTGTACTTTCAAGTGGTATAACGGGGATTAGCCCTCCCACGGCGAAAGTGACAATCATCTATCTAGGCCGTGCATTACTGCATGGCTCCAGCGACCAACCCGAACGCGTCCTCGGGCTAAGGCTGTGCCGTTAAGCACTGCGTTCCTCCTAGGTCTTGCTCCAGATGGGGTTTACCAGGACGTAAGTCGCCATACATCCTCGTGGTCTCTTACACCACGGTTCCACCCTTACCTGTTCGCGGCATAAACCGCGCCATCGGCGGTCCATTTCTGTGGCACTAGTCCTTCAACTCGCGTTGACTGGACGTTATCCAGCATCCTGCCCTGTGGAGCCCGGACTTTCCTCTCGCGGCTATACATCCGCCGGCGATTGTCTGTCAAACTTCCTTAGCGTAACATTCAGTATATCAAAT
>CAVWLN010000002.1:0-13121 GCA_963755735.1 uncultured Paenibacillaceae bacterium
AGAAGGAAGGAACCGGTCGTGTGCGCGTGGGCGGTTATTTGGCAGGCGATCACATGGTCTTTACGATTGAAGATGACGGTGTCGGATTTCGCAAGGAAAAGCTGGAGGAGCTGCTGGAGATCTTGGACAAGCCTGTGGACAGCGACGATCATGCGATAGGCAGTTATGGCATCCGCAACGTGCATCAGCGATTAACGTTATATTACGGAGCGAGTGCGGGGCTCAAGATCAGCAGCAAGGAAGGTCAAGGAACGAAGGTGCAGTTCGCGATTCCGATCACGGTTCAGTAATCGGTGAAGCTGCATGCATAGCAAGGAATGGATATTTGTCAGTGGGGGAAAGATACGATGAAGCTATTAATCGTAGATGATGAAGTGATCATTCGTGAAGGACTCAGACAAGTGATCGATTGGCAAGAGCTGGACATTCGCGTAATCGGTACAGCCGCATCTGCTGAAGAAGCATGGTCGATATCATCGAGCGTGAACGACCGGACATCGTTCTTACGGATATTCATATGACGGGCAAGAGCGGGCTGGAGCTGTCTGAGCAAATTATAAGGCAGTACCCGGATACGGAAGTGATCATCTTGTCAGGCTACGATGAATTTGTTTATGCGCAGGAAGCGCTGCGACAAGGCATCAATGAATACTTGCTGAAGACTAGCGTGCGGACGAAATTAGCAAAGCTGTACTTATGGCGAAGCACCGCTTGATGCAGAAGCGTGAGCAACAAAAACAGATCGATCAGCAGCAGCATGCTTTCCGCAAGGAATGGCTCGAACGGATGCTCTTTGAAGGGATTACGGAAGAGAATTGGCAGCATGAGGCGTCCGTGTTATTCCCTTCTTTGCAAGCAAGCGTTGACGCTGGACAAGCGCTGCGCGTCGTCATTCTCACAGCTTCCGGCTGGGGCTCGGAGCTGTTCAACCAGGATTTGCTGCAGTTTGCTGTGGACAATATTGTGAAGGAGCTTCTGCGCGGCGAAACGTTGCGGCATCAGCATTCGATCGTCATGATTGAAAGCTTGAAATTTGCCGGTGATGATACGTTTGCCATACAACAAGCCGTTACATTACTGGAAACTCAATTGAAATGTACCATGTTTGCCGCAGTCGGGCAAACGGTTCATCACGTCCATGAGCTCCGTCAATCTTGGGAAACAGCGCACTATGCGGATTCGTTCAAGCATTTGCCGCATACGAGTCACATCCTCACGTTCGACTCGCTTAAGGATCGGGCTGGCGGCCGCACGATGTGCACGATTACGGAGGAGCGGGAGCTATCCAGCTTCTGCACCTGGGCAATGTTGAACAATTGCGCAGCTGGGTGAAGAAGATAGTGGATCGTGAGCTATCCGATCCGGAGGTTACGCCTTCATCGATGAAGGGCTTTCTGCAATCGATCGTTGTGTCCGGCCATCGCTGGCTGGAGAGAGCAGCAGGAGCGGAAGTCAGCGAGAAGGTCGCACAGGAGAGCCAAATATACGGCGAATTTGACTTTTCCCAGCCGCTTGAAGAGCAGCTGCACCATCGATTGCAAGCATTGTTAACCCACTACAATCTCGCTTCCGACACGCCGGAATCGACGATTAAGCGTGCCAAGGCTTATATTATTGAACATTTGCATGATAAACATCTATCCTTGCGCGACGTTGCCAGCCAAGTGCATTGGAATGCGACCCATTTCAGTGAAGTGTTTAAACGTGAGACCGGCATGACCTATATCGAATTTGTCAAACTCGAGCGCATCAAAAAAGCGGCTGAAATCTTACAGGCAACATCCGCCAAAGTGCATGACGTGGCGAGGCAAGTCGGCTATGAGGATGTCAAATATTTCACGCAATTGTTCAAGCAATATATGGGCAAAACTCCTTCAGAATACAGAAACGGTAATCACTGAATCCATCGCTGATTTCATCACTCAATCCGAAAACCTTCTACCTATCAGACGAAATTCCCCCCCTTATGGCTTTATCGTCCTCCTACTATACTGTAATTGAACTAGTTGGAGCACCAAGGCCGGCATCGCAATTCGAGTCGCAGCTTGCCGGCACAGCTCATCTCCGCAAGGGAGGAGCTGGACAAGCAAGAAACCACACATAATAGGAGGGGTATACATTGAAACGTTTACAATGGATCAGCGTGCTGCTCATTTTCGCTCTCGTCTTGGCAGCATGCGGTGGCGGTTCGCAGTCGGGCGGTTCAAACGGAACTGGCGGCGCAACGAACAACGGAGGACAGAGCAACCAAAACGCAGCTCCAGAGGAAAAAGTAAAGCTGACTTTGTGGCACCATATGGCTGGTGATGATCTGAAGTCTCGCAGCATGCGGGCATTGATCGAAGAGTTCCAGCAGGAAAACCCGGATATTGAGCTGGACGTGCAGGCAATTCCGTCAGACGGATATAGACCGCGTCTGAAGACGGTTGCTGCCGCAAACGAAATGCCGGACGTATTCATCATGTGGCCGAATGCAATGACACAGGAATTTGAGAGCGGCGGGCTAATTGAGCCGATCAATGAGTTGATTGAGAACAATCCGGAATGGGCGGAAAACTTCCTACCGGGATCTTTTGACGGATTTACTGTAGACGGCAATATCTACAGTGTGCCAACTGGTCTTACGCCAACAGGTTTACTGTACTACAACCGGGAAATCTTCGAAAATCTCGGCATTGAAGTACCGGAAACATGGGATCAACTCGTTACTGCTGTCGAAACGTTGAAAGAGAATAACATTATCCCGATCGCACTTGGTAACAAAGCAGGATGGCCGGCACAATCGAGTATCCTTAGCGCACTTGCCGATCGTGTAACGGGTACGGAGTGGTTCCTTGAAGCAGCTTCACTGGAAGGGGAAGCGAAATTTACAGACGACGTATTTATCGAAGCCCTTACGCTTCTGCAAGATCTGGCAGAGATGGGCGCATTCCAAGACGGATTCAACAGCATCGACCATACGCAAGCAGAGCACTTGCTTGCTAGAGAAGAAGCTGCGATGACGATTGACGGTGGATGGGCATTGCCGGAGCTGGCGAATACTGCTTCACCTGAAGTATTAGAGAAGCTCGAAGTAACGATATTGCCGATGGTGCCAGGTGGTCAAGGCAAGCCGAATACGACATCGGGAGTTGTCGGAACAGGCTTCGCATTGAGCAGCAAAGTGGATGAGAAACAGAAAGAAGCGGCATTCAGACTGATCTATGCGCTGTCTGGTCCTAAGGCTCAGGAAACGATCGTCAACAGCAGCCAGCTCGTCAGCTACAAGGTAGATCCAGATCCAGAGAAAGTGGATTCCTTGTTCATTAAAGCGAACAACTTGCTCGCTGGTATCGAGATGACGCCAGTGTATGATAACACGCTGACTTCCGCTGCATCGACGGCAATCAACAACGGACTTCAGGAGCTGCTCATGGGTCAAGATCCGATGGAAGTGGCGAAGAAGCTGCAAGAAGCACAAGAGAAGTCTCTGCGCGAATAATCAATTGACGAAGCAGTGCCAATGAAATAATCAACAGGCTTTCAGCTCTTGTCTCGCAAGAGCTGAAATGCTTTTATAAGGAGGTCACCATGACACCAAAACTACGGCTTAGAGGGTTTTTATTCGCAGCGCTGGTCCCGTCGATGTTCATATATAGTGTATTTGTCATCGTGCCGATTGTTTGGTCTGCTTATTACGGATTTTTCAATTGGAGCGGGATCGGCGAGGCGTCGTTTATCGGATTTGCGAATTACATTGAAGTGTTTCAAGATTCCATCTTCTGGCATTCATTGAAGAACAATCTGATCATTATCCTCGCATCGGTATTCGGCCAGGTGCCGATCGCCTTGATTTTATCCATCGTTCTGTGGCGCAGTACGCTATTTCAAAAGTTTGTTCGATCCGCGGTATTCATGCCGCTCGTTCTATCGTCTGTCGTCATCGGCCTGATCTGGGGATTTATTTATCATCCGCAGATGGGGGTCTTGAATGCAGTATTGGAGCTGTTGGGGCTCGAGCATTTGACTCGCGCGTGGCTGTCTGATCCGAAAGCTGCGATTTATTATTTAACGTTGCCGATTATTTGGAACTATATCGGACTATATATGATTATTTTCGTTGCTGCCTTGCAAAATATCCCGGGCGAAATTGAAGATGCCGTCCAATTGGATGGTCCAGGCTTCTTCAAGCGTCTGTTCTATATTAAGCTCCCGCTGATCTGGGATACGATCAAAGTAGCGGTCATCCTGTGTATCTCGGGAAGCCTGAAAGCATTCGACCTGGTCATCGTCATGACTGGAGGAGGCCCGGCTCATGCGACCGAACTCTTGGCAACGTATATGTATAACAATACGTTCGAAATATATCGGTTCGGTTACGGTAGTGCAGTATCGGCGGCCATCTTGATCATCAGCTTGCTGTTTATCGGCGGCAGCCAACTATTGATGAAGAGAAAAGACTAATCGGGGAGGAGTAGGGAAATGAACGGATCAAAAATCAGACATTGGATCGTACAGGTGTTTCTTGGCATTTATGCTTTACTTACTCTTTATCCCTTGATATGGTTATTCTTGAGCGCGTTCAAAACGAATGAAGAAATATACAGCAAGCCGTTTGCACTGCCGGAGAGCTGGCAGTTTGATAACTTTGTCCGCGCATGGGAAGTTTCCAACATGGGCAGAGCGATGTTCAACTCGCTCTTCGTATCGGTCGTCACATTAATTTTGACGTTGCTGCTCGGCGCATTAGCTGCTTACGGCTTGTCGCGTTTTCAGTTCAAGCTGAAAGGTCCGATACTGGCTGCCTTGCTGCTCGGTATGCTGATTCCGATTCATAGCACGCTCGTACCGCTCTTTATTATGCTGAATCAGATTCAATTGCTGGATACGTATTGGGCGTTAATTTTGCCTTACTTTGCATTTGAATTTTCGATTGCGGTGTTTTTGCTTTATGCCTTCATGGGGGCGTTGCCTAAGGAAATGGAGGAAGCGGCTACGATTGATGGCAGCGGATATTGGGGCATCTTCTTCCGCATCATGTTTCCGCTCTCGATGCCTACGTTGTCGACGGTTGCCATTATTGCGTTCCTAAGATATTGGAATGAATTCGCATTTGCGCTCGTGTTTATTAATGATTCCGCGCTGAAAACTTTACCGCTCAGTCTGTCGGTGTTCTCAGACGGATACTCGACCAACTATAGCTTAACTTTAGCGGCTATGGCGGTGTCGGTCGTGCCGGTCATTGTGCTGTTCTTGACCATGCAAGAACGAATCATGAAAGGTATGGTTGCGGGGGCGGTGAAGGGCTGATTCTGATGATCAGCGAGTTTTAAGCGCCGGGTACAAACTTGAATACAAGGGAGATGAAATGATGGCAGAGCGGAAAGTAAAATGGGGAATAATGGGCGCCGGTTGGATATCCAACAAGTTCGCTGCGGATCTCTTGCATTCGCCGAATGCGCAGATCGTGGCCGTTGCGTCGCAATCTGAGGAGAAGGCCAAGCAGTTTGCACAGCAATATGGCATTGACCGCGCATACGGTAACTATGACGAGTTTGTACAGGATGACGAAGTAGAAATCGTCTATATCGGAACGCTCCATCCGATGCACAAGGACGGTGCGCTTCGCTGCCTGAAGGCGGGCAAAGCCGTCTTGTGCGAGAAGCCGTTCACGATGGACGCGGCGGAAGCGGAGGAGCTGATTGCCGTCGCTAGAGAGAACGACACGTTCTTGATGGAAGCGATGTGGACACGCTATCTCCCGCCAATCGTTGAAACGAGAAAATGGATTGCAGAAGGATATATCGGGGAAGTGATGGCCCTTACGGCTAACTTCTCGTTCAATATCGGCTGGAAGCCGGAGCATCGTCTGCTGGACAAGAAGCTGGGCGGAGGCGCCTTGCTTGATGCTGGAATCTATCCGATCTCCTTCGCATCGATGGTATTCGGCAAGCAGCCGGAACGCATTTCGAGCACGGCCTACATCGGAGAAACCGGGGTGGATGAGCGCTTCTCCGCGCTGTTTGAATACGGCAACGGCAAGAGTGCGCAAGTGAACGGTGGTGTGCGCTTGCGGATGGTGAACGAGGCGTATATATACGGAAGCGAAGGCTATATTCATCTGCCTGACTTCCTGTCGAGCCGCAAAGCTTACTTGTACCGGGACGATGCGGTATCCGTGACGTTCGAGGACAAGCGATCGGTACACGGCTATTTGTTCGAAGCGGAGGAAGCGATGCGCTGTCTGCGTGAAGGGCGTAAGGAAAGTAGCATTATGCCGCTGGAGGAAACGCGCAATATTATGCAGACGCTGGACGCGCTGCGCAAGCAGTGGGGATTGGAGTATTAAGCTTAAGCTCGCTGATGCGATGGTAAGCACGCTGATGATTGGGAGCTCGCTGACGTGATGGGTCAGCACACTGATGACGGTACACTCACTGATGCGGTGGTAACCACACTTACGATTGGGAGCTCGCGATTGGACGTCTTGCTGCGGTTGCTGGCATTTTGTATGATTTGTCGTACAAAATTTTATAAAAATGCCTTATTGTGGGCGTTTTGTACGATTTGTCGTACAAATCTTGGGGAAATGGCGCCGAACCGCGGTATTTTGTACGATTTATCGTACAAAGCCGGGCGAAAAGGCGTCCAACCGACATATATTATATGAAAAATCGTACAAACACTCGGAAGCTCTCGGTTTCCATTTGGTTTGTACGATTTTTCGTTTAAAGTGGAGCGAGAAGAGCGACGGGTCATTTTGACGCGGCATATCGTTCAATCGTAAGCTCCTTCATGCAGAGTCGGACATATTTTCCATATTTCGTACGTTACAACGGTACAAACAGTAGGATGTACAGCAGCTTGTACAGCAACTTGTACCGTAGCGCATACATCAGTACAGCAGTATATGTGCCGTAGCGCATACACAGCACGTACAACTGCGCCTCGCGTACACCGCCGCTCTCACGTTATCTTTACGCAAGATGAATATCATGGTCACTAGGCGTGCCTAATACGTACACTTTCACGTTCTTCTTCACGCCGAACTCCAGTGCTTCCTCGAGTTCTGGAATATATACGTCGATCTTTCTCCCTTTGATCGCGGAACCGGTATCCTCCGCTTTCCGGATGCCGATGCCCTCAATGTAAACATATGTGCCGAGCGGAATCACGCTAGGATCTACGGCGATCGTATGATTTTCTTTCACCTTGGCGCCGCTAGCTGTAATGCCGTATTCAGGATGTGAAGGCGTCTTCCCAGTAGATTCATAGCCGGCCGTATATGCGGTTAAAGTGGCAAAGAAAACGTCTGTAATGTTGCCGTCGCCTGACAGCCAAGCGGTGACTTCATGATCAGGCGAAGGGATCGTCAGCTTCTGACCGATCTGCAGCTTTGTCGGATCGGTAATGTGATTTTCTAGCATAATCAAGTCTACGGAAGTAGAGAAAAATTGTGCGATTTTATATAAAGTATCGCCTTTTTTGATTGTGTAACTTGTCGAAGTCTTTCTTACGGTTTGGGCGCTTGTGTCGTTCTTCCGCATATATTGATCTACCAAATACTTCGGAATATATGATTTTGCAGATCTTCCCTCGGCTTCTTCTAATCCATACACCAAAGATTGATTGGGCCAAATAGAAGTTCCTGCACTGGAACTCACTTGGTGCTGACTTTGATCGGGACGAACTAATTGATCAATTTTTTTATATTCCCCTCTTGGGGTCTGATGTGCGTATGCCTCGATTGCACTCATTGCTGGAAGCCAGGCAGCTGCCAGCAGCAAAGTCAGGCTGATGATTTTGTACAGTTTCTTGTTTTTTGTTAATAACATTCTAATCTCCCATCCTCTCATTTCCTAGTTCTGGAATATGATTGATAGAAACTAGAGTTGACCAAAAACAAGAAATCTATACATCCAAAACGAATATTGCATATCCAGTTCAAAAGAGTGAACAGGGCGGTAACCCCAGACTATCTCGCTAGAAAGCCAGAGAACGGGGCTTGAAGGCTAGCGATATTTGAGCGTGACAATTTTGCTTTAGATGTCAGCTTAACGTATACGGATGCGGCGACTTTGCCGGTATATAATCTACTGCGCCAGGGGAAGTGAAATCGCCTCAACCTATAGTTGAATCGTCAGGAATCTCACCTGTACGGTTATTGTTCAGATCGGGGAACGAACATACAATAAGGTTGTGGATAGCAGAAACGATAGTGAAGGACGGGATTTCACGATGCAGGACATGAAGGTGATGTTGGCGCGTAACATTAGCAGGTATCGCAAAGAGCTCGGGTATACGCAGGAGGAGCTGGCGCGGCAGCTGAACATTTCGTATCAAGCCGTTTCCAAATGGGAGAACGCACAGACGATGCCGGATATTTCGCTGCTTCCAGAGCTTTCGAGAGTGCTCGGGATTAGTGTGGATGGACTGCTTGGGTATGTGTCGCAGCAAGACAAAGTTTCGATTTACGAGGATGAATATCGCATCGCAGACTATTATTGGGGAGTAGAGCCGAACCCAATGTGCTATCAGGTGCTACAATTGATGCCGCCGACGAAGCGTTTGAAGTTGCTCGATATCGGCTGCGGAGAAGGACGGGATGCGGTGTTTTTTGCTCGCAATGGTTACGATGTGACGGCCTTTGATATTTCGGAGGCTGGCATCGAGAAAACCATCCAACTAGCAGAGCGCGCAGGCGTTCATGTGAACGCGTTTAAAGCGAATCTTCTCGATTACCGTTTGGATTCGCCATTCGATATTGTATATTCGAGCGGAGTTTTACATTATATCAAGCCGGAATATCGCCGGGAGATTTTCGATAACTACAAAGCGTTTACGAATCAGGGCGGTATGCATGCCTTTAATGTATTCGTCGAGAAGCCCTTCATCGCTCCGCCGCCGGAGCATGAACCGAATGCGTATGCATGGCATTCAGGCGAGCTGATGGGCTATTATCACGATTGGTATTTTCTGCACAGCACGGAGGTTGTATTCGACTGCAACTCCTCCGGAATTCCGCATAAACACGCGATGACTGAGATTATAGCACAAAAGCAGGGCACCAACGTCGACAAGTGGGATGCCACCCACTGAAAAGTGAGGCACTAGCGTCGCCGAGTGGGATGTCTCCCGCTGAAAAGTGGGGTACTAGCGTCGCAGAGTGGGATACTATCGCGAAAAGTAGGTTAAACAGCGCCGCCGAGTGGGATTCGAGATACTATCCGCTGAAGAGCAGGGCGCCAGGTCGACGAGTGGGATGTCGCCAACTGAAAAGCAGGGTAACAGCGTCGTAGAGTGGGATACTATCGCGAAAAGTAGGTAAATGGCGTAGAAAGTCGGTCGGTTATCGTCAAGTTGGCGGGCACCAATATCGCCAAGTAGGATACCTGCGGCAAAAAAACGGAACACCTGCGACGAAAGCCGGACTTCTCTCCTTCCGTCCTTAAATAGAGGAAGTCAAATTTCCGCTATTGGGCGAAAAACCTAATTATTCGCTAAATAAGGGAAGTGGAATTTCCGTTATTTCACTCAAAACCCCGAAAATAACGACTTTTTAGCCGTTTTGCGGTAAATAGAGGAAATTTTCGTTCCGCTATTTCGCTTAAAACGGCCATTTTTATAGAATAAGGGAACTTTGGGTTCCCTTAATTCTGGCCGGCCGCAGCCATTAGCGGAATCCACTTGCTGAATCCATTTGTCCCATCTGTAAGTCACATCCGCTTCACACTCTTTCATTTGCCTCGTTCGCAGGTCATCCGCTTCACGCGCTTCATTCGTCTCGTTCGCAGGTTACATCCGCTTCACGCGCTCACTTGCCTCGTTCGCAGTGTCATCCGCTTCACGCGCTTCATTTGTTTCTTTCTCAGGTCATCCGCTTCACGCCTCAATTTATCTCGTTCGCAGGTTACATCCGCTTCACGCCCTCACTTGCCTCGTTCGCAGGTCACATCCGCTTCACGCGCTCACTTGCCTCGTTCGCAGGTCTATCCGCTTCACGCGCTCATTTGCCTCGTTCGCTGAGTTACATCCGCTTCTCGCTCACTAGCCGCGTCCGCTTCTCGACCTCACGGCAGCATCCGATTGCCACGTCCACGCTCGCACGCATGCCCCCTTTACGTAACGAAATCAGACTTGGCGCAAGCGAAGGATTTCTATACTATGGAAAGTAAGAATACGAAGCGGGAGGGCAAAGGAATGAAGCTTAACATTACCGGCTTGTCACCGGTTCAGCAGAGTGCATGCGCCGAGCTTTCGCGATTGCTGCATATCGAGCTTGAACCGTCAGGCGTGAATGTTCAGATTTCAAAGTCGGACGATACAGGTAGCGGCATCTCGGTTACATACGACGGTACGTCAGCACGCATTACATACGAAGCGAAGCATCAATGGGCAAGAGCGTTAGGGCTGCTCGTGGAGCATCTCGAGTCGCAGCCGGAAGCACCATTGAATGTACGAGAAGAACCGGCCTATGATCGATTGAGTGTCATGGTCGACTGCTCGCGCAATGCCGTGATGCATATGGACGGCTTTCAGCGTCTTGTCCGGCATATTGCCTTGATGGGCTACAGCGAAATTCAGCTATATATGGAAGATACGTACGAGCTGCCGGACTATCCGTACTTCGGATACATGCGCGGCCGGTATAGCGGCGAAGAGTTGCAAGCGATGGATCATTATGCCGCCCAGTTCGGCATCGAGGTCGTCCCGTGCATCCAAACGCTGGCCCATCTCAATCAAGCGTTGCAATGGCCGGCCTTCCGCCATGTGCACGATGTTGACGACATCCTGCTAGCGGAGGAAGAGGCGACCTATGAATTGATCGATGCGATGTTTCGCACGCTGCGAACTCACCTAAGGAGCCGCACGATCCATATCGGCATGGACGAAGCGCATCTGATCGGGCTGGGCCAATATTTGAGAAGCACGGATTTGTCAATCGTGAGCAGATTTTGATGCGGCATTTCGAACGCGTTATGGAGTTGGCACGCAAATACGATTATGAGCCGATGATGTGGAGCGATATGTTCTTCCGGCTGGCGACTGGCGGGGAATATTATGAACCGAATGCTCCTATTAGCGAGGATGTGATCAAGCAAATTCCGGATGATATTACCCAAGTGTACTGGGATTACTATTCCACGAGCCGCCATACTTACGACCACATGCTGCTGAAGCATAAGCAGATGAGCGAGCGAATCGCATTTGCTGGTGGTGCCTGGAAGTGGACAGGCTTCACGCCCAATAATCAATTTAGCAAAAAAGCGAGCCAGCTGGCGCATCAAAGCTGTCTTGCAGCAGGAATCAAGGACGTGCTCGTGACGGCTTGGGGTGACAATGGGGCAGAGGCGTCGATGTTTTCGGTACTCCCGACATTGCAGCTATGGGCCGAGCTATGCTATGCGAATCGTGCAGATGAAGCCCATCTGAGCCAGCGGTTTCGTACATGCGTGAACGCTTCATATGCGGATTTTATGAAGCTTGATTTGCCGCTGCAGGTGCCGGACAATACGGCCAAGGACAATCATTCTGTCAACCCGTCTAAATATTTGCTGTATCAGGACGTCCTTTGTGGCCTGTTCGATCAGCACGTTGTGCCGGGAGCGTATGCCGATCACTACCAGAAAGCAGCACAGCAATTGGCGAATGCGGTGCGCGTAACAGCGAGTGGGAGCAATTGTTTGCTGTGCAGGCAGCGCTATGCAGCATTTTAGAATTGAAGTGCGAGGCTGGACTTCATATTCGGCGCGCCTATCGCGGATGATCGCGCAGCACTGCACGAGATGGTGAAGCAAACGCTGCCGGAAATCGTGCGCCGCACAGAGCAATTTGCCGCTTCGTACCGCAGTCAGTGGATGCAGAAAACAAAATATTCGGCCTCGAAGTGTTCGACATTCGTATCGGTGGATTGCTGCAACGGCTCAACATGGCCATCGCACGGCTGGAAGGTTACTTGGCCGGCCATGAAGACGAGCTTGAAGAGCTTGAGCAGGACGTACTGCGCTACGATTGCCTGAGCGAACAGGAAGCCGGCGGACGGAGAGCGATCAGCGCGAACGTATGGCACAAGATTGCCACAGCTTCTGTTATGGCATGGAGAATGTAATGGCTGTAAGAGGAAATATTGACAGTCAAATTGTCGATCTGTAATATTAGGTAGTGAATTAGCAGTCTCGGGCTAAGAGTGCTAAAAAATACGGCTCGCGGCTGAATCATTGACGGAAAGGAGTATAACCATGGCCAAGAAACAATTTAAGGCGGAATCGAAACGACTATTGGAAATGATGATTAATTCCATCTATACGCAGCGTGAGATCTTTCTGCGAGAGCTCATCTCCAACGCCAGCGATGCCATCGACAAAATTTATTATCCGTGCACTGACAGACGATGCGATTGAGTTCAATAAAGATGACTATTACATTAAGATCACAGCAGATAAAGACAAGCGGACGTTAACGATTTCCGATACAGGCATCGGCATGACGAAGGAGGAGCTGGAAAATAATCTCGGGGTAATCGCAAAGAGCGGCTCGCTCGCCTTCAAAACAGAGCACGAAAGCAAGGACGGCTACAATATTATCGGTCAGTTCGGCGTTGGATTCTACTCTGCGTTCATGGTCGCTGATGTCGTAACCGTAATCAGCAAATCGCTCGATTCCGATGAGGCGTTCAAGTGGGAATCGAAAGGGGCGGACGGTTATACGATACGCCGGCGGAGAAGTCGACGAGAGGAACCGACATTATTTTGAAATTGAAAGAAAACACAGAGGACGATCGGTATGACGAATATCTTGAAGAGTATCGCCTTCGTTCGATTATTAAGAAGTATTCCGACTTTATCCGCTATCCGATCAAGATGGATGTGAAGGTGCACAAGCCGAAGGAAGGCAGCGAGGGTGAGTTCGAGGAGCACATCGAGGAGCAGACGATCAACTCGATGGTGCCGATCTGGCGCCGCAACAAGAACGAGCTAAAGCCAGAAGACTATGAAAACTTCTACCAGGAGAAGCATTACGGCTTCGACAAGCCGCTCAAGCATATTCACATTAGTGCTGACGGAATGGTGTCGTACAACGCCATCTTGTTCATCCCGGAAAATATTCCGTTCGATTATTATACGAAGGAATACGAGAAGGGA
>CAVWLN010000003.1:0-40502 GCA_963755735.1 uncultured Paenibacillaceae bacterium
CTCGAATGAGGTCGGATAAGGTTCGATGCGAATATGCAAATTATCCCCTTGAATTTTCTTCATGCTGTTAATAATTCGTTGAATCGGCATGCAGGATGGTGCGCCGCAAGTAATAAAGCCCGATAGGAATGACAATAAAGGACGCTAACAAGATCCATACGTTAATCTTCTGCAGATAAGGCAGATTCTCCAAGATCATCTCATCGGGAATCATCGCCACAAGATAAAAGCCACCTTCTTCTGATTGCTCGGTCAACACGACGTATCGATCGAGTTCACCGGTCTGAAAATAATCGTACACTTGCTGACGCCAGTTGATCGTTTCATTCGCAGGCTGCTCCATAGAGGTAATCGCTTCCCCTTGACTCGTCGCATAAACCGTGAAGCCAGTCGGTATTTCGATGAATTCCAACGGCCGTTGCAAATCCTGCGTATGGATGACCGCGCCCATATACAAGTCTCCGGATCTGATCAAGTACAGGAGATAGTGCTGCTGATCAAACGCTTGCACGATCCATTTATGCGTGATCAGCCAATGCTTATGGTCATGATTTTGCAAAAAGTGAGTCATATGTTGCTTGAAGTTTTCTTGATAAACATACGAACGAGAGCCGTTGTACACCCCAAGATAATCGTCACGAGCCGCATGATAAAGGAAATATGACTCTAATGAAAGGTTCTTGTTCATCTCTTGCTGCAAATCTTGTGCCATCTGAATCTTGGAAAAATAATATACATCATCCGAGTTCGCCTGCTCCATGGCCAAGAAATTTCGATCCAGCGCCAAGACGTCGAGCACAAACTTTCGCGCCGCCGTAAGATCGGTATCGACTTGCGTAATGTACGTGCTCAGCAAGTACTTGTAGGATCGGACACCTGGCTGCGCACGACTTGTATGGCATACGTGTTGTTATAGATCAGCATCATAATCAAAGGTAATGTCAACAATAGAACCAAAAAGATCAATTTGGTACGGATGGAGTTTGAAATTATGATCTGCTTGATGTTTCTGAACATGTTCTCATCTACCCCCACCCATAATTACGGCTAATCTATCAAACCTGGCTACGTACTCGTTAAATAGGAAAAAGTCCTTACGATAATGGACTGTTTCCTATACTTCTATTATAAGTTGTCCGGTTACCCTTTCACACCGCCAAGCGCAATACCCTTCTTGAGATATTTCTGGAAAAACGGGAAGGCGACCAGCATCGGCACGACACCGACCACGGCGATGGCCATGCGAATCGATTCCCCTGGGAGCTGGGCGATGGCCTGTTCTGCTCCATAAAGCTCTACCGTGCGCAGCACCTGAATGTCTTCAAGAATTTTGTTCAGTAAGACCTGAATGCTGTACAGCTTGGTGTCTGTCAAGTAGATCAATCCGTTCGCCCAATCGTTCCAATAACGAACCGCTTGGAACAAGCCGATCGTCGCCAAGATCGGCGTCGAAAGCGGCAGTACGACCGACCACAAGGCGCGCCATTCCCCAGCTCCGTCAATCTTCACCGATTCGATCAACGCGTCCGGAATCGAATTTTGGAAAAATGTTCGCATGAGCAGCACATAGAAGCCGTTCATAAAAATTCCTGGGAAGATCAGCGACCAAATCGTATTCTTAATCTCGAAAATATCCGTATAGACGAGATAGGTCGGAACAAGTCCCCCATTGAATAATAGCGTGAAGAATACGGCAAAAGCAAAGAAATTACGCTTCGGCAAGTCTTTGCGTGACAGAGGATATGCAAGCAGCGCAGTAGCCGCTAGGCTGCCAACCGTGCCAACTACAGTCACGAGTATCGTAATGCCGTATGCTCGGAAGATGCTTTCCTTCATCCGCCACAAATATTCATAAGCTTCAAAGCTAATAGTAGTCGGAATAAAGGAGTACCCGCTCCGCAAAATTACCTGTTCATCCAACAAAGAAGACGAGACTAACAAGACGAACGGGAGAATACAAGCCAATGTAAACATGCCTAAATATATATGGGCAAACCATTGCCAACCTCTATTTTCTTTCTTCATGGTCATCCCCCTAGAATAATGCGTTCTCTTTGCTTACTTTCCGAATAATGAAATTGGATATGAGAACGAGCGTAAACTCGACGATCGATTGGTAGACCCCGGCTGCCGCAGACATACCCAGGTTCCCGAGACCGAGCAAGCCTCTAAACACATAGGTGTCAATGACGTCCGTCGTATCATAGATCATGCCGGAGTTCATCGGCACTTGATAGAACAAACCGAAATCCGAATAGAAGATTTGTCCGATATTGAGCAGCAGCATCAAGATGATGACTGGCGTAATAAGCGGAATTGTGATCTTCCGGATTTGCTGCCATTTGGTCGCGCCGTCCAGTCGAGCCGCTTCATAGTACTCCTCACTGATGCCGATAATCGCCGCAAAATAGATTAAGGTGGAGAAGCCAATCGACTTCCACAAGTTCACAACAGTGAGGATGAACGGCCAATATTTCGATTCCATATACCAATAGATCGGTTCCAGTCCGAGCATCGGCATGATGGTATGATTCACATATCCTGTTGACAAACTCAGCAAAGCAAAGACAAGATACGCAAGGATAACGTACGAAATCAGATGGGGGATCAAAATCATACTTTGATAAAACCTGGTAAAAATTCGCACGCGCAGCTCGTTAAGCAAAATAGCGGTGCCTACTGCAAAGATCAAGCCGAGTATGATGAATGCACCGTTGTACAATATCGTATTTCGCGTGATGATATAAGCGTCCTGTGTCTTAAACAGGTATTCGAAATTTTTGAACCCCACCCAGTCGCTTCCCAGGATTCCCTTCGTAAAGTTAATATCCTTAAAAGCAATGACCATACCTAGCATAGGCAAATAGTTGTTGATTAAGAAAAAGAGAAGCCCTGGTGTCATCATAATAAAGAGTGGAATGTATGGCTTCAGCCTTCTTTTTTTCTTTGTCGCACTGTTCACCGTTATGTCTTTGTTGGTTACCGTGTGTGCCATATTGCGATCCCCGTTTCCTTGATATTGTGCATCGTGAATTATCCTCATCATAGCCTAAATGGCGAGACAGCCTCTAACAGTCTGATGACTTTTCCGCTCGCGGTTTGATGACTTTTGCTCCTCTTTGTGCAGAATGCTAATCGCCTAGCAAACCCTAGAAACCGTCAGCACAACCCGCTGGTACGAAGTCAAGGCCGGAGTACCGTTGTCTGTAGCCTCGATAATCACATGGATCGTCTGACCGTCAGCCGCATCATAAGGAACGATAAATTCACATGCAGATGTGATCTCGGGCTTAATCACCCGCTCGAGCTTCGGGGCGCATGCATCCGGTAGAGTAACTGGGAACTCCTTTTTCTCTTCTGATTCTTGTGAGCCACTCAGATGATCATGCGGAAGCAGCTCGATCTCTCCCGGATACGTATCCGCATCGCTATATCTCCACCACTTGGCTGTCACATGATCGCCGTCAGGATCATGGACGCGAGCTTGCAGTACAACCTTCTGACCGGGTCGAACCGATTCTTCTTGCTTACCGGACTGATTAGCTCGACTACGGGCGCATGGTTGGCGCCTTCATAATTCGGAGTGACGCTCCACTTCATGCGTGCCGCGAAATCTCGCTGCGCAGCCCCAAACCAGCGAGCGGCGGCATAGTCCTTGGAGGCCTTCCCGCTCGGATCGATGTCCTTGCCATTGCGTCCTCCCCATCCTCCGTAGCTGGAATTCACATGGCCATCCAGGCCATTATTCAGCAAGTTCATGAAGATCGAGGTATCTCCTTCGGAAATCCATGATCCCGCTTCTCCTAGTTCTTGCTTCAGATGTGTGAACCAGACGCTGTAGCCGAGCTCGGTCAGCTGCTCTACCGTAAGACCAGCATGTCCGAAGAAGTCCGTTATATCGTGCTGGTGCATTCGCTTCCCGTCTCCCCATACGCGATAAAACGAACCGAATGGCCCTACTTCTGATACATGCTGCCGCATCCAGGCTGCCGACAAATATTGTTGATCCTCAGGCTGCACCACTTGAGGAGCCAGATAGCCCCAAACCTTCGTAGACATCTCCCGGAATTCGATGTCCGGCCAATTCGGCCCAATATATTCCGGGTATACACCGTCTTGATCGGCGAAGGATTGGATGATCACTTTGCTGCAGATGTGACGGTATATTTGCTCCCATTGATCCGTCGCTTTGTATTGCTCTTCGATCGATTTCAAGGCTCTGCCAATCGTCGATTGACCGGCTCCCGTCAATAAGTAGAGCTTGCCAGGCTTTTCGTCCAGCATCAGAGATTTGATGTGATTCGAACCAGGGCTGTCCTTCGACATATCTCCAGGAAACTCCACATTGCCTTCAAAGATTTTGCACGCAAATCATCTGGATCAGGGTATCCATCGGAATGGACGGAAAGATTTTGATAGACCGAAGCATAAATTTCCACCGCTTCTTCCATAAACCTCGTCCCTTCATCCCACCGCCAGTTCGTTTGCGGGCCGTATCCCAGCCTCGTATGCTCACTATTTCCTGCAAAGGCCGTACCTTTGCCATCGCCTTTCCAATGGAAGATGCTGCTCTGATAGATGAGTCCTTCGGTTTGGAAATGGTCACTATACAGCAAATATCTAATCAATGTATTCTGATCGTCCAGCTCAGGATCGAGCATGAGAACCGTTCTAGGCTTCTGATGTTCACTAGGAACCGCTGTCTTCTTATTCATGGTTAGTGCCTCCTTTGTCTCAGTGTGTATGGTCATATTGGTCTGTTGTCACCATGCTTTTCATCTAAGGTTTGCACATTTATCTACTTTCCATCATAGCGCTGTACAACGACCCTACACTAACAGTATCGTGACATTGTGGTATCGTTTTCATGACCATTCACGGTGAATCGGGAGAGAGAATAAAAAAATAGCTGTCCGGAAAGTCAGGTTTCGCTGACTACTCTGCGGAACAGCTATGATGGTTGTTGATCGCTGTATTTTATGTTTATTGGAAGGGTTTCCAGAAAAGGGGTGTTATGATATATTGATCTTGCTACGATAGAAAATCGGCCCGTGAGGGCGGTCGGCAGATCTCTTCATTCCGCATGGAAAGGAGGGTGATGCCCATGAGCTTGCACGAAACCCTTTCGCTCATGATTGCTTTCGGCGCCTTGATCGTGATGATCATGTCCGATAGACGCAAATAGACCGCCCCCCTGGAAAGGTGTCGGTCTATTCTCGATACCTGCCGATCGCCCATAAGGCAATCTATTGTGGCTGGCCGAGGATGCTCCAACATCCTTGGCCATTATTAGTTTATGTCTTATTTGTACCATGTATACAGTCATGCGTCAATATAGGCGGGTGTGTAATGCGTCGAACGATTGTCTGGAGAAGACGATGTGGCAGCTCGGTTGATGCTAGATCGATTTCCAGTTCATGCTCAGTAATATTCTCATTCATGTCCGGTTCCCGGCCGGTTCTTTGCCCCGATCGTGCTAAATCCATGCGAAGTTCGTGTTAAGTTCTAGCCTAGTTGTTGCTAAGTTCATGCCAAGTTCGTGCTTAGTCCATGGCCAGTTCACAGTCGTTCATGCTAACGGATCTGTGGTGCGCTATTTTGTGAAAAACAACCGGTTTCTAAATCTAACGGATCTACAGGGCGTTATTTGTGACAAATCGATCGAATTGGGCTGCTGAATGGCACAATAGCGGCTCTGACAACCGTTAGATTCGCAAAACGGCTGAAAATGGCCGAATAAGCTCTCTCACATCCGTTAGAATACTAGTTGTCCCGCCAAGGCACCCAGTTCAACATGTAGACGAAAAATGTTCTGATCATGTTGCATAAGATTCCAGTGAGAGGGATCGCCTTCACACATACACCTTTACACATACCCCCTCACACAGTCACCTCACACAGTCACCTCACACATGCGTCCCTACATATGCTTCCATTCTCAAACATGATAAAGCTGATACGTCTGCCGATAACGGTTCGGTGTCATGCCGGTATGCTTCTTGAATACTTTGCCGAAATACGTCTGGTCATAGAAGTTTAACCGTGAGCTAATCTCGGCGATCGTGCTGTCCGTCAACATCAATAGCCGCTTCGCTTCCTCAATTCGTTCGCGCTGGATATATTGGCTGATGGTGATGCCGGTCTCCCGTTTGAACAAAGTAGACAAGTAAGCTGGAGCCAAATTCACCAACTCAGCCAATTGGTTGAGCCGAAGGTCTTCATACAAATGGTTAAAAATATAATTTTGGCACTTCGCCACCGGCATGCTGACGTGATCTCGCTTGCTCCGTTCTACGCGCTCCGTGAAATCAAGCAGCGCTTCCTGAAATGCCGCATTCACTTCTTCCACATCATGCAAGTCTTCGATCGACTGAATATACAAATCGCTAAGCGTATAAGCTTCTTCCCAGAACAAACCGCCTTCGATCGCCGCCCTCGTCGCAAGCGTGATGCCGCAGATCGCCAAATTTTTCATATTGCGCAACGGGCTTTTGCGGCTTAAGGTGCCAAGCTTCCTGGCTACCACGCCCCAAGCTTGACTAACTCTCGCAGTGTTTCCGTTCTTCACCTGATGGAAGAGCTCCCACTCCGCAAGCGGATCTTGATGGAAGACGAGCTCCTCGCGATTTTGGGCAACCATTAGCTCTAATCGTTTCATCGAAATTCTATACTTTATCATGATGACCACGCTCACAAATCTAAAATAAATACGATATTTCTAAAAATAATACCATAAAATCGATCAGCCATACATTACATTACTTAATGAAAGCGTTATCCGCTAAACATCAATCATACTCAGGAAAGGAAGAATTGTATGAGCAAGTATGAGCAGCAAATTGACCAATGGATCGCGCAAATGACCTTGGAAGAGAAGGCCGGATTGTGCTCCGGACTGGACTTCTGGCACACCAAAGGGGTGGAACGGCTCGGCATTCCTTCGCTCATGGTGACGGACGGACCGCACGGACTGCGCAAGCAACGGTCGGATGCCGACCATCTCGGGCTTAACGAGAGTGTCCCGGCCACTTGTTTTCCAACTGCGGCGGGTCTTGCTTCCTCATGGAACCGCGACTTATTGCATCGCGTAGGCGAAGCGCTCGGCAAAGAGTGTCAAGCAGAGGACGTCTCTGTCTTGCTCGGACCGGGAGCCAACATTAAGCGTTCCCCGCTTTGCGGACGCAATTTTGAATATTTTTCGGAAGACCCATACCTCTCCTCCGAGATGGCCACGGCCCATATCCAAGGACTGCAAAGTCAAGGTGTCGGGGCTTCGTTGAAGCATTTTGCCGTAAACAATCAGGAGCACCGCCGCATGTCTGTAGATGCCGTAGTAGATGAGCGCACATTGCGTGAAATATATCTCGCCAGCTTTGAAGGTGCTGTGAAGCAAGCCCAGCCATGGAGCGTAATGTGTTCTTACAATAAAGTAAACGGCGAATATGCCTCGGAGAGCGAATATTTGCTCACGTCTATTCTCAGGGATGAATGGGGCTTTGAAGGCTTCGTCGTCTCCGACTGGGGTGCGGTAAATGAGCGTGTTGACGCCCTCAAAGCCGGACTTGATCTCGAGATGCCGTCCAGCTATGGACAAGGAGATGCGAAGATCGTAGAGGCGGTCAAGAACGGGCAATTGTCCGAAGAGACATTGGATCGCGCTATCAAACGCATGCTGACGTTCATCCTGAAAGCGACGGAGAACCGAGATAAGGAAGCGAAGTGCAGCCTGGAAGATCATCATCAACTGGCGCGGCTAGTCGCACAAGAATCGATGGTGCTACTGAAAAATGACGATCAGCTATTGCCGCTTAGCAAGTCCTCCAAGATTGCCGTACTCGGACAGTTCGCTGTTCAACCGCGCTATCAAGGCGGCGGCAGCTCGCATGTCAATCCTTACCGATTAGATCTGCCGCTGGAGGAGATCAAAGCGAAGGTGGCGGATTCAGACAGCATACGCTATGCACAAGGCTATTCGCTTGATACCGACGATGTTGATGCCAGCCTGATCGAAGAGGCTATTGAGGCTGCCGAACAAGCGGACGTCGCTGTGCTGTTCGTCGGACTGCCTGATCGCTACGAATCGGAAGGGTATGACCGAACACACATGGCGATACCGGAAAGCCATCGCGTGCTAATTGAGAAGGTATCGGAAGTGCAACCGAATACGGTTGTTATCTTAAGCAATGGCTCGCCGATTGAAATGCCTTGGATCGACCGGGTGAAGGCCGTGCTGGAAGGCTATCTTGGTGGACAGGCGTTCGGCGGTGCTGCCGCTGACCTGCTGTTCGGAGATGCGAATCCAAGCGGCAAGCTGGCGGAAACATTCCCGCAGAAGCTAAGCGATACGCCGTCCTACTTGTCGTTCCCAGGCGAAGGCGACCGTGCGGTATACCAAGAAGGGATATTCGTCGGATACCGCTACTATGATAAGAAGGAAATTGAACCGCTGTTTCCATTCGGTCATGGTCTAAGCTATACGGAGTTCGAATATCGAGATCTTACCGTCGATAAGAAGAGCATGCGTGACGACGAAACTTTACAGGTAAGTGTCACCATCCGAAACATCGGACAGCGTGCCGGCAAGGAGATCGTGCAGCTGTATGTGAAAGATATCGAATCCAGCGTCATTCGCCCTGAGAAGGAATTGAAGCAGTTCGCGAAGGTCGAATTAGCACCAGGCGAAGAGCAGACCGTATCGTTCACGCTGGATAAGAGAGCGTTCGCTTACTATCATGTTGATCTGCAGGATTGGGTTGCGGAAAGTGGACAATTTGACATCTTGGTTGGCCGTTCGTCTCGCGATATTTGCCTGTCTGCTCGCGTGGAAGTGCAATCTTCGGTCAAGCTCCAGCTGACCGTACATCGCAACACCTTGCTGGGCGACCTGCTCGCTGATCCGCGCATAGCAGAAAAGGTAAGAGCGATCATCGACAAGACGGGATTCGGTGCCATGCTGAAAGATAATCAGGAAATGATGGAGGCGATGTTGCGCTACATGCCACTCAGAGCGGCAGTCAATTTCAGTGGCGGCAACTACACGGAGCAAATGATGAACAAGGATATTGAAGAGTTAAATGCCCTTCTGGCATAACGGAACTTTCAAACTTCAATGTGAAAAGCACCTGACAGCACCGGCTTTCCGGTACGCGTCAGGTGCTTTTTATACATATAGAGTTTATAAGTTTCGCTAACCTCACAAGCATAAGAAATCTAAGCTGTCACCTGCGTCCTGAAGGACTTGGCGCCAGCCAAGTATTTCTTTATTCAATATTTCCGTAAGGACGATGCGGGTTACTCGCTCATCTCTTCCCAGATAGCTTGGAAGTTTTCGAGCAGCTCTTCTCTCGAAATCTGCTCTCCGACATAAGCTTGCATCATATCGCCGAATTTTTTACTGGAAGCTTCTCCGCCCGGGAATTTGAACCAGTTCCAGCTCAGTGTTTTGCCTGCTTTGCTATACGAATAATGTCAGCAGCGAGCGGTCCAAGTACTTTCTCGTCAGCAGGAATTGTTTTGAAAGCCGGAATAAACTTGAACTCTTCCGTGATATATTTCTTACCGACATCGGAGCTGACCATCCAGTTCAGGAATTTTTTCGCTTCTTCTTTCACAGCAGAATTTTTGTTAATAACCCAGTTATTCGGTACACCTACGAGCAATTTGTCGTTCGCCGCAGCGTCATCGCTGATCGGCATTGGTAAGAAGCCAATTTTGATATCCGGATTTGTTTTTGTAATTTGAACTTGTGTCCAGTTACCTTGTTGTGTCATTGCCGCTTTACCTGTTGCAAAATCTGTTACTTGTGTGTTGTAATCGGTTTGCAGCGGATTTTTGTTGCCATACTTCAACTGTCAGATCAAACAATTTCAGCCCACTGATCGAACACTTCATTACCCGGAATTTTCGCAGTTCCTTTGTTCAAACCATCGATGAATGCATTCGGATCTTTCTGATAAGCAAACGGAAGGTTAACGAAATGGTTACCAAGTACCCACCATTCACCATAGCCGTTTCAAACGGTGTAATGCCTGCATCTTGCACTTTTTAGCTGCAGCTTCCAATTGAGTCGAGCGTTTTTGGCAACTCGCTAATGCCTGCTTGCGCGAACAGATCTTTATTGTACTGGAATCCATAACCTTCCAAGTTCAGCGGTTGCCCATACAGTTTGCCATTTTTCGTCATTGGCTCTTCTGCCACGTCCACAAGATCATTCAACCCAAGGTTGATCGGACAGATCCTCAAGTTCTCGATCCATTAGTCGAGATCTGTGAATCCGCCATTGTTAAAATGTCCGGTTTGTCACCGGAGTTGAATTTCGCAATCAGTGCCGCGCCGTAGTCCGCACCGCCGCCGACTGTCTCGAGTTGAATTTTACATGCTGGATTAAGCTTTTGATATTCTTCGATTAATTTTCCCAATTGATCTGCAATCTCTACTTTAAATTGGAACATTTGAATCGTCACTTCTTCGCCGGTAGACGCCGCCGTTCCGGATTCGCTGGTGTTGCCTGCCCCAGCGTTGTTGCCGGCTTCCGTATCTGCTTTTTTGCCGCCTGAGCTGCAAGCGCCGCAAAAGTAGCAGTACAGCCAGCATCATACATCAGTTAATTTTTTCATTAGCTAATGCCTCCCTGTTAAGTAACTTCCTTTAATTGTAACGAACTCCCCATCTATTGTATAAGCTTACTTCATTTATTGTAAACAACTTACATTATTGAACACTTAAGAGGAATTATTGAACATAAAGGTGGAATATTCTTGTACGTTTTTACAAGACGTATCCTTATCCTTTTACCGATCCTGCTGTAATTCCTTCTACAATGTGCTTCTGCATCAGCAAGAAGAAAATAACGATCGGCATAACACCGAGCAGAGTCCCGCCAGGGCCAAATCCCATTGCTTCGTATATTGTCCAAAGAAGGAGAAGGTTGCAGCGGAATCGTTCGCAAATCCGGACTGCATATAGCACAAGAGAAGGAAGCAAATAATCGTTCCAAATCCATAAGCTGTTCAGGATGATGATCGTAATCGACATCGGCTTGAGCAACGGGAAGACGATTCGCCAAAACACGCCATAAGGCGAGCTCCCATCCACGACTGCCGACTCTTCAATTTCCAGCGGAATGGATTTGATAAACCCATGATACAAGAAAACGATTAAGCGAAACACCGAATCCAAAATAACAAACAATCAAGCCCCAACTAGCTATCCATCAATCCACTTGGACGCCACACGAACAAGCGGAATCATAATCGACTGAAACGGAATGACCATCGCTGCAACGAAAGCAAGAACACAAGATTGTTGATCTGTGCGGCCTTCTGACCATGCGATATGCAGCCATCGAACTGATCACACCAAGCCCAATATTGCTGAAAACGGTAATAATCAACGAATTGAGAAGCGCTTTCGGGAACTTCATGATCTCCCATACTTTCGTGTAGTTATCCAAGCGGAAAGCTTAGCCGGAATCCTGCGGCGTGCTCAGCAATCGCCGAAGGTCTTCAGCGAATTGACGATAACAAAGTAAAACGGAACTAAAAACAATAATGCAATCAGATACAGTTAGATTTCCATGACGAACAGTCGCGGCTGTGTAATTTTGTTTGCTCCATTAGACCTCAACCTCCTTCGTCTTCGTATACATGACTTGGATGGTCGTGAATGATGGCGACGACGATGAAGAAAATTAATGCTTTCGCTGTTCCTAAGCCGATAGCGATTGTTACGGAACGCTTCTTGATAAATATTGATCGAAACAGATTCGGTCGAGTTGAACGGCCCGCCTTTGGTCAAGGAGAAGTTCAGGTCAAAATTTTGAAAGTCCAGGAAATCGTCAGAAACAAGCATACCGTAACAGCTGGCATGATGAGCGGAATGATAATGCTTCGCAGCACTTGCAAGCGGTTGCCCATCGATATACGCTGCTTCGATAATATCCTGGGCATATTGAAAAGCGAGGAAATATAGATCACCATCAAATAACCAGACACTTGCCAGATACTGACGATAACCATTGCCCAAAATGCGGTCTCAGCAGTGCCGAGCCAAGGGAGCTGGAACCATCCGATGCCGGTCACTTCTCCTACAGCCGCGAAACCACGCACGAAAATAAAGGACCAAATAAATCCGAGCAGCAATCCGGCGATGACGTTCGGCAAGAAAAACATCGTGCGCAGCACATTCCTTGTCTTCAGCGGCTGCGTCAGCAGCAATGCGAACAAGAAGCCAACGACATTGGTCAGAAGCACGGTCACGATCGTATATTGGACTGTAAACCAGAACGATTTGCGAAACCCGTCATCGTCTAGCAAAATCTTGCGAAAATTGTCCAGACCGTTCCATACGACCTGCGATTTGACGCCGTCCCAATTCGTAAATCCATAATACCAGCTCATCAGGAACGGCACGATCACGATGAGTGTAAAAAACAACAACGCCGGTCCGACAAACACGGCTTGCTGCACAGACTCGGACAGCCGTTTAGCGTTTTGCGGCATATGGCGTTCACCCCTTTGACTGATGGATTGAGAATAAAATGTCTTATGCTTAGTATAATTGGGGCTTCTGCGCATCGAACACCGACGATGATGATGGTTATGGTGGAATTTATTGATACGTGCTGATATAATGAAATCGCTTTCAGGCGGCATAAAGAAGACGGGGGTGATCTTCTATGCGATTCATGCAGCGCAACAGTCTGCGATACAAATTGATATTGTTTCTGCTCGTATCGATCATTGTGCCGATCTCCATATCAATTCTGATTACGTATCATTATACGAAGGAGTCCGTAAAACAATATTACATTCGCGAGACGACGAACTTGATTCATCAAGGTGCGCTCAATATTGCCAACTATATGGGGCAATTAAACGAAGCATCGCTGCTCGTGTACAATGATTTATCCGAGCCTAACAGCCTGTATCAGTTAATTCAAGACGGCAGTCAAACGTATATCGAAGAACGCGAGATGTATCGAAACCTGCAGTTCATGGCCAACTCTGTTCCAGAGGTGGAGCAAATCTATATTTACTCCGCTGTCGAGGATACGTCTTTTCGCTATGCGTATAAGCTGTTTCGCTATGCTCCGGGACAGACGTTTGCCTTCGATCGCTCTCTGATCCCGGAAGGCCATGATGTGTTCGTCGAAGCGGTTCATCGCAGCCACGAATACGGAGTCGGCAAGCCGAAGTTCCCTTATCACATTGAGCAGGACGTCATTTCGATTCATCGCTTGATCAACAAAGCACCCAGCGGTGAAAGATTGGGACTTCTGTCTCTGGATGTGCGCCCGGACGTCATTCAAGAGATCAGTAAGGTGTTGTTCACACCCGATCTAGAAGAGTTGTACATCTTTAACGCGGATGGTGCAGCCGTGTTTGCTTCCGAGCCTGAAGGAGCATCCGGAGGCTGGATTCATGACTTGCTTGCACGCCCCAGCACACAAGGGCATTACCATTACGAGGACGACTTGTTTCAGGGCATCCACCTGTATGAGAACATACCGGTCGATTGGCTTGATTGGACGATCGTTAAGCGCATACCTTACGAATCGTTATATCAGGATGCTCTGCAGCTTACGTTCATTAATACGCTCGTCGTCTCTCTGTTTCTGATCATCGCAGTGATCGCGACGCTATATATCTCGTTCCGCTTTACGAATCCGATCAAGAAGCTGCTGCGCTACATTCATAAGATCGAAAGCGGAAAGCTGGATGCGGACATTGATATCGATCGCACGGATGAGATCGGCATTTTGGCCAGACGCTTCCATCAGCTCGTGCAACGGCTGAATCATCTCATTGTTCGTGAATACCGCCTCCAGCTTGCGAACAAGACGAACCAGCTCAAAGCGCTACAAGCCCAGGTGAACCCGCATTTTATGAATAACACGCTGCAGTCCATCGGCACGCTGGCCTTGCAGCACGGCGACCGTAAGGTTTATGCGCTTATTTCCTCGCTCGGAAAAATGATGCGCTATCACATGAAGTCAGACGACACCGGCGTTCCTCTTGCCGAGGAGATCGACTATGTCAAATCGTACCTCGCCTTGCAGCGACAACGATTTGACAATCGCCTGCACTATCAAATCGATGTCGATGAGGAGGCCGCAAGCGTCTTGGTGCCGAGGATGATTCTCCAGCCCATCGTCGAAAATTACTTTAAGCACAGCTTCTCCTCCGATCAAGAAAACGGTGAAATCTTGATTGTTTGTCGGCGAAGTAAAGGCTCGGAGCATGACAATCTGGAGATCATCGTAGAGGACAATGGCTCCGGCATCGAAGCTGAACGCCGTGAGCAGCTACAGTCGATGCTGGATCGACCTGTCGATCTGCTTGAGCCATCCAGTCACGAGCACGATCATATCGGCTTAATGAATGTCGTGTCGCGGCTGCGACTATTTTTTGATCAAAGTGTACACATGCGGCTGGAAGCCGGTCAGGCCGGCGGACTTCGTGTCCGCATTACGATTCCACAGATGAGGAAGTGATTCACAATATGAAAGCGCTGATCGTAGATGATGAGAAGCATGTGCGGGACGCCATTCGCCTGCTTGTCGATTGGCAGCGTTACCGAATCGATGAGTTATACGAGGCTTCGGAAGGAGAAGCGGCGATACGAGTCATCAAGGAGAGAAAGCCGGAAATTGTGTTTACCGACATGCGTATGCCGGTGAAGGACGGGGTCGAGCTACTGCGGTGGATTCATCATCACAGCCCCGAATGCAAGACGATCGTCATAAGCGGCCATGACGATTTTGACTATGTGCGGAATACGGTCAAATACGGCGGTGTGGATTATATCTTGAAGCCGATCGACGAGGAAGAATTGAACGAATCGCTTGCGAAAGCAGTGGAAAGCTGGCGACGGGATGCAGAGGCACGTCGCAAGCAGCAGATGCTCCATATCGGGTTCAACCAGATCAAGCCGGTATATTGGGATAAGACGTTCTCAGCCTTAGTACAGGGAGAGGCGGTGCCGAACGACTTTGCTTCCGAATTTTTGAAAGAGTTTGGCTTAGCTCACTTGCCCGAAACAGCGCAGATTGCTCTTGTCAGCCTTGAATCGATACCGAAATTTATCAAGCGCAAGTTCACCTCCGACCTGGATTTGCTGTTCTTCACGCTGGCCAATATCGCCCGGGAATATTTGCAGCAAGGCTCGTTAGGCTACGCATTCCGTTATTGGAACAGCCCGCATGAACTCGTTATCGTTTTCTGGGAGAACAGAACCGGCTGGCCAATCGAATGCTCGATTTGAACGAAGGAATCTTTCGCACGCTCGGCGCCCGCATGGAAATCGGAATCGGGATGCGGAAGAAGTTTCTAGGGGGACTGCATGAGTCGTACCAAGAAGCGCAAAATGCACTCAAGCAAAGGAACTTGCTGCAAGCGGTCGGTCGGATTCACCAGTATGGAGCAAGCGACAATGCTTCGGTGCCAGCATTGTCCTTCGATAAGTATGAAGCGCATTTCCGCGCCGCTTTAATCAGCGCTCAAGAGTCCGAGATCAAAGCGGCGGCGGCCCAGTGGATTGCTGACATGCGAGCTTTGCCGCATATTTCAGTAGAGCAATTGGCCGCATGGAATCATGAATACAGTGTGTTCGAGTCGCGGCTTTATAACGAGTTTCTACAGTCCGGCTCCAGCGACTCGCGAATTGACCTTGCGACCGAGAGCAAACTCCTCATCCCGCTAGATGAGCACGGCAAATTCTCCTTCAAGATGCTAAAGGAAGAGCTGACGCAGGACTTGCTCAAGCTGTCAGACGCATTGTCGCGCGTGCGCAAGCGGGAGCACCATATCATCTATGAGATTGTCGATTACATCGAACGTCATTACAGCGAAGATATTACGCTGCAGCATATTTCGGAGCGATTCTACCTTAGCAGAGAGTACATCTCGCGCAAGTTCAAACAGGAGATGAAGGAGAACATCTCCGATTACTTGACGCGCATCCGCATCGACCAAGCGAAGCTATTGCTCCGTAATCCGCAGCTCAAGATTCATGAGGTTGCGGAGATGGTCGATACCGGGATGAAAAATATTTCAGCAAGGTATTTAAAAAGATGACCGATTGTTCTCCCAACCAGTATCGCAGACGGCAGTAATCAGAGTGCGTGTCGGGAAAACATTGTTAGCCGAAGTATGGTTACATCGCTTTACGCATCGATCTACGTATCGCTTGAGCCGAAGCGCCGCTTTCGATCATAAAAGTAGTACATGCTCAGCGGCCACCAGAGCAAGCCGAAGATCGGATAGACCGCCCAGATGATGCCTGGCGAGGATACGACATTGACCGTCACAAAGAAGATAATCGTCATGAAGCTGGCCGCCACAGACATCCAGAAAAACTGTTTGCGTTGCGCAAAGTATAGCGAAAGCGGCCACCACAATATAGCATATGCTGGAAAGTCGCCCAAGGATATTGCGGAGACAGGAGAATATTCCACACGGAGTAGTAGATAATCGTGCACAAACTAGCGATAACCGCGAATGAGAACGTAGCTGCCCGCTTCCCGGCAAACGTCGCGATTGGCCACCAGATGACCGGATAGATCGCATAAAGAAACCACGGCGTTTCCGGCGAATACATGTAATTGATCGTCATCAAGAACGCAATAAGCAGGGCACTGCCGAACAGTGAGAACAAGTCATACCTGCGTTTGAAGGCGAAGATAAGCGCTGCAGGCCAAAGTAAGAGAAAAAATGACGGGATAAGAAACCAGATCGTATCCGGACTTGTTAGCATATTGACAATGCCCAGAAATACGATCGTCATCGCACTTCCAATGAGAGAAAATCCGAGCGTTCCTTTATTCATGCGATTGTCCTCCTTATCTTTTGCGCAGCCAGTAATAAAACATCGAGAGCGGCCACCACAGGACAACGAACGTCGGATAGACAAACCAGATCGTTTGTGGTGAATAATATAAATTGATAAATACGCTCATGGCAATGATCAAAATACTGCCCCAGATGGAGAATCCGAGGTTTAGCTTGGCATTGTCTTTCTGCTTAGGCTGACTTGCGCCGAGCTCTCGCTTGATCTCCTCGATGTCCCCGAATTCGACGATCGTTTTGTTGATGGCATCCTCCTGCAGCTTTCCTTGCGCCATGAGATCAAACATTTTTTCCTCAAGATTTTGAATAATTTCTTGTTTGACCGTTTCCTTCTTCTCGCTTTCCGGAACATCAAGGAACCACTCTTCGACATGCTCTTTTATCGTCTTCATTCATAATCCCTCCATAAACAAATCAATAATGGTCTTCGTTTCCTTCCACTCGTTCACCAGTTCCTTCAAATAGGCTTTGCCCAAAACGGGTGATCCGATAATACTTGCGCTTGCCGCCATGTGTCACGTCGCCGTAATACGATTCGATAAGCTCCTTGCTTTCCAATCGCTGAAATACAGCATATAATGTAGCTTCCTTAATCTGAAATCGTTCCATTGTCCGCTGGCTGATCTCCTTCGAAATCTCATAGCCGTAGCGGTCTTTCTCCTGCACCAAGCTTAGGATGATCGCTTCCAGATGGCCGCGAATCAAATCGCTTCTCATGTTATTCGCTCCTCACACCCTTTTTACTCTGCCTGATGGAGTAATCATAGCGCAAATTACTCTATGTGTCAAAGTAATTTTTCCAGAATAAGAAAAAACGCACCCCTCTATCTTGAGTGATGCGTTGGATTCGACTTCATTGCAGCCTACAATAGGCTCGAGACCACTGACAAGAAAAGACCGTTCACAATTCTTGCGGTGGATAGTAGGCTGCTTTATCTATAGAGAAGCGGATATCACGCGGCTTTGTATGTTGTCTTGTATAAATTACTGTTAAATTACTGCAAGCCCGCGCGCATCCTACACCGGTTATATCGCCTTTCTTAGAAAATACAAATACCCTGCGGAATAAAACAAAACGAAGCTCCCGCCGACCACCGTCATCAATTGCTCCCATGGCACGAAGAAGACGTCTCCTACTTCGCCGCCAATATACATCATGGAAAACGGTTGTGCCCACGGATAGTACGGGCCGAAACGCTCAGAGTTGATCGCAAGTATCGCCGGCAGCGTAAACATCACATTGACAGCAAACGGAGCGGCGAAGCTCTTCCACATTACCGACAAGCCCAGCTGTAATGCGACCAGTGGAAATGTCGCCAGCCATCCGCCCACGATCGTCTTCCAAATAATCTCCAGAGGAAACGGATCGTCAAATCCTTTGATCCAACCGACGGTAAACACCGCCACCAAATAGATGAGTTGAATGAGCAGCACCATCGCCATCAAAATGATGTATTTCGCCATAAATACTCGTCCCCTTGTGACCGGCAAAGCTAACAGTTGCTTCCATCCTCCGGCCTGATGCTCATACCTGCAAATTAAACCTGCCAAAATTCCGGTAACTAAAGGTAGAAAGAGCAGTGCATACGTCATGTTCATCGCAAGTAGTGGCAAGTACCACTCGTTGATGTCGATCTCCAGTTCAAACATACTGGCTGCTAGTCCGCTGAACAACGCGACCAGAGGGCCGACAACAATTATCCAAGAGACTCGTGATTTCCACAGTTTGTACCATTCTGAGTGTATGACCTGGATCACCTTCTACTTCACGTCCCTTCTCACAAAGTCGATCATGCCGATGACATAGAGGGCAAGACCAACACCTAGTCCGAGTCCGACATTGATCAGCGGCTCATCCCATGCGTTATCTAAGGTCGGCCATTTCCAGATCATCCAATCCGGCAAGAAGTATGCAGAATAAGTGAGAATCACACTGAGCACACCTAGTGTAATCGGAATCCCTTGATTGTCGCTCACTGTCGCCACCCACAACTGGAGCGCCGCGATCGGCAAGGCAGCAAGCAAAGGGTAGAAGCTGAGTTCAAAGAGCGGTCTTACGGGAATTTCACTGCCGAGATCGAGAGTTAAGCCGTACGCGAGCGTGGCAATCAGCAGCAACACTGAAGCGGCCATGAGCAAGCAAAGCAGCACGGTAAACTTCGACAGATAGACCCCCCACTTGGAAACCGGCAAGGCCACGAGCTGCTTCCAAGCATTAGTTTCATTTTCGATGCTGGCCATGAAGGACGCTAATATCGCAATGCCCAGCACAAGAGCAAGCGGTGTGAAGACATGGACATTATACAAATATTGCATCCAGTGATCATCACTTATGCTGAACAAATAGTCTTTGCGCAAGCCGTAGTTGACCATCTGAAGCGCTACAACGCCGACAGGACCAAGGAATGTGAGAAGCCATAACCCTTTTCTCCTGATTTTCAAAAAGTCTGTTTGTATTAGCTTGCCGATCATCCTGCTCGCTCCTTCGACGTCATCTGCAAGAATACATCCTCTAGCGATCTTTTCTCTTCTTCGACGCGGTAGATCGATACATCTTCCTTGACCAGCGTACGCACGGCCAAGGCGATCCGCTCGTCGGATGGTTCTTGCAGCGTCACGCAATCACTCGCAAACTCACCCTTGATTCCAGCAGCCATCAGTACCCGCCATGCCCGTTCGCCATTGTTCACTCTAAATGTGACTCGCTGTTGTGCATAACGGCGCATCGCCAAAATCGAATCTTGAAAGATCAAGCGGCCTTTGCTTACTATGCCGACAGTCGTCGCGAGCTGATCGATCTCCGAAAGCAAGTGGCTGGAAAGCATGATCGTCATTCCATACTCCTCGGGCAATCGCTTGATCAAGTTGCGCATCTCGATAATGCCGGATGGGTCGAGGCCGTTCGTCGGCTCGTCCAAGATGAGCAGTTCTGGCGAGTGGAGCAAGGCGGCGGCAATGCCGAGCCGCTGCTTCATCCCGAGTGAGAAGCCTTTGACTTTCTTGCCGGCAACATCGGACAAGCGTACAATTTCCAATACCTCGTGAATACGAGACTTGGGGGTGCCGAGAATTTTTCTAAGCGCCTCCAAATTTTCATAAGCTGTCAGGTGCGGATAGTAGGAAGGATTCTCGACGAGCGATCCGACCTTGCGCAATATGTTCATCCGTTCTTTGGTCAGGTCTTGCCCAAAGATTCGAATATTCCCTGACGTCGGCCTCATCAGACCAAGAAGCATGCGGATTGTCGTTGTTTTTCCCGCTCCGTTCGGACCTAAGAAGCCATATATTTCTCCGCGTGGAATGCGCAAATCCAATTCTTCTACTGCTGTCTCACGTCCGAACCTCTTCGTTAACTTGCGTGTTTCTACGATCAGTTCCATGTTTCTCTCTCACCTCATCATCAATGATAAAGTGAGAAGTTTAAATTCAGGGGGGAGGAAAGGTTAAATTTTGTTTAAAGATCAGTTAAGAATAGGAGACAAGACTTCCCGCTTTATGTAAATTTATGATCGTGACGGTACCGAATCACTTTGACGACCGTTCCGCCGTCTATGGACTCGAGCTCCCAGTCGAGGTTCATGCCGGCCACCATGCGATCTACGATCGACAGCCCGACGCCCGCTCCTTTTTCCTCGGAAGGCGTGCTCGTAATTCCGCCCCCGCGGTCAGCGATGATGAGCGCGTCGTACTTCTCAGTTGACTGTGTTGAAACGCGAATATAACGGCCGCTTTTTGCATGTCTGAGAACATTTTGATACAGATTGTCCAGCACCCGTTCCATCCACAACGGATCGATGTGCCACTTCCTCACGCCGAGAGGTTGGAGATCTACGTCCACTGTGAAGTTCTCCCTCTCAAATGCGGGGTACCAGCCGGCCAAATGCTCGCGAACTAGCCTTACAACATCTACCTGCTCCGCCTCCAACCGGTACTTATTCGCCATCAAGAGCGTGTACGACATCAAGTTATCAATCAGACGATCCATGCTGATGACCGATCTCTCGATCGCTTGCACGGCCTCAGCCGCATCCGCCGGCAGCTTGTCCGACTTGCCGATTGCAAACGTTTGGGCGCGGATCTTCGTGAGCGGCGTGCGCAAATCATGCGACAAATTCGCAATCAATTCTCGCCTGAGCTGTTCTTCTTCTCGTTCTCTCTGCCGACTGTCCTTCAGCTCCTGCACCATCTCGTTAAACGATTGCTCGAGCTGTCCGATTTCGTCTAACTTTTTCACTTGAATCTGTATCGGTAGTCCATCCGTATCGCGAATCGACATCGCCTCTTGCAAGTGCAGCAATCGTCTGCGAATGCCTCTAAAGAACAAATAGGAGACGATGATAAACACGAAAATGACCAGCAAAGTACCGACCAACAGCCACGTGCCGTATTGATTGTTCGTCCTTATGAGCGGCGGTTCGAATGCACTGCGCGGAATTTCGAAGACGACAAAGCCCTGTGCATCGTCTGCGCCTGCAAACGCGATAACCGTAAACGGATCACCGTTGTAACGCGCTTTAATAAACTTGGCAGTGAAGGACGCTGACCAATGCTCGGGCAGCTCATGCTGGTCGTCCGTGTGTATCCGCAGCAGACCGCTGTCATCAACCCAGAACATGGAGCTTTGCGGGTAATCCAGCTTCCACCGTTCGAATAGCTGATGCACGTGATGTTCTGTGACTTCAGCCAGTGATGATGCTTCTTCATGCCAGTTTTCCTCAACAATTCTGAAGCTGTTCTCTCGCTCAGATTGTCCCCACATACCATTGCTGATCGTTAAGATGATCGCAATCATCAAGTATGCCGTTTGAACCAAGAATAACGCCATCACAATGATGAGCATATACTTCGCCTGGAGCGAACGAAAAACTTTTCTCATTTTCTCACCCTGTAACCGATGCCTCGGATCGTCTCGATAATCGTCGGTGCTGCCGGATCTCGTTCAATTTTCTCTCGAAGATATCGAATATGCACCATCAAGGTTTTGTCACCTTCGAGATACGGTTCCCCCCACACAGCTTCATACAGCTGCTCCTTGGTCAAAATCTGATTCAAATGGCGCAAGAAGTATTGAAACAAGTAGTATTGCTTTCCGGTTAACAAAATATCTTCGCCCGTTCTCGTATCGGTGATGCGCATATCTTTCGTATAGATTCGCAAATGCTGTAGCTCCAGCACATCCTCGAACTTGTGTGATCTTCTGAGCAGCACCTCGATGCGAGCCGCAAGCTCATCAGGATGAAACGGCTTGGTTAAATAATCATCCGCAAATCCCAAGCCTTCCAGTTTGTCCTCCACTGCACTTCGTGCCGACAGCATTAGAATAGGCACTTCCGGAGCCTCCCGCTTCAGCCGCTTACCTACGGAAAATCCGTCCAACCCGGGCAGCATCACATCGAGGATAGCCATGTCGATGCCGTGCCAATGCTGATCGAGGTACTCACCAGACGTCAGCCAGGTCACCTTGTAGCCGCGTTCCGTCAAATCCTTGCATACCCATTCCCCGATATCGACTTCGTCTTCAATGTATAAGATATGTACCATGCTCACTTACGCTCCCACCTACTCACTATCGTTCCTTATCAGTTTATCAGGACAGGAAGCTTCTGTCATATCGGAACGAAATCGAGTAGGAGGGGGTGACTAACCCCCGTCCTCTCACACCACCGTACGTACCGTTCGGTATACGGCGGTTCATGAAATATTCCGTAGGTAGTTGTATCTGTCTGTTAAAGTATTTAGTCCGTTAGATTTCCAATACTGGTTATCTAATGTCCTGTGAAGGATTGGACTGCAAGCTATACGCCAATACCCTTTTCGGGTATTGCCCCATTCATAGGCTTTGTCCTTAGGTACACCTAGGGATAAAAGCCTTTTTACTTTGGTCTTGGGTTTCTTCCACTGTTTCCAGAGACACATGCGAAGTCGTCTCCGTATCCATTCATCCAGACTATGAAAGATACTTGGCGTGTCGGCTAAGGCAAAATAACCACACCATCCCGTAAGGTACTGGTTTAGTTCCTTTATTCGTTGCACCATCGAAAGCGGGCGTTTTCTAGAGGTTATCTCGCGAATTTTCGCTTTCACTTTCTTCATGCTTTGCTGGGCAATTCGAATTTTTGGGTCTTTGTTCCATGTAAAGCTGAATCCGAGAAACTTACGTTTCCATGGTCGGTCTACCGCACTCTTCTCTTGGTTAACCTTCAGCTTCAGTCTGTTTTCAATGAAAGATGTGATGGACTTCTTTACTCGTTCTCCAGCTTTACGTGTTTTCACATATATGTTACAGTCGTCCGCATAGCGGACGAATCTGTGTCCTCGACTTTCTAGTTCCTTGTCGAGTTCGTCTAGAACGATGTTTGAAAGAAGTGGACTTAATGGGCCACCTTGTGGCGCACCTTCCCCGGTATCCATCACCACTCCATTAATCATAACCCCCGACTGCAAAAATTTGCGAATGAGTTTGAGAATCGTTTTGTTCTCTACTTTCTCCGCGATTCTTGCCATTAGTCTGTCATGGTTTACTCGATCGAAGAATTTCTCTAGATCAAGATCGATAACCCATCGGAGCCCTTCCTTCATGTATTGCCTAGCTCTCCGGACAGCATCATGCCCACGTCTATTGGGACGAAAGCCGTAGCTGTTCTCGGAGAATTGTGGATCAAATATTGGATTCAACACTTGGGCAATCGCTTGTTGGATGAAACGGTCTGTCACGGTAGGAATACCTAATAACCGAACTCCTCCGTTAGGCTTCGGGATTTCGACCCTTCGGACCGGACTCGGCTCATAGGTTCCATCTTCAATTTCTTGTCGAAGGGTATGCCAGTTTTGTAGGATGTGTGTCCGTAAGGATTTTACGGACATGCCGTCTACTCCGTGGCTACCTTTATTGGCTTCGACACGTTTTAATGCCGATAGAAGGTTTTCCCGTGACAATAGTTCCTGAATCATCCGATACAACTTTCCTTTCGTGAATTGTTTTCTCCCTTTGTGCCACGGCTGGGCTCTGCCCTCTCCAAGTCCCCTACGGAATTCACCGTATCCTCCTTGAAGCAAGTCCTTTCGGATTGTCTGCTTTCAACGCCCACCCTTGAACGCCAAGATATTCAATTCCTATTTCATGTTCAGCCCTTCCGCATACTGTTGTAACAACCTGCGTACTATGGCCTCTGCTGACTTCTGTACGTTCAGCCTACTTTCACAAGCAAGGTTACGAAGTTCACTTCGCTTACCGTACAGACCTCCCCAGGTAAGAGCGCTACCTTCCTCTCCATCTATCTGCTTCATCTACTTTCGAGCGCCTTCGGCAGTATGGACTTTACTTTGTTCAGCAAGCTCATCCAACGCACGCTAGCCTTATATGAAGTTCGTGTTCCTCAGACCGGAGATTTGCCGCCGACTTCCTTCAGATTCCACCTCACGGTGGACACCCTTGTCTTGAGCTAATGGCTACTACTGCCTTCACCATTCGGGACTTGAACCCTATAGATAGCGCCCATGCTGGGCGCACTGAAATAAGGTGCTTCAGATATGCTGAAGCACCTTGAGTTGGTGATATAGACGAAGCTCTTGGCCGATCCAGTTAATGCCCTGAAACCGTCAGACCGATTCGTTCCACAAGCAGTTTGCTGTCCTCATTGAGGCCGATGATCCGTACTTTCTTGCCAATCTGATTGTATTTGTCAATCACTTTCGCAATGCCCGCGACAGCGGATTGATCCCAGATGTGCGAGGCAGAGAAATCAATGACGATCTCATCAGGGTCGTTCTTAATATCGAACAGATCGACAAAATGATACATCGTCCCGAAAAACATCTGTCCGGAAATATGATACACTTTGGCGCCAGATTGGCTCGTACTCATCTTGAGTCGAATGCGGGCCATCTTCCACCCGAACATCAATGCGCTCAAGATGACGCCGACGAAAACACCTTTCGCCAAATCGTTCGTGTAGACAACGATGGCTACGGTCGTAACCATGACGACTGTATCTGCAAGCGGCACGCGATGCAGCGTGCGAAGTGATGCCCAATCGAACGTGCTGACGGATACCATGATCATAACGCCGACGAGCGCGGCGATCGGGATCGTCTTCACGACATCGCCCAGCACCATGATGAGAAACAGCAGGAACACTCCCGCCACGAATGTAGAAAGTCGGCCGCGCCCGCCGCCAGACTTCACGTTGATCACGGATTGACCGATCATCGCACAGCCGGCCATTCCGCCGAAAAATCCCGTCACAATATTCGCGATGCCTTGTCCGCGGAATTCCTTGTTCTTATCACTTTTGGTCTCGGTCATTTCATCGACGATCGTAGCGGTCAAGCCAGATTCCAGCAAGCCGACCACTGCCAGTGTCAAAGATACCGGCAAGATCGTCCACAGCGTATCCAGCGTGAGCGGCACCATCGGGATATGGAACACCGGCGGAGCTTGCGTGATGTTCCCCATATCGCCGACCGTTTTCACATCCAGACCTAAGAAGAACGTAATGGCCGTCATGATGACAATGGCTACCAAAGCTGATGGTACTGCCTTCGTCAGCCTCGGCAAAATATAAATAATGAGCAGCGTAGCCGCAACAATCGCATATACGACCCAACCTGCTCCTTCAAAGTGAACGAGCTGTGCCATAAAGATCATGATCGCAAGCGCATTAACAAATCCGATCATGACCGGATGAGGAATAAAGGTCAAAAATCTACCGGTCTTCAAAATACCCAAAATCATTTGAATAATTCCCGTCAATACAGTAGCTGCAAACAAATACTCGACACCATGATCCCGTACGAGCATAACCATCACGAGCGCCATGGCTCCGGTTGCTGCTGAGATCATCCCCGGCCTTCCGCCGACGAAGGAAATGACGACGGCCATGCAGAAAGAAGCATACAGTCCGACCATGGGATCAACACCAGCAATTATCGAGAAGGCAATAGACTCCGGAATTAGTGCCAGTGCCACGGTTATTCCTGATAAAATATCCAAGCGAGTATTGGAAAACCAGGAGCTTTTCAGTTGTTGTAAAATCTTTTTCGCTTCCTTTCTTAGATGTAGATAAATAGTTTGTTGGCCTTCCCCTTTCAGAAAAGCCGATCCGTTATATACAAGCATTAAGTATACACAGATTCGTCACAATCAGCTAATGGACCATGCAATGAAGTAAGCGCTATAATAGTCGCTATGCTTCATTAATCTGACGATATCTGACGTTTTGCCGAATATGTAAGTCCGCCCACGCCGCTGCCTAAAAGAAAGCAAAAAAATAAGGGAAGCCGAATTTCCCTTATCACACTAAAATCGCGATTTTTCTTAAAATAGAGGAAGTCAAATTTCCTCTAATCCATAAAAATCGGCAAAAAAGTGATGATTTCCGCTGTTTTGGATAGAATAGCGGAACTTTCGCTTCCCTTAATTCGCTGAAATGGCGTTTTTCCGTTAAATAGAGGAACTTTCTGTTCCGTAATTTTATCGGCATGGAATTCATAGTGCCGAGCGGATCGGCTATTGATCGCGGCAAATTATTTAATAATGAGAACTGGACAATGGGCCCGCTTCGCCACTTTGTGACTGACACTGCCCAGAACGAACTCTTGCAAGGTGTTAAGCCCTCGGCTGCCGATGACGACTAGATCGAACTGCTCCTGATTCGCATATTCCACGATAGTGGGTCCTGGTTTTCCATGCAGCATGACCACTTCGTAGGAAACGGACGCTGCCGCACATTTGTCCTCAATCGGCTGCAATCTAGCTTTGCGCCGTGCGCGAATGTCCAAGGATTGCCAATTGTGCAGCACCTCTGATTTCATCTCTTCCGGGTCTATGACACATACGATGCAGACAGATGCGTCCTCATGGTACTTCGCCAATGAAACTGCATGATCTGCCGCTCTTAACGAATGATCTGAGCCATCTGCTGCTAGCAATATTTTCTTATACATCGTATACTTATCCCCCCTTATCGGTGATCATCACACGGCTTACTAAGTTCATCTATCAGCTTTTCTTTGAAGTTTACCATACGTGCCCATCAAATCCCTATATGGATTTTGAAGAAAGTCGCAACATTCACCATTCGATGGATTCTGTTTTTTTATACTTTGGACGGCAATGATAAAATATTGACATAATTTTCTGACATCTATGTGACATTATTTGAAAAGCATTGTAAAAGGCTGCGATTTTGTCCATGCTTAAGATATGAAACCTCAAAAGTCCAACCCTTATTACTGCAAAGGAAGTGAAACAAATGAGTCAAATACTAAACGGTAAAGTCATCCTCATCACTGGTGCCGCTATGGGTCTCGGACAAGCAACAGCAATGGAAGCAGCAAAACAAGGAGCCAAGCTTTCCCTCGTGGACTATAACGACGAGGCACTTCAGCAGGCCAAACAAGAGCTGCTTGGCAAATACCCGGACACAGAAGTCCTCACGGTAGTTGCAGACGTGTCAGATGAAGCAGCTGTTAAACGTTATGTGGACGAAACAGTCAATAAATTCGGACGAATTGATGGTTTCTATAATAACGCTGGTATTGAAGGCACTCAAGCGCTTATGACCAACTACGATGTAGAAACGTTCAAGAAAGTGATCGATATTAACCTAATGGGTGTTTACTACGGACTACGTTACGTGATCCCAGTTATGCAAAAGCAACAATACGGCAGAATCGTCAACGCATCCTCGGTAGGCGGTATTCGCGGGGTGCTGAATCAATCCCCATACGTTGCTAGTAAGCACGCCGTCGCGGGAATGACAAAGAATGCAGCGCTAGAGTTTGCTCAGGACGGAATTGTAACGAACGCTATTTCTCCGGGTGCGATCCTAACCCCTATGGTCGCAGGCGCCTTTAAGCAAATGAATCCGGATAATCCGAAACAAGCGGAAGCAGAGTTTGCCAAAGGCAATCCGACCAAGCGTCTGGGCCTTCCAGAGGAAGTCGCTTCTGTCGTCGTCTTCTTATTAAGCGAAGCTTGCAGTTATGTAAACGGGCAAGTGATTGCGATCGACGGAGGGCAATCGAATACTTACGGCTGATATACATAAGCGGCAGGCTCGGATCTGTTTCTACCCGAGCTGCCGCTTATGCTTTTGACCTCCTCCTGGCGTATCCACCGTTTTCAAAGAAATCGACTTCGCTGTTCAGGCGTAGGAATCATACATTCGTTGCGCTTGCCGAACCATCGATACCGATTGCGCGCGACGAACCGATATACGAGATTCCTCAGGGGCTTTGGAATGATCAGAAGAAGGATCGCCGCTTTCCATAATCCGTCCAGCCTGCCTGCTATGCGAAGAACCGCCGACGATTGTGTATATACGCGTCCCTTCTCGATAAGCACGATCGAGTCCACATTTGGAGTTTGCCACTGTTCCGCCAGGAGATGCTGTGCGGCTTCGGATTGCAAGGAGGCAAAGCGAAAGTATCCGAACCGATCCCTACGAATGATGAATTGTACCGAACGATTGCACAAATTACACACACCATCGAAAAGAACCACGGCATGATCTTCTGTATCTCTCACCGGAACCTCCTCCTTCTTACCTAATTGATGTCAATTGTAACACAAGGTGGTTATGATTTTCCGTTGTTTCCGATCCTTCCCGGCGAGAATCGACATCGTTAGAGTCTGAGGGCGCGCATCAAAAAATCTCCTTAACTGAAAATCGGTTAAGGAGATTATGTCATTTCGCAAACACTTTATAACGTGTTCTACTCACGTTTCTCCACGGTTCCATCCCAGTGGCGAGCGAATCTTCCGGCATTCCGCGGATGAACCGGATCCTTGCGTCCCCATTGCCATCCGCCATACTTCGTTCGTTGAAACTCTGCGAATGCTTGCATGATTTCTTCCCTTGTGTTCATGACGAACGGTCCATGCTGGACAACCGGCTCACCGATCGGCTCGCCCTCAAGAACGAGCAGATGACTTTCTTGCGGACCGTTCTTGATACTCACTTCTTGATCTCCCGCGAGCTTGACGCGATGTGAAGCGTGAATCGTCGCGTCATCAATCTGAATTGACCGGCCATCATAGTAATACAGATTGCGATTCAATGTGCTGGACACGGCGGGTAACGTAAATGACGCACCGGGCTCCAAGTGAAGCAAATATATCCCTACATGATTTTGCTTATCTTTCGCCCATGAAGCTCGATTCGGCTCCAGGCTCTCCACCCCATGGAGCCGACCTGAGATGAGTCGCACACGCGCTTTACTGCCATCTTCTGACGCTTGTTCGATAACCGGAATATCTTCTGCCCACAGCATTTTATATTCAGGTCGTGCAGATTTGCTGCTCGCAGGCAAATTGAGCCAAATCTGAAACAGTTCAAGCGGATTCGGTTTGTCTGCATAAACGAGCGGAAACATCTCCGAATGCTGGCATCCGCTTCCCGTCGTCAGCCATTGCACGTCGCCTTCTCCATAACGTCCGCATGCGCCTGTGGAATCAAAGTGGTCGACAAACCCTTGCAAGACGATCGTGACGGTCTCGAACCCCCTGTGCGGATGACCGGGAAAGCCCGGTACGTTCGTTCCATGGTACATGCGAAACCCGTCCCGCAATTCAAAGTCCCCGCCGACGTTACGGCCTGCTAGATGCTTCTCGTCTACTCCTTGCTCCTCATTTCCGGCAGGATAGTAATCTTTGTGATGAACCGAGAATAGAAAAGGGTCTTCCGCTTGCCATTGAAATCCTAGCGGCTCAGTCTCGATTATTTTCGGATTATTCATTGCACTACCACTCCTTCAGCTATGCTTAAAATGCTCTAGGTACCACTTACTTGCCGCGTCAATTTCCGTACCCGTCAGCTGATGGCCCCCCTGTTCCCAATGCACATGAACGGATGCGCCTGCGCCTTCAAGAAGCTTAGCAAGCTCATCTGTTTCCTGCGGGGAGCAGATCGGGTCTTTCTGGCCAGCACCAATAAATACTGGAACTGATGTTAGATCAGGGATCGTTACGCCGCGCCGCGGAACCATCGGATGATGAAGAATAGCTCCTTTGAGCGAATTAGGAATATGGAACAATAAGCTTCCCGCTATGTTGGCACCGTTCGAATACCCGATCGCCACTACGTTGCTACGATCAAATTGATAATCATCTGCCGCCTGATTCACAAATTCATGCAATTCATGCGTGCGTTCGATCAAATCCTTCTCATCAAATATTCCTTCAGCCAGTCTCCGAAAAAACCTCGGCATCCCGTTCTCCAGTACGTTCCCACGAACGCTTAAAATAGAAGCGGAAGCATCTATTCGTCCCCCAAGCGGCAACAAATCGTGCTCACTTCCTCCCGTGCCATGCAGCAGCAGCAGCGTAGGGGCAGTCGGATCACTGCCTTTGTGAAAAATATGTTTCATCATATGTCCTCCTCTAATACGCGAATTTGGAGCGGCGGCAAGCCTCGCTCGATGTGCTCTCGATTCGATTCATACCAAGCTGGCAGCATCAGCTTCTCACCTAATGTTTCAAATGACTCATCACGTGTAAACCCAGGTGGATCGGTGGCAATTTCAAACAAGATTTCCCCGACTTCCCGGAAGTATATCGCTGTAAAATATTGACGGTCGATGATTGGCGTCGGCCGGAACCCATGATTCGCCACATGGTGTTGCCACTCCTCCTGATCTTCCACATCCTTGGCTCGCCATGCAATATGATGCACAGTACCGGGGCCGCCGTGTCCTCTCGCCACATCGGTCGCTTGAATATCGATAACATTGCCGATTTCTCCAGATGCTCGGTATCGGACCAAGCCTTGCTCCTCGCCGACGCGCTCGAGTCCCATCACATGTTGCAGCGTGTGCATCGTAGATTGTGAAGCTGTGCTATAAAGCAAAGCGCCGCCAAACCCTTTGATCGCCTTGTCGGCTGGCACCCCGCCAAATGACCACTTGCTCTTAGGGCCCTCCTCGCGAGCGACAATTTCTAGTTGTAAGCCGTCATGATCCTGGAACCGAATGTACGTTTCTCCGAAACGCTGCGTGGTTTCATACGGTATCGCAAATTTTTGCAGCCTGTCTTCCCAAAATGGCAAAGCATCTTCCGGCACCACAAACGTGGTATATGCGACTTGACCTCCGCCGATCCGCCCTTGTCTACCATTTTCGAAAGGGAAAAATGTCATAGCCGTGCCTGGACTTCCCACTTCATTGCCGAAATATAAGTGATACACTTCCGGGGCATCAAAGTTGATCGTCTTCTTCACTAGACGCAAGCCCAAAACTCCTGCATAGAAGTCGACAGTAGACTGAGCATTGCCGGCATATGCACTGATATGATGAATGCCCGCTGTTTGTCGTGTCACCTGTAGCACCTCCAATAGTTTGTCGTTTCAATCAGTATGGATGAAGAGTTGGGGAATATAGGTTTTAAGATCGTGAACCTAATGAAATGGTTCCTTCTCTACATGATTCCCTAATTTTTTTAATAAACCGATTGCCGTCTGCTTTTCCTCTGGAGTCAGCGGACTCATCATCTGCTCGATCATATCCGCATGGCCGGGGAAAATTTGATCGAATAACGCCTTGCCAGATGCAGTGATCTCTGCATATGTGACTCGCCGGTCGTCAGCGCATGCTACGCGCTTTAAATATCCTTTGGCCTCTAACTTGTCCACTGTATAAGTGATTGTTCCACTGGTCACAAGAATTTTGTCTCCGATGCGTTGCAGCGGCACTTTGCCCTTATGATAAAGCAGTTCCAGCACACCGAACTCGGCCGCCGACAGTCCATTCTTCTTCATATCCTTGATAGCTCGATCCATCACAACTTTATACGTCTTGGAAAGAACAACGAACAATTTTAACGACTGCTCCCGATTATTCATCTCGTCATCCCCCGCATCTTTTGTGATTTGTTTCATGTTAATTATCTTTAATTAAAGATATTTTACATCAAGAGATAATCGTTTGTCAACAGCATGAAGGTGGCAAGCGATTATCCAATCAAATGTCGATGAATTCAAATACATACTGTTCAAGCGAATGACACACTTAACACAAGGGGGGTGTCCCGATTGGGGCGCTGCGCCTTTTGCGCCTTTAATGTAACGCTCGCTTCCGCCATCACCACAGTTCTTAACGCCACCTTGTACCAAGGCTTTTTGTACGATTCTTCACACATAATTCTCGGTTACACAGCAAATTTTCTAATTTTGTATGATTCCTCATACAAATCTGTCGGCATCTCACAGCTACCTCAATATTTTGTAACATTTTTCATACATATCCAGCATATTTACTCTTTTCAGGCAGATTTTATACGACATTTCATACAAAACTAATCTTTTCTCGCCACTCTCGTGCGAACTCTGTGAGCGACTGTTGACGCTCACTTCTGTCATCACTTACCGCTTTTAGCGCCACCTTGTACAATTCGTCGTTTAGTCGCCATTTCTCAATCGATCTGTCTATCTCCCCGCCAAACAAAACAAAAGCAGTTGCCCCCATCACATACACATTAGTGATTTCGTCAATGGTGGCACCGAGTGTAAATTCCTCCGGCGACATGAAGCGCGATGAGCCCCACATTCTGCCCATTGTGTTCGTATAAGGCATTTTTGCATAGTAGTCAATATCACAAATCAATGTCTTCTGGTTCCGGAAGTCGTACATGATACTGCCGTCATAAAAGTCAATGGCTACATATCCTTGCTTGATAACATGTATATGGAAATCCAGGATAGCATCAAACACTTCTAGCCTTGTGCGCTCCGACATTTGCAAGAACCTCCCTCGGGAACGCGGGTACATTTTGCCCATACATTCTCCGTCTGACCATTCAAAGATAACAGCGAATCCCCCGCCCACTTCTTCCGCCTGGAGCATCTTGACGAGATTGGGATGGCTTAAATCCTGATAGATCGGAACGGTCGATTTCAGCCTTGCGATCGCATCCTCAGGTTTACCGGAGTATCTCGCTGTAGGAGCACCGGCAAATTTTACGAAATATTTATGCTCACCATCCTTCACACCGAAGCAAATATTGCCCGAATCTTGATCGTCATAAACCTTGAATACGTCTCCATATTGTTCGAGAAAGGAGAAGTCAAACGGAGCTTTTAGTCGGTAAGGAATTTGATTGATGTATTGGATATAGAAGTCCTCCAAATACCACGACGGAACCGGGTTCTTCATCTCATCAAACCAAGCCATGACATCTTTCGCCTGCTGCATCATAACCTTTACTTCATCATCCCCGATCGCCATCGCCCAAGGAAGGGAGCCGAGCATGTTGCTGCATATATAAAAAGCCAAAAGCTGAAAAAACGATTCAGGTGGCCTGCCTTCAAAGTAACCGTTAAGCTGTCCGGTTGCAAAATATGGACTGACAGCTGCAGTCCATACTATCCGGTTGAATTCCTCCCACGGATCGCCGTAATCGTGACGACTAAAATCGATAACGTATAATTCTCCCTCTGGCGAAATCACCATGTTCCCCACATGGTAATCCCCATGATGAAAGCATTGCGGCCTGCCTTGAAGCGCGCACTTGTTCGCTTCAATATAGGCGATCACCTTATCGTCGCCATCTATTTTCATTCCACAATTCAGATATTTGTTGATTTTACTATCTACTTTCCGACGAAAGCGATTCTCCCATTCTTCACGATCGCTTGGGGCAGGTAATTGGTGAATCTGCCTTAAGATTCGCCCCGATCGCAAGCCGAGCTCATACTGCTCCGTCACCGTCAGTTTAGGCAATACAAGCGCCGCGTCTTCACCTTCACACCACTTAAAGAGTGAATACACACTTTTACCGTTATCACAAATCCCAAAATCAATTGGTCGTGAGATCGGGACGCCGTCTTCTGCTAACCGCTTCATCGCGTGAAATTCCTTTTCTTTCGTACTGTACTCCGAAATATCGGCTATGCGAAGCAACCATTTTTCGTTGTTTGTGGTTTCAACATAGTATTTCTTATCACTCGACCATCCCTTCGTGATCGGATGAATCGTTTGGAACATTGCATAGTGTTTGATATCAATCACGATTCCACCTCCAGATTAATCCTACAACGCCAACAAACCTTCTATAATTTTCTATTCGAGCGCGAATAATCCTTGTCAATCACAATAAGTTAAAAAAGCCAATACACGAAACTTTTTGAAACATTATGACAGGACTTTCGTAATAATATTTAGGACTCAATACTTTCAGATAATTCCAATCCCATATTCCTGGAATTTCCTTGTCTAAGACTTCCACGAATCAGTGTTGAAATTACACAAGGTGTAAAGTAAACTCAGGTTATCTAGATGTACGACAATTTTTGCTGATATAACCTATAATAAACATTAAGGGAACAATAAGGAGGAGAAACAATGAGCATCTTAAAAAGAATCTTTCGAATCGGCAAAGCAAACGTCAATTCCGCACTCGACAAATTGGAGGATCCTGTCAAAATGATCGATCAGATCCTACGCGAATTGGACAGCGATATCGCCAAGGTAACCGCGGCTGTTACGACGCAAATGGCCGTTGAAAAACGGTTCGAGCGGGAACTAAAGGAAAGCGGAAAATACGATCACTCGCCGCGACGAACAAGCGCGCGCTGCGATTGAGCGCGGTGACGAAGCGCTGGCTCGCGAAGCGCTCGTCGACAAAAAGCGTCATATCGAAAAACGAGACGCACTCAAAAGCAGCTATGAGCAAGCCAAAGCGAATTCAGACCGCCTACGCAAACAACTGGATGACATGAAGAAGCGAGTTCAAGACATGAAGACGAAGCGTAGCGCGCTCATTGCGCAGGCTGAAGCGGCCAAAGCAACGAAGCGAATCAATCAAGCGATGACTGGAGTCGGTAACGAAAACCTCGCAGAGAGCTTCTACAAGATGGAAGAGAAAATTCAGCAAATGCACGACGAGGCGCAAGCTGCACAAGAGCTTGCTGATGAAAGTAAATCGCTCGACAGCAAGTTTGAGGAGCTGCTGCATAAATCAGACGACCCAGATATCGAAGAGGAACTGGCTGCGCTAAAAGCTTCATTGAATAAATCAGATTCATAGCATGATGCTACGGTCGGCTGTTCAGGCTTGGAAGGTTGACTTCCAAGCCTTTTCCTGAATGTATGAAGGACGGAGGCTCGAATATGATTCTTAACATCATACGGCGGCGCAGCAGCATCCTGCTTATGCTTGCCATTATGCTTACACTATCGCTTGGATTTCCTCTTGATAGTGATGCAAGCTCGCAGCGCCCGCAAGGTACTATTGTCGATGACGGTGCCATGTTAAGTTCTTCTCAAAGAGCTGCGATCGAAAATGCGACAGCGGATGCACCCTTCACACTCTATCTATATACCGTGGACAGTCTTGGAGGAAATCCGATTGGTGAACTCGCTAACCAAACTTTTGCAAGCTGGGCGCTTGATCGTGATGACGCTTTGCTCGTAATTGCTAGCGCCGAGCGAGAAGTTTTCCTTGAGCTGGCGATCGGCAGTGATCTCGAGCGTGCGCTCCTGCAAGCCCCAGAAGTTTCGAGTGGCAATGCGCACACGCAATTGCTTGATCAGGCTTTTATCCCTTACGCGGTGGAGGGTGATTTTGGGCAAGCCGTCATCTCCGTGATCGATGAGCTTACACGGTTGCTGAACGATTACCATGCTCAGGTCAATCAAACCCAGCCCCCTGTCCAACAGCCCTCAACAGAAAATGCTGATTCTCCCAATCCAGAGTTCCAGGCACAAGCACGCAAGATTGGGATGATTATACTTTATATCTTGTTGGGGCTAGTTGCATTGTTCCTGCTCTCATTGATTGTCAAGCAGTTGATTGCCAGATTCATGCTGCAGGCCAATTGGCGGAAGGCGACCAAAAAATATCAAGCAGTCCTAGGTAGCGTAAACAAGCTGCAGCAAGAACTCGAGCCACTCGTACAACTGTCGCGTGGCAAGTCCGAAGCCTACTTGCGAGGCTTGCGTAAACAATTCGAACAACTTCTGCAGCATTCTACCCAGTATATGGAGACGATACGCGCCTTCAAGATTCCATTATGGGTTACGAAATCCAGCAATAATCACCTGCAAGCAAGAGAGAAGGAAATTGCAGCGTTTCAGGCTAAGGCTGACGAATTACTAGAAGCCGTTGCCAGCTACAAAGAACAGGATGCGCTGATCGCCCGTACGCTCAAAAATGGTGAGCAAAGATTGTCTACGTTGAATGCTTCGCTTGAACAATTAATATCGAATCACGGATATCCATTCAAGAAGCTGACTTCGCGTGCAATCAAGCTTGGCCAAAAAATTGAACAGTATCTAGAAAAGAGCGCATTCGATCCTATGAGCATAGGCGGAGAAGCTGAAATCATCCCCGAACTGCTCGAACATTTAGCAGCGGACATTTCGCTTATCGAAAAACAAATAGAGGCGTATTCTTTTTTGCCAGACCAACTGCAAAAAACCCGAGCAAAGCTCGATGAACTTGTCCAACGCGAGCAGCTTTTGCTTACCGAAATCCAGCCCTATGCTCTGTACAGCTATGCCGACTCTGAGCTTGAACGCTTGAAATTAGCGCTGTTTGAAGGAGATGCGCAGCTTGCTTCCAATATTTCGGATAATCTTATGCAGGACATGGAGGACGCCATGCAACAAGTCCTCAGTTCGATTGAAGCCCGAGATTGGAACGAAAGAGAAATTGTTCGCATTCGCCATGAAGCAGATAACTTTGATAGCGTACACATCGCCCTCTTGAATAGTAAACTGAGAGAAATAGAGCGACAATATGACCGCAGGCATTGGGATTCGATTCCTTCCAAAATCGAGTACATTGAGTCCATTCATTCGCATATTTTGGAGCAATTGCCGAAGATCGCGCAATTGAATGAAGCTAATGTGCAGCGTTATCTGGAATGTCGCCAATTACTAGAAGAACTGTTACAGCAATTAGCCGAGTGCAGAGAAGTGTCTGAATCGATCCAACAACGTCGACAGGAGCTTGACCGTGCGTATGAGGAAAGCCTGGCAATGGTCGGTCAATTTAAACAAAGATTATCCAACTGCTACGCACAAATTAAGAAGCATGCTCTACCGGAAAGAAACTTGCCTCACCTGTGGGCACGTGCGAACGAGGCGGTTATTGAAATCGAAAAATTACAGAGCCAAGAGATCCGGAACCTGACGTTCATCATAGAGGAAATCAATCAGGCAGAGCCTCTGTTGAAAGGCCTCGAACAGCAGATCAATCGCGACATTGAAGAAAAACAAGCTTCTGAACAATTGGCGAAAGACTGTCAAAAGAACTATAAGACCACGATGTTAAATTGCAGTCGATTCATTAATTACTCTCACTACAATCGTCTTTACAAACAATTGCGAGAGGCGATGAAGCAGGCGCTCTACGTGGGCGACTATGTAGGTCTAAGATCGATTGTTCAAGAAGCTAATATGCTGATCAAGCAAATGAATTCCGAGTATCGGGTTCGTCTAGCAGAGCATCAAGAATTGGAGCGCATACGGCGAATGGCCGCAGCAGCCCAAAGACGCAACGATTGGAGCAACGGTGGCGGCTGGGGTGGCAGCTCATTTTGGGGCGGTGGCGGTTCCAACAACAGCAGTTCAAATAGCAGTAGCTCACGTGGTGGCGGTTCCAGTTGGAGCGGAGGTAGTTCTCGCGGCGGTGGTTCCAGCTGGGGCGGTGGCGGCTCGCGGGTGGGGACGCGGGGGTGGTTCTCGTGGCGGCGGCTCCAAATGGTGACAATACCAAATGAAAAGAAGGAGAGTCAACACCATAGCAAGATTCACTTGCATCATGTGGTTACTCTCCTTTTTTTATTGCTTTTATTCTGGTCGCTTTAGAGAAAACTGCTCTCCTATAGTCGCGTAATCATTTCCTGCCATTCGACTAACCGGGTTCAGCTTGTTAGCTAAAACATAGCCATTATCTTTGTCATAAACGTCATCTGCTAAGTGAAACCGAACGATTCGACCAATTAACAAGTCACAAGCGGGTTCTTTACCAAGGCCCCCAAGGCTAATCGATTGTTCTAGGACACATTCCATTCTGATTTTTGCTTCTTGTATACCTGGTACGACAATCGCTTCGCTAGCGACTGGTGTAAGCCCCGCAATTTCAATTTCACTACTATCTGGCGGCAAGCTCGCTGCCGCTTGATTCGCCGCATGAACATTCGACTCATCCACACAGTGCACCACAAATGCCCCTATATTCATCGCATTCCTGGCTGTATCTTTCATCACACCCTGCTTGCGCTGAATAGAAACAGAAAGCATTGGAGGCTGACTAGCCACAATCGAAAAATAGCTAAACGGCGCAACGTTCAATACTCCATCTCTGGAAAGTGAAGTGACAAGAGCAATCGGTCTGGGAACAATGCTGCCAATGAGCAGCTTGTAATTGTCTCGATCAGTTTGTGTTGCTGGATCGATCACAATCATTGCCGGATTCCCTTTCACAGATCTTCCTCCAACACTCGAATCTCAAGCGGCGGTAGCCCTTGCTTGATTTGTTCACGATATGGTTCAAACCATTCTGGAAGCATCAGCTTCTCACCCAGCGATTCAAACGGCTCATCTCGCATAAATCCTGGTGGATCAGTTGCAATTTCAAACAAAATTTCCCCTGCTTCTCTGAAGTAAATCGCCGTGAAATATTGGCGATCCACAATCGGCGTCGATTGGAACCCTTGCTCTGTGACAAATTGTCTCCATTGTTCCTGATCCTCAATATCCTTAGCACGCCATGCAATATGGTGAATAGTACCGGAGCCGCCATGCTCCTTCTGCCCATAAACTGTCGCATTAACATCGATCAGATTGATCCAAGCTCCCCAGAATGCTTTGAAACGAACTCAAGCCCCTGATCTTCCCCGATCCGTTCCATGCCCATGACGTGCTCAAGCTGTATGCTATCGTCTTGTCTGGAGCCATGCTGTATAGCACAGCACCTCCGAAGCCCTTAATTGCTTTATCTGCTGGCACTCCCTCCGAAAGACCATTTGCCTATTCGGACCTTGCTCGCGCGCAACGATTTCCAGTTGTAATCCATCTGGATCTGCGAATTGAACATAAGTTTCGTTGAAACGTTCCGAACGCTCAAATGGGATTGAAAATCGTGTTAATCTCTCTTCCCAAAATAATAAAAGCATCCGGCGGAACAACAAATGTCGTATATCCAACTTGCCCACCACCGACACGGCCTTTCCTGCCACCTTCAAACGGGAAAAATGTGATCGCTGTGCCATGATCTCGCCGACTTCATTTCCGAAATACAAATGGTACACTTCTGGAGCATCAAAGTTAATGGTCTTTTTTACGAGCCTCAGTCCGAGAACCCCAGCATAAAAATCGGCATTAGCCTGTGCATTACTTACAAATGCAGTAATGTGATGTATACCTGCCGTTCGTTTCGTCATCCGAATCTCCCCGATCGTCACTTTTGATGAGTATTGATGCTTTTGATTGATATTTTTGATCACTAATCATTCATTTCACTTCTTAAAGCAATGCATCTATCGATAAAGAACCTGCGCCACTAAACGCAACTGCGATCAAAATGGCGATTAGCACAAGGTTAAATTCGTATCCGTTGGAATGTATTCCAAAATCCGTTTTTTGCGTGTACTTTTACTATCGCCCCGACCATTGTGAATGCAAGTAGGATGGCAACAACGGGTGTCAATAACCCTGCTGCAAATAATATGCCCCCGACAAATTCCACTATTCCTATAGCAACGGCCGCAAATACTCCAGGTTTAACTCCGATGATTTAAACTAAGGCCACCAGTTCCCTTAGGACCATATCCGCCAAACCAACCAAACAATTTTTTGCGCTAACTTGTGCGCCGCGAAAGCCAGCCCTACTATCAAACGAACAATCAATAATCCTAGATCTTCCATTACAATTCTTCTGTTTAGTTTTATTTTCATCTTCTTTAATTAAAGATATATCGGCAAAAAAATATGATCGGTTATGTGCATAATCATGATGCACTATCTATCCCCGCACCACCCATGACTATTTTCAATTTATATATCTTCAATTCAAGATAAATATACTATACAGCTTGCTTTCAAAAAATGCAATACTTATTTTTGGTAAGTTAGTTTTGAGGAGCAAATTTTAGCTTCGTGTTCCCAGACACGTAACACCTTCCAACTGATTTAGGATAGGATTTGTTTCGTAGAAATGTGCCGGCTATCCTGGCAGGGCCGCTGGGGCGATTCTTCACGCACGGCATCAAGATGGACACAGTGCCAGCGGTCGACGAACCGGAGCAAGTGGCCCAACGCCCCGTGGTGCCTAGTGTGTTTGCGGGGGGCGGATGTCCCGCCCGCTTCTGGCTATCCATTCCACTTTTGCCATCGAATGCCGATCGGTGACAGGCTATGCCACAACTCTCCATTACCGCAGCACTTTCACCCGATTTCACCTGATTGCGGGTTCGCTCCGCGTGGCCATTTGATGACGATCGGTGCAAGTCAATGTCGGGCGCCCCGCTGCCCATGCGCTGCCAACTCGGTTCAAGTCCGGCCACCCGCACCATAAAGGAGATGATCGACATCGACATCAGGGCTTGGCATCATTTGGCTTCTGTATCGGACCCAGAAACGCGGCAACTCACTTCGTTTCAGGTTGCGTAAGGATGAGCTTACTGCGGAAACCCTGGAACCAAGACGCGGTGG
>CAVWLN010000004.1:0-18458 GCA_963755735.1 uncultured Paenibacillaceae bacterium
GGTTGATTAGCTTTTCAGTCGCTCGATAAGCTGATCATATTCGGGAGCTTGGAGTTGTTAATTTATATGTCTTCGTGTTTGGTAATTTCTGACGGTGCCCGATCTGTCAGTGAAGCATGTGTAATCACGAGATCTGCATCCTCCGGCAAATCATTAATTGCCGTGTTCACGACATCTATATCAAGTCCTTCCTGCTTCACCCTTCTGCGGAAGAGAGAGGCTCCCATCGCGCTGGAGCCCATGCCGTAATCGCAGGCGAAGACGATCTTCTTCACATCCTCTTTCGCTTTGATCACATGAGCAGATGCTGACTGCGCCTGTTGATGCAACGTTCCCCTTCGCTTCGCGTTTCATCTGTTTTACTCTCGCTACAGCATCATCGAGATTTTCTTCACTTTGCTTCGAGGTTTTCAAGATAAGCGAAGCCAGCGCAAATGAGACCGCCGTGGCGATCACGACACCGACAATCACCGGCAGATAACCGCCTCTAGGCGTCATCGCCAAATAAGCAATGATGTGCCCGGCGAAGGGGTTCCGACTACCCCGCACCTAAGATCGCGAACGTGAATGTGCCAGCTACACCACCGGCAATCGCGGCGAAAATGAGGCGTGGTTTCATCAAGATATATGGGAAATAAATTTCATGAATACCGCCTAAGAAGTGAATGATGACAGCGCCTGGTGCTGAGCTTTTGGCCATGCCGCGACCGAATAGCCAGTATGCCAATAAGATGACCTAGCCCCGGCCCGGGTTTGTCTCAAGCATGAACAGAAGCGATTTGCCTGTTGCTGCTGCATCGTCAAGTGCCAGCGGCCCAAGCACGCCGTGATTGATGGCATTGTTTAAGAACAACACTTTGCCAGGTTCGATCAAAATATTGGCGAGCGGAATCAGGTTCAGTGACACCAGCCAATCAACTGCAGCGGAAAGTCCTGCGCTGATCCCGGACACAACCGGACCGATCGCTTTGTAAGCGATCAGGGCAAGCAAGCCGCCAATGATTCCAGCTGAGAAATTGTTCCACCAGCATCTCGAAGCCGGATCTGATCTTTCCTTCAAGCAGGCGATCAAACTGCTTGATCACCCATGCCGAAGCGGTCCCATCAGCATCGCGCCGAGGAAGCATTGGGATGTCCGTGCCGATGATAATGCCCATCGTGCCGATCGCTCCAAGCACACCGCCGCGCGTTCCGTATCAGTGCGGCCCCCGGTATAGCCGATAAAGCGGCAATAAATAAGTGATCATCGGACCTACAAGCGACGCCAAATCTTCATTCGGTATCCAGCCGGTCGGAATGAACAGCGCGGTAATTAACCCCCAAGCGATAAATGCGCCAATATTCGGCATGACCATACCGCTTAGAAATCGTCCAAAGCTTTGCACGCGAACTTTGAACTGGCTGGACGATTGTTGTGTCGCCAAGTTATTCATTTCGTTTCCTCCCTTTATTGACATTCGCACGACCACTTGTGTCTGCTACAATTTCATTGTAAAAGGAAACGCTTACATTCACAACGAAAGGAAATGCAATCCGTGTCATCATCGATGTTGACACGAAGCAAATAGGGAATATTTCATAAGAGTAACCAAAGATAGACCAAAAAAGCAGGGTTCCCTGGGACTATCTATCCGTGATTTCCCTGCTTTGATTGATTCCGATTGGGCTCGACTTGTTACATGTTCACTTACTTTACTTTCTTGGATTCTCAATTATGCTGCCTTCGGCGGTCGCAGCAAGCCCACAAGAGGAAACCGTGGAATGGTGACAACACAAAGCTGAGAATAAAGATGACGCCGGTCGCAAAAGCCATTGAAGCAGAAATCGATGTGTCCAAAGCTACCGCTGCCGCATAGCCGACAATTGCCGAGGCAATGCCGAAACAACCGCTCAAGATCAACATAATGAGCAAGCGATCCGTCCACAAATAAGCAGCCGCCGCCGGAGTAAGACACAGCGACGACCATGATCGCTCCGACTCATCCAACGAAGGACCTTCCTCACCAAAATAAGCTTCATAAACAAATAGTGCATAAGAGCAACCGGAATGCCTAAGCTAGCGGCGAGCGCCGGATCAATAGGTGATCTTCCATTCCTTATAAAAAAATAGCGATCGCTAGTAAGACAAGGCATGTGATAGCCATGAGCATAAACGTTGCTCCGGGAACCGTTTGAATAAGTGGAGCTCCATCGTTCGCCAAGGAATAAACGCGATCTCGCCCATCAAAGCATGCTGACATCAAGGTGAACGTTGCCGACCAAGGTAGCGATCAAGATGACACCGATGGCGAACAGAACGTCGTAAATACAACGCCGATCGAAGCGTCCTGCTGCACCCCGCGGTGATGGAGCCACTGCACAAGTATAGCCGTCAGCAGTCCGGCGACGATCGCGCCGATCAGCATGTGTATGCCACTTAAGGAACGCGTAAGCAAATACGCGGTCACAATTCCAAGAAGCACAGTATGACTGATCGCATCGGCCATCATCGCCATCCTGCGCAAAATAAGAAACACTCCGATCACACCGCAGCTTAATCCGACGAGTGATGCCCGTTACAATAATCCAGTGCAGTGTAAGTCATCTCATGACCCTCCCTCGACAGCTCGGCCGGAAGTCGACGAGTGAGCATATGTGACCTGTTTGCGTTTGGCGCGATGTTCCAGCAGTTGAATCAACCATCCTTTGCGCAAGCCAAACACGAGTGAAAAGATGAAGAACACCGCAGCGACGACCACGATAAATGGACCTGTTCGGCCACCCCACGCCGCACTTATGATCGTGCTGAGCCTCCGCTGCCGCCGCCGAAAACAGCAGACAGGAAGATCATCCAGAAGAACGAATCGGTCCAATACCTGGCGCTGACCGCAGGGATGATAAGCAGCGCAGCCATCAAGATGACGCCGACAGCCTGAATCCCCATCACGATCGTCAGCACTAGAACGAACGTATAGATGACATTCATTGCTTTGAGTGACATTCCGAGCCCTTGCCAAACGACGGATCAAATAAGAACAACTTCCATTCCTTAAACAGACAATTACGACGAGGATGACGATCATCGCCAGCACACTCATCATATAGACGTCGCTTCGTATCATCGTCGCCGCCTGACCGAATATAAAGTTATCAAGTCCGCTTTGGTTGCCGGTAGACGTGCGATTGACGATCGTTAACAGCATCGTGCCAACCCGAAAAATACCGACAGCACGATCCCCATCGCAGTATCCTCTTTAATGCGGCTTGCCGCGGTCACCCACTGAATGAGCAAGGCGCCGATCAGGGCGCTGACTGCTGCACCGGCAATTAAGATCAACAAATGCTTCTCTCCAAGCAGCATGAAGGCGACGACGATGCCCGGCAAGGCTGCATGCGACAAGGAATCGCTCATTAAGCTCTGTCGTTTCCAGTAAGCAAGACAGCCAATAATACCAGCTGCCATGCCAAGCAGTGAAGTGCTCACGAGCACCCACTGCATATTACTTGTAAACGAGATGAGCATCATAACGCTCTCCTTTCATCCACCGCAATGCGCCACCATATGTTTCGGCAATATGTTCTGGTGTAAACACTTTTTCAGTCGGGCCGTGATGAATGACCGTGCGGTTTAACAGCAGCACATGGTCAAAATATTGATCCACGGTTTGCAGGTCATGATGTACGACAAGCACGGTTTTGCCATTTTTCTTTAATTCCCTAAGTATCGTCATAATTGCCTGTTCAGTGGCGGCATCGACGCCTGGCTAGCGGTTCATCCATAAAGTAGAGGTCGGCATCTTGAATGAGCGCTCGCGCCAGGAACACCCGCTGCTGTTGACCTCCGGACAACTGACTGATCTGCCGTTTGGCGTAATCGGCCATCCCCATCTTGTCCAATGCTTCCATCGCTTTTTGTTTATTGACGCTTACTCGGCCATTTGAGCCAGCCGATCTTGCCGTACAGTCCCATTAACACGACGTCGAGCGCATTGGTCGGAAAGTCCCAGTCGACCGAACCGCGCTGCGGCACGTAACCGATCTTGCTTTTGACTTTATGCAATTCAGAGCCAAAAAAACGAACTTCCCCTGTTAGACTCGGATGCAGTTGCAACAATGTTTTGATTAGGGTCGATTTCCCAGCTCCATTCGGTCCAACAATGCCTGTTAAAGTGCCTGCTTCAACCGTAAATGAAACATTGGTTAGCACCGTATTTTTACGGTATGAAGCCGCCAGATTTTGCACTTTAAGAGCATTCATGCTTGATCACTCACTTTCAGCCAGTGCTTGGTAGATCGTATTGATGTTATGACGGTACATCCCAATATAAGTCCCTTCCTCTGTGCCTGCTTCCCCCATCGCATCAGAGAACAATTCGCCGCCTAATTGGACCTCTAGACCGGCTTCCGCCGCACCATCGATAACCGAGCGAATCGATCTTTCATTAATTGTGCTCTCTACAAATACGGCGGGGATTTGTCTGGACACAAGCAAATCAATAATTTGCTGAATATCGGAGATACCGATCTCGTCTTCCGTGCTGAGCCCTTGCAGCCCTACGACCTCAATATCGTGCATGCGGCCAAAATACCCAAACGCATCATGGGCGGTAACAAGCACGCGTCTTTCTTCCGGTATCGACCTCAGCTTCTCTGCATCTTGCTTTAGCTCTGCCAACTTGGCAAAATAATCCCGCTTTTGCTCTTCAAAATATTCCGCATCGTCTGGCGATAGCTGCTTTAGCTGTTCAACCGCCTGCTCCAAGGCAAGCTGCCACAAATCGATATCGAACCAAATATGCGGGTCAAGTGCTCCTTCCTCATCTACTAGCAGCAGCTCTTCATCGATCGATTCACCGAGTGCAAATACGGGCTTTTGTTTCCCCATCTCCGCAAAAATTTCCGTCATATTGCCTTCCAAGTTCAAGCCGTTGTAGAACACAATATCGGCATTCTGCAAAGTCAAAATATCCCCTTGTGATGCATAGTAAAGATGCGGATCTACTCCCGGCCCCATCAGACTGTTCACTTGAATGCGATCTTTGCCTATGACGGATAGCGGTTCAGCAATTTGCGCAATCGTCGTTACGACTTGAATGCTGGAATTAGCAGAAGGTGCATCCCCCTCTTCTTTCCCTTCGCTGCTAGAAGCGTTGCTGCAAGCGCCAAGCAATGCTAGTAAAGCAACAATGAATACAATGAATAATCCATTTCTTTTCCTTTTCCAAACGACTTGTAACATAACATTCTCCTCCTCCAACATCCTCAATTGTTTCATCAGCGAAACATTATGAACATTCACTTATTTTTTTAGCCATGGACAACTATTTTGCCCATAACCACATTATTGATTATATACAATAATGTTTCCCTAATGCAACATTTATTTTAATGAAAGTTTTTTCTCCATTTCTTATGCTTGTGAAGTTACCGAATTTTTACGTATAAAAAGAGACTGCCCCTCTCATCAGATGTAAAACTGACGGGATGGACAGCCTCTGGCCATATTTATAGATTATTGCTTGTAAGATGGTCTATTTAATGACAATGCGTTGCCCCGGAAAGATCAGATGTGGGTTTTGTAGCTGATTGATTTCAGCCAGCTTTTGCCACGGAATTTGATACGTTCTGCCAATCGCCCACAGCGTATCTCCGCTCTTTACGATATACACTTCCCTTGGTTGTTGCCCTTCCGGCTGTTTGGCTTGAGCTGACGGCGTCGCGGACGCGGTTGCCTCAGGATTCGAGCCAGCCGCGCTCGCTGCCTGAATTCTGCCCTCCACCGCAGCATTCACTTCGCCAATTTTTTGAATATACGCCATTAACGCCTCATCGAGCGCCGGATACTCCCCTGTAATCGGAGAATCGACGAACATCTCATATTCATCTCCGCCGGCTGCGATGAAATCATTCGTCGCCAGCGTGTACATGCGATCCAATTGTAGCGGCTCCCCATTGACCATAACCGAGTGCACGCGGTTACCGGCAGGAAGACTCGCATCGATCTTGTAAGTCATGCCGCCGACATGGGCAAACGCCCCCTTCGACTCCGGATACGCACTCGCTCCGTTCTCTAGAGCCGCTTTCAGATCTGCACCGGAAACTTCCTTCATCGTAATAAAGTTACCGAATGGCAGCACTGTGATAACATCGCCTTTCGTAATCTCGCCGACTTCGATCGAGGCACGAATGCCGCCGCCGTTCGTAAGCGCTACGTCCGCTCCTGTAATATCTAGCATCGCATCTGTGATCAGATTGCCGAGATTTGTCTCCCCGGTGCGGACGAATTCACGATCCCCTTCAAGGCGTACCGCACTATAGCCGATCACCTCGGACAAAATTGATTCCTGGTCTGCCTTCACTTCGTTAATCAGCTGTTCAATAGCTGGATCTGCATCGACATCGCTTGCATCTTCCTCCGTGATCAGCCTCGCTGTTTTGCTGATGATTCGGTTATGCTCATCTAGGATTAACTCTACAACGCCCAAATTTTTCGTATACTCACCAGCGCTTACAATTAACGTATCGTGATCACCTTGCAGCCCTTCGACCAGTGTGGAATGGCTATGTCCATCAACAATAACATCGATGCCTGGTGCTTCTTTGGCCACCTTGATGCTCGTATCGGTGCTCGAAGCATCGATCCCCAGGTGCGTCACAGCGATGATCACATCGACCTGAGGTGCTAATTCCGCTACGATATGCCTCGCTTCTTCGGCAGGATCTGTAAACACAAGTCCTTCAACGTTGTTCGGATGAGTCTTGTACGTCGTCTCCGGCGTCGTCAAGCCGAACAAACCGATCTTCACGCCATCAACTTCTTTGATTACGTACGGTTCAAGCAGCCTGCTGCCGTCTTCCCTTTTTACGTTCGCACTTAACACTGGGAAGATAGTCATGTCCTCCAGCTCCAACAAACGCTCATAGCCGTAATTAAAATCATGATTGCCGGCCGCCATCGCATCATAACCGACGCGATTCATAACATTCGCGATGCTTTCCCCTCGCTGCAAGGTTGCAAAATTCGTGCCGTGAAACGTATCGCCAGCATCGAGCAGAAGCGTGTTCGGATAATCCGCTGCAAATTGATGAGCCAGGGCAGAAATTTTGGCAAATCCCATGCCATCAGAACCATCCGCGCGCCCATGCGTATCGTTCGTATGTAGCAATGTAATCTTGGTCGTCTTCGGTGCAGGAGATAGCTCAAATACCGAAACGGTTCCCGATACTTCATACCCGACAGCAAGCAATGCATTGCCAGTCGGACTGTCTTCCGCTGGAATAAATTTTAGCCCTTCCGGCCCGCTGTCGCTTCCTTCGGATTCAGCATATTGACGAGTGCTGAAATAGACGGAAAATACGGGGGCAGTCGGATTCGTTATGTTGTAAGCCATAATGCCGCCATCGCGTTCCAGACCGACGAATGCATAAAGTTCGCCATCGATCCACCCAACTTCTACGTCTTCCGGTTCCGGCCCTTTATCATCACTGCGGTTATCGAATTCAGCATCCGCATTGCTTACATTGTAATATTCCGGATGAACGTTGTGGATGATGCGCTCAAACTGATCGCCGCTGTCAAATACGAGCTCCAGTGTATCCGCATCCCAGATCGAAAACGAGCGTGCCCCGTAACTGAACAATTGTTCATATTGACCGTCTTCGTTCAGGCCAAGGTCTGCAATGATTTTCAACCGCCCCATCTGTTCGTCATCCAGCAGCCCCTCAATCGTCAACGCCGCAAGCTGTTGCTCCGTAAATCCGCCATAAAGTTCAGCACGTAAAGCAAGCTTGTCCGCAATATCCTTGGCACGCAGCTCGTCTGTGAAATCCCCATATTCACGGGCGTCGCCTTCGTTAGCTGTCAAAATATACGTTTTGCCGTCAACCGTGACGGCCGCTATCCCGTCCGGCATGTATGCACCTTTCACTGGCCATCTGCGAATAGCAGCTTTGCCGTCCTTATCCGAAGCATCGAGACCTTGTCCGAATACGGAATGATCCTTATAGCCCAACGAATGTACGGCCGTGAACGTTTTCGTCGTCAGATCGAGCACGGCGATCGCGTTGTTCTCTTGCAGCGAAACGTACAACGTTTGGCTGTCCTCAGATGCAGCTATATATTCGGGCTCAAGATCTTCTGCATACGTAGCGCCGGGCTTGCCGATCCGCACCTTTGGATCAATGACCGATTGTTGATCGAATTTCACCGTCGTCACATCGTCTTGCGTTAAAGACTCGATGCCACCGGATATATCAATTAGCGAAACACTTCCTTCCGGATCGATCGAATAATCTTCATTCGGCTCTCCTTCGTTAGCCGTAAATACGGTTTTGCCATCCGGTGTGATCCCGACCATGTCGGGAAGTGCACCGACGGTGACCGTGCGGATCAATTTCCCCTCACGGTTAAGGAAGGCGACCAATCCGTTTGCCGTCTTTTCCTTAGCGGGTAGCGACAATGCGATCCACTCGCCTTCCGGTCCGACTGCGATACTCGTGATGTCGGAAATATCAGAAATCCCTAGATCCTCCAGTTTGATTTGCTTCGTCAAGGTCAACGCTTGCACGGCATCTTGCGATGATAGCACGGATAAGTCAATGATTTCTACTGCTCGCTCCCCACCACTTAGCACATACAATCGCTTGCTTGCCGCATCATACGTAACAATCTCGGCCCCGCCTTCGTCCCAATCTACGCCGGTCGAGTATGTCGCAATGTGCTTAACCGTCAAATCACCTTTCCCTTCGTAGACCCATAGCGGCGCCAGAGCGAAAGCTTGTGCCGGCGGCAGCAGCAACAAGAGCACAGCGGTGCTGGCCACCATCGATATCCATCGTTTCAAATGTTATTCCCTCCTGTTTCGATCAAAAATTGTAACACCGTAATGCTAGCAATCGATTGTTAAGGGAATATTTTTGAAATGATAATGTTATGTAAACATTTACATAATGATCAATTTTTATATACAAAAAAACTCGGACCATAAAGCATGAAGCTGCCATGATCCGAGTTATCGCCACTAGCTTTGCAAACAATTGTAACAAACCATACTATTCGATCAGAAAATAACTAATTAGGAAATATCGTCTTGTAAATTCGCATAAAAAAACCTATTCTAATGGTATAGACGCGTTACCCAAATCCATTAGAATAGGAGCATATTATGGGTAACATTCTATCACCAAATACCGTTTTTGAAAAGTGCTTAGGATTACTTGATTTACAAAACTTTCGATGTCCGTACAGCGATACCTATGCTAAGAAGCTGCTGACAGGCACGACCATCTTATTACTCATCGATGCACAGCTACGTGGTTTAGCAAGCTTACCTGACGTCGAAATCGGTCTTCGAGCAAATGATAAGCTGCAAACGTTTGTCGGTCTCGATTCCATCCATGCCTCTTCCCTGTATCGGAAGATGGAGCAGTTGCCGCTAGATACATTGCAGCGTCTGTGCTTCCAAGTTCTAGGGCAATTGAATCACTTGCATCGGGACAAGAAAGGAATCCCAAATCTCGGCCGCTTAAACGTGATCGATTCCTCTGAAATCTCCTTGCCGAAAAAGGCAGGTGAGTGGGCGTACTGTTCGAGAGATAAAAACGGCGTCAAACTGCATCTTCGTTTGGTTGTTGCCGACCGGGACACCACCTTTCCAAACGGAGCGGCGTTATCCACTAGTGCTGTGTCAGACCAGGAGGGCGCTTTGCATCTAGTGGTGGAAGATGATGCAATCTACGTTTTCGATCGTGGTTATCTCAACTATCATTTGTACAACCAGTGGTCTAAGCAGAACATCTCATTCGTCGCACGAGTGAAAGCCAATTCCAAATTGCGCATCGTGCAAGAACTTCCCGTCCCTGTGGGTTCGAACGTGCTCAAAGATGCGATCGTGGAAATCACGGATCCAAAGACCGAAGAGACGTTCCAACTCCGGCTCGTGGAATACACGGATGAGAAGCAACACACCTATCGTGTCGTGACCACCCTTCGTGAACACACCGCCCAAGAGATCGCGGAGATTTACAAAAGTCGCTGGTTCATTGAGCTTTTCTTCAAATGGATCAAAAGCCATTTGAAGATCAAACAGTTGTTTAATCACAAGCCCGAAGCCGTATGGAGCCAAATTTACATCGCACTGACCGCTTACGGTCTAAGTGAATTAGTCCAACAAGAAGCTCAGACCAAACAGAGTACATGGACCGTCTTAAGAACGATGCGACATTACTGGTTTCTGAAGTGGGAAGCGTTCGTTCAAGAACTGAACCGAGAACCCACACGATCATCGAAGGGACGAAAGAAAAAAGGGAAGCCTGGCCGTCCTCGGAAATATCCGAAAAAGTTAACGGCCGAACAAATCCTAATCACATCAAACTAATACTGGTATAAAATGGGTATCCGTCTAGGCATATGCTGACGTTGACTTTTTTCCACTATCCCCTTTAACTGAATGGTAATATTATTCATATATTTCATTATGATCCAAATCTTCTTCGAGGACTCATTCACTCAAGATCACAACCTCAATGGAAACATCCTAATTGTGGAATAATTGGGTTTACCAGAAAGTTTGCTGCAAAGCTAGTGAGTTATCGCATTGTTTCCTTGAATAATCATATGAACGCTTGGCTGTCCTGCCCGTTAATGCTAAATCTCTTTCACATAATCTTCGTGCGGAATTTTCGACAGCATCACATACAAGCTTGTGTTCACTTGCCCCGTGTTGCGAAAGGCTAACTGCTCCGTGCCTTCGACTAAGATGCAATCGTCCTTAACGACTTTATGCTGCACGTTGTCGATCGCGAGCTCTCCTTCTCCTTCAAGAACGAGCAAGTATACGGTGCTGCCCGGATGCTTGTGAGCCGGAAGCTCTTGCCCGGACTTAAAGTTTAGCACAAATACCGCACTGTCTTCATTTTTATGCAACATTTTCTTCGTGAATCGTTCGTCGGAAAATTGCTTCGCACTCGCCAAAGTTTGAATGTTCATCAGCGCTCGCTCCTTTCATTCCCTTCCATCATACCAAGTATCGATGGCCCCATGTGTGAGCTAGGTCACAGCTTAATGAGCGGCGCCGCATTCACGCTGATTTTCCACGGGTGATTTGTTTACACGACTATCACAACTTACAGTTCCATCGTTTCTCCCGGGGCAAGCACAGTGCCCGTTATACCGCGCTCCTTGAGCATCTGCACAAATTTCTCAGCATCTTGCTGAATCCTCGGGAACGTATTGTAGTGGATCGGCACAACTTGCTTCGCTTGCGTCCATTCCGCGGCAATCGCGGCTTCCTTCGGTCCCATCGTATAATGGTCACCGATCGGGATGAAAGCGAGATCGATCTCATGCAATTGTCCAAACATCTTCATATCTGAAAACAATGCGGTGTCTCCCGCATGGTAGATCGTTTTCCCGTTCCAACGAATGATATATCCGCCAGGCATACCGGCATAGACGATACCTTGCTCCTCTTCGAGCACGATGCCGGAGCTATGAAACGCCTGTACGAGCTGCGCCTCTGCAAATCCAAGCTGCACCGTGCCGCCGAGGTTAGCCTCGATTACTTCGGCGCCACGCCAACTCATGATATTTGCCAACTCAAACGTCGCAACAATCGGCGCTTTGTTCGCTTTTGCAATGGCAGGCGCATCAAGGATATGGTCATTATGAGCATGGGTAAGCAATACGGCATCCACCTTGATGTCCTCAGGCTTCGTTACACTTACCGGATTTCCCGACAAGAACGGATCAATGATCAAAGAGTGGCCGCCATCAGAAATTTGCACACAAGAATGTCCATGGAATTGAATAATCACACGAATTCGACTCCCTTCAGATGGATAGTTAACGGTATGAACAAATTGCTCATTTACTATGTCTATTGTATAGAAGCGCTCTCATTTAATCAATTGCGCTGCGTTTACAACGACCTTGTCACCGTAACGACAGCAGCGTGCCTGCTGCCCGCTGCTTCCATCGCAAAGTCAGCTTCATCCGCGCAACGCCAATTGTGCCAGTGTGTCCCTTTCCACGAACATGATTGCGCTTTGTCCATCTGCTGCTCTTTACGAGCGAACAACGGCCATATATGAACGAAGCTTACGTAGTTGAACGTTTGTCATCCGTGAGCATTTTCAAATAAAGCAGCTTGCCTTCCCCTTCATAATAATAGTCGGGCAAGCGGCACATAAAAGTAAAACCGTTACGAACGAACAGTTTTCTCGCGCTCTCATACTCCGGAAGATCGCACGTAAACGTTTCGATATAACGCCCGCCGTGTTCAATACAGTAGCGGAACATTTCCTTTATTAGCTGATAGCCGAGCTTACGCTTCCGATGCGCGCGGTGGACGCCAAAGTATTCCAACCGATAACCGCCGCTGCGATGTTCGTTCTCTACAAATATAATGGCAGAGATGACCTCATCATTCTCTTCCGAATACCAGCAAACGATATGATCTTCTTCCAGGCTACGGATCGGGAGCCAGCGCAATTGCTCTGTCTCTCCAGGCGTAAACCGTTGATCATCAAAACAATGCTCACCCAACAAAAAATCCGATACTTTCCCCGCCTCGGTTGCACTCACGACCGGCTTCAATTCCGGCCACTCTATCTTTGGTTCATAAGCTGCATCGCTTCCCATCTTGCTTCTCACTCTCCCTGTTTACCCGACGAAATGTCGTTCGTGTTAAGATATTCGCAAAGATTGGTTCCATTGCGCGCTTACGCCCTCTTGGTAATAGCGGTCACAGGCAAAGAAGTACAGCTTCGCCGCCAGATCGTCCCGATTTTTGCGCACAACATTGACGAAACCTTCTCTGGCGTCGTAGAATCGACCGTTTTGGAACAGCCGTACCGCTTCTTCAAACTGCTTCTGCGTCTCATGCTTCAAATCACGAATTGGCTGCGGGTCCGCTTCATACAGATCGTAAAGCTCGATGACCGGCTGATCATCCGCCAGCTGCACCGTTCCCAGCCTGCGATATTTGCCCGGCATAGCCTTAACGGCATGTAGCGTATCTTCTGTAAGCAGAATGTTAGCACCGAGCTTTGCGGACAGCTTCTGCAAATCCAGCGCTGTCTGCACTTCATTGGAAACGACGCTTCCTTCCATACGTTGTTCCTCCCCGATAATGCCGAGCATCACATCGCCGGAATGAATCGCAATGCCAATGTCGATTGCACCTTTACCTTCCTTCTGTCTTGTATCATTAAATACTGCGAGCATTTCTCTTAGCTTCACAGCTGCTTTCAGCGCTTGATCCGGCTGATTCGCGAACATCGATAACATCCCCGCGCCGAGATACCGGCTTGTAAACCCGCCATGCTCACGAATGACCGGGCCGAACGTGCGCAAGAAACGATTAATGAAGCGGAAATTATCCTCAGTGGACAACGAATTCGAAAACTCTGTAAAGTTCCGCATATCACAAACGAGAATCGTCATAAAGCGTTTGGCCTGTTCGCCTAACTCTATTTCCGTCATATTCGATTTGCCGAGCACCTTTAAAAATTGCTGAGGAACGAAGCGAAAGTACGATTGACTCAGCTTCGTGACTTCCTCAATATACCTGCGTATCGACTCGGTCATGAGATTAAACCGTTCTCCTAATTCCTGCACTTCATCTCTTGTACGAATTTGCACCTTCACATCCAGCTCGCCCCTCGCAATTAAGTTCACATTGCGCCGCAGCTTGCCTATGGACGATAGTAAGTACGCCGTCATGATTGAGATGACGATGATCAGCAGCAAGGCGATCCAGGCGATCGTCGTAATGACATCACGCAAGATGCGCATATTGTTCTTCTGCATGCCATTGAGATCTTTTCCGGTTTCATAAATCCCGATGATCTCTCCGGATGAATTGTATAGCGGGCCCATTGCATAGATCCACTGTCCGCTAGTATCCGTCCACTCGCCGGATACGACCTGCCCATGTTCCAGCACTAACAAATTTTCCTCGTTGATCTCGAACGGCTGATACATTTCCACGCTGTCGTTATCGTCCATAATGATGTACAGCCCGCCATCCTGATAGCGATACAAAGTCGTATATAGCCCTTCTCGCTCTTCGCTGCTCTGGCTGATGACGTCATTAATCGCTTGACGTATCGCTCGATAATCTTCATTCATATAATCGCGAGGCGACTGCAACTGTTCAAAATGCGCCCCTTCGACCAAATATTTCCCATTGGATGCCAGCAATTTCATTTGCTGCAAAGCATCTGATTTCATCTCGGCTGAGAAGAACCCATATACTGAGTACGACAAACCGATCATCGATACGAGCACGACCGGGATGATGAGAAGCAATTGTTTCATGAGTAGATACGTGCGGCGCTTCATGATATGGATGTAGAAATATCGGATCGTCAAAAGGATCAGCAGCAATGCCGCAACAATCGCAAGCCAATAAGCGATCTTCGCTGCGATCTCGCCCCACGCATGACGGTATCCGTCCTTGACCGCAATGATCTCCCCATTCGGCAATAATTGAATGATATGGTCGGATGTTGCCACAGTAATAAGCCCCGGTGAAACCGAAATGTCCGTAAATTCGGTCCATGAGATGTCTGGATAGTCTGCTGTCAGTTGATCATAGCTGATAAGAGTATGTATCGGGTAAGATTCGTGCGCACTGTTCAGTCGTTTCACAGCTGCTTCGTGATTGTCAATGAAGTAAATATGTGTATGATCTCTGGTGTGGATGCGAACCGGAACGGTCATATGCACGTCTTCCGTATTCGGGAAGAGCTGTGTCATCCCGCTGCCAGTCACGGCGAACAACGATCCGGTTCTCGTTGAGAAGAAAAAATGATTTTCTTTGCTGCCCGCTAATTCAAACAAATGCTGCGACTCTGGCATGGTGAATGTCCTTACTTCTTCCGTCCGTACTAAGCTTTGTTCCGCATCCTCGGTAAGCTTATATAAGGAAGCGCTGCCAGCTTCGCGTTTAAAGAAGAATAAGCTGTCCTCGGCTGCCGACATAGACTGAACCTTGCCTGCCCTCAGCAGTCGTTCGCTCGCCTCGTATTCTTCCTCATAAAGCGAACGGATCGTGGAGCCGTCTGCAGAAATTTTGATCATTTCTTCGCCAATCACATACAGTCCATATTGATCGAGCACCGTGATCGAAACGTACAAATTCCCTTGCGCATCGGCTGCCATCTGATCAAACAGGCGAATCGCATCCGCTTCTGAGAAGCGTCTAGTAGACAGTTCATAGACGAGTTCGCCGGATTCATTCACTTTTTGAATCGACTTTTTAGAATTTGAAATTGTATATATAGAGGCGTCTTCACCTGTTGTAACTTTGGAAATATTCACATAATTCGTCTCATGCTGCAGAGGATTCATAGCCATATAGTCTCTGAAGTGATACAGAGAAAAAACGAGTACAGCTGAAATACCTAGCAACATGAACATTCTCATTTTCATCGTTCCAACACCTTGTTATAATATAGTATATAAGGAGTATATGTAAATGGCCATTATTATATAGTACTATATTTTCACTCATTTGTGTTGAATTTCCGCAAAAAATGTTGTTTCAATATCCAATGAATAGTAGAATATAGGATGATTTGAATAGATGATAGACGACGATTTTAGTAGAAAGGGCGTGTTGTCGTGGGATTTTTGGTCTGTGGAGGTGCAAACTTGCAATGCAGCTTCGGAGCTGCCCCCAGCACGTTAATGGTCCTTCCAAACAACCGGACGATTGCTGGTGTCATGCCTGCAGCAAATATAATGGACAATAAGCCGATGGTGAATATTTTGCCTTTTGGCATGTGCAATTCTTTGGCCAATCCGCAAGTTGCTGCCGCGACTGCTGCCAAATATGGAACATTGACACCACAGCCATGTGTACCCGTGGTTGCTGCTCCATGGGCGCCAGGCTCTCCGACCGTCCTTATCGGCAACATGCCAGCACTTAACAACAGCTCAAAATGCATGTGTAACTGGGGCGGTGTCATCCAAGTTGTGAGCCCCGGTCAAACGAAGGTTCAAGTACCATGATCCGTACCGGACAGGATGCGAAGCGATATTTTGCGTAACAAGTTGAATCATTGCGATGGATGTTCTGGTACTTCATGAACGAAGGAGTCGAGCCGAGTGATTGAGAAAATCGTCAAACCGTTTATTACCCCGATCCAAAGGAAAATTATCAAGCCGCTTAAAAAAACAAAAAACTTGCCAAAGCTTCTGGCCAAATGGGTTAAGAAAAAGTTTAAGCAGATCATTAAGCAAGAGATTACGAAAGCCAGCTATATTCGTGTTGGCAACTTATACATAGCCAAAAAATTAATCGTTATCGTAATCTTGATTATACTCGTTCTGTATTTCTTTATTTTCATTCGGCCGCCCAAGTTTATTAACAAGTGGCTGAACCGCAAACCAGCCATTTCTGTTAGTGCGGACGCTTCCCAAGCTTATACCGGCCCTGCCAAGCTATATGCCGACGACGGCACCTTGCTGTTCGATGGCGAATTGACAGACGGACTATACAACGGTTCCGGCAAGCTGTACCGAGAAGATGGTAGCTTGCTGTACGAAGGCTCGCTCGTTGACGGCTTATATGACGGACAAGGCAAGCTATATCGGGAGGACGGCCAGATCGCCCAAGAAGGGCAATTTGCGCAAGGCAAGCTCGTGCAAGGCAACGTGTACAACGAACAAGGGGTAATCATCTATTCCGGCTCTCTCTCCGATGGGTTATATGAAGGTGAAGGCAAGCTTTACTACGCCGACGGGACGATCCATTATCAAGGACAATTCAAAGCCGGTGAACCGAGCGGGCAAGGCATGCTCTACAATAGCGCCGGACAATTGATCTATGAAGGGGCGTTCTTGAAAAACCAATATTCCGGCGAAGGTACGGAATATTTGCCTTCCGGCGATATCCGCTATCAAGGTCAATTCCTTGCCGGAACGTACAACGGGCAAGGCAAGCTTATGCATGCAAACGGTTTCGTTCAATATGAAGGCGAATTCAAGAACGGACGCTTGACCGGTCCCGGCGTCGAATATGACACTTCAGGGAATATAAAATATGAAGGTGATTTTGTCTCGGGCCGCTATCACGGCAACGGCACCTTGTATTCGCGAACGGGAAGCAAAGTGTATGAAGGAGCCTTCGCCAACGGTCAATATCATGGTCAAGGAATATTGTATGACCATCACGGATTTGTCCAATACGAAGGTCGGTTTGTATCCGGCGAGTTGGACGGAATCGGCAGTTGGTATCGAGATGACGGCACCGTTATATACAAAGGCTACTTCGTCTCCGGCAAGCCCGACGTCGCCGCCTACCTCGGGATGTCTGCTGTCCGCTTAGAGCAATTATTGGGAGCTGCAACGCGCTCACAATCGTTGGCGGCGGACACCGCGAATGGAGAATCGTCCGTACCTGAACCGCCAAGCAGTGTGACAGATGACGTTTACTTGGACGAAGGAGCCAGCGAACAGCAGGAGCCGGCCTATCCACTGCTGTTAACGTATCAAGAATTACGCCTGCAGGCTCTCATCGATGAAGCCACAGATGGCAGCGGCGTTCCGATTGTACAAGAAGTGCGGCTGCTAAGCGGAAGCGTGCTTGAGCAGCTGTACAATCACCTGGAGCAAGTGGCGCAGGATGAACGCGAGACGGTTATCCGAGTGACAACGAATGATGCGATTCGCTTTAGCTGGAACGATCACGTATACACGATCACCGTGGACGGTGACGGTGCGCCGCTGAGCGCGGTCATCACTAACTAAATCGGCGGAAACGATGGAAACGACTGAACCAGTCGAAACTAAGAATAAGGGAACACCAAGTTCCCTTATTCTTAAAAAATCGCCGATATTCATCGAATAGCGGAAGGCAAACTTCCGCTATTTCGTTTATAACGACAAAAAAGCCGGTTTTTCCGGCGTTTTTATCTAAATAGCGGAAGTTTATGTACCCTTATTTCAACAAAATGACCGTTTTGGGCCAAATAACGGAAATCCCTATTCCGTTATTTGGCTTCCACTGATTCTTCCTATAATGGATTCGCTTCGATTGCCTACGATCGATCACTCCTACGAGCCATTCGCTCCTATCGCCCTAGCGCTCCAACCGTCCCAACATCCCTCGGTCGATCACCCCAGCGCTCCAACCGCCCCGCATCCCTCGGTCGATCGCTCCCTTTGCTCCTACGATCGGCTCGCCGCCGCCTCACTTGCCGTTTGCCCGACTTCCGCGACTCCTGCGCTCTCGTCTGCTTCGAGCGGCTGCGGCTTAACCGCCCACCAGCGAAGGCGCAGCCTAGTCCGTTCCGTCTTCCCGTGTACACGAACACCAAGGCGGAACGTTCCGCGCTTCGGGTAATGGATCGTGCCGATCGTCACGTTCGGGAATTCCGAAGCATATTCACTCTTGGCGAACATACTTTGCGGACCGTAATATATCGTATCGCTACGATTCCACATTTCCGGCACCGCCACTTCATCTTCA
>CAVWLN010000005.1:0-44610 GCA_963755735.1 uncultured Paenibacillaceae bacterium
CCATCTCATCCGATAAGCCGCTCGAAATCCATACCGGACCAGCGCCCAGCCCATGGTCGATTTCTTCCGTGAAGAAATCCCGCTGCTTGCGATGCCACCACTTCTCCTTCTTGGCCGGAATGATCGATATTTCCGTTATGCCTGTCGCTACATAACGTTCCGGCTTCTGCTCCTCGATTTCGTCGCGCAGCGCCTGAAATTCCTCTTTCAGGTCCGGGAATTCTCTAACTTCCTCTGCCCTTTCTTGCTTCTCGACCTGGGTGACAAGCTGCAGGGCTTTGTTGCTTGTGAACCGATCGGTTGCCTGGAGCAGCTTATACAGCATCGTCGGGTTGATGATCGGCTCTTGGAAGGTCGCCGATTCAACGCTGTCAATTGCGTAGGTGGCGCCCATTTGCAGCAAATTGATCTTCGCTAGGTAGACGCAAGGATTAGCCGGCGCTTCAATCGCGCGGTCAAGCGAACGCGTGTAATAAGCTTGCATAATGCGTTCTGATACGGGTTGTTCGCTAATTTCAATCTGCTGTTCAATGCGCGACCATTCTTGAATAACGCGGTCACCGACGACTAGCCGCAAGGAGCCCGATTTGATGTTGAGTACGCCAAATCGCTTTGCTTCGCCAGGCGGAAGTGGCCGAGCTTTCACATGAATCGTCTTCACATAACTGCTCTCGCCGCCATCCGTCGGCTCAGAAAACTTTATTTTGCCTTGCGGCAATTCATCCAATATTTCAAAATCCGGCCAATCTGGCTCATACTCAAATTCTACATGTGGCGTTTGCAGCGTCTTCTCGATCGTCAGGCGGATGTCAAACGTTTGCTCGGGTTCTATGTATCTAGGCGCGGTTTGCAAAATACGAATTTGCGCATCTTCATACCACACGCTCGTATCTGCCACGATATGATCATATTCCCGCATCTCAGGCGTCGGAGGCTCCTCGCGCACGAACAAGCGGAACGTTTCGAGAATGCGATTATGCTCGCTCACTTCCTCGCTTCGACCAGATGCACCGGCGACGGAGTGCACCGGTTCCTTCCCCTTCTCATCATAAGCGATACACAAGTATACATTTTTTGCGTAGTCGTTATTCGTGAAGCCTTCCAGCATCGACAGCTTCATCGTGACCGGAGAAGAGACGACGATTTCTCGACCAAGCGGATCGAGTGCCACACCGGTTTCGACAGATATCGATTTGTCGTCCACGGCAACTACCTGCAAGCCCGAGACGACCCCGCTGCCGAACAACAAACGATTGGCCAACCGACGCTTATCCATATTGTAGGTTTGTTCTGACATGAAGTCGCGAACGGTCAGCAGCTTCCCGTAAAAATAACGGTTTCTTTCAAACGGTACGTAACGTGTTTTGTTCATCCTAACCCTCTCTCCCATCATGATTATTCCAATCGTGAATCGATTCCGAGCCTCGTATGCTGGTCGACTCGATTGCTGCGCCCCACATCGATCGTGATCGTATGATGAGGCATTGAAGAGCGTCCATCAAGCTTAAGCAACGTCGGTTCACTGAGCACCGTATTCAATCCGAGGTATGAATGCAGATCCATATATACCCAAGGCTGTAAGATGACTAGCTTGCCGGTAGAAAACACTGGCTTAAACGCATCGATAATTTGCTCAAGTGTGAGCCGCTTCACTTCCGTGTCCGCATGCTCTGGCTTTACTAGGACATTAAAGACGTTCGGTTCTGCCGCATAGAGCTTCTCCGCGACATCTTCCAGCTCCGGATTTTCTTTCAACGGTTTCACTTGATCGTATTCGAGGATGATCGGCTTCTCCCCTGTATAGATCTGAACCATTGCCTCCATGGCATAACGGGTGCCGCGCATATTGTACAAGATCGGAGCTTGCTTCAACAGCGCCATCAGCTGCTCATCCGACCAATGATCGTCTGCTTCAATTCCGAGCCAGCCGAGCAGCCAGCGAAGAGAGGCGGAGCCGGCATGCTGCGGGTCCAGCGCTCGTACGGCTTGCCGTATGCCTTCATCCGTCTCCTCCAGCAACGTTTGAAAGATGCTTAAGTATCGTTCCAAAAAATGCTTCGTCGCCGGATTTCGTTCATAAATCGTCGGCAAATATTGCAAATATGACTGCCGCGGAAAATGCACCTCCATGCTATGGACGATCGGCGTATGCTGCTGCGAGCCGATCAACTCAATATAGATCCACAAATATCGGCCTTTCACATGGAGCAGCGCATCATCCGGATCAGTAAGCGGTTCGGACCATAGCTTGGACAGCGTTTCCAGCTTGTCTTGTACAGGTATCGAGGAGTCTCGTATGTAATGATTCAAATCCAGCCGCTGGCCCGCCACCGCAATGTCTGTCGTATCTTGTGCAAAAAAGCGAAAGTTAAGCTGCGTATCGCTCGTTGTCGTAGCATGGACCACGATTTTATGCCATACGTTGCCGGGAATTCCGCTGTCCAAGCCATCGCTTAACCAGATGCCTACCCTGCGGCCCGTCGCTTCCCATACGGCCGTTTCGGAAACCGGCTGCACTTGATGGATGACCAATGCTTGCCGATCGACCAAGTATAGACTGCCTGTTCTCGCATACATGCGAGCTGCATGCGTATGTCCGGGATAGCCGCGTTCCAGTACGCGCCCGGTCTCATCCATTCGGTACAGCAACTGCATTTTATTGTCCGCATCGTCTTCACATAGGAGCCAAGCACGACCTTCTCCGTCTAAAGTAATAGCCTGCATCTTGCCGGAAAGCTCCGCTATCGCCATCTCATGAATTTGCTGCGTTGAATAGTTAATATGTATAAGCTTTTGCGCAAGGCGATCGAGCAGCCAACATTGGTCATGATGAACCGACAAGTCAAACCTGTCTTCTGTTTGCTCAGCATGGTCGATATCCAATTCCATGCGGCTTAGCAGTTCGCCGTACGCATCGAAAATAAGCAAGCTAATCGAAGCATCACGGATAGATTGCACGAGCACGAGCAATCTTTGCTGCGAATCAACCGTCAGCAGTAAGCCTCGACCGTTCGACTCCTGTGAGCTGATCGACTTCGTCCACTTGATCTGCGCCAGATCGAGTGACATAGCGATTAACGCTTCTTCCGCATCCCCTCGCAACACATAGACCGTATCGTCATGAACGGCAATGCGGCTGGCGCGGTCGAGTCCGTCAATTGGCATGTTAAGCGGCTCAGAAAATCCCGAGACCAGATCCGTTCTCCAGAAGGTGCCGGCGCCATCAAGCACGAACCACCGGCCGCGTTCATCGGAGGCGATGTCGATAACTGGCTTGCTGAGCGATGAGCTTTGAATCGTCATGCGCGCTGTCGCACGGTAGACGTTCTGACTGATGATCGCGAGTCCGTCCGTACGAACGTTAAGCTGACTAGTCATCCCGCGAAGCCAGTCCGGAACTTTGCGAAAGGAAAAAAATCGCTGTTCATTCATCGGTTTCCCCTCCTTATCTGACCGCAGTAATAAACTCGATTTCGTGGTTGCCCGATACGACCAGTGCGTGCGGCGGAATGCGAATATCGCCATCTTCCTCTCGCAATACGTTGCGGCCGTCGGCCATCAGCCACATGTCTTGTATATACTGAACGCCGGCGACTTGATGGATCAAGTCGTAAACGTCGCTCTTTTGCACCGTTCGTCCGAACTGCCAGCCGGCTGAATGTTCATCGTCCTTCGGCTTCAGCCAGCGATTCAAGACTTGCTTCACATCGTCTTCTCTGCCTTCATAGCGAGGATCTACCATAATGACCGCACGCACGGTCACCTCCACATATTCAGGCGGTATAATATGCAGGGTAGTCGTAAGCAAGCGATAAGGCTCAAGATGGGTGCGTACCGTTTCGATCATCCCTGCCGCCGGTTTGGCATACAGCTTCTTGCTCTCTGGCACGATTACGATCGACACATGCCCGAATGCGCGCTCTTCCGGATAGCGCTTCAGCGAGGTTTTGTATCCGGGTATCGCCTTCACGCGCGAGAGGCGTAAGCCGGGAATTTCTCTGACGCGCTGCTCCAAGTCTCCTGCAGTTACGCCGCAATTCGGCTGCAGCACCCAGCGTTTCGTCCGGTCCAAGGCTTCCTTGGTCGTCTCCGGCTCCTTCCCGCCATACGCTGGAAAGAGATTGATCGCGCGAAGCGGTACAGGAGAGTCGATATCGTACACCTTATCCACGATAATGTTGCCGGCTTCTCCAAGTGAAGTGCGGTAACCGATTATGCGAATGTTTGGAACGAGCGATGCCGGAGGGACAGCCCCATGAATACCGTCGGAAAAATAAATCCACCCTTCTTCACCGTCCAAACGGTAATGAAAGCTATTGCTGTCCGAGCTATCGAAGTCGTGGACGAGCTGCCAATCGTACCACACCATGTGCTCTGAACCGTCTACCGACCATCCGACCTGCAGTTGAAATGAATCGCTTAATGCCGGACGAAACGGAAGTTGGAACGATTGACCTGACAATCCGTTTCCGGTTCCGAGCCGATCGAGTCCGTCAAGCGTCGGCGAGATCGCGATCACACGAATCGCCTGCTCGTTATCCGGAACGGTCAGGCTGTCCTTGATAACGAGCCACACGCTGTCATCCTCATGCACGATTTCATATTCGTCTTCCTGTACGTCCAGCCAGCCGCCTTCCGCACGTTTTACTTGCACTTCAATACGACCTTTGCGGAATAAGGCGTGAGAGAGCGCAAACCGCAGCTCGGCCGGCTTCTCCAGAGCCTGGGCAGCATCCGCCAAGCCGAAGCATTCGGACACAGAGTGCGTCTCTCCTTGCTCCGTGAACACCTCGTTCCAAATCAATCGTTTGACCATAGGCGGGTCCGGATATTCCCCCTCTGTCAGATGGGCGGAAAGCCGCGTCACAGCGCCTGCGCCTGGCGGAATTTGAAACAAGATCGGGCCGCTTTGGTGGAAGCCGTAAGATTCATCGCGTTCCATATCAATCGGCTGCCAGGCGCCGCCGTCACTTGTTTCCTGCCAGTACAGCCACTCGATCTTACCGGAGGGGGTGAAGTCTTTGTACTTCTTAGGAATTCGCCGCGGCGGCACTAGGTCAGGAGTCAAATCGATCCATAATGATAACGGACTAGCTTCCGGCAATGGTTCTGAAAACACAATTTCCATGCGGGCTCCCACTTCCGCCTGTGGTCCGAACGGATAGAAAGGCGCGCTGCCCGATTCAAAATCATCTGTGATCATTTTCGAGCCATCCGCAGTATGTACGACAACCTGGCGCTCTATATCTGGCAAAACCGTGACCGGACGCAGCGTTTCAAACGGAAAATCGCCGATTTGCATCAGCGTTCCATGCGGCACTAAGACCGGCCTGCTCGCACCAGAAAATGCAACCGAGGTTGTGGACGGGATGCGTGGCCGCGGATATTCTCCAAGCAGCTTAAGAAATTTTTTCTCGTGCTCTTCATTTAATTGATCCAGCTCAAATTGCTGCATCTCTACAAGCCAAGCCAACATCTCTAGCAGTGTTATTCCCGGATCATGGGCGTTCTCGTCCGTCCAGTCTGGCAATAATCCAGGAATCAGGTCGCGCGCCTCACGTACTAACTGTTCAAATGTTCGGTCATCTAAATTCGGTAACGGTAGCATAGCACACCTCCTCTCCTACTTCGCGATGTCGACGATCACCCGATGCTCACCGGGAACGATAATGCCGTGCGGCACCTCATGCAGCTTGTCGGGATGCCACTCGATTCGCTCCCCGTTTTCAACCTTCGTAATGTTGAGCGACAGTCTGGCGATATTCGTCACTTCACTGATCGATTTCAATAGAGCGTAGAACATCGATGCATGAACCGGCTCACCGATCTCCCACCCGCCTCCGTCCGTATTGCCGTGAATCGGATCAAGGAACGCTTGCAGCTTCTCCAGCACCGCTCGTTCCACAGGAACGACACTGTCCATATTGCGTACCCAAACGACCGCTTGCACGCCAACCTCCAGTAAAGCAGGCTCCATCACCTGCAAGCTTTGCGGTGCGATCACAGACACGACTTTATCGCTGAGCTTCGCCTCAATTTCTTTCTTCATCACATAAAATAAGTTTGCATCACCAATTCCGGACTTCGGCAGCACGACAATCGACAAAGTGCCGGTTTCACGTTCGAGCTTGACGTTGCGATTTGGCAGCACTTTGACTTTGGCTACATTAGGATGTGCTTCCTGCACGAGCCAAGCGAAATCATCGGCTGTCACCGCTCGATTGCGATGCGTAAACAGCTTGGGGCCTTTGCGAATCGCCTCTTCCACGGTTCCTGGATCACAGCCTCCCGAAGCCGGCAGCATGTTCGTCACATCGGAGACGAAAGAGAGGGAATCTTGCATGGACGTTATCGTATGTGCCGGTACGTTGCCTCGCTTGCCGCCGCCTGTGCGGTACGAAACGCGCACCATATCATCGCCTGATGCTTGCCCCCTTCTGCTTGCGAAGCTATTGCCGAACTGAATGCTGCCCGTTACTCTATCGATGATATAATGGCGGTCGCGCGGAGAAGAATCCAAGAAATGCTCGACCCGGTCATAACGAACCCAGACGCGCATGACCGCATTGCCGGAATCGCGCACCACATCGACGCGTCCTTCCTTTTGCTCCAGCTGGGCAAGTTCTTCGTTTGTAATCGAATCCGTCTCATCCACCCATACTTCCTCATCTAATACGGGGGTTCGCGACAGCACGAACGTTTCATGGAGATGGCCGTCGCTTATATCGTATTGCTCCACTCTTTGCGGGAATTCGTTGTCGACCGTTTCCTGCTGCACGACGAGCACCGTATTCATGACAACGTCCAATGCTCGCGGCACATTGCGCGCTTCATCTTCCCGGTCGTAGCGATTGTCACGGTTCACGGCGCGTATCCAATAACCGGTCTGGCCAAAATATGAAGCGTTCGCGAAGTCACGCGGTCCTATAAACTGAATGTTGCCGCTTCTCGTAAAGGCCGCCGTTTCATCAGCAACGGGGAGCGGCGACCAGACCGCGCTGGAGCCGTTCTTCATCAAATACTCCCATTCGATGAACGGTATGTCTTCCTCTGCCGCCCGTTTGGCTTTTAGATGGACGTACATGCTGATGGGCCCGCGTTCGGGCGGCTGGTCAAACCTGAACCATAGTGCAGGCGAGCTTCCTTCAAGCGCGGTGAACGGCCGAATCGATATGCCGCCGGACGCAATCTCAGCGCTTCTATCCTTCACTTCCAAATTGTTGATCGTCATCAAATGCTGCGGCGGATACAGCGGCTTCTCATAAGCGTATCGAATCCGCAAGCGATGCATGATCGGTGTATAATAAATAGCATTCGGTGAATAGTAGTTTTGAATTTGCAAGATTCGACCGCGAATCCAGAAGTTTTCCTCCGCATTGACGAGCATCGGCTCCAGATCTTCCGGACAACGGAACGTGATCTCGCGCGGCTCCACACCTTCCCACGGAATGCTGAACATTTCCTGCGCTTCTTTGTTCACATGAAGCTTCACCCAAGAGGTGCCGTTCCAATATTCCCACTGCACATTTAATATCGTCACCGGGTCTGGAATGTCGATTTTGTCCATTTCATGCCGTTTCATAATGAGCTTCCAGTTGATTTCCGGCGGTTTATCCGGCACGTACCGATTGCGGGCGAATGCTAGGTCGAACTTCATCGTAATATTCGCGCCGCGCTTGGAGAAAGCCTCACGGTTAGAAATATAAAACAACCCATACAGTGCAAAAAATTCACCGAACGGCTCGAAGCCTTCCGCTGTATCAAGTTGAATATCATTAAAGTAGAGGCGGTCCGGCTCGATGCCTTGATCTTCATCCGGAGAGGCATAATCGCTCTTCATAACCATATGATCCAGTTGGATTTTGCCGAGATCGAGATTGCCCGTCTCTTCATCCAGCGAGAAGGCACGGCAGCGAATCCAGCGGCCACTTATATCACACACCTCTGTCTCATCGAGCGGGCGCTCCCGAAGCTTCAGCAAGCGAATCGTTGCACCGCTTCCGTATACGCGGTCAAACGCCTGCCAACGGCCTTCCGAATAATACTCCCACGCAACCTTCGTCGTATCTGTCAGAAGCTGAACCGTTTCCGGCACGGAATGCGAGGAAGGGGAATGGTAAACGGTAAACTCCAGCACTGCCGGATGGTACAGCAAGAACAAAAAGTCATGCTGCATATAAAAGGCGTGCTCCTGAAGATTGTCGCCCTCCAAGCCGAATAACGCTGTCCCATGCCCTTCAGCGGTCAAGCTGAGCTCCCCCCGCTCATCAGCGAGCTGTACGATGCGATCCCGCTTTGGACTTATGACAAACAAGTCCAGCAAACGAGCGGTCGTCAGCAGCACTGGCCGCATCGTTTCAAACAAGATCGGCTCAGGCTCACCCGGCACCTGTGCGGACAGCTGAGTACCTTCCGTCACATAAACCGATTCCGGCGCATCTTCGTCCAGCGTGAACGTCACTTGCGCAACAGCTGGCTTAGCGGGCGCTAATTGCACGTGAAAGGTATTCAGGAATGCCAAAAAGCTTTTATACGGAACTTGATTCAGCCTGCGGATATTCCCATCCAGCAAATGCGTCAACATCAGGGTGAGCGCAGTTCCCGGATCGGGATCGTCAGGATTGAACCGCCATTCTGGTGTATAAAATTTGGCCAAGCGCTTCACTTGTTCGGTCAACCGTTCCATATTTCGTCGGTCAATGACCGGGTAATGCGCCATGCGCTGCCTGTCATTCGAATTTTGACTCGCCATAAGTCTCTCCTCGATGAGCTAATTTGATCCTTCATACAAATAGAAGGGGTACACCTCATTGTACAGGTTGTTCGTACTTCTAACCTCGTATTGCACGTGAATGAGCAGCCTCTCCTCGTGCTGTGGATCACGTTCGACGTGAACCTCGACTTTATGTACGCGCGGCTCCCAATTGCGAATAGCTTCTTCAACTTCGCCCTCAATCAGCCTTAACGTCGTATCATCGCTTGATTCAAACAAATACTGATCGATTCCGCAGCCGAAGTCAGGCCGCATCAGCCTTTCTCCTTTGGCCGTCCAAATAATGATCCGGATGGCCTCCGCGATGTCGTCTTCATATTCAGACTGCCTGATGCGCCCCGTTGCTGGGTCGACCTCAATCGGAAACTTCCAGCCTTTACCTAGGAATTCCTTCGACATGAAGCATCCTCCCGTCCGGCATGTCATCAATTGATCTTGATCATCGAGCCCTTCAATTCCAAGATGCCGTTCGTATCGATTTTGATTGCGGCATTCGCTTTTAAGTTTAAGTTCGCATTCGCTTCGATCGACACTTGTGTTGATTTCAGCTTAATTCCTTTCAAGCTTTCGATCGATATGTCGCCTTTGTTATTGATCGTAATTTTGTTCGTTCCCGATTTGACCTCGATGTCATTCGACGTGCCGCCAGTGATCCGGATCGCGTTTTGTCCGCTTTTGTCCTTCACCAAGATACTGCTCTTTTGGTCGTCGATTTCTAACGTTTGACCGGCCGTTGATTTGACGGTGATTTTGCCTTTTCCTTGCGAATCATCAAACGTAACCTCATGTCCAGAGCGCGTGACGATCTGGCGAATGTTATTCCCTGCGTCCTGGCCGCTGGGCGGCTTCTGCTTCTTGTTCCACAAGGCGCCGATAATGACCGGCTGGCGAATATCTCCCATCAAAAATGCGACGAGCACCTCTGTCCCTACTTCTGGCACGAACAAAGTTCCGTAGCCGTTTCCGCTCATTAACGTCGCGATGCGAACCCAATCCAGTTCATTCTTCTCGTCAATGATCGGAATTTTGATTTTGACGCGGCCAAGCTTCTCCGGATCTTTGTTGTTGGTCACAACACCGATATAGACGCCGCTCACGGTACTTAGCATTTTGTCATTCATATCATTCATCGAATCCAGCCATTCACTCATATTCACACCGCATTTCCTTGTACTGAAAATTGTGTCGTATACCCTGAACTGTCAATCGTATGGGTCGCGCTGCTAATATAATAAGGCTGATCAAGCCGCTTGCCGAGACCGCCTAATTCTATGTATAAACCTGCGCGAATTTCCGGCAATCCGATACAGGACGCTTCACCGGATACGAGCTTCATCGCTCGCTCGTTCAGTACGGCTTCTGCCTTCGCCTTCGCGTCCTGCTTATCCTCGGCATTGATGTATAAGACTTCTTCAAACTTCCCGAGTGCTTTCAGTAGATCGACGCCGGTGCTGCTGTTTGTGCCCAGCTTGTTAATCGTGGTGGCAATCTCTTCGATGACGGATTGTTTATCCTCATCCCAGCTGCGGACGCTCACTTGTGTCACTTGATCCGACAAATTTTGATCGAGACTAAAGCTCTTCAAATGCTTGCCCCATAACAACGTCATAATCGGGCGCTTGTTTTTATTTTTCTTGCGAAAGTATAACGTCTTGCCGACGAAGAAGCATTCATAATTCATAATCTGAGCCAGCTTCTGCAAAAACTGATAGTCGTTCTCCGGCTTCTTCACATAGCTCGGCAGCTTCTTGCTCGTATTATCGATGACAAAATCGTGAATCCCGTAAGCTCGTGCAACATCTCTTACGATATCCGTAATCGACTTGTTCGCATACGATTCGCTGTCTCGCCCTCGCATCAGCTTGAACGAGGCATCCATGCCGGTGACCGATAATTGCGGCGTGCCGCCTTCCGGAAACTGAATGTTAATGTTCGTTATGTAGCCGAAGAAGAGCGGTGTCAATCGATCGGTATACCCCATATGCACTTCCAACGTCCTGCCCAGCTTTAGCTGATTGTTCAGCCATTTGAAGTCCCGCGTCACCAGATTGTATGCATTGCTGATGGAGAATGTCACCGTATCAGACGAGTCGGATACGGAAGTTTGGACACTTACATTCGTAATCGCCATTCCTTCCCGCACGGCATCCCGATTGCCAATGAGCACCTTGAAAGCCGGCGCGATAAAGTTTCTGTACTTTTTCTCGAGTGCATCGAACGTATACGTCTTGTTGCTCAGTTTGACATCGGTCATCGTCTGTTGCTCCTTACCTTATCCGTATAGCCTCGGAATCTTGATTACCGTGCCCGGTTCAAGCTGTCGCGGATTGTGAATGCCATTTGCTCTGGCAATCTCCCTCCACAACCCGGGATCTTCATATTCATCTGCGGCAATTCGCCATAACTGATCGCCTTGCTTGATCGTACGTTGCTTCGTACGGTCTGCGGAATGCCGCGGAATATGCTTAAACTGCTGCTTGATGCTCTGCACTGCTTTAAACGTCACGTTCAGCGTGGCTCGCACAGGCACACCGCTTCCGAGAAACATCGTATACTTTTGCGAAACTTTCTCGATGATGCCGTTGAACTTTAGCGTCCCCCAGACAAATCGGCACAATGGCGGAGCATGCAGCTCGCTGTCCACATCCAGCAAGCCGACAATTTTCATCGTTTGCTCGCGAACGTCTGTTTTTTGTTCATACGTATCGAAGAACAGATCCATCGAAAGTGTTGTCGCTTCACCGCTGACAAATTGGGCGATCGGTTGATTCAAACCGGGAATCGTATGCCAGGAATATTGATTTCCGGATTCCAGGTTGTACTCGGACGGATTGAACATGACATCTAATCTCTCCGTTACCGGTCCGCGATGGACGATGATCATCGCTTTTTTTAACGACATGCCATCTCCCCCTTGCTTGCAATCGATTCACATATCTTATCTGCCTCTACGCTGCTGCTCAAAACGCAAGCGGCGAGTAAATTCTTTGTACAGCTGATCCGTGAGGCGATTGAGATTGTGCTCTGGCTTGTTGATCAGATGCTTCGTTTCAGTCAGATCTTTTTGCAGTGTTTGTATGGCGCTTTGCATCGACTCGAGCACCTCTGTCGGCATTTGTCTCTTTAACGATTGCTGCTGCGTTACCACATCGAGCCGCGGCGTTCGAAGCGGCGTCTGCTTGCGTGAAACCGTGATGCGAGATGCTGTTCGGTGAGGCTTTATCTGCTCTATATGTTCAAGAGAGACTGAACTCTCGCGTTCTCGTATTCGTCGTTCCTGTCGTGCAATCATACTTTCTGAATATCCATCCACTGCTTGTTCTCGCAAGCGATTGGATCGCACATTGTACAGTGCAGAATCGATTGCTTGATCACTTGATGCTTCGCGTGCGAAAGCACGATTAGCAATGATGCTCTCGCCTAACGAAACAGTGGTGCGCACGGTTTGATGCCGGCGATTCACCCTCTCCGAAACTCGTAAATAATGGACGGTCTTATCCAGCGTCGTGCGAACTTGACGTATCGAACGGTGATGAATCACATGCTTTAAAACAGCTGCGATCGTGCTTTGCTCTGATGCTTGCTGTAATATTTCGATTTGTGATTGATACAGCGTGCTCAGCTTGCTTAACGAATTTCTTACCGATTGCATCGGCCGGAGCGGAAGACGTTCGGTGCCCGTTCTTGCCGATAAAGGCGTGTCAGTCGTTGTAGAGCTTACCGGCATCCGAGAAGTCACGGATGTTGCTGGCGTTACGGGTGTCCGAGAAGTAGCTACCATCCTCGAAGCAGGTGTTGCAGATGACGCAGGTGCCGCAGCTGCAACTGAAATCACGGGTGTCGCAAGCGGTCTCCTGACGATTATCGGTCGCTCGTCTCGTTGTGACCATACGCTGCGCTGACGTACAGCTTGCACGGGATCTGCAGACTGCGATTGCTGTCGATGAAGCGAAGCTTGTGTAGCCATCTGCTCGTGAACCGAGCGATTCACCTGCTGCTGCGGTCGATCATGTCGTGTAGCGGCCAGAGACATGCCGTGCTGTTCATGGATGTAGCGTGCCAGGTGAACGTTCCGCTGCCCAATGTCTTGCCTGCGAGTGGCTACAGACGCATGAAGACTTGGTTTAGCCAAGGTTGATGCAAGCCGCTGCTTGCGGTTCACCGTGAGCATAGCACCGTTCGATAAAGTCGACCGTTCATCCTGCACGGCACGGTGCGTTTGCACGAGCGTCGCAGTATGATTTAAGGCGTGCGAGCGCTCCTGCCATCGTAAGGCACGTCGTGCGTCGCTCAAAATGTTCAATTGCAATTGTCTATCTTGCACGAATAGAACGGAGCTGATCGCCCGTACATAAGTGCGTACAACGTTCATCAGCTCTACAGGATACGCTTGCACTTGCTGCAGCCATTGCCTGATTACTGCTCTTGATTGTATAGACCGCGATACAGTCAGGTTATTTGCACGATGGATCGAATGTTGTGGCACCTGACTGACTGCCGGCAGACGTGTACGCTCCGTCAACTGCTGCGTTGAGCTTGCGGTACGCCAGGCGGATGAACCTGCTTCGAGCGTGCGGTTCAGAGCCGGCATGACGCTTTGCCCTAATTGCTGCAAAACGGTATGCAGCATGCGAGCTTGCAGCACGCGTTCTTCTCTGACGTGCAACGCTAAGCGCGGCACATCACGGCGAGTCTCTTCCGCCGTAGCTATCGGCAGAGGGTGAGGCCGTAGATGAACGCTCCGTTGCTCCGCCATGCGCGCTTCGCTTCGCCGTTGTCCGTCACGCGGCGCTGCCAGCTGAGTTAGCGCATACAAGCGCTGCAACACCGTAGAATGGACAAGTCGGGTCGTTGACGACGACAGCCAAGAGAGCTGTGTTTGTTCATTCGCGACTGTCCAAGGCCATGTAGCGGGACGAGTAAGCTCTATTCGTGCTGCAGCTTGTTGCCGATGTGTGATGGCAAAGGCTTGCGCTTGCATCGCCATCAGCCATAAAGGCGAAAGACGATTCACATGTTGAATGGCTCTAGTAGTCTCCATAGCCGAAGGTGACGGCGCTTGAGCTGTAGCAGCTTCGGCCAATATCATGCGCGCAAAGCGATGTACGGACGTATCTATACGCTTGAAGTCACTCATCCGCAGCGCGCCTTGGTCCGTTTGCACTCCGCTTTGCTGGACAATCATGTTCGTCATACCCATACCGGGACGTGTCACGATGCGTTGCAAAATTTGACCGGCAGGTGGAGCGCTGGCAGTACGGCGATCAGTCCATTGCTGAAGCGATAGCTTGTCCACAATCATAGAACGACTGCGAATTACTTGGTCACGCTCGTGCATCGAGACGAATTGCTCAAGCCGTGAACTATGTCCTTCATGCGCCAAGCGTACGGTAGGTACAAGCCCCGTCATCGTCTCGCGATCACGATGACGGAGCAGCGAAGCAGCGATGCTTCCCTCGCTGTCTCTACCGCTTACTTTGTGCACGATCACTGGCGCAAGAGTAGAGCGCAGCTGCTGCACAACTTGCTGTGAAACGAGCTTGATCCATTCGTTTGCAAATACCGCCGTACGCATGATCGGACTCACTTGCTGCAAGTAGAACGCCAGCTCCACATGATGCGATTCGCTCTTCGCAAGTGTGGACTGCAAACGGTGAACCAATGATTGACGATCAGTGGGAGCACCGATCGACCAGCCGTATTTATTGGCGATCCGCTTAGCAAAGTGTGCATCCGTCATTCGGATGGATGAGACAGCCGACAAGCGGTCGGCTTTGGCAGTGCGCACCTTTGGAGATCGTTTATGATGTATGGCCAATCCTCGTAAGAAGATCATTGAAGTGTCCCCTTTCGCCTACTCTGCCCCGACTTGCCTTACAAATAACTGATTTCCAGTCCGTTATGTACGATCTCGATCGACTCGAAGGCTACCTCGCTGTTCATCGCATTCAGCTCCGGTCCTCTCCACTTGGTCGGATAAGCTTCCTTGAACGACCAGGCACGAAATAAATACCCTTCCTCATCGAACATCATAATCGAACCGTTCATCCGTTCGATATTTCCTTGAACAGCGTTATAATACCATTCCCACAAATCGTTGGATATCGTGATGCCTCGTTTGAGCACAAGCGGTTGATGGCGGATGCGACCCGGAAGTCGATGCACGAAGCCATTCAGGCCGCCTTCCATAACTTCCTCGGTTTCCATTTCACTTTCCAAACCGCTCACCTCGGAAAATCCGGCAACTTCCAAACCATGCAGCTCTACCAGAAATCGATAGTTCGGCAGAACGTATGGTCTTAATTGTTGTTCTTCTTCAGGATTCACAACGGATCACCTCTTGCTGAATACGTCGAAAGGGTTTTGCTTATCCGAGTCGTCATGATTCATCTTGCGATTAATTTTGGAGATCTCCTCACACCATTTGCGGCGTTCCCGATGCTCCATATTCATAATGTCATCATGCGACCAATGGAAGTAATAAGCGATAAAGCTTGCTTCTTCGTAAATCAACTTCTCAGGATAAACACTTATACCCCTTCGCTCATGGATAAAAAAGAGATATCCACCTCGTGCTCATGCTCACATTTCGGACATACTGCGCGTACGGACAGCTTCTCCGTTTCATTTATTTCGCGGTAAAAATTTTGCAAATATGCCAGATCCGCCGTAAACAGCTTCTCGATCGTTCTCGTATCTATAGCTCGTAGATCCCCTAGCTTCGTGATGACTCGAGACAATAAAATAATCGTTAAATACCCAGGGTTCTGCTGCACTCTCTGATCGCGCATCGGCAATATTTCGTCGGCAGCTGTCGCCAATCGCATCGTGCCTCTGCGGTGCAAATTTCCTTCCTCGTCGACATACCCTCTCGGCAATTCAAATTCATATTCCGTCTTGAACGACATGATGCCCCTCCTCTATGAGTCTAGTATGTAATGTGAGCGAAAAAGACAGGGAGGAACAGCATATTGATCATGTTGTTCCTCATCCAACCTTCATTCGTTTACTCCGTGCGGAGCATTCCTTCATGTGCCAAGCTCAAGCAATTCAATCGCCACTTCAGATGCAGTCGCGTTGAAATCCGGTGCTGTATATTTGGTAGGCCATGCTTCGATAACTTGCCATGTGGCAATGTCTCCGCCTTCTTCATCCTGCGCAATGATCGTGACCGTCTTGCGTTCGATTACACCTTCCACGATACATTCCTGAATCCATTCGAACAGATCCATGGAATCGGTTGCGCCCCATTTCAGTGTGATGTTGCCATATTTTGCAAGACCCGGAAGCTTGCGCGGTGTCGGGATATCAATCCCTTCTCTGTACTCTATGACGTCTAGTGATGCATCGAAGCCAGACACTTCACTAAACCCTGCTTGTTCAATACCTTCTACTTCTACACGGAATCGAAATTTGCGAAAAGGATCATTACGTTCGCCAGCCATGTTATTCTTCCTTTCCTATCAATATTTAAATATGATGATAAAATTATTGCTCGTTCGTTTTTTGCGTGATGCGGAAAATCACGAATTCCGCCGGCTTAACAGGTGCAATACCGATCACGCAAATGAGTCTGCCGTTGTCGATATCGTCCTGTGTCATCGTGTTGCGGCTAATATCGATAAAGAACGCTTCCTGTGGAGTCGTTCCTTGCAGCGCGCCGCTTCTCCAAACACGAGTTAAGAACGCATCGATCGTGCGATGCACACGCGCCCAAAGCCGTTCATCATTCGGCTCGAATACGACCCAGTTCGTTCCCGTCTTGATCGACTCTTCAACGAAGATGAACAGACGACGGATGTTAATATATTTCCACAGTGCATTGGAGGATGCGGTTCTCGCCCCCCATACGCGGATGCCTTGCCCAGAGAAGCTGCGAATCAAGTTTACGCCCTTCGGATTTAAAATATCTTGCTCGCCTTTGTTGTACTGTACATCCAGGCCTGTCACCCCGCGCACCACTTCGTTGGCAGGCGCTTTCTCAACGCCGCGCGTGGTGTCGCTTCTGGCATATATACCGGCCATCGAACCGGACGGCGGAATGAACACATTGCGCTTCTCCAGCGGATCAAACACTTGCAGCCACGGATTGTACAAAGCGGCATAGCTCGAGTCGAAAATATCACGATGGCTGAGCACATCTTGCACGTTCGTCTTCTCACGCGGAATATCCAAAATCGCGAAGCGGCTGCCCAAGTTTTCACAATGTGCGACGAGCGCCAGCTGCACGTTCGGATCCGTTACACCTGGTATTGCCATGATGCTGACTTGATCGTTGTCAATGAATGATTGAATGCCCGTCCGCTTACCCGGTCCGTTATCTTCACCGGTATAGATCGTCGGGTCAACACCGCCGATTGAACCGTCTGAACCGCCGGACAACGTCAAGCGAAGCTCACTTTGCTCGCCGAACATCTCGGCAATATTCGCATCGCTGTTCACTGCATTAATCTCAATAAGCTGAGAGCGAGACGCCGCCTTGTCGATATAATTCGCTTCAGCCGCGTTGAAGGAGCAATGCTCAAACGTTTCACTTTCATCGCCATAGACGACATTGATTGTAAATTCATACGTGGACAACACTTTGACGGGAACGAGTCCGTTGTCGACGACATCGCCGTCGAGCGATCGATCCAATTCAATTTCGTTGTCCTTGGCCTTGACGACTTTGGCATACGCTTGCACATCACCGTCAGTGAATTTTACCAAGTCGCCTTCATGAAAGCCTGAGCTGTTCTTGACGCGATACTTGGCATCGCCTAACACTTCGAAAATTTGTGTCTTGGCTTTGCTGGACGGATGCACGTATACTTCCACTTCATTGCCCCATGCGCCAGGGTTTTTGGCAGTAATACGGAAATATTCGTTCTCCATACTCGCTACCGCTGCATCTGTCGGCGCCACCCGCATGATGTACGCACGAGAACCTCCGTTAATGAAAAATTGTTCTACAGCATAGGCCAAATACCGATATGTACCGAATTGATTGTCGGACAAGTATGAACCGTAAGTTCGCTTGAAATCGTTCATGCTTGTCACTAAAGTCGGCAAGCCTTGTGTGGGTCCTCTTTGCGCCAAACCGATAAATCCGGCGGTGCTGGTGCTTACGCCTGCCAGCGGTTGGCCGCCGCTGTCAAACTCCTCCACGTAAACACCTGGTGATAAATACTCAGCCATTTGATTCCCGATAACGGAACCGACTCTATGTTAGAGCTTCCGCATCGGTTCCTCCTTTCACTGGTTGAATTATGCCAGATCGTGCCGCCGATAAGCAGCAGATCGGGATTCCAAAACTTACTTTCGTCGCTTGCGAACGTTACTTTTGATGCAGCTTGATCTGACGCTCGCGTACGCGTGAAGTCGGTTTTGTGCGGGTAGAATCAAGGAAGACTGGGCCGACTTTATAACAAAGAGAAAGCTTGTAAGGCATATTCGGAAACATGCTTAGAATCGTTTCAAGTTCTAGCTCTTCTTTCGTAATGCGGATTCCTTGCTCTGATCCGGATAATGAGCCTTGCAAATCTTGACCTCGCAGGACATTATGGTCGTGCAGCACCTGCATGGTCTTGCCGATGATGCGATGTTCATCGATCGCTCGTGAGAGCACATCGGATGCCGAATGCGCGGTAATCAAATATGAAAGGTCGAGCGCAATCGGCGGAAATCGCAGGATGTCACCTTGATCGATCAAATCGTTGCTGCGGTAGTCTGTATTTTCTTTTATTTCGTATAAGAACAAACTAAGGTTCATGTCCCCTTTGTCGTGGGGATGTGCAAGTCCGACTCCGTCGGGATGTGGAATCAAATCCGGTACGAGCGCTTCGCGCAGCACCTTAACTAACGACAAACCGACATCGGTGATAACCGAATAGCCCGCCATGCGCCCTCACCCCTTCCAATAGTCGGCATACGCTCCAAGGTGATCCTTCATAATCACTTTGCCCGTCTTCTTGTATTCTTGAATGACGGCCTCAATGATTTGCTTCATGGAGATGCAGCCTCCTTCTTCGGCAGCCAGATAAGCAGCGGTCAACACGATATTTTTAATCGGTCCGCCAGATAATTCAAACGATTTTGCCAAATAGTCATAATCAATGTCACTGATCGGCAATTCATCGGTTATGAATGAACGCCACAATTGCTCGCGCTGCTCGGCATTAGGGAACGGGAACTTAATGATAAATTGGATTCGCCTGAGAAAGGCATCGTCCAAGTTTTGCGAAAAGTTCGTCGCCAGGATCGTCAAGCCTTCATATTCCTCCATCTTTTGCAGCAAGTAGGAAGTTTCCATGTTGGCGTACTTGTCATGAGCATCCTTTACTTCCGAACGTTTCCCGAAGAGCGCATCCGCTTCATCAAAAAACAATATAGCGCCGCTAAGCTTGGCCTGGTCGAAAATTTCGCTTAAATTTTTCTCCGTCTCCCCGATGTATTTGCTGACGACGCGCGATAAATCGATGCGATACAGCTCGGCATTCATCTCCTTGGCCATGACCATCGCCGACATCGTCTTTCCTGTGCCGGGCGGACCCGTGAACAGCATGCTGATGCCTTTGCCGTATGGCAGCTTGCGCTCCATCCCCCATTGGTGCATGACCGTATGTCGGTGCTTCAGCCGATTAGCCGCTTGCCTCAGCAAGCCCTTCGTCTCTGGCGGCAAAATCAAATCGTGCCAGGTCACCTTCGCCTCCGTCTTAATCGCCTTATCTGTTAAGCGGTGTTGGATTAGACGGTATGCGGACTTATGCAGCAGCTGCAATCGGTTCGTCTCAGCCATGCCGGATTCTTCTTTGGACTGTTCAATCCAACCTGCGAGCTGACTGGCCGACAGCATCGTCTGTCGAATCATTCCAGGTGAGAATTGGAATTTTCCCGCAAGCTCTGCGGCTTCCTGCAGCGTAAGGTCAAAGCTTCCCTTCGACATGTCGTGCCATAGCTCAATGCGTTCCCCGAGCTCTGGAATGCGAAGCTCAATCGGCTGCCATACGTGCGTGGTCGGCGGAGCGACAGCGGGCTTCAACTCGCGGTCTGCATGCAGGAAGAAAATGCCGAGCTGTTTAAACATGCGAGTCAGCAGCAGCTTTTAAATCGCCGATCGGCACGCGTATCCTCCCGCTCGCTGGAAGTCAGCTTTTGCACATTGTTAATAGCAGTTATCGCTTGATGTAGCCTAGCTTCTCGGAATACCGCATCGACATCGCGCACGAATGCCGCCTCATCCTCCGGGGCGTATGCGACGTCCCACTCGAGAATGGGTTTGCCTAGCTGATTGCCGACGAGCCTTGTCAAATGCGTCTTGCCGCTGCCTGGCGGTCCATAGACCATCCCGACCCATGCTTGCCCTAAGGCTACGAGTTGCTCCGAATAACCCGCGATATGTTCATGCTGTCTCTTCCTTCCGTACATCGGGGGTAGCTCATCATCGCAAGGAAGCAAGGTGAGATAAGCTAAGCTGCCTTCATGCTGCCAATCTAGCCCAAGGATGTAGTAGGCGATGCGTTCGTCCATCCGAACGGGACGAAGTAGGATCGATTCCCCGGAGCCATTCGGATCATCTGGCGCGTCTCCGACTTGCAGCAACTCGCGCAGCCGACTGGAGTCGTCCATCAGGTAAGACATGCCGATTCTGCGCTCTTGCAAGCTCGTACAAGTCAGCCGGAGCAGTAGGTCAACAGACAAGTATTGCTTCGTCATATCGTCATGCAAATAAGCGTACAATTTTAAATACTTTCCGTTCACATGCGGGGCGATCGCTGCAATCAACATTCTCAAAGCGAGATCATTCAATTGATAAATGTGCTGCAGCCGATGAATCGGACAAATTTTGCCTGCCGCCCGCGTTCCTTCAACCCGTTCGGCGATCAGGTTGTCCATCTGACGGATGAACAGCTTCTGCTCCGCTTTCAGTCGAATGAACGACCTCTCGCCTTCCAGAAGATGAACGGCTTCAGTTTCGGACATAAACATGCCACGAAATGTATCCATACTGTTGTCTGCGCTTTGCTCGGCATTCATATGTTCAATCTCGCTGCCGATGATGACGTCGAGTCTAGCTAATTCGTCTTGCAGATGGTCCATCAGGTGATGGTAGACTAAAGGTTCTTGCATCAATCGTCCTACTCCTGACACCCCCTTGTGAAAGTTACGGCTTAAGCACTACTATTGTGCGAATATTCATAACACTCTGCGAAGTCGACTTCGAGGCCTACTCCGTAGCTGACTAGCTGACTCTGTATCTGACTTCGTAACAGACTCGTATCAGACTTCGCATCAGACTCGTATCTAACTCAGTAGCTGACTCGTAGCTGAAAGCCTTTGAACGGATTCACCGTCAGCTTTGTGTGAAATATCGTATACAAACCTGAAGCTATCAAAATCATCAAAATCTGAACGGTTTTGTACGAAATATCGAACATAAAGTGACATAAAGCCTTAACCCAGTGGCTTCCGGCAGTTTTATACGATTTGTCATACAAAAAAGCTCATTTTAGCAAATTCCCGGCGTTTTTATTCGATTTATCATACAAATAAAGCCCGTTCTAGCAGATTTCCGCCGATCTTATACGATATTTCATATAAATCAATTCGATCTAGCAAATTTTCGCTAATCTTGTACGAAATATCGTACAAAATGCCCAGATCACGCCGAAGGGAGCGAGCTCCTTGGTCAATTCCTCCGCACATTCCCTCCGTACAATCCCTCCGTAAAAGTGTTGACACAGCACCATAGCTATGGTCGTTTAGCAGCAACCCATGTACCAAGCGCCATGTACCGCGCGCCATTCACTGCGCCTCCACGTTGCACGCAAGCCATTTCACTGCGCCTCCACGTTGCACGCAAGCCATTCACTCACGTTCCATTACACTGCGTGCCACCATATCGCTTCGCCCTAAAGCTGAAATCCTAGTGATTGCATACATAAATCGTTAAAATCCCAACTAAAGACTCTTCTGTAAATAAAATCACTTACATATTTTCAGTTATCATATGAGTCCATTGAACATATTAGGGCATTACGCCATTATACAACATAAGACCCGTCTCAGGGAAGACCAATTTACTATTGTTTTCCTAGCCAATATAGATGAAAACTAAAATCTATCGCGAGTTATGCTATGTTTTTGTTGAATTTTGTGACCATGATCGCGATATCATCGGATTGCGGATGATGATCGGCAAACTCCAGTACGCAAGACTGCAAATAACCGTTCAATTGTTGCGGCGTGCTCGCTTCACAATGTTCCAACACACTCATCAGCTTTTCCAACGTAAACCATTCGCCGGCGGCGTTTTCCGCTTCTGTTACCCCATCCGTATAAAGGATCAGCGATTCATCCGGCTTAAGCACCGTTTCCTTGTTCGTATATTGCTCATCGGCAAAAATACCGACTGGCAAATGCTTGGCCGTCTCTAGTTCCCTTACGCCGCCGGGTCCGGTAATGAGCGGTGGACAATGTCCGGCATCGCAATAGGTGAGATGTCCGGTTAACGTATCGGCAATCGCAAGGAACAAAGTCGCAAACATGGTTGAATCGTCGTTGGCCACCTCTTCGTTGATCGCCGTCACGATCTGTGCCGGAGTCATGTGTGAAGCCGCCTTCGCTTGAATCCAGATCATAAGCCCTGACATAAAGAGTGCGGCCGGCATGCCTTTATCTGACACATCTCCCAAACAAATAAGCAGTTTGTTGTTGCCAAGATCGAGATAATGGTAAAAATCTCCTCCCACTTCGCGCGCCGGAATAAGGCTTGCATGGAGCTCCATATGTCCGTACTGCAAGCTGTTCCCTGGCAAGAAGCTTGTCTGAATATCGCGGGCGATCTTCAGCTCGCTCTCCAACCGTTCTTTGGCCGCCGTCGTCTCCCGTAGCGAATCCATCGAGGTTTTCAACGCTTCGTATAGAAACATATTTTCGAGAGCTACAGCTGACGGCGACGCAATCATTTCGAGTAGCTGCAGGTCACTTCGCTTGAATGATCGGTTCCCCTTCTTATTGATAACCTGCAATACGCCAAGCGTTTGGCCGCCGGAGCTGACAGGCACGCAAACCATGTTGCGCGTCGGCATGTTCACCTTGCTGGAGACGCGATTTGACCAGCGCGGATCTTTGGCTACGTTCGGAATTAAGACAGACTGCCCGGTTTGTGCAACCCAGCCAGCTACACCTTCACCGAATGGCAGACGAATTTCTTTCACTGCTTCACCTTTATCACCGGTCGCCACTTCAAAGTACAACTCTTGCTTGGCCTCATCTGCCAAAATAATAGCCGATCCTTCTGCCTGCATCTCCTTCTCGGCTGTCTCCATGATGATTCGAAGCAGTTCCTTGCGTTCGATCGTTGAGTTTAAACGCAAGCTGATGCGAAAGAGTGCACGAGTGCGTCTTAATTCCTTCCATATTCGCCAGCATACCATCGCGACAACAAGCACAATCGTTAAGCTCGTTATCGCAATGAGCACTGCGATCCAATATTCGCTCATACGAGATCCTCCATTGTTATGCGATCAGGAGCCGACATGCTGTACAGCTTCGTCTAGGGACGAGAAGATGGGGAAAATGTTAGAAAAGCCTGAGATGCGAAACACTTCCTGCACATTATGCTGCAAACCGAACAGCGCCAGCTTGCCGCCTGCCGCCCGCGTCTTCTTAATCGCAAGCAGCATGACGCGAAGCCCCGCACTGCTAATAAATTCGAGCTCGCTTAGGCCAAAGACGAACTGCTTGCTGCCGCTGTCCACCAGTTGCAAAAATTTCGCTTCGAGCTCCGCCATTGTCGCGCCGTCCAAGCGGCCAGAAATTTCTATAATCTGAATGTCCGCTTGTGATTGTAGCTTGATTTCCATGTTTGATCCCTCATTTTATATGTTTTCTCATGGTTAGCTGATTGTACTTGCCCGTTCTACGATATTCGAGCTTGTCCATCTTGCTGCGAATAATGTGGATTCCTAAGCCGCCGATGGGACGTTCCTCAAACGGCAGGCTCGTATCTGGCACCTCCGCTTCCAAGGGGTTAAATGGAGGCGCAGCATCCGTAAATTGTATGCTCAATTGTTTGGATGGAGTCAAGGAGAGCACGACGTCTACAGGTGCAGCATCTTCTTGCATCCGATACCCGTGCACGACGATATTGATGAACCATTCTTCACTCACTAACTCGAGCGTGAGACAATCATCTTTCGGAATTTTCCAAGCTTGACAAGCTTGTCGAATGAATAATTTCAACTCTTCAAGACTGTCCAATGACGGATGCAGAGAAATCTGACTTTGCTGCACGTATATGGCCTCCTTTACCGAAACCCTACAATCCAAACGTCGCGGTTCACCCTAACTTCAACACCATCTCTTCCAGCGTTCGCAGCCGGCTACCGACAGCTCTTAGCAATCCGACACCGATATCCGGATACAGACGGACGAGCTGTTCGACTTCCTTACGCTCAATCTTCAATACTCGAGCTTCCGCGAAAATGACTTGTGCCGACACAGCAGAAGGATTTTCATCGAACAAAGACGCCTCGCCAACCGTTTGTTTGCTGCTGATGACGCCGATCGTTCCCTCCACCCCATCGTCATTCGTGCCGCTGATTTCCACATGTCCTTCCATGATGATGAACAAAGAGTCGCTCGTCTTGCCTTGCTCTGTCAAATACTCGCCATCCTGATACACTGCTTCCGTGGCGATGCCGGCAATTTTGCCTAGCTCCTCGATTGAAATCTCTTCAAAGAGTGAAACTTGCTTTAAGAATACGATCTTGTCCAGTGCATGCAAATAGTCCCAGTTACCCATTAACTCGGATTCCCCTTTCGTGACACCCGAACGAATCGCAATAGCCTGCATCCACGGGTCCGTAGAGATCAGTTCGGAAGCTGCCGCTGCTTCCGCCTCATGTGCAGCTTGTTTGCCAACTACCGCTCCATGCTTAGCTTGATAATAAGCGAGCAAAGCGGCGGACAGCTTGGCATTGCCCAATCCTTCCGACAAGATTTCCAGCCCGTGATCACGCACCTCTTCATCATCGCTTTCCACAGCTAGACGAATGTTCGGCACTGTCCGCTCATCACCGAAGCGAACCATCACCTGCCAGATGACATCCAGCATCGAACGACTTAATTCGTCGTTTCTTTTTCGAGCGAGGAGCGCCCATTCCTCGTTCCCCGCATGTAGGATCGTCGAGACGAAATGGTCGTTCGCCTGCAATTCTTGTAGCTTATTCACGCATGAAGGGACGACTTGTTCATGCAAATCGTGCTCGGTGCCGCTGGCATTCATAACGGAAATCGCTGTTTTCCAAATTTCATCATTCGGTGAGTCGACGAAGCGTCTCAGTTCAGGAAGCGCGTCGCTGCCGCAATCGATCAAAGCTGCCTCGATCGCTGCACGCAATTCGGTATCCGCACCGACCAAAAGCTCCGTCAAACTGATAACGCTCTCCTGTCCTCCGAGCTTGCCGAGCGCGCGGACTGCGGCAATCTTCAGAACCGGTATCGGCTGCAGCAAGCACATCATAACGTCCATTTGCATGGCGGTTAACTTGCGCTCCCCAATGACTTCGCAAGCGAGAACAGCTGCACGCCCGCCTTCCCCGAGCATATGTCTAAGGCCGTCCTCCAGATCTGCTGTATGCTGCATAACGTGCAGCGCTTCTGCCCGGACGAGCGGACTCCCATCCGTAAGCGCTTGCGCTACAAGTTCGTCTTGCTGCTCGGAACGAGCGGCGAACAACCGTTTATACACGATCGCGCGCACTTCTTCATCTTCGTCCTGCAGCCAGCTTTGCACGCGCTCTTGCGCCACATGTAGCCAGCCATCTGGATGGACAGCTTGTAATGCCAATGCACGCAAGCGTGTTTGCGAGCGCTCGGCATAATCAAACAGCGCCTGCGATGCCGCGGCCACCGGCTGGCGTCGAAACAGCTCCAGCGCAATCGATTGGATGCTCTCATCCTTATGATTCAGCTGACGGATCAGTTCGCGTCGAACGCGCTCATGATTCATAGATTCCATCATGTCTTGCAAGAAATTTCGCACGTTCACGGTGCTATCTTGCAGCTGGCGTACAAGCTCTTTAATGTATAGATGGCGGCCGGTCCATGTGAGGCCAAGCAAGCCAAGCGCCGCAATCGTGCCGACGATGGCCTGTACCGACAACGACAGCCCGGCTTCAGAATGTAGCATAGAGGCAGCGGAGCCTAGCAATATACCGGCTGAAGCCGAGATGCTCTGCGCCGTATACCGGTATCCGTCGCGATGCTGCAAGGGCATCATCTTAAAATATAATTGATAGCCTGGCTCCGCGAAATAATACAATAGCAAATAGGTTAAGCCATAGCCTATTGAAGCTGCGGCTAGACCAAAAGAGCTATGAATGAACGCACTGACCAGCACAAAGCTGATCAGAAACATAGCAGCAATCGACAAGATCGTATTGCCGACGCCCATGCGTTCCATCAGTCGAGCGGCAAACAATTGCAAGAGCAGCGCGCCGCAAAACAACAGCATGACCATCATGCCGTAAAACGCCGTCAGCTCCGCCTCATCAGGAAAAGCCGCCTGCGCCGAAGTAAAATATTGATATTCCATCAAAAAGTAAAGCGCGGGCATCAGCGTCATAATGCCGACAACGGTAAGCAAAAATGGCGAACGGAGCGTTCTCTTCACATAATAAAGCGAATTGCCGGACGCTTGTTCTTCCTCTTGTGCAGAGAAGCTTAACGGGACGAGGAATTGCTTCAACGAACGAATGAAGTTCGGCAAGCCTGCCAGCAGTAAACCTGCCGCAAGGATGTATAACAGCTCCGGTCCTAATACAGGCGCGAGTGTATTGGACAAGATCCCGGCAATAATCCCGCCGACGATCGCCATGATGACGAACACCGGCATCAGCCGTTTCGCCTGCTGTGTCGGACATAAATCAAAGGCAGTGCTCCACATAAGCAGTGTTTGTTGACGTATAACAAAATTCGAAGTCAAAAACAGAACGATGTAAAATCCGGCCCATTCGAGGCCTGTAAAGCGAAACAACAAGAGCACGGCCCCGTTCAAGAGACCGATCATCACGAATAACACATACAATCGCTTCATAAAGCTCGGTTTCGTCAGACGGCGCGAAAAGTAGGACAGCAGCCATCCTTCTGCCGGTAGGATGAACGCTTCCAATAAATACATGAGCGGCAAATATGCCGTTCCTAACCGGCTGTTAAACAACGCCATGAAAGAGGTATAGTTCACCATTTCCGAGATGCCGGCAAGAAGGAAGACCGAGCCCATTACCCAAACCTTGCGTCTGTCCTCATACCGGAGCTGGAACAACTGCTGTAATCCTAACAATCTATTACGCCACCTTATATATGTCTTATATCTTCACATTATGTAATTGCTTAAATATATTTTCCACATTTTTACTAGTGTTCTGCGAAGGGGTTTCCCCTAGATCAGCGAACAGCTTCTTGTATGCGGCATCCTTGTCCTTCGACACTTTATGATCAATGTATTCGGCAATTTTCTTCATAATCTGCTCAAAGCATTGATCGACGGATTGAAATCCGGCTTTTGTTAGTTTTTGCTTGCGGAGTTTTGCTTTTTTGTCATGCGGCATTCTTTCCGGAATCTTGAGGTATCGGTCGACAACCTTTTGCTTGTCGCGCGAGCTGCTTTTGACGAAATGCATGACCGCCAGCGCCCCGCTGGTCACGCCGCGCATGCCGCTAAGTAGCCAAGCGATGGAACGCTCATCCGTCAAGCTCATCACTTCTTCTGCTTGCGCGCTCTTGTTTTCGCTCTCCTCCTGCCTCTCTTTATCATCGGTCAGCACGAGCGCTGCCGCGCCAAGACCTAGCATATCGGACAAAAATGATGAAAACTCATCGCCGCTTTGCTCCACATGTTTACCCGAGGCAGTGGACGGTGATAGCTCCTCCTGCTCATTTCGAACGGCTGAATCGTCTTGTTTTTTGGCCAGCATGCGTACTTTGCGCAAAGCGTTGTAAGCAGCCTCCCAGTCGACGCTCTTCTTGAACTGGATCACCTTGCTCATGCGCTCCGTAAACGAGCGAAACTTTAACTGCTCAGAGCGCGCCATCATATGAATCGCTGCCTTTTGTTGAATGAGCGACAGCGAGCGAAACAGCTGCATAAATGGAACTTGCCGCTGTTTGTTCGCCTTATAACTCAGCCATAATGCGATATCTTTATACACGGAGACCAAGCCGCTTGCGTCAAAGCGATAACGCTTAATTTCTGCATCGTCCGGTTCATTGTCCAATTCGATGGTCACTTCTTTATGCTCCAGCCGCACTCCCTGAACACTGTGAATCCAATGCTCGATTTGTTCCCATTTCATCTCTCCGTCTGCACTCAGCTTCCGGTTTAATTCGCTTAGCACGAGCTCATTGCTCCAGTCTGCGCGCACTCCGAGCTCATGCAGCACGGCTTGTTTTTGCGGCGGCGTTAATCTCGCGAACGCTTTCATTTGCTCGCTCATCCCGTCTTCTCTAGCGCGTGACGCCAGCCACTCCGCTGCAGCGCGGTAAGGCTTCTTCAAGCCGTCTGTGAAGGAAAAGTGTCCTGTCAACTCCTGATTTACAGCGTTCGCCATTCGCTGCACAGAGCGATTGCCATAGGCTTTCTGCAGGTCGCCGATCCGATCGGCGGCAGAGACAGCAGCGTGCGCCATCCGATGCGGATGCCGTTTGCGCATTTTGGATTGATGAAACTGCGTCTGATTGTACAGGGCGTAAGACATGGAGACATTCTCCTTATGTATGTCATGAAATCTAACGAAACGAGTAAAACTACTTTAATTGTATCGAATGTCAGCGAAAAGTCTACTCCTAAGTTCGGGCAAAATGCTTAGAAAATTGTTAAGAAGGTCTCACCCGACTGTTTCCAAACAAATAAAAAACTGTCGCCCCATGATGCGGAGTCGACAGTTGATTTATAGTTGCCTATGCTACAACTTATGCTTTATGAAATTCTCGGCCGTCATAAACGGCGTTCACGTAGCCGGTGCGCACGACGAAATCGCCAAAGCGCTCACCGTCTTCCCGTTCATTCGCGTAGCGTTCAATGATCGGCGTAAGCGTGTCTAATATTTCTTGCTCGCCGATATTTTCTTTGTACATCTGATTCAAACGGTCGCCGTTAAAGCTGGCACCAAGATAGAGATTGTATTTGCCGGGCGCTTTGCCTGTGAAGCCAATCTCTCCGAGGTATGGACGTGCACAGCCGTTCGGGCAGCCGGTCATGCGAATGATGATCTCTTCATCCTGAAGTCCGGCGTTTGCAAGAATCGCTTCCAGCTTCGTGAGCAAACTTGGCATGTATCGTTCCGATTCGGCCATCGCCAGTCCACATGTCGGCAAAGAAACACATGCCATAGAATTTCTACGCAGCGCCGTTTGTCTCTCACCCGTCATCAATTGATAGCGTTCCAGAAGCTCTTCGATTTTTTTCTTCTTCTGGCTCGTGATATTGCCGATAATGAGGTTCTGGTTCGGTGTCAAGCGGAAATCACCGGTATGAATTTTTGCGATTTCACGCAATCCGGTCATGAGCTTATAATCATCCCAATCGCGAATCCGGCCGTTCTCGATAAACAAGGTGAGATGCCATCTGCCATTGACGCCCTTCACCCAGCCATAGCGGTCGCCATTATGATCGAACTTGAAGGGACGAGCTTCCTCAAGCTTCCAGCCAAGGCGCGATTGCAGCTCCTCCACGAACCATTCGATGCCGCCGCGCCGATCGATCGTATATTTCAGTCTGGCGTATTTACGTACGGAGCGGTTACCGTAATCGCGCTGCACGGTGATGACCTTCTCCGCAACATCCAGGAGCTGCTCCGGCTTACAGAAGCCGATGACACGCGCCAACTGCGGATACGTATTCGTATCCCCGTAAGTCATGCCCATGCCGCCGCCGACCGCTACGTTAAACCCTTGCAGCTTGCCGTCCTCATAAATAGCGATAAAGCCCAAATCCTGTGAATACACATCGATATCATTGCTCGGCGGCACTGCGATGCCAATCTTGAACTTTCTCGGCAAGTACGCTGGACCGTAAATAGGCTCCTCGTTTTCAATCTCTTGCTCATCACGGCTGTCAAACACTTTTTCCCCGTCTAGGAAAATTTCCTGATACGCTTTCGTCCGCGGTAACAAATGATCGCTCAAACGCTGTGCCCATTCGTACACTTCTGCATGCACTTCCGATTGATAAGGATTCGGATTGCACATGACGTTCCGATTGACGTCACCGCAAGCGGCAATCGTCGTTAACAGCGCTTTGTTCATCGCCTGAAAGCTAGGGATCATATTCCATTTCAAGATTCCGTGCAATTGGATCGCTTGTCTGGTCGTTAAGCGAATTTGGCCGTTGGCATATTGCTGGGCAATCTCATCGACTGCGAGCCACTGCTCAGGTGTCACCACGCCGCCGGCGAGGCGAATGCGCACCATAAATTGATAAGCGGGCTCGAGCTTTTGCCGTTCACGCTCCATGCGCAGGTCCCGGTCGTCTTGCATATAACTGCCATGAAACTTCATGAGACGGTTGTCTTCATCCGGTATCCCGCCTGTAATCGGATCGCGTAACGATTCCGATAGTGTGCCGCGCAAATAACGGCTGTTGATCTTCATATGTTCGACTTCACTTGGCGGTCCGTCAATTTCTTGCATCTTCTTCATGATCTCATTGATAGCCATCTAGTCCGCACTCCTTCCAATCCGTTTACTTAGAAGAAATTTTGTCCTCTCGAAATTACGAGATTAGTACACATCGCGTTGGTAGCGGTTCGCTGCTTTCATGTCATCAAGATAAGCTTGCGCTTCCGCACGCGAGTATCCGCCTTCCTGCTCGATAATTTGCAGCAGCGTCTCTTCCACATCCTTGGCCATGCGCTCCTTGTCGCCACAAATATAGAAGTACGCGCCTTCCTCCAACCAAGCGAACAGCTCCTTGCTGTTCTCCTTCATCCGGTGCTGCACATATACTTTCTGATCCGTATCACGGGAGAAGGCTACATCCATTCGCGTGAGGACGCCTTCCTTGAGCCAGCGCTGCCAATCGACTTGATACAGGAAGTCCGTAAGGAATCTGCGGTCGCCATAGAACAGCCAAGACTTCCCTTGTGCGCCGATCTCCTCGCGTTCTTCCATGAAGGAACGGAACGGTGCCACACCGGTTCCCGGACCCACCATAATGATCGGCACATCGGGGTCAGCCGGCATCTTGAAATTCGGATTGTGCTGAACGTAGATCGGAATCTTATCCCCTGGCTCCAATCGTTCGGCACATTGTACGGTACATACGCCGTAGCGCTGTCTGCCGTGCGATTCGTAACGAACTACACGCAGTACCAAAGTCACTTCATCCGGATTCGCTTTATAGCTGCTCGCAATCGAATACAATCTGGCCGGCAGCTTTCGCAAAATCTGAACGAATTCAGCTGCATCAGCATTCCATGGACCAAAGTCTTGCACCAAATCGAGCAAATCTCGTCCGTTAATATACGCTTTCAATTCTTCATCGTTCTGTAAGAGCTCATGCAATTTCTTATTCTCTGTAAATGGAGCTGCCTGCTCTAACAGACGCTTCGTTAAGACGGTAATTTCAAATGATTTCGTCAGAGCTTCGCGCAAGGACTGCTTGTCACCCTGCTTATTGACGATCACTTGCTCATCCGCGTTCCACTTCATGTGCTGGATGAGATCCTCCACTAATTGCGGATGATTTTCTGGATAGATGCCGATGCAATCCCCAGGCTCGAACTGCATGTTGGAATCTTCGATTGAAAGCACCAAGTGCCGTGTCTCCAGATCTGATCCGCGGCCGTTCAAGTTCACATTTTCAATCACTTCCGCATGGAACGGATTTTTCCGCGAATATTCAGTTTGCGGAGCGGCACCGCTGACGACCGCTGCTTGCGGAGCTGCCGCATTCGCTTGCGCGCCGCTGCGCCGTTCGTTTAACTTAGCGAGTACGCCCTCCATCCATTCGGCTGCCGGTTCGTCAAAGTCAAGATCACAATCTACGCGATCAACGATTCGATTGCCACCCAGCTCTTCAAGACGCTTGTCAAAATCTTTGCCTGTTTGACAGAAAAATTCATAGGACGTATCGCCAAGTGCGAGTACCGAATAGTTTAAGCTATCCAGCTTAGGGGCACGCTTGCTGTGCAAAAATTCATAGAACGACATCGCATTGTCCGGCGGGTCCCCTTCACCGTGTGTGCTGACTACGATCAGCAAGTTATGAAGCTTCTTCAAGCTGTTCGGTTTAAAATCACGCATCGATGATACCGTCACTTTGAACTGCTGCGCTTCCAGCTTGCTTGCCATCTCTTTCGCCAGCCGCTCACAATTGCCTGTCTGTGACCCGAACAAAATCGTCACTTCGTCGGCACCTTCCACCACTTGAGCGGCAGACGGCACAGCTTGCGGCAGTTGACCTACGGCCGCTGCTGGTGAAGCAGATGTGATCACCGCGGCCAAATAACCGCTCAGCCAAGTGCGCTGAGAATCTGTTAATGTTGGCAATAGCTGATTCAGCAAATTGACTTGTTCTTGATTAAACGGGCTGTTTGTCTCATGAAGTAGCAATCAAATACACCTCGCTTGCAAATATGTAAACCTTTAATTCATAGTAATCTTATCGGCTTAATTAAATTACTTATTTAATCTAACACATTCATGCCGATGAATCAATTTATTTTTTTACGCATCAGCCTCATTATGTCAAATATAAACAAAAAACCACCCATATTGGGTGGGTAATTTCAAAAATTGTGTTACAACATTACGAGAAGAGCAGTGACTGTTGCTGCGGCCTGCCGAGCTTTCGACGCAGGCGCTGCATGCGATGATCGATCTGCGCTAGCAGCATGCGATCGGCGGGACGGCCGCGATGCAGAGCTAACCTGCGTTCCAATACGGAGCGCGCCTGCTCCGTCCATGCAAGGGCTGCTAATGGATCTCGCAGGCGATGTTCATAATAAACGGCGAGCTCAATGAGCGGCTCAAGCCGATTTATCGCACCGCTGAAGCGACCTTCTGTACATTGGCGCCACAAGCTTGCGGCAGCATCATATTGCCGCCAGCGCTTATATAACGAAGCCGCGTCCAGCAGTGTTGGCCTGTCAATACAGCTCCGCTGGAGAGCAATCGCGACAGCACGTTCTCCGCTGTCTTACGTCTGCCAAGACGGTCGAGCCAGAGCGCTTGCTGCAGCATTTCCTCGGGAACAGACAGGCGATCACAAGCTGGATCTCCTGCTAGCCGTTCATGAAATGCCGCAGCGAGTGCTGCCAACGATACGATGTCACGTTCGTTATGAATGAATACAGGCTCAATAACCGCTACAGAGGAAGAGCTTAGAAATTCCATATACCTAGCAGGAGCTTCTGCGCCGGGTAGATCATCCACGCGCTCAACTCCGAGCTTCTCCGTCTCCACTACGCTTAATTTGCAAGTCGTCAGCGTCTTGCGCCACAAGCTGCGGGACGGATACAGAAAATCGATGTGCCCCGGATCTTGCGGCTCAGCCAAACGGTGTAGGACGAAGCGGTTTTTCAGCACCGGCCAATCGAATGTACGTCCGTTATAGGTGACGAGATGACTGAACGAGGCAAGCTTCTGCTGCAAATAAAGAAGTGCGGAATATTCTTCCGCCGGATTGCGCATAAACAGCTGCTCGACCGTAAACCTATCTTCATTCAGAAAGCCAAATCCGATCATAAACGGTACATTGCCGGCTCCGATCCCGAGGCCGGTCGTCTCCGTGTCGAGAAACAGCAGCTGCTCGAGCGGTTACATGTTCTTTGTTGCTGCTTATATAAGCGAGCAGATCGGCGGATTGCTGCAGCTTGCCCAAGCGTGTAGCGACCATGTACATAGCTGAGCGGATAATCGATGGTGCGTCTGATGAACGAGCCGCCGCCCGCCGTGCACACCTCGGCGTTAATTCGCGCCCAAGCACAGCTTGCAGAGTCCGGCTTAGAGCCGGCAGCCGATTGCTTGTCATGCTCCGCGCTTTCCGTTAGGCTGCGCGATTTTGTCAGCCTTTGCAGTCTGTCACGCAATCCGCTCATCGCCCATCCCCTTCCGTACTCAGAAGGAAATCCAGGTCTCCGTTCGTCTCGGTTGCCCCGGTACCGGTGAACAAATTCGGTTCGTCACCCATCGCAAGCGTCGCTTCCGTGACAAGTCGCAGCGCAAGCTGCTTGCCAGCCATGCCAACCTCTTCGGCAGGTCCGACACAGGCTGGACAGCCGTTTGCACATTCGCATGCTGCGATTAAGGCTGCGGCTTCCTTGAGCAGGACATCGTGCAGCTCGTACAGCCGTTCGCTAAGCCCGATTCCTCCAGGATAACGGTCGTATAAATAGATCGTTGGCAAGCTTGTGTATGTATCGCTTTCACCTGCGGTACAACGCGAATGTCGAGCGGATCGCACATCAAATACAGCGGTGCTAGATGGACGAGCACGTTGGCGAGCCCGAGCAACGCAAATTGCATCTCATCGCCGCTGAATTGCTGTCGCAAAGCATCGCTGAAGGAAATCCAATAGCTGCTCGTATGCAGCTCTTCTTCCGGCAGATGAATCGGTCCTGAGCCGATGTTCTCATGCGTGCGAAGCTCGAATTTTCTTGAAGATCGTCGGCTTTGCATTGACCGTCACTTCACCGAAATGCTTGGCGATCAGCTGCGTACGACTGGCAGCGATCTTCATGTAGCACCTTCAGCTCGACGGCTAGATTCGCATCGGTGTAATAATCTACATTCACTTGCCTCACGTACGCTTTCTTCTCTTCATAATCCAGCTTCTCGACTTGGATATTGCGTTCCTTCATGTATATAGATCGCTTCTTCGTGGATCAGCGTTGGTGCGCTGAAGCGATCGACCTCGCCAATGACGCGATGACCTGCAGGTCATATCGATAATGACGAAATTTTCTTGCGCCGCTGAACGCAGGGAAATATTGCTCGCCGGAAACGACTGCGCCATCCAATACCATCTATCCCCGGTCTGATGCAGCACCTTCTCCTCCGCGAGAAATTCAAGCACATCTGTGAGCGGTTCTTCACCGAACTGTCTCCTCCTTCGAAACGGCAGCTCATAGGCTGCGCATTTGACATGGTCAAGCAAGAATGATCAGATTATCCGGATGAATTCGCGCTTGCTCCGGAGGACGCTCGAAGAAATATTCCGGATGCTGAACGACATATTGATCGAGTGGATTGCTGCTGGCGACCATAATGGTCAGCGAGACTTCCTGTCTTCTGCCCGGCACGCCCGGACTGCTGCCAAGTGCTGGCGATCGAACCTGGATAGCCATTGATGACGCATGCTTGCAGCTGGCCGATATCGATGCCGAGCTCCAGTGCATTCGTACTGACAACACCGCGGATGCTGCCGTTTCGCAGCCCTTTCTCAATCTCACGGCGCTGCTTCGGCAAATATCCACCGCGATAGCCACGAATCGACTTGCTCGCCAAGCTTCTGCTTCACTGATCCCGCAAATAGGTAAGCAAAATCTCTACTCTTGCTCTGCTCCGCGTGAAGACAATCGTCTGAATGCCTTGATTCAACAAGAAAGATGCCAGCTTCTGCGATTCCAGCACACTGCTGCGGCGAATGCCAAGCTGCTTATTGACGACCGGGGGATTATAGAAGACAAAGTGCTTCTCTCCAGCTGGCGCACCATTCTTATCAATGAGCTCTACTCTTTTCCCCAATCAAGCCGCTCTGCATGCTCCTTTGGGTTATCGATCGTCGCTGATGCACACAAAAACTGAGGATTCGATCCATAGAAGCGGCAAATCCGCTTCAAGCGGCGAATCACATTGGCCACATGTGTGCCAAATACGCCGCGATAAGCATGCACTTCATCTATGACGATCATACTTCAAATTCTCGAACAGCTTCACCCATTTCGTATGATGCGGCAAGATCGCCGCATGCAGCATATCCGGATTCGTCACGACAATATGTCCCGCATTCCGAATGGCTTGACGCACGTTCGGCGGCGTATCGCCATCATACGTATGCGTCTTAATATCGGCATCCATCAGCTCGATCAGTTTCCTGCAGCTCGCTCACCTGATCTTGCGCCAGCGCCTTGGTCGGAAACAAATATAACGCTCGAGCACTGTCATCGTGCAAGATCGTTTGCAGAACAGGAAGATTATAGCAAAGCGTCTTGCCGGATGCCGTCGGCGTTACCGTTACCGTATGCCGGCCCTGCTCGGCAGCCTCGAAGCGTTTGCGCTTGATGCGAATACAGCTGTGCGATTCCACGTTGCTGCAACACTTCCCGAAGTGACGGGTGAAGCGTCGCAGGAAAATCCGCATATTCGGCTTCGCGTGCGGGAATCGTATGCCAATGCGTGATATTGCGGGAAATGTCCGGCGTCTCACGAATAAAGTCAAGCACCTCTTCCATCGAGGACATATTGCCTGTTAATCGATTCATGGTCGGCCTCCTGTCGGCTGTTCTCGTCTTCATAACTCCATTGTACCAGAATAAACGTTCGCATGACAATGTAAGATCGTACGCTGGAGTCATCCTGGCTCGCAACCCGTGAGGACGCCACAAACGAACGCTTCAGCAATTCGCTGTGCGGTCTACCGTTCGAAAATCAAAGAGGAACCTAGTCCGGAAACAACGACTCATTTAAATTTCTAAGAACCCACCAATATAGGAATACTTCGATCTCCTCGACCTTCACTTCATATTTGCCGGCAGGTCCGTCAATTTCCAATTCATCATTCACGTTCGCAAGCAGCAATGCTTGCCGATCGGAGACAGGAACGAAATCCGGTTCTTATCCGGGTCGGCCTCCGTCGGATAGACGACGGTGTATAAGTTCGGAAAAACCGTCTTCCACAAACGTCAACTTCACACTGCTGCCTAATAAGCACGACCGAGTCAAATGCATTTCGAGAGCATGATCGTCTCCGCCAAGAATCGATTCCAGCTTCTTGATATATTTTCTTATCAGGTCGTCCATTGTTGCCTGTCACGGTTAAAATCATGAAAATACGTATCTAAAAAAATAGCAAATTGCTCATCAAAAAATGCCAACTGGCTGATCAAGTGCTTGACGCGTTCCAGACAGATGACTAAGGCTCATGGTAGGTATCCCCTCCGATCTTGGCCTGTCTAGTTTTTCCTTTGGTTTTCATACACATTCTCCTTTCGGAATGTTTGGAATATGGCAGAAGACACCCCGCACATCGGACTGCGGGATGTCTTCCAGATGAATATATCACGAATGGTAAATCGTGTCTAGACACGATTTGTTTACCATTAATAGGAATATATAAGGATTTACGTGTTCGCCAACTATTCCAACATTCCCATATATGGTTTGACAGCACTATATATATATTGAAACAAACTGAAAGCGCTGTCAAGCGAATCTACGAAAGACGCGCATCACCACAAGGGACAAGCGCTGATGCACTGCTTACGAATTATGCGGAATTTCTTCTCGCTTTTGCTCTCGTTTTTTGCTTTGGTTTCTTTCGTAGCCAATGCTCAACAAGCCGATCCAACCTTCTTAAATGGAGGCCATATTCATAGATCGCCGAACTAATCGTAATTAGACGCAGCCGCTCTTCACTTAGATCGTCGTGCGACAGTCGAATCATTTGTTTAAAAAATTCGCGGTTTTGCTCGGCGATCAGTTCAGCATGCTGGGCATCTTGTTTCATCTTCCCGTCGTATTTCAATAAGATATACTCATGAAAACTAATTAAGCTGGTCAGATGGTCTTGGAACGTCTCTTCGAATTGCTCATGATTTTTGTATTGAAAATAATGCTCGGCAACAAGCTCAAGAATGAGCTCCCCTTTTTGCAAGGTGCTGATCATATGCTTATAAACGACAATCTGCCGGGCGTTGATCGGCTTAATCTTGGCCATCTTGCGTCGTTGTTCGTCGAACTCCTCATACATTTCTAGGCATTTCTTCAACCCGTTAAGAAAGGAATGCTGATTTTGCTTGAAGGCTTGCTCCGTCATATCGTCCGACACGGCTCTGCGCAGCAATAATGACAGATCCGAGAACACGTCCTGCATCTTCTCTTCGAACATTTTGCGAAAGTTCGGCGGAGCAATCGCGACATTGACGATCAATGCTGAAGCGATTCCGATCAAAATAATACTAAAGCGATTGATAGCATAAAACAGATCCGCCCCCGGCGTCTCCATAATGACGAGCACAGTAACGAGCGTCAGGCCAATCGTCTTCTCCATTCCCATCTTTACGCTAAGCACGATCACAATGATGGCGACGATGCCAATCGAAAACAGATCATTGCCGATAAAATGTATCGCTAAGAAAGCAATCGCCGCACCCAGCGTGTTCGTCTGCAATTGCTCCCACACATGCCGCCATGTACCGTACAGCGAAGGCTGCATAATGATAATCGCGGCGATGGCCGCCCATACTGCTGGCTCCAGTCCAAGCTGACTGCAAATATAAAGGCTGAGGCTGATGGCAAGCCCGGTTTTGATCACTCTTGCGCCTAGTGTCATAAAGCAGCTCCTGTATGTAATATTCTAAACTCCAGTTCAAGCCATAAAGTCTTTAAGTGTACAAGTGATGAATATACCAACAGTTTAGTATGTGCGGTGCAAACAATCAAGACGTAAGAAGAAGCGCATTACGTTGCCGCGAAAAAGCATTCCCTTTATCTAACTACATGCGGAATAATTCGTATGCTATAATGCGAATATTAACGATTGTAAAGGAGGAATAATATGGCTGATTTTGAGCAAAGCCTGGAGAAGTATGCAAGGCTTGCGGTCGAGGTCGGGGTCAACGTGCAGCCCGGGCAAACGCTCGTCGTAACTGCTCCGCTTCTCGCTGCACCATATGTTCGAAAAGTAGTAAAGCGTGCTTATGAAGTCGGTGCCAAATACGTTCACGTCGAATGGCACGACGATCAAATTACGCGCATGAGATATGAGTTGGCACCGGAGGATTCCTTCGCAGAATACCCGATCCCGTGGCGGGCTGAAGGCTGGAAGCAGATGGCTTCCGACAATGCCGCTTTCTTATCTATCATCTCAGCCAATCCTGACTTATTGAAAGGGATTGACGCTGCTCGCATCAAGCAGGCGAACATTGCGCAAGGCAAGGTGATGCAGCCGTTTCGCGCGTATACGATGTCCGATAAAGTGAGTTGGTCGATCGTCGCGGTTCCGTCGCAAGTATGGGCGGACAAAGTATTTCCGAATTTGCCAGCTGACGAGCGGATCGATGCGCTGTGGGAGGCGATATTCAAGGCGACGCGCATCGATCTTCCCGATCCGATTCAAGCTTGGCGAGACCATACGAAGTCACTGGACAGCAAAGCGGATCGCCTGAATGAGCGCAAATATCGCGCGCTGCATTATACCGCTCCGGGCACGGATCTGACGATTGAATTGCCAGAGCGGCATATCTGGGTTAGTGCAGGCAGTCACAACGAGCAGGGGACGCTGTTTATCGCCAACATGCCGACAGAGGAAGTGTTCACCGCGCCGCTGCGCGACGGGGTGAACGGCACCGTTCGTAGCACAAAGCCGCTAAGCTATGCGGGCAACTTAATCGAGAACATTTCCATCACGTTCAAGGACGGTAAGATTACCGAATTTTCTTCAGATACTGGTTACGAAACATTGAAGCATTTAATCGAGACCGATGAAGGCTCTCATCGTTTAGGTGAAGTGGCGCTCGTTCCCCATCAGTCGCCGATTTCGCAGACAAACTTGATTTTCTTTAACACGCTGTTCGATGAAAATGCTTCAAACCATCTCGCAATTGGCAAAGGATACGCGTTTTGCCTGGACGGCGGGAAGACGATGAGCAAGGAAGAACTGGAGCAACAAGGGCTGAATGACAGCTTGGTGCATGTGGATTTTATGATCGGCTCCAGTGAAATGGACATCGACGGCATCCTCCCGGACGGAACGAGAGAACCGGTATTCCGCGGCGGAAATTGGGCATTTTGACCGTGTGCTGCAACAGGCAGTCGTGCACAAGCCATATTTAAACAGCAACTAAACAGCAAGGGATACCAGCCGTGCATTCCAGCACGGGCGGTATCCCTTGTCGTTTGCAGGCGAGCAGCTATCTTGCCTAATAGACGTTGTACACATTTTCACATTCTTCTCCGGTCGGCTCGTAAAAACAATGAAGCTTATACCTGCCGACCAGCGGCTGATCGTACCAGGTCGGCGGGCAATCACCGGGCGGCCGGAAATACCACAAGCTAAATTTGGCTGGCCAAACTCGCTCTCCCTTCACCGCCCTTTTTGCCAACCTGATGTCACGATCTCTCGCCTTCTGATAAAAATATCCGTGTTGAACCGCTTCGAACGCGTGCGGCTGATAAATCATCTGCGGAATCGTGCGAATGCCTACAAAATCAGAGCAGTTCGCACGAATGCGATTGATTCCGACATTGCCGACCATCAACATGCCTTGCTCACCTTCGCCCTCTGCTTCTGCACGCAATAGCCGTGCAAGCAGCGCGATATCCTGATCTCTTGCTTTAACGACTGCCATCTAAGCATTCACCCCAATATGCGGATATCACTCTACGATATGCAGCCACCTACGCCAGGGTAACGCTGGCTGACCTCAAGTCAGAATCAGCAGATCGAACAACAGGGGATGCTTTTTGTTCAGCTCAATGTACGAATATTGGCTTTCCTTCATACGTTGAGCAGCGGTTCATAATCTTCCTTATGCTTGAGTCGAATACCGACGAGCATGCCGGACCGTTCTCTTTGTTGTTTTTCTTAATATGTTTTTTTTCAGAATCGCGTAATGTCATCGTTCGGTCCAGAGCACGTTTCTATCCGGAAATTCGCGTAGCGCACGAGAGCGCTGCGGAAAGTTCACCGTGAAATAATGTTTAAGCCCCTCATATATAAGCGAGACGCTCTTTGATCTCCTGCATGCGATACCCACATCGTTGTTGCCGGCCAGGCTGATCAAGCAGACGACATTCTGTCCGCGGATAAGCTGGTCCTTGATGTGATCGAGGAGAGCCACGAGTCTGACAGATCCGCACCGGCCGGCTACTGCTATGATCGCGCTGTGGTTGTACAGCTCCAATATCGTCGTACATACCTTGCCCTCCGGCACCGCGACGAGCTGATCTAGGCCGTGCCAACAAATTTGATCGGCTGAGTCGACTCGCGCACTTGCTCTTTTCATTCCGAGCTCCGTCTACAAACTTTTCCGATATTCGCCAGCGGCCTTCTCTACCCTGGTCTATCGCCATGCTTCATGGAAGCCGCGCCGCTCGGTTCGACGCCAATCACCTGCGTCGTTGGACTGACGGTTTTGACATAGCGGCTGATGCCGGAAGCGAGCCCTCCGCCGCCAACCGGGGTGACAATATAATCTACAGAGCCTTCCATATCATGCATGATCTCCATCGCGATCGTTCCATTGCCAGCGATAATCTTCGCATCATCGAACGGATGTACGAACGTAAGCCCCTCCGCTTCGCATGCACGGAGCGCTTCATTATATGCATCGTCGTACGTGTCTCCGATAAGCACGATTTCAATCGCATCTTTGCCAAAAAACTTGACCTGTGAAACTTTTTGCCGCGGCGTCGTAGCCGGCATGTAAATTTTCCCTTTAATTTGCAAGGCTTGACACGTAAAAGCTACGCCTTGCGCATGGTTGCCTGCGCTTGCACAAACAACTCCACGAGCACGCTGTTCGTCCGTCAATGAGCGGATGAGATGATACGCGCCGCGCAGTTTAAAGGAGCGCACCACCTGCAAATCTTCTCTCTTCAAATAGACATTGCAGTCATATTTCGCTGATAGCACATTGTCCTTGTGCAGCGGCGTTTCCTTGACTACATCCTTCAAAACTTGTGCGGCATATAAGACGTCCTCAATCTTCACTTGTTCGCCGAACGAATGAGGTTCATTGTGACTGCTCATTCAAGTTCCCCCCCTAATCTTTATCATATATACCTTTCTTGCTTTTCGAATGTCAAACGAATAGCTTGCAAGTGACGCATCCTCCCTGATAATAGGCAGATTTTCCAACATTCTACTAATGACCAGACATTCTAGTTATGGTTAGTATGGTTATAGACTTGCAAACAAGGAGGAATCATCTTTATGAAGAAAACCTTGCTACTCACACTAGCACTTTCCATTGCTACTCCAGCTACGGTGATGGCGGCACAGCCTGGATTTGATACAGAAGTCGTTTACGGCGTCAATTACAGATCAGCACCGAGCACCGACAGTCATGTATACCGAATGTTACCTAGAGGCGAAGACGTGCGCGTCATCAGGCAAGTGAACAATTACTGGCTGGAGGTACAAACACAAGACGGACAGACCGGATATATATCAGCAAATAGCAAGTATACGAATTACAACGGTCAAGTCTCAGCGCCTAGCGGATCAAGCGGTACGATTACCTGGGGCGTAAACTTCCGATCATCTCCGAAAGTAGACAACAACAAAATAGGATACATAAATAAAGGATCAGTTGTCGAAGTACTTGAAGAAACGAATGCATATTGGGTGAAGGTCAGACATAACGGGAAAGTAGGATATGTCTCTGCCAAATACATATCCATAAGCGGCGGCGCTTCTGCCCGAGCAGCGGTGTAGAGCAAGGAAGCAAAGCCGATCAAATCATTAACTTTGCGAAAAGCTTGCGCGGCAAAGTTACGTATGAATATGGTGTCCGCAATACGAGCCGCCTGATCTTCGACTGTTCTTCATTCACGCAGTATGTGTTTGAAAAGTACGGCGTAGACATGAAATGGGGAACACGATACCAAAAGGATATGGGACGAGCTGTTAGCAAGAGCAACCTGCAAAAAGGCGATCTAGTGTTCTTCGGCACAAACAGCAGATCGACGATCAACCATGTCGGCATCTATATTGGTGGCGGTGAGTTTATCCATAATACGCCTTCCGCAAACGGCATCACGATCAACAGTCTGAATTCAGGTTACTGGAAGGATAAGTACATCTCTGCACGAAGAGTGCTGTAATCATTCGTTTTCTTCGCATAAGGCTGTCTATCGAAATCAGTGAAAACTGCTTTTTGATGGACAGCCTCATTTTTTTGTTTGCTTCTCACCGATGAATTCGTTATGGTAGGAAAGGAGCCGTAGTGTTCCGATTGCGTACATAGCAAACGAAATGATCGTAAAGGTGTGTGAACAACGATGACCCAACGACTTTCGCCGATCGTCAAGGCGCTAGACATGAAGCAGCATCCAGAGGGCGGATGGTACAAAGAAACCTGGAAGGCTAACTTTCAGATTCCCCAGCAAGCGTTAGGAGAGCGCTATTCCGGGGCTAGACATGCGGCAACCGCCGTCTATTTCTTGCTCCATCCCGGTGAAGTTTCTCGCTGGCATACGGTTTTATCCGATGAGCTTTGGCTCTATCATTCCGGCAGTCCAGTGAAATCAACGCTGGGCGGCAAAGGGGATGAGCCGCAGGCGGAGCAAGAGTTGATCCTGGGTATGGATCTAGAACGAGGCTGGCGGCCGCAAGTTCTCGTTCCTGGTTCCGTGTGGCAAACGGCTGAGCCGCTCGGTAACGAGCCTGCGCTCGTCACTTGCATCGTCGCGCCGGGCTTTCATTTCGACGATTTCCACTTGCTGGATTGAGATTGAAATATGGGGGCATCCAGAAAGGTCAGTGTAAACGGACGGATGGACGTCCCCTATTTTGTTGAAAATGATGTTTATGCTTTCCTGAACGCATTGATGGATGAAGGTTATGGCTTCTGAGCTGTAACAGTTGCTGTCGAGGCTATTCGCCAGTAATCGGACGTTTGGAAACTGTAACGGTTGCCATGGAGGCTATTGCGAAAAAAACGCACATTTAGCGGAAAAACAGCGAAATAGCCGCTATCACAACCGTTACAAAACAAACCATGGCTTTTTCACCATAATAAGCCCTATGGCAACCGTTAGAGCGCAAAAATGGACGGAAACCGCACCTCCAACTGTTAGAATGTGTCTAACAATTGGGGTGCAGTTCAGTTCCGTCCATTTTTCATTTAAAAGGATTTATATCGTAAGATTATACAATTCCATGAGCGATCATCGCATCTGCAACCTTAAGAAAACCAGCAATATTCGATCCGATCACCAGGTTTCCTGGTTGACCATATTCTTCTGCAGCTGCCATGCTGTTTCTGTAAATGTTAGTCATAATTTGTTTCAGCTTGGCATCGACTTCTTCGAATGTCCAGGAATAACGCATGCTGTTTTGCGACATTTCCAGCGCAGATACGGAGACGCCGCCGGCATTCGCTGCTTTAGCCGGAGCAAACAGAACGCCGTTTTCTCAGGAACACATCGACCGCTTCAAGCGATTGACGGCATGTTCGCCCCTTCGCCGATTGCTTTCACTCCATTTTGTACGAGCTGCTTGGCGGATTGCTCCGAGATTTCATTCTGCGTCGCGCAAGGCAGCGCAATATCACACGGAATCGACCATATGCCCTCACAGACCTCGCCATATTCCGCATGCGGATGCTCGAGGACGTAATCCTTAATCCGTCTGCGTTCGACTTCCTTCAACCGCTTAACCGTATCCAAGTTGATGCCCTGCGGATCATCAAACATACCCATTGGAATCGCTGCAGGCCACGACTTTTGCGCCGAGCTGCTGTGCTTTCTCAATCGCATAGATTGAGACGTTTCCTGAGCCGGATACGACAACCGTGCTGCCTTCGAAGCTCATGCCTTTGGTCTTTCAGCATCTCTTCCACGAAATATACGCAGCCGATTATCCTGCCGCTTCTTTACGTCCCAAGCTGCCGCCGTAATTTAGC
>CAVWLN010000006.1:0-29615 GCA_963755735.1 uncultured Paenibacillaceae bacterium
ACGGGCCAGCGACCGACCGCAACGTCAGGTCGATACTTGAATTGATCGAAGTTGATCGGATCGTCTTTATTCTTCTCCCCGCGAACTTCACCGAAGTAATCGGCATGAAAGTCGCCTTTTTGGCCATTCCATTCGCCGAAGTTGCCGTCCTCCTTGGCCAAGTCGCTGTAATACAGATCGGAAGGATAGAAGGCGTAATCGAACGCGGCAGTTGTCGCGCGGTCCAGCACCATGTAGCGAACCGGCAATACATCCACATCGCCCACGAGCAAGACGTACTTCAGGTGCCGTTGCCGCCGGCGTCGTACAGAAACCGTTTGAGCCGTTCTGGATCGTCAACGCCAGTGGTCGCCTTCAGCGTCTTTTCGAGCGAGACAAGTTCGGCATTCAGGACCTTCTGTTTTTGTTGGACATACGGTTGCAGCTCGTCATGGAAACGTTCTCGCGCCATACGATAAAAAACAGCGATGCGTCCTTCTGGAGAATGCCGCAAAATGATAGCCGTAAGGGCGGCCAGTTCCGTTAGCCGCTGTAAGGTGCGTAATCTTCTGCGAATCTTCAATGTACCCACGAACATTATTGCAAAAATCCAATAATTATAGAATCATTTGCGGCATCCAGTGCCTGTTTATTGCAAAAATCCAACTATCGAATCCATTTTCGTATGATTGTTCATTTCCCGAGATTTAATTGGAGACTTGCAATTCTTTTGCTCCATCACTTCCGTTCGGCAGTGGAATCAGTTGGGTATTTGCAACTACACACGAGCTTGCACCTTAGCCAGCTTGTTAATACTGATGCTGACACAGAGGTTGAGGTTGAGGCTGCGACTAAGGCTGTGACTAAGGCCACGACTATGGCTTGGCAGAATCCTATATAAAAAACCGTATCCGAAAGGGGGCGGCGTGACCATGCATATTCGAACGATTACACTGCATCATATTCGTCTGAAGCTCATTTCGCCATTTGTGACCTCATATGGTGCGTATACGGATCGAGATACGATCCTAATCGAGATGGCGGATGAAGCAGGCACGATCGGCTGGGGGGAGTGCGTCGCCTTTGCATCCCCGTGGTATACGGAAGAGACTGTCGATACCGCTTGGCTCATGATGCAGCAATATTTCATTCCTCGGCTGCTCGGCCAACAACTTCAGCATCCGAATTTGATCCCGCAACTGTTCGCCCATGTGAAAAGGCATCCGATGGCAAAAGCAGGGCTTGAGACCGCGGCTTGGGATTTGTACAGTAAGCGTCAAGGTCAGCCTTTGTGGAAGGTGCTGGGCGGAAACGAGGCAGGAAATTGCGACAGGGGTTGCCGTCGGACTGCAGTCTTCAGAGAACGAGTTATATCGGAAGATCGATGCTTACCTTGAGGAAGGATACAAGCGAATCAAGGTGAAGATCAAGCCGGGCATGGATGTCGAGCTGATTCGCGGGATTCGCGAGCGCTTTCCAGAGCTGCCTCTAATGGCTGATGCAAATTCCGCTTATGGCTTGCAAGATATCGAGCATTTGCAGCAGTTGGACGAGTATTCGTTAATGATGCTGGAGCAGCCGCTCGGAGCGGATGATATTGTCGATCATGCACAGCTTCAACAGCGTATGCAAACACCGATTTGCTTGGACGAAAGCTTGTTGACTGCGGACGATGTACGGAAGGCTCTGCAGCTCGGAAGCTGCCGCGTGGTCAATGTGAAGATCGGCAGAGTCGGTGGTTTGACGGAAGCATTGCGCATTCATGACTTGTGTGCGGCGCACGATGTGCCAGTTTGGTGCGGCGGCATGCTGGAAAGCGGCGTTGGAAGGGCTCACGGTCTGGCGCTTGCTTCGTTATCAAATTTCCGTCTTCCCGGTGATCTATCCGCCTCATCGCGATACTGGGAGCAAGATGTGGTACAGCCCGAGATTACGCTATATGACGGAAAAATACGAATGCCTCAAAGCCCAGGGATCGGGTTCGAGGTAAATCAGGACTTTGTTGCCCAAGTGACCGTTAGACGCGAGCGGTTCACCATTGACTGAAACATGAGCTAGGCTCCAGGAACACAGCATCCGTGAGGTATAGAAGGACAGGCTGTAAGGTATAGAAGCACGGTCGGTGAAGGATAGACGGACAGGCCGTAAGCGGTCTGTGAAGTATAGAAGCACGGTCTGTGAAGCATAGAAGTACAAGGTGCATCTGGACAAGGCAGCCATCTGCCGGATACGGATTAGATTCAAGGTGCACCATTCCTCCTTAACACGTCATTCATTCCACTTAATGTATACTCCATATTCCAAATCATCGGTAACTTCACATATTCCGCAATAATTTCCTTCTGAATTGGTTATCTTATCGCTTGTAAGGAATGTTTATTCAGGAGGGTCAAGCGATGGGATTCAAGCCTTGGAGGAGGATGTCACCCGCACGAGAACAGCTGCAACAGCAAATCCAATCGGATATTTTCCTGCAAGGGAAGCTGACGAGCAATCTTCAGTTGAACGTCTCGACTATACAGAACGCCTTCGCATACCCGGACAATTTCTCCTTCAAAATGCGTGAGCTAAACATACTCTCGCTCGGTTTGACTGCGTCTATCCTCTATATAGAGGGAGCGGCCAAAGCGGATACGATTCAACAATTTATTTTAAAGCCCCTGCTGGAATGCGAGGCTTCACAGGACGCTGCGGAGCCGCTGGCCTTTTTGCGCGACAAAGTGCTGACTTCGCTTTCCTTGAAAGAAGTCACAAGCTTTCAAGAGATCGCGGATGAAATTGTGAAAGGCAATACCGCACTGCTTCTGGAAACGATTCCGCAAGCCTTGATCATCGACACGAGAGGATTCGAATACCGTTCGATTGAGCAGCCAACTGTCGAGCAATCGCTTTGGGGACCAAAAGAAAGCTTTATCGAGTCGGCGGAGGTCAACCGATCGTTAATTCGCAAATATTTACAAGACCAGAACCTTCAATGTGAAGTCGTGACCTTCGGTCCGAACAATCAGGAAGCATATGTGATGTATTTGAAGGACATTGCCAATGAGGATATCGTAGAACGGGTAAAAAAACGAATTGAGCAAGTGAATAGTCAATTGGTGCAAAATATTTACATATTAGAGCAGCATCTTGAAGAACGGCCATACTCACCGATTCCGACCTTGTTTATTACGGAGCGTCCAGACAGGGTCGTTGGCTTCCTTCAGGAAGGACATGTGACGATCGTGATGGACAATTCCCCGTCGGTCATCATCGCCCCGGCTACGTTTTGGAGTTTTTTCCATGCGGCGGTGACATTTACAACCGATGGATCATCGGCAATTTCGCCCGTTTGATTCGCCTCATCGCGATCTTTGCGACAATGTTTATTCCCGGCATCTATATTGCGATTAGCACGTACCATGTGGAGATGCTCCCAACGGATTTGATGCTGGCGATTTCTGCCGCACGCGAAAGAGTTCCGTTTCCGGTCATCGCTGAAATTTTATTTATGGAGATATCCTTCGAGCTGCTGCGGGAATCAGGAATTCGGGTGCCCGCTGCCATCGGTTCTACCATCGGCATTGTCGGCGCTCTCGTATTAGGCCAGGCATCTGTTGAAGCGAACCTGGTCAGCCCGATTTTGGTAATTATTGTGGCCGTTACGGGACTAGCGTCTTTTATTATACCGGACATTACGTTAAACTTTGTCGTTCGATTACAGCGGTTTATTTTCATTTTGTTTGCTGCATTTCTCGGTTTTTTCGGGTTTGCTCTATATTTAACCTTTGCGATTTCGTATCTCGTGACGGTCAAATCCTTCGGCGTTCCTTACTTATCCCCGCTTGCTCCCAACTTGAAATCTTCGAACGATTTGTTTTTGCGGTCGGTCGCTTGGAAGCTGTGGCTTCGTCCTGGCAACATGCGGCCGAAGGACATAACTAGACAGGATAAACCTGAAGGGACATAAAGAGATGCAAATATCAGATGGAAAAGTTGGCTCGCGAGAATTACTGGCGGTCATCTTGTTTCTGATCGCCATGAAAGTAACAGATATTACACCGGATATTCTCATCGCTCAAGGCAAAAATGCTTCATGGCTGCTTTCGCTCTTTGGAAGCTTGGTCGTACTGCCTCCATTTTTTGTCATGCTACGACTGGTCAAAAAGCACAATGTCGGGCTGTCCGATCTTCTGCTGAAGCTGGCAGGCTCATGGGGAGGCTACCTGATTCTCGCCATCTTATGTGCGAGAATGATCGGCGATACGTTCGTCGTATCCAGATCGTATATCGATATTGTCAATACGTTGTTCTTTCCGCTTACGCCGATCCCGGTCTTATATACCTTACTCATGCTGTCCAGCTTAATGGTTGCGCAGCGCGGGTTTGAGGCCATTGCCAGAACGGCGTGGCTGATCTTTACACCGGTGATGTCTATCGGCATCTTGCTGCTTGCTTTAACCTGGGAGGATGCAAATTTTTCTTTTCTGTTTCCGATCGCCGGCCCGGGCTTCGGCACATTGCTCTGGAACGCACTGACGCATTCTTCGATATTCGGAGAAGTATTGCTTCTCGCGTTCTTTTCCCGTATATGAAGTCGTTCGCGAACTTTCGCCAAGGGGTATTGATCGGGTACGCGATATCGAGCTTTATGATGGTCTTGTTCCATCTTTGGTATCGTGGCGATCTTCGATTATCCGGCTGTGGAATATATTACTTACCCATACCAGCAAGTGACGCGGACCGCTTCGTTCGGACTGACGCCTGCGCACCTCGAAGCGTTGTTTTTGTGTATATGGATTATGGCTGCCGTCTGCACTTTGCGATATACCTTTATCTGATCGCCTATTTGTTCGGCAAATTGTTAACATTCACGAGTTCGAGCCTTTAATTCTTCCGTTGGCGGGTTTGATCTGTTTCTGAGCTCTTTCCTGGGCAATGTTACCCGACTATCGCAGATAAGCAACTGGTTGCTCAACGGATCTTCATGGCTGTTCCTCAGTCTTCCATTCTTATTGTGGATCTTGGATATGTGGAGGGGGCGGGTGGAATGAACGTTTATCGCTGACTCATAAGTTCATTGATCGTTGCCGTCACCATCAGCCTGGCAGGATGCGCAGATATGAAGGCTTTGGAACGACTGGCGCACGTAGTCGTTGTCGGTTTGGATGAAGCTGAGGACGGCTACTTGGACGTGACGTTTCAAATCGCCAACCCGCAGGTCGGTTCGACTGATATCGGACAATCAGACAAAGAGCCGCCGGACGACATTATTACGATTACGGCTACGGATGTGATCTCAGCCAGTGAATTGGCGAATACGATCATATTCGAGACAACTGAATTTTACCCATTTGCAGACGATAATTATTTCTGAACAGCTAGCGCGCTCAGAAGATTTCATGAAATTCTCGTCCAGCCAAGTGCAGATTGCCGAAGTTCGCCGGGAAATGAATATCATTATTTGCCGGAGAGGGCGGAGCAGTTTATTCACAGCAACAAGCCAAGGCTGGAAACAAGGCCGCACAAATATTACGAATTTATGATGGAACAATGGCACAAATCCGGGCTTGCCCATCTCGGATTTGAATCGATATTTGCAAAGATTATCAGGTGAACTATTCCTTGCTATCTACGCAACAGCAGGAGAGTGGATTCTCCGAAGGAAAAGAAAGAAGCAGATTACACCGCCGGGGAGGTGCCGTCACGCGCTGCAGATCCCGTGCAAATGATCGGCTCCGCCGTATTAAAGTTCGTCGGAAGGTGATCGATACGTTCTACAGGCGATGGATTCGCATCACGTTATTGCTCAGATCTTTCGGAACAAGCGCACTGCTCATATCGAATCCTTTCAGCGATCCATTTTATACCCGGAGAAGCGAATCGGCGTCCGATTGGTAAGAAAGCAAAATACCGATGTACGTGATCGAATATTATCCGGGGAGGTGCGCCGGACATTTCGGTCAAGGTTCCGCTTGGCGTCCAGGTATTGTCCATCCAAGGGTTGGGAAATTACATACCGATCACCCCAAGAAACAACAATTGGCTGGTAGAGACAATAGAGAAATCATTGGAGAGAAGATGCGGATGCATTAATCAAAAAATCGCAAGCAAAAATTTCGAAGTGATCCATTCCAATGGAATATTTCATGTAAGGAGAAAATTGTGGACATCGGGATGATTACATTAAATTACGATTGGAACGAAAAATTTTCAACGCGCGCGAGTACGGCGTAAATTTCGATATTTCGTATCGATAGCTTCGGCAAGCAGACTCGCTCCGACAAAGATTAAACATAAGAGGAGGAATGCTCATGACTTGGCTGCTTTACGTCCTTTGCTGTATATTTACCTATTATACGTATATGTACGCACGTTACATATGGGAGATGGCAATAAGACTGGTGCTCGATGGCAGTTGGCGTATTGGCCGTGCTGTATTTTTCCCCTTGCCTGGTATCGATTGACTAGGGATCAGATGAAGTGGATTCGTGTTCATACTTGATGAAGTTCTTCATATGCTGAACATAAGGGAACTGGCCGGGTCGACGATGTAAAGGAAGCCGTTGCCATAAGCTACTTGCCCAGTAAATAACTTGTCGAAAGTTATGGAAAAATGGTGATATATTATAGATAAATTAGAAATATCTAAGACAAACGTACGATCACCAAAATTAGTTAGGAGCATGGGAATGAATGTGAAACGAATGATTCTAATGCTAAGAGTGTTGAACGTATGCGTCTCTGTCGTAGGACTCGGCATCTGATCGCCAGTTTGTTTATTTCCTGCGAACGTGTCGCCGCTCTTTCCAGCGATCATTGCATTCAGTTGGCTGGTTACGTTCTTCTTCAATCCAGTCGCGAAGGAATTGTGGGAGAAGTGGAAGAGCAATATGAAAAATGTGAGCGTGCGGGTGTTTCTCTTGTTGGGACAAGTCACAGGCAGCAGGCTTGTCCCAACCACATGTGCCTGTTTTGCTTGCCTTCATCACGCAGCGATTTCTCGGGGAATCGTCTGTATCCAGTTCCACGCTGCACCTCGTCAAATCTCGGCAACGATTAAGTCAATGGACGGTAAACAAAATAGTCAAAATCCGCGTGCAAGCTTCTGCCGGAAGTATCCTGACACTGCATGCGAATGCGCCGGTGAAAAATCCGCCGCCGCGAATATAATCGTCGGACAGCTTCCAGGAATCAAATGTGACCGGAAGCTGGTACCAAACTGTGCCGTGAAAGAATAAGAATATCGATACGTCAAATGATCGACGTCAACTCTCATATACACGTACTAAAACGTCGTCAGGCACGCTCATTCCTGCCCTTGCAGCGGCTGTGAATAGCTGAAATTGTCACAGGCCATAAGCTCAAGGACCCGCCCTTTCTCCTCGTTCCCACGTAATGTGGCAAGCTGTCCAGTTTTCCGTATTGTAATAGTTACAAGCCCTGCGGACTGCTGGAACGAAGTCGGTCGGAAGGCGATCTTCGTCTCCGCGGTAAAGGCGAAGTGCTGCCATCTTCTGGCGACGAAAGACTGTGTGAACTTGGAGGTCAGTGACTCGCGGCCGTACAATCTGAGATGGCCTGGACGGTCTTTCAAGGAAACGATCTCTTCTCCGAGCGGAATGCGTAACGTTTGGAAATGCAAATTCAACTGTCGGAATGAAATCGTCCTTCTCCGGATAGTCCGGCTCCCATGGGTGCTCTGGAATTTGCGGGCCGTCGATCTCCAAGGCAGGCTTATTGCCGCCGACTACATATGGCCATATTTCCCTTTACCAATTCCAGACGCTGAATCGCCGTTTCCCTGCCTAGCGGACAGTAACCGCGCGGACTTAATACGGAATCAGACTCAAGCTTCAGCGGCCTGCCTGTCAGGTGGACGAGGAACCACTCCCCAGTATGCGTTTCCACAATGGACGAATGGCCAGCTTTTTGCAACGGAATGCGCGGATGCGCCCAAGATGAGATCAGCGGGTTGTCAGGATGCACCTCGTACGGTCCTTCGATGGAGCGGATCTTGCGATTGTCGATTGGTGCTCATACTTCGTGCCGCCCTCTGCTGTCAGCAAGTAATACCAGCCGTTGATTTTGTAAATGTGCGGCGCTTCTGTCAGCTTGACGTCAGTGCCTTTGAAGATGATGCGCGCCTCCCCGATGAGCTTCCGCTGTTCGTAGCTGAATTCTTGCAGGGCGATGCCATAGAAATTATGACGGCCGGCGCGATGATCCCAGACCATATTGACCAAATATTTCTTGCCGTCATCGTCATGGAACAGAGATGGGTCAAAGCCCGAGCTGTTCAAAAAGATTCGGCTCCGACCAATCGCCGTCGATCGTGTCACACGTGACCAAATAATTGTGGCAGTCCTTCCAACGGCCGTCCACGACTTTGACATCGGTGTAAATAAGCGAAACTGTCCGTCGCTGTAAGAAAGCTGCGGCGCCCAGATGCCGCCGGAATCGGGATTGCCCGTCATGTTCAACTGGCTCAAGCGATTGAGCGGCCTAGCTACAAGCCGCCAGTTCTTTAAGTCATTCGAATGATAGATGCCTACGCCTGGGAACCATTCGAAGGTGGAGACCGCAATATAATAGTCATCTCCAGCTCGGCATATGCTCGGATCTGGATTAAACCCCGTTAAGTCGGATTGCGAATTTTACTCATCCTGCAGATCAACTCCCTTTGTATGATAATTTCGAAGATTTACCCATCTTTTGTAGATTCGCTAGAGCGCCTGATGTATGATTATTAATATAATCGTATCAATATTTTCGCTTATATCACATATCCATACTTTGAAACTATTTATCCTTTTTGAGCATCGATAGAACGGGATCAGCTGAAAGGAGAATGGATCTGTGCCGCACCAGAACATGAGGAAGAGAGAATGCATGCTGCCGGATATGGAATCGACGTTTCGCGTGTTCTCGGCACATTGGCGAACGGTTGAACAAGGCTGGCGCTATCCGCGGCATCAGCATCCGCTGTTTGAGGTAAACTGGGTGCTATCCGGCATACAAGAAACCGCTGTCAACGGCAAGCGCTATGTTCAGCACGCGGGGGATTTGCTGTTATTAAGGCCGGGGGACGAGCATGAAAGCTATGCGGCCAGCGACGGAGAAATGACGTATTATTGCTTGCATTTTGATGTGGACGAGCGTTCCTTGCGCGAGCTGTTGTTTAGAAACAATCACAGCTTCTACGATGCTGAAAGCTTGCTCGCTTCGCAAGTCCGTCCGGCGCTTGACAAGCTGCTTGCGCTCACTACTGAGGAAGCGGTCGTCAGTCTCGAATCGCGCATGAGTGTGCTGTCCGCAATGTTTGAACTGTTCGCTGGCATCAGCGGCGTGCTGTCGCAGCAATCAGCGGAAGCGGAGTCCGTCAGCGCATCCGTCACCGCCTCGCAGATCGCCAGTAAGCTGGAGGCCGCCGTGGACGATGCGGCTGAAGCGAGCAGCACGGATGAAGGGCTGGCGCTCTCGATCGCGGCGATTTCCGCTCAGCTTGGCTACAGTCCATCGACTGTGAACCGCATCTTTACGAAAGCTTTTGGCATCTCACCGCGCCGCTATTTGTCGTCGCTTATGCTGCGCAGAGCCAGATTGCTGCTGCTCAATCCTGAGCTGTCCATCGAGCAAATCGCCCATAAGCTCGGCTACCATAACATTGCGCATTTCAGCCGCCAGTTCAAGCGTTGGTCCGGCGAATCGCCGAGCGAATATCGCAAGAAGTTCCAAGCGTAGGCGATAGGGAGGCTAAGGCCAAGTGACAGCGGAGCGATGGGCAAGCGATGAAAGCAACAAAAGCCTTGCTGCGGGTTGTTTTCCATTTTCATATAGAGGTAGAATAGGAAGAAAGAAACCGGTAAGTGCTAAACGCAACAAATTCACAATAGATGGCAAAAGCAGGTGACTAGAAACAATGATCATACGCAATCTGAAAAAAGTATACGAGGATCACACCGTGCTAGACGGTGTTACGCTCGCTGCCGGTCAAGGTGAGATGGTCGCGATCCTAGGGCCAAGCGGCAGCGGCAAGAGCTTATTGTTAAAGTGCATCGCTCTGAAGGAGAAATGGGACGGCGGCGAATTTATTTATGATGACGATGACCTGCTGAAGCAAGGCTGGCTTGCACAGCAACGATACAAAAGCTTGTGCGCGTATTTGCCGCCGAAGGAGCTCAGTCTGAATCCGAATAAGACGGCGCTTAAGAACGTCTTAACCGGACTTCTGCCAACATGGAGGAAGCTGATCGGGGCGAGATCGAAGCATGAGTATATGACCGCGATGGATTATTTGGAGAACGTCGGCCTGCTCGATCTCGCACATCGCAAGGTGGGGACGTTGAGCGGCGGAGAGAAGCAGCGGGTTGCCGTCGCCAAAGCGCTCATCCAAGGTGCGGATATCGTTATCGCCGACGAGCCTGTCATCGGCTTGGACCCTGAGTCTGCGCAGCGCGTGCTGCAAGATTTACGATATATGTGCGATAAGCATAAGACGACGGTATTCTTCACAATTCCGCAGATCGAATGGGCAGAGAAGTATGCGACGCGCATCATCGGTCTGGCGGACGGCAAGGTGCAGTTTGACGTATCCGGTCGCCGGCTCACGACACATGAGCGGATGAAATTGTAATCGGTATAGGTGCTGCCTACGGTTGGTTTTCGATCTATTTTTCGTGAGTAGGTGCGGCTGACCATACGCTTTTGCTTCACCGAATATATAATGTACCAACGCTTTATCAGGAGGTGAAGCATAAATGGGTTACGCTGCAGGTGCAGGTGTTGGTGGCGGCGGTTTTTGGACTTCCACAGGTACGATTTTGGTGTTGTTTATTTTGCTGGTGATCATCAGTCGCACGGTTTTCTACTAATAATATCTAACGTGAAGAACCAGACTCGCAGCGTGAACTTTCCGCGGCGATCTGGTTTTTCTTTTTAACCCTGCATGCAATCCGCTACGTCGGTAATTTTCTGGTACTTTTCCGGGCGAATGCACATACAATACAGTGACTTAGACTACTGACCCGGGAGGATCAGAACACGAATGAACTTCGACCAAGCGGCATTGTTTGAGCACCGGTTCTGGCTGCAGATACTCGGTGATCATGCACGGTTTATCCGCGATTCCCTTGCGCCGCGCGAGACGGAAGAGATCGAACGCGCGCAAACTTTCGTCCAAGTATTCGATCCTTTACTGCATACCGCCCGCGAGCAACTGAGTATGGAAGCGCTGCTGGAGCTTGGCCAGATGGCATACCGGCATACGATGGAATTTCGCACGTTCAAACTGCATCTGCTTCGCAGAATGCTCAGCGGAGAATTGGCCATTCACCTGACGCCGACCTTTTTGAATCATATGGTGAACGAGCTAGATGAATATATCCGGGTAATTTCTTATTTGCAAGCCGAGACAAATCCCTTTTTTCGATGCCGTCCATCACCATTTGCTCTGGCTGCCGGATGCAGCCGGCCATGCGTCTGCGATTCGAGCTGATCTCGATAAAGTCGAAACGATGCTAGCGAAGAAGACGAAGCAGTTCGAGAAGACGTTCGACCACTTTTATTTGAAAGCTGTCGAGATCGCCGGCTATTTGCGGACGCAGCTGCAGGACTTCCCGGTTTTGCGGCGGTTTAACGAACAAGTTGAAATAGAAATCAGCTTGTTTATGCAGTTTATTCATGAACTGGAACAAATGAAGCTAACGAACGTGCTGCTGGCCGATTTGATGCCGCTCATGGCAGATCATATGGCAAGAGAAGAATGCTATTATTTGACGAAGCTGTCACAGGTCGGGGGAATCAAGAAACCTGAGTGTGATGCCGCTAGACCAAGAATTTAAGCGGAACCTCATATGAGGCTGTAAACTCAGCTCATGAGAAGCTGAGTTTTTTATACATAGCGTGCCCAGCAAAGCACGCATCTTCCAGCCGGTGAAAGTCCGGTCACGGGAGGAGCCAAGTCCCCGTGTAGCTAGGATGCCTGCGTACGGAGAAATCCTTGCGCAGAAGCGCATCGACGAAAGTACCTGTCAGAGACAGGGCGAGCAACATACCAGGCCGTAACATGAAGTGAATCCTGCCGCGTCGTCAAAAAGGCCCCGCAAGGGGGAAGAGAGGAAGCCGAGTCTTGTGTGTATAGACGAAGGCCATGGAAGCTGTTTGGAACTTGGAGCGGCAGCGAAGAATCCTCCGGCGTAAAGGGAGCGGCATGGTATGAAGGAGGATGCAGTGAACTGGGGAGACCCTCCCCTGCACGAGATTTTTTTTTCGTAACGAGATGCTCTATAAGCCCAAAAGGTGAAGTGAGTGATCTGCAGGAAGGGAGTCCGAGGGGCTCATAGTACTGAGGAACCGCAGGACAACAAAACCTACGGGAGGGAAGGAGCCCTGCTTTGTTCAAGTTTCTTAAGGAGGTACGAATTAGTGAATGCCAAACGGCTAACAACACCAAAGGAAAACGTTCAACAACTCCAAGAGAAACTAGGTCATGCGGCCAAGGAAAGCAAGAAGCGTAGATTTCACGCCCTGTATGACAAAGTCTACCGACTAGATATTCTGTGGGAAGCGTGGCGGAGAGTACGAGCCAATAAAGGTTCGGCAGGAATCGATGGCGAAACGCTAGCAGACATTGAGAAACAAGGAGAAGCATTCTTTGTGCACGACTGTCAGCGTCTTCTAAAGGAAGGCAACTACCATCCGCAACCTGTCAGACGCCACTACATCCCGAAGAAAGACGGTAAACAGCGACCGCTGGGTATTCCCACGGTAAGAGACCGCGTCATTCAGATGGCAACGAAACTCGTCATTGAACCCATCTTCGAGGCAGATTTTCAGGAAACGTCATTTGGATTTCGGCCAAAGAGAAGTGCGAAGCAAGCGCTGGAGCGTATCCGGAAAGCATGCAACCGTAGAGGAAATTGGGTGGTCGACGTCGACATCCAAGGCTACTTTGACAACATCAATCAAGAGAAGCTGATGAAGCTGATCGAAAGGCGAATCAGTGACAGGCGAATCTTGAAATTGGTGAGGAAGTGGTTAAGTGCGGGAGTCATGGAGGAAGGAAACATCAGGCGCTCAGATTTAGGCACACCACAAGGTGGAGTCATCTCGCCTTTGCTGGCGAATATCTACCTAAACTACTTCGATCTCTTGTGGGAAAGACATGGTAGTCAAATGGGAGAACTGACGCGTTACGCAGATGACTTGGTCGTCATCTGCAAAACGAAGAAGGACGCCACTCGGGCGTATGAACTCATAAAAGCGATCATGGAACGCCTTGAGCTAACGCTTCACCCCACGAAGACACGCATTGTTGGACTATGGACAGGAGAAGAAGGCTTCGACTTCCTAGGAATGCATCATCGAAAGACCAAAGCCGAAACATCCAAAGGCCAAGTTTACTACACGACACAACAATGGTTGTGCCGCAAAGCGGAGGAGCGAATCCGAGAAGTCGTGAAGGAGCGACTAGCCCCTCCGAATATGCGGCATAAATCATTCCAAGACCATGTGGCATACTTGAATCCGAAAATACAAGGATGGCGTAACTATTACTACACACCCTACAGCCAGAAGAAGATGGCGAAGTTAGACTGGTATATACTCCAGCGACTTACAAGATGGTACGCCAAGAAACGCCAACGCCGTCGTTGGATGAGTTCGTTTCATGAAGTGAAATCATTGTCCGCACTATGTGGACTGAAAACGCTATTGTAATCCGCATGCTACATGATGACGAACATCGGAAAGCCGTATGAGGGAAAACCTCACGTACGGTTTGATGAGGAGGGGCTGGGCTCCGCCCAGCCTTTCACTCTAGTAGAGTTTATAAATATCGCTAACCTCACAAGCATAAGAAATACTAAGCTGTCACCTGCGTCCTAAAGGACTTGGTGCCAGCTTAGTATTTCTTTATTTTGCGAAAATTTTTCTCCAATGCCCGGGTCGTGCTACAATAAGAAGCAAATGGAGAAGCAGAGGATGATGAACATTGCTATTAGGTCTTGATGTAGGAACGACGAATATTAAAGCCGGCTTGTTTGACGAGCATGGGCGGTTGGCGCATCAAGCAGTCGTCCGACACAAGTGTCGCGAACGGCAGACGGGTTGCCGTACTATGATCCGGAATGGATGTGGCAGACCGCAGCCGAAGTGCTGCGTGAAGCGGCAGCGCAAGCCGCAACAGAGATTCGTTGTCTCGGCATAACGAGCATGGCGGAAGCCGGCTTGCTGGTCGATCTGGATAGCGGCGAGCCGCGCTCTCACGTGATTCCATGGTTCGACAAGCGCTCGCTGCCGCAGCTTGAAACCGTGAAGGCGAAAAGCGACGCTCTGCAAAGATTTACGCGATCTGGACTGAATCCGAGCTTCAAGTACGGCATGTTGAAAATTATGTGGCTCAAGGATCAAGATCCGAAGCTTTTGCAGGATCCGGTTGGCTGTCCGTCTCTGATTATATTGCGTACCGCTTGACGGGAGAACGTTTTACCGATGCGTCACTTGCCGCTCGTACATACGCATACGATCTGTCTAAGCAAGATTGGGATCGTGATTTTCTGAAACAATTCGGACTATCCGATGTCACTTTCCCGACGGTTCTTCCGGCCGGACAAGCCGGCGGATATGTTTTACCTGAGGCGGCTAAGCTGGCAGGCGTGCAAGTAGGACTGCCGGTAGCGGTATGCGGACATGACCATCTGTGTGCCAGTGTGGCGGTCGGCGCGCTGGAGGCTGGTCATGTGTTTGATTCGATGGGTACGGCCGAGACGCTGGTCGGCCTGCTGCCCGAGCGAGAGCTTGGCGCGGCTGAGCATCAGACTGGCATGTCGCACGGCAAGCATGTGCTGGCAGGACGGTATTTTTGGATGGGTGGCATTTCGTCTTCTGGCGGTTCGGTAGAATGGATGCGCAAGGTGCTGCAAGATCCACCGGTCAGCTACGAGGAGATGAATCGACGGCTGGCTGCAGGCGAGCGTCGACCTACCGGCATATTGTATTATCCGTACTTGTCAGGAAGTGGGGCGCCTAAGCCGAATCCGAACATGCTGTCATCGTTTATCGGCATAAGCGTGAATCATACGCGATGGGATATGATGCGTGCCGTATTGGAAGGAACGGTGTATGAGTTTGCGGCGATTCGCCGTGCTGCAGAGCAGGCTTCCGGGCAAGCGATCACCGCTATAACAGCGGTCGGAGGCGGCACTCGCAACAACGTGCTGATGCAAATTAAGGCAGACGTCACCGGATGCACGTTCTCCATCCCGAACGTTGAGGAAGCTACGATGCTGGGTGCTGCGATGCTGGCTGGAATCGGCAGTGGGATATACAAGGACGAGTTTGCCGCTTGGGAGCAAATCTCGCCGCAGCTCTCCATACGTACGGTAACGCCTGACGAGAAGGTTGGCAAGCTCTATGAACCGCATTTGGAAGCCTATCTCGAATTGCGTTCGGCTTTGCATGATCATTTTAACAAGCTCGCACAACACGTATAGAGAAGGCGGCTTGGCATCCGCATGCAGGAGGCGTACAATTGTGCTACAATTCAACCTATAGGGCGACCTGTATGTTCGGCAGCAGTGCCAGCTGTGATCCGCAGACCGGCACTGTGCTTCGTTTTTTGATGAGCGGTCATTGCCGTTAAATGTTTATCGCTTGAGAATTATATCATTTACAGGTAACAGGGGGAACTTACGACGATGATTACACATATTGTTTTTTTCAAGCTGAAAGATTCCAGTCCAGAGAACGTACAGCGAACTCGCGATGTCCTAATGGGGATGGAAGGCAAGATTCCACAGCTCAAGTTTCTCGAAGTAGGCATTGATGTCGTCCGTTCATGAACGTTCTTATGACCTGGCACTGACAGCCAAATTCGATTCGTTGGAAGATTTGCAAGCGTACAACGACCATCCCGTGCATCAGGAAGTGCTGAAATATATCGCACAGGTTAAGGATGTGTCCATCGCCGTCGATTACGAATCTTAAAGTCAGGACCAACCATTCAACCATTGCGGAGGTAAGAAGATGGATCAGAACATGTCAGAATATGCGGTCATCGTGGCAGTCGTCATCTTGACGTTTATTATCGCTACGATCTGGCTCAAGCGGAAAGCAAAGAAAAATCGCAAGTAACGGCAGGAGGCTGTGCAACTATGTATTTCGTTGATCGCGAGCAAATTGAACAGCGTCTGAGCTTTATGGATCGTTCTTTAATCCCGGCGATGCGCCGTCTAATGGAAGTCGAAGGCACAATCGGCTGAAGCATTGCTTCGTCTCGCATGGGAGCGAGCGCTGCATCTGGCGATTGAATCCGTCACCGATATCGGGAGCTTGATGATTGACGGATTTATTATGCGTGATGCGAGCAGTTACGAAGATATTGTTCAAATCTTGCAGGATGAAGCCGTATTTGACGAAGAGACCGGCAGCGTATTGGTCGAATTAGTCAAGTTAAGAAGGCCGCTCGTTCAGCACTATTATGAGCTTGATGAAGCGTTGCTTGATAGATGGAAGACGGAGGCTAGCGGACATTTTGCTGCGTTTCCATGCGTTCTGTTGAGCATATCTGCAGCGTGAACTGCCGTAGTAATCAAAGTGAGCCAACCGGCAAGTTCGCTTATCGTGTGGTCAAACTGACAGGCAGAGCAGTAAACGAAGTGTGGCGAACTGACGCGGCTAGAAGTCAGTCTGAACTATGGGTGCGTCCGTTCATAAAGTCCCTGTCAGCCTTTCGATCAGCAGTGTGGCTAATCCATCCGGGGCAGCTCAGTAAGCTTGATTTGTAACAAACAACAAAAAATATAAGAAGAAGGAAGCGGTGTATCCTTGGAGCAGCCAATCGCGATTCTTGATTCCGGCGTCGGCGGGTTAACAGTAGTCAAAGAAGTCATGCGTCAGTTGCCGCGGGAAAAAATTATTTATTTGGGCGATACGTTGCGGACGCCCTTACGGACCACGGCCGCTATCACGAGGTGCGTATGTTCACGAAGCAAATCGTGGAATATTTGCTGCAATATCGATCCGAAAATGATCGTCATCGCTTGTAATACGGCTACAGCGGTGGCGCTTGAAGACATTCGCGCGATGACCGATGTGCCGGTCGTCGGGGTCATACAACCGGGAGCACGCGCCGCCATAAAGCGCAGTCAGACCGGTAAGATCGGAGTCATCGGAACCGAAGGGACGATCGGTAGCGGTGCATATGAGCAAGCGTTAGATCGATTGCCCCGAATCACAAGGTGTTCAGCAAAGCGTGTCCGAGTTTTGTACCGATTGTAGAACAAGGGTTATACCGCTCAAGCGAATGCGTGCCGATCGTGGAAGATGCGCTGCACGAATTTAAGCAGTCTGGATATAGATTGCATAATCATTAGGCTGTACGCATTATCCGTTCATGGCGGACGTGATCGCTAGCATATCTCGGCTCGGATGTAGAGCTCATCAGTTCTGCGGAGGAGACGGCGCGTGAGATCAGCACGCTGCTGTATCATAAAGGGAAACTGGCGTCTGCGGAAGGCGAGCCGATCCACCAGTTTTTTTGCAGCGGAGATGCCGATATGTTTCGCAAGATTGCCCGCGAATGGCTGAATGAAGAATTTCAAGTTCATACCGTCGTCTGGCAAATGTCGCGCTTCGCGTGACGATATGATTCGCCAAGCATGCCCAGACAAGCTATAATGAAAAATTGAACACGTAAGATTGAAATGCGATATTTCTTGCGGGAACCAGTTCGACAAGCGAGGAGTTGAGACGAATATGAAATGCAAAATCACACGCAATGCAGCGAAGGTGATGCGTCGTGAATTGGAAAAGTAAGACAATGCGGAACTTGAAATTTCGCGTATACGTCACTCATATGCACGGTGACCACGCCCATTACGGTCTGAAGCTGGACGAGGCGAACGAGCACGATGAGGTCGTGATGACAGACAAGGAGATCGAGGTCATTCTACAGAAGGACGAGCCTTTCCTCGACGGCGTGAAGATTGATTATTTGTATCTTCCTGAAGAAGGTCATGTGATCACAAATCCATCCAAAGGATATCACGGTGAGTACTAATGAATACGGTCAAACGAGTCAAACCGACAAATGACATACGCGTATGTCACAAGTGCAAGCATATGAATGTAGACCGCGTGATGCAGAAGCTGGAGCAGATGGCGCCCGACTCACGCATTCGCGTCGGCTGCAAATCATATTGCGGACCTTGTGACCGGTATGCATTTATTTATATTAACGGCCGTTATGTAACAGGGGAGACGGAAGAAGAAGCGCTACAGAAGGCTGTAAAGTATGTAAAAAAAAAGTCGTAACAGGAACTTTTCGCCTGCGTATGTAGTCCCTGAACTATATGGAAAAAGCTGAAAAATAAGCCTGTTGCCGGATAGCTTTCGGCTATTTTCGCTAGTACGATTGGGGTATAAGAGGACAAGCTAGGATATGATACTGCCAAATTCGACAAACGGCAAATCTGGTGAAAGCCAGAGACGCAAAGCTACAGGGGCTAAGGCACATTGTCGTGTTAAGCCAGCCAGCTGCCGAAGATTCGGGAGGGACATATCTTGCAGGCGATTAACGGCAACAATGGGCAACGATTGGCGAAACGTCTTCATACGGTCGAGCCCATGTATGGGCAATGGTTGAAGCTGGAGAAAGCGCATGCAATGGAAGCAAGGCGAGGCGCGCTTGATTCGCGAGTGCGGGTGGCCGCATTTCTCCTGCAGCGCGATCCGATGGATGTCATTTACTTGAATGAAGCGGACATCGTCATCGGCATGGAGTTCAATACGAAGCGGTACAAGCTGCGCCGACGTATGAAGCAGGCCGTATCTGTTCTTGAGGTGCCGCCGGGAACTATCGCCCGTACCGGTACGCAAGTCGGACATGAGATTCGATACATTAAGGGGTCAAAATATTAATTGATCCAAACTGGCAAAATGATGACATACTTTTCTGAGCTTTTGGTTACCATAATGGGCAAAAGCTCGGAAAGGTGTTTTTTTTATGCGTCTTTTGTTGCTCCTATATTTTGCTGTGTTATTTCTCCTATCACTGTGGATATTCGCCATTGAATTTGGTTCTGATGGAGGCATCATGCCTGACGATGCTGCTGCCGAGGAAAGCGCCCCCGCTCATGCGGGCGGCGAAAGCACGATGGTGGCGTTACCGTCCTCTGAAAGAGCAAACGACTGACGCGTCGGCTGAGGCTGCGCACGCCGAGGCGAAACAGCTTCTCGTATATCAGCATGGAGAACAGCAAGGGAACAAGACGGGGAGAAGCGGATAAATTTGAGCAGCCGTATTTGCAGCTTGGATACAAATCCGTGCACGATGCCGTAAGAGATTGTGAAATGCGCTTTATGCAGCGAATCCACTTGCCTATCTATACGCCATCGCTTAGTTTCACCCACCAGCTGGGCAAGTGTCATATGAACTTCGATGAACAAGACGGGCTGGAAATTAATTATTTGCATGAGTTGATTCCCGCTCAGCGCTATATGATCTTGGTCAGACCGGCGAAGCACCGAGTGGAGTTTCCTGAGTCGCGCATTAGCGAAACCTATACGATTGCCGGATGAATCGCTTGCTTTGTTAAGTGAAACGCCTGAAGGCGGCTACTATGTGCTGTCTTTCGAGCAGGATAACCTGCAATATATGCTGGTCGTATCCAGGCACATAGGATTAGCGCCCGAGGAGCTTGTGAAGGCAGCACAATCGCTGCAAGCGTATCGGCAGGATGCGGTTTGGTGACGGACGATGGTGTCTTGCGCAGAGCGTGTCAGGCGTGGCAGACGTGTCAGGGGTGGCTGGGGTCAGACGTGGCAGACGTGTCAGACGTGTCAGATGTGGCAGACGTGTCAGGGGTGGCTGGGGTCAGACGTGGCAGATGTGTCAGGGGTAGCAGCGGTCGTTGGCACGTGATCACACTCTGACGACCGACCATATAACGGAACGGAAAGTTCTCTTATTTGCTCAAAAATCGATTTTTCCGCGAAATAAAGGAAGTCAAATTTCCGTTAATCCGCTGAAACAGTGACAAATCCGGCATATTTGGCTCATTTTAAACAAATAGCGGAATTTTGCGTTCTCCTATTTCAAGAAAAACGGCGATATTCCTAGAATAAAGGAACTTCGTGTTCCTCTATTCCATCCGCTTCATCGCTTCGTCTGCGCAAGCGGTTTTTTTGTGCCGAAGTACCTTGTCATACATAGTAATATGTGATACATTGTTAACGTGAGGTGAGCGAACTTGACTGAAAACGCAATAAGTCGTGATCTGATCCGCGGCAATATCGACACGATTATTTTACGGGTGTTATCGGAAGGTGATAATTACGGGTACGAGATTATCAAGGCGATTCTGAAATACAGCAACGGTCGGTATGAATTGAAGGAACCTTCTCTTTACACAAGCTTGAAGCGTTTGGAGAAGAACAAGCTGATCGAATCTTACTGGGGCGACGAGAGTCAGGGGGCAGGCGCAAATATTACACGCTTACCGCACAGGGTCTCGAAGCTTATCGGGAGAATGTGAAGGCTTGGAAGACTGCGCGCGATCTGATCGATCTGTTAATCGAGAACAAGGAGGCTTTGTCATGAATCGCATAGAGAAACACGTGGAGGCTTTGTTTGCCAAGTATCGACCGACGCAGCAAATCACGGAGCTGAAAGAAGAGATGATCAGCAATCTGGAAGCAAAGGTGCAAGATTTGATAGCGGAAGGGATGACGGAAGAGGAAGCTGCTGCTGTCGCGATTCGGCATTTGCACAGCATCGATCATTTGATAGACGGGAATTGTAAGGTCTACAAGTATGAATATTTCAAGCAACTGGTACAATTTGCACTATTGTACGCATCGATTGCCTGGGTCGTATCCATCCCGCTCGGGCTCGTTTCTCGCATCGCGATGCAGCTGACCTTCTACTTGCCGTTGTTGATCGTGCTGCTGATTTTGACGTACGTGATCATGAGCAGACTGGCTGAGGGACGAAGCCGCGGCTCGGTCATATACATCAATCAATATGCTGTAAGGCGGTGGCGTCATATCGCTTGGCTCTTGTGGGCTTTGTTCATGCTTACGGTGACGCTCTCGATAACGGCTTTTCACTTCGGTAGCAATTTATGGTTCGGCACCCCGGTTGCGATCAGCGGTCCTTATCAGTTCGGTGTGGTCACTGCTGCATATGCGCTTCCATGGCTGTCTATTCTGATTCCTTTACTTGTCCGCCAGGCCGAGAAATTGTTGGAACGAAAATCGATAAACGGAGGTGATGAAGATGAATAACAATCGGAGAATGTTGTGGTGGATCGGCGGATTGCTGCTGCTAGGCATCGTATTGACTGGAACCGTCTATGGGGCTGTCGTGCCGGGGATGGAGCAAGAACGCGAGGCGAAATTGTTGCGCCAGCAAGATCCGCTCACGCATGATATTCGGGACGTGTTAGATTTTCGCCATCCTTATATGGGCAATGCCAGCAATTTGGGCAATCTATTCGAAGCATTGCCGCTTAATCAACTGCACAGGACGCTGCAGCTTTATCCGGATGCGCTCACTGCGGAGTTGCGTTATACGGATTCTGCACATGCAGTCGAGCCGCTGTTGTTGAAGCAGGCTTTGATCTATAATGCTACCGCAGCGTTCGCACTGATCGATAATTTGCAAACGGTCAAGTTTCACTTCAAAGAGGAAATATTCAGCATCAGCAGAGAGCAGACCGAAGCTTGGTTCGATGTGCCGGCCGCGTCCTTGATCGAGCCTAAGACGTGGGTAGAGCAAGTGCAGCTAAAGCTGAAAGATGCGGATTAATGTGGAGCGATGTGCGGCTGCTCTCATCCAGCATGAGAAATCGCTGTAGCGATAAAAAAGTGGAGACGAAAATGCAGCCATTGGATTCAGGTGCCCGTTCTTTGCAGTAGCAAGCAGAGTATATCAAGCCGTTCGCAAGTGCGCGGCAGGACAAAGGGGAATTTCGGGCTAGCCGCCATGACAATCGCAGCTTGTCGTTGCCGGATTGCGTAATTTGTCGTATAATCATGGGCGAGATGGATTGCTTGACCCAATCGAATATCTTTCAGTCAGCAGGTGCCCCTTGCGAAAATGATGCGGCATGAAAGGTGTCGCATTGACGCGGGGCTTAAAAGGGAAGCCGGTGTGAATCCGGCACGGTCGCGCCACTGTGAAGCGGGTGATTCGTTCTAACAGCCACTGTCCTTCACGTAAGGATGGGAAGGCAGAACGGTCGATACCCGTCAGTCAGGAGACCTGCCTGCAGACATAGCTCGCTTCATCCTTCGCGGAAAAGGATACGGCTTATCGTTCGTTGTAATATACTGACAAGCTGACCCTCATTCCGAAATGGAGTGAGGTTTTTTTCATGTTATCCTGCTTTAGAAAGTGAGTACGGAAGGAATGAACGGGTAGGAATCAAGCGCTCTCGACAATGATAAGGCGAAAGGGAGAACCGGATGATGAAAAGAGGATTTGCTGGCTTATTCGTTTTGCTCTTGGCGGTGTTGCTCGCCGCTTGCGGCGGCGCAACCCCCGCAAGGAAATGAAGCGAACACAATAAGCGGAGGCAACGATCAGGCAGCGCAGCAAGATGCGGAACGCAGTAAGCAAGTTGGAACCGATCGTGATGGGGAAGCTGAGCATTCGCAAGATCATAGCGATGGCATGCGGACGCAATATCCGCTTACGATTACGGACGCGTCCGGGCTGGAATTTACGTTCGAACAGGCACCTGAGCGCATCGTCACCATTGCTCCAAGCTTGACTGAGATCGTCTTTGCCATCGGTTTAGACGAACGCATCGTGGGTGTGTCCGATCTGGACAACTATCCGGAAGCCGCATTGGATAAGCCCCGCGTAGGCGATGTATATGGCAATGCGGAAGCGCTCATTGCCGCCGAACCGGACGTCGTGTTTGCCGGATTAACTGTGAACGGCTCGATCCTGGAAGGCATCCGCGGACTCGGCTTGAATGTATTTACGACGGAGCCGACGACGATCGATGAGGTGATCGATTCGATCTTGCAGATCGGGGTCATTACAGATGCTCAGGAGCAAGCAGAAGAAGTGGCGGCGAAGATGCGCGCGGACAAAGAGAAGGTTATCGACACCGTTGCCGGACTATCAGAAGCGGAGAAGAAAAAAGTATATATTGAATATTCTCCGTTATGGACGGCGGGCAAAGGCTCCTTCATGGACGAGCTGATCACACTGGCCGGTGGCATTAACATCGCATCCGATCTGGAGCCTTGGGCACAGATTAGCTCGGAAGCCGTTATTGAAGCGAATCCCGATGTGATCATCTATGCCGATACGACCGACTATGAGACAGGCAAGCCGTTAGTAGAATCGATCAAAAATCGTGCCGGATGGGATCAATTGAACGCGATTAAGAACAATGCGGTCATCGGCATAAATGAAGATATTCTGAGTCGGAACGGTCCGCGAATTACCGATGCCTTGATGCAAGTTGCCATCGGTATTTATCCGGAACTGTTTGAATAAGAGACCATGAAAGCGAAATTGTTGTTATGGGGTGGAGCAGGTATCGTGCTCCTCATCCTCTCGATCGTCGTCAGCATGTCCTTCGGATCGGCGATGATCCCGTTCGCTGAAGTGTGGTCGATCATGTGGCATTCGTTCTGTATCACGTCTTTGGCATCGGGGAAGGCAGCGCCTCATCCGCTGCTTATCAGTCCATCATCCTGGACGTGCGACTGCCGCGGGTCGTGCTTGCCATTTTGGTCGGCGCTGCCTTATCGCTTGCAGGGGCCGGCTTTCAAGGCGTGCTGCGCAATCCGCTGGCCGATCCGTATACGCTCGGTGTGGCGTCGGTGCGTCTTTCGGCGCGGCATTCTTGATTCATTCGGCTTGCATTATTATTTGTTTGGTCAATGGACAGTGCCGGTGGTCGCTTTTATGACCGGCATGCTTTCCTTGTTGATCGTGATGCGGCTGGCCTCCATGAACGGCAAATTTCGTGTCGAGACGATGATCTTGTCCGGTGTCGTCGTGCAGGCCTTCTTCGGTGCGGTCGTCTCTTTGTTCATCTCGATGTCCGATTCGGTCGTGAACGAGATCGTGTTTTGGCTGATGGGTAGCTTGAAGCTGCGGGATTGGTCGTTTTCCGCCGTGATGGTGCCCTATTTGTTAGTCGGTGCGAACGTTGCTGCTATGGCTTTGCCAGACCGCTCAATCTGTTTTCGCTCGGTGAACGTCAGGCCGCGCATCTGGGCGTGCGACGTCGAACGGACGAAGCGCTCGGTGCTGATCATCTGCACATTGCTCAGTGCGGCCGCCGTGTCGGTATCCGGCACAATCGGCTTTGTCGGTCTCGTCATGCCGCACTTGATGCGTCTTCTGGCCGGACCGGATTACCGATCTGTTATTCCTTTGTCGGCGATATACGGCGGAATCTACGTTCTGTGGGCGGATACGCTGGCGCGGCCGCTGCTGGCTCCGACGGAAATGCCGCTGGGGGTCGTGACGGCCTTTCTCGGCGCGCCGTTCTTTGCTTGGTTGCTCGTCAGACAGAAGCGAAAGGTGGCGATCTAAGTTGAACAAACGTACCGGGGATGAATATATATTGCAGGCGCATTGTCGTCTGTAAGACAAGCGGTGCCGAGCAAGTGTTAGAGGACATCGCTTTGCAAGTACATTATGGGGAATGCTTCGGCATCATTGGACCGAACGGCAGCGGCAAATCAACGCTGGTCAAGCTGCTATCCGGGGTGGAGAGGCAAGTGCGGGACAGATTGCCTCGCTGGCCGGCCCCTTTCCGACATATCCGAAGAAGCAACTGGCAAGACGAATTGCGGTATTGCAGCAGGAAGCATTGCCGCCGATCGGCTTCACCGTCCGGGAAGTTGTGGAGATGGGGCGATATCCTTATCAAAATTGGCTCGGCGAGGAGGAAGACGATCCCCACACCAAGATCGAGGAGATTATGCGAGAACTGGATTTGTTGGACATGGCCGACCGCCCGATTGAGGCGTTAAGCGGCGGGGAGAGGCAAAGGGTGGCGCTTGGCAAGGTTGTGGCGCAGCAGCCGGAGCTGCTGATGCTCGACGAGCCGACGACATATTTGGATATCGGCTACCAGCAACAGATGATGCAATATATTAAGAAATGGCAGCAAGACCATGGCTTGACGGTCTTGGCGGTCCTGCATGATTTGAACTTGGCGGCGCTGTATCTGCGATCGCTCTCATGATCATACATGACGGACGTTTGGTGCATACGGCACGGTCGAGGAAATCTTGAAGCGAGCAAATTATCAAGCAAGTATACGGCGTCGATCCGACCATCGTCAGGCACCCGTCAGCGGGGTGCCGCAAGTGTTGTTGTCCAGTTTTCCGGATGGACATTCACAAAGATTGGCGAATAATCGTACGATCGGTAATGGTGGAGACAATCGGACTGAAGTATGGTCAAGCAAGAGCAAATTCGCCAGAAAAAAAGGACGAGGTGAAGATATGAGAACAAGGTTGGAGGACACGATCAACCGAATCCAGCCATTGGATCGATCCGCGATGGAGGCGAGCAGGAGCATCTCGACCGATTAACGAAACCGCCGGGCAGCCTGGGCGGCTGGAAGAAATTGCCGTGCAGCTCGCTGGCATATTACGCGCGAGATTCAGCTGCAACAGATGCGCAAGAGCGATCGTCGTCATGGCCGGAGATCACGGGGTTTGCGAAGAGGGGGTCAGCGCCTTCCCGCAGGAAGTGACGCCGCAAATGGCGTTAAATTTTCTCGCACGGCGGAGCTGCTGTCAATGTACTAGCCAGGCAGGCAGGAGCGGACGTGTACTGTGCTGACGTCGGACATGGGCATAAGTGGAGTATGCTGAACTGGCTTCAGTACAATGTGCGGCGCGGTACGCGCAATATGGTGAAGGAAGCCAGCGATGAGCCGGGCGGAAGCGATGCGAGGCGATTGACCGTCGGCATCGCGGATGGCGGATCAATTATATCAGGACGGGTACCGAATCTTTGCCACGGGAGAGATGGGCATCGGCAATACGACGCCAAGTGCAGCGATTCTTGCGGTGCTTGCCCAGGTTCCGGCAGGCGAAGCGGTTGGCCGCGGTACCGGCATCGATGAAGCCAAGCTGCAGCATAAGGCGCGCGTGATCGAGAAGGCCGTGCAGGTGAACAAGCCCGACCCAGAAGATGCGCTTGATGTGTTAGCGAAGGTAGGAGGGCTGGAAATTGCCGGTCTTGTCGGATTGATTATCGGCGCAGCGGCCAGAAGGTGTCCGATCGTCATCGACGGCTTCATCTCATCAGCCGCCGCATTGATCGCATCGAGGCTCGCCCCGCTGAGCGTGTCATATATGATCGCCTCGCATTTATCGGAAGAGCGCGGTCACCGTGCGATGCTGGAAGCCGTCGGACTGAAGCCAATCCTGCAAATGAATATGCGATTAGGCGAAGGAACGGGCTCTGCACTTTGCTTTCCGATTCTCGACAGTGCTGTGGCGATCGTGAACGAGATGGCGACATTTGCAAGTGCGGGCATTTCGGAATGACATGAAGTGCTAAAGACCGGAGTCGATCGCTGAACATGCGGAGAGGATCGGGGTGTATTTAAGTGCTTGTGACGATTACCGGAGGCGCGCGAAGCGGCAAGAGTCGGTTCGCGGAGCAGCTGGCCGTACATATGGCGAAGCACAAAGGTTCAGCAGGTTATTATATTGCGACCGCCGCAGCCGGCGATGCGGAGATGGCTGAACGGATTCATGCGCATAAAGAAAGAGAAAAACAGACGATGCCGCATTTCGTCTCCATTGAGGAACCGTATGACATCGCTGCTATCATACAGGAGCTTGGCAAGCAAGGCGGAACAGACGGGGAGCGCGAGCTGCCTATGAGTGAGCATCTTCTCCGTCGTGTTGGTTGATTGTTTGACGCTGTGGCTGTCGAATTGGCTACTGCGTACAGAACACGATCAACCGCAAATGCACATCCAAGCAAAAGTAACAGAACTCATGGATGCGGCTGAAGCGTCTACGCTGATGTGTTGTTCGTAACGAATGAAGTAGGAGACGGACTGGTGCCGGAATATCCGCTTGGCAGGCTGTTTCGCGATCAGGCAGGCTGGATGAATCAGCAGGTTGCCGGCAAGATCGGACAAAGTGTTCCTGGTTACAGCTGGCATTCCTATTGAACTGAAAGCTCACAGTATCGAATTTCCGATGACTTCTGCAATTCAAAGCTACAAAGCTACTCGTTCGCTGCAGTTATTTGGTTACGGGGGGTGCCGGTATGGGGCGCGCTACCTTTCGCAAGCTGATGCAACCTTGTGTCGTAGCGTTTATGTTTTTGACGCGCATTCAATGCCCTCACAAGCGGAAGCGGTGTATACCGGACATACTTATTCGCGAAGCACGATTTACTATCCGTTCGTCGGCTTGATCATCGGCTTATTTGTCACAGCATTCGCTTGGTATACGCCGATGCTGCTGCCAGCGAACGTGTCGGCGGCGCTGGTGCTGATCGTATGGACGGCATTAACCGGAGCTTTGCATCTGGACGGCTTGCTGGATACCGCCGACGGCTTGCTCATTCACCGTTCCCGTGAGCGAAAGCTGGAGATTATGAAAGATAGCCGAGTCGGTGCGATGGGCGTAATCGTCTGCGTCTGTTATTTGTTGCTCAAATTTACGCTAATTAGCTCTTTAGTCGAAGGCTCTAAGGCAAGCTTGCTCATGCTCTTGCTCATCCCGATATGGAGTCGCTATTTCTTGCCGGCTGCAATCGCTTGGTGGCCTTATGCACGAAAAGACGGTGGCATGGGAACGCTGTTTAGCCAGGTGCGAAGCCGCCATGTTTGGTTAGCCGGCTCCGTCGCTCTCGTAAGCTCCTTTATCGGTTATGGGCTGTTCCACACATTGCTGATGTTGCACGGTGAAGCAAGCGCGAGCTTGAGTGAATTTGGCTTGTTACTGCTTGCCGCATTCCTCCTCACAACGGTGTGCGGCTCAGCGTTGGCAGCAGCCATTGCCCGTCAATTAGGCGGACAAACTGGTGATACATACGGTGCGATTGTTGAAATTTTAGAGGTATTGCTGCTCATAGCTGCAGTGTTATTCGCTGGAACCGATCTTGCGTAACGCGCCATAGATCCAAGCATCGGAACCTAGCGAAGCCTAGAGATAGGGTCGGCATACTACAGAAGTAGCTCCGAGGATTTTATCATAAAGGAGGTCGTAGATATGAAAATTTACACTCGTGCCGGTGATGAAGGCAAGACGTCTGTGATCGGCAGCAAGGTGCCCAAGGATGATCTGAGGGTGGAAGCTTACGGTACAGTGGATGAACTGAACAGCTTCGTAGGTCAGGCGGTCAGCCTAATCAAGATGAAGCTGGCGATATTCTCGCCGAATTAAAGGCTCATTTGCTCGAAATTCAGCAGGAGCTGTTCGACTGCGGAGCGGATTTGGCGCTGGCCAAGCAAGGGGTTCGTCCGTATCGAGTAGATTCGCAAATGACGGAGCGACTTGAGCAATGGATCGACAAATATGATGCGAAGTGCCCGCAGCTGGAACGCTTTATATTGCCGGGTGGCAGTCCGCTCTCATCCGCACTTCACGTATGCCGCACCGTCTGCAGACGAGCTGAACGGGTCATTGTCACACTGGCGCGTGAGCAAGAGATCAATACGGAAGTCCGCAAATATATGAACCGGCTTTCCGATTATTTCTTCGTGGCGGCCAGGCTGGCGAACGTTGCGGCGCAAGTGAAGGATGTAGAATATGTGCGCAGTGAGAAAGTGTTCCGTAACAAAAGGGGAGTAATACGATCAAACGCGACCATCCATACGAAGACCATGATCTTGGCAATTATAACGAGAAGATATTAAGAGATTGAAACGGGAGGATCGAACGCCTAATTCCATCGCAAAACTGTGCACCTACCTATACACAAACAGCTTCACTTCCATAGTGTATAGAAGCCTTTCGGCAAAGGAGGTGCATCTTTATGTCATACGCTGGCGGTGGCTTCTGGACCAGCACGGGGACAATTCTTGTTCTGTTTATCCTGCTGGTGATCGTATCCCGTACGTTCCTCATTAATCTGCTTCAAGGCTGATAAAATCGCGATTTCGAATTGCTTACCGTCCGAAATCGTCGGGCGGCATTTTTGTGATTATGACTAGCATTGAGGCTGTCACCCTAAGGTCACCGCCCTTATCTTCTTCACGGTTCACGAGCGAACGACTGACAACAACGGCGTTAGCGACCATCAGGACGGCGGACATGATAAACAGGCCGCGAATACCGATCCATATAGACAACAAGCTGCACAGCAACGGGCCGATCAGGTTGCCTAAGCTCATAAACGATTGATCGAACTGAAGGCACGGCTGATCATCAGATCGGGAATGCTGCGGCGGATGAGTGCGTTCACTGACGGAAGCAATCCGCCGATGAACATGCCTTGCAAAAACCGAAAGACGAGGAGCTGCCATATGTTGCTGACGAATGCTCAGGCAGGAAAGACAATCCAGCGAAAATAGCGACAGGCCAAAATTTTTTCCGACCCGTGGTCATCCCCGAGTCTACCAAGGATTGGTGAAAATATGACGTTCGAAATGCCCGTGATGGAAGAGCAATACGTACTTAGTCAGGCCAGACATAAC
>CAVWLN010000007.1:0-19684 GCA_963755735.1 uncultured Paenibacillaceae bacterium
TGGTCCATGATGACTCTGCGATATAGATCATCCAATTGCATAATCAAAATACTCCTTTGCCTTAATCAGGCCTTCCGCTAGGCGATCGATCTCTTCTTCCGTATTGTAAAGATAGAAGCTCGCCCTAGCTGTCGACGATACGTTCAACCAACGCATAAGCGGTTGGCAGCAATGATGCCCTGCACGAATCGCGATGCCCACAGAATCGAGTACAGTCGCCACATCGTGTGGATGTACGTTCTCCAGATTGAAGGTCACAAGTCCCGAATCTCTTTCTTCAGGGCCGTATATCGTGATGCCGTCAATTTGACTTAGGCGCTGGACAGCGTACTGCGCCAATTTCTTCTCATGGGCGAGGATATTGTCCAGCCCTACGTCTTGCAAGAAATCGATCGCTGCAGCTAAGCCGACGGCACCGGCAATGATCGGTGTGCCGCCTTCGAATCGCCAAGGAATGTCCTTCCAAGTCGACTCATACAAATCGACATGATCGATCATTTCGCCACCAAATTCGATCGGCTCCATATTTTCGAGCAAACTTTGTTTCCCATAGAGTACCCCGATACCTGTCGGTCCACACATTTTGTGTCCGGAGAATGCGAAAAAGTCGCAATCCAGCTCCTGAACATCGATCTTCATGTGTGGTGCGCTTTGAGCACCGTCCACGACCATGATCGCACCATTTCGATGCGCGATTGCCGCGATCTCCTTGATCGGATTCGTCAGTCCGAGAACGTTTGACACATGGACGACGGAGACGACCTTCGTACGCTCCGTAATCGTCTTCTCTGCGTCCTCTAATGTGATCGTTCCATCGGCTTGCATCGGAATATATTTCAAGACAGCGCCAGTCGCCTTCGCCGCTTGCTGCCACGGGATCAAATTGCTGTGGTGCTCCATCGGCGTTATGACGATCTCGTCGCCTTCGCGACATACGGATCTCGCGTAACTGGCTGCCACAAGATTCAGCGCTGTCGTCGTTCCTCTTGTAAAGATGATTTCACTTTCCGACTTCGCATTCAGAAACTTGGCTACCTTCTCCCGTGCGCCTTCGTATGCGTCAGTGGCGCGCGAGCCAAGCGTATGCACACCGCGATGCACGTTGGAATTGTTCTGCTTGTAATAATGCTCAATCGCTTGGATGACTTGCAGCGGCTTCTGAGAAGTCGCTGCATTGTCCAAATATGCGAGCGGGTGACCGTTCACCTCTTGATGCAAAATGGGGAACTGCTCACGGAGTTCGGCATTCATTGTCCGAGCTTCCTTTCCACAAGAATCTTAAGCTGTTCTTCGACTTTCTTGATCGGGATCATATTTACGACCGGTGCAAGGAAGCCATAAATAATTAACCGTTCGGCTTGCTCCTTGGACAATCCGCGAGACATCAAATAGAACACTTGCTCCTTGTTCACCTGTCCAACGCTTGCCGCATGGCCAGCCGTAACGTCATCCTCGTCAATCAGCAGCATCGGGTTGGCGTCGCCGCGCGCTTTCGGGCTCAGCATGAGCACTCGTTCGGTTTGTTCACCGTTCGCATGCGTCGCACCTTTCTCAATCTTCGTAATCCCGTTAATGATCGCGGTCGCTTCGTCACGCATAACGGCACGAGTGATCATGTCGCTGTCTGACGATTTGCCGAAATGCGTGGCACGCGTCGTCACGTTCATCCGCTGCTTGTTCGTCCCTACGCAGATCACCTTAGCATCGGATGTCGAACCGTTGCCCTTCAAAATCGTATTCGTGTCAGACACGTAGTCTCCGTAGTTCATTTCGCCGATCATCCATTCCACGCGAGCATCTTGCTCGGTGACGGCACGGCGATAAGTGACGTCGGTCGCTTGTGCATTCAAATTATGAATGGACGCAAACCGCACGGTTGCACCGCTCTTTACGAACACTTCAGCGATTCCATTGTGCATGACCTGGCCCGTATCCTGACCGGACACATAATTGTCAACATAAGTGACCGAGCTGTTCTCTTCCGCAACGATCAAGATATGCGGCGCAAATAATGCTTCTGCGTCGTCCGACAAGAATAACGCTTGAATCGGCTCTTCAATGATGACATTTTTCGGCACGTACAAGAACAAACCGCCGCTCCACAGTGCCGCATGCAGCGCTGCAAGGCGGTGCTCGTCAACCTTCACAGCCTGCATCAAATACGGGCGCACGAGATCTTCATGCTCGCGGGCAGCCGTCTCCAGATCTTTGAGTATGACGCCCTTCTGCTGCAACTCTTCGCTCAGGCTGCTGTAAATGACACCAGAGTTTCGTTGAATCAATACACCGCCAGCAACAGTATCACTCGAAACTAGCGGCTGGATTTCCTTCGGCAAGTCATCCAAAGAATGAACCGCAGATACTTCTTTATATTCACCATATTGATCGATATTCCAGCGATCAATACGAGTCTTCTCCAAGACGGGCAAATCTAAGGTCCCAGCTTTGTCCAATGCTTGGCTGCGAAGTTCAGCAAGCCACGCTGGCTCGTTCTTACTTGCAGACAACGCTTGGAGCTGGCTTGCACCGACCGGAAGAGTCGTATTTAACGTCGTCATCGTATTCTTCCTCCTCAAAGTCTATTGGGCATGGGGCTTCGTTCATTGCACACGAGGTGCAGTCGTATTCATCGGCACTTGAAACTCTTCTTCCTCTTGACCGACCGTAACGTCGTCGATGCCCAATTCTTCCTTCACCCAGTCGTAACCTTCCGCTTCCAGCCTCTCAGCCAGTTCCGGTCCACCAGACTTGACGATTCTGCCTTGCATCATCACATGAACAAAGTCCGGCTTCACATAGTTCAACAGACGCTGATAGTGCGTAATGATCAAGAAGCCGCGTTCCTCACCGCGCATGGAGTTCACGCCTTCGGCAACGATCTTGAGCGCATCGATGTCCAGACCGGAATCAATTTCATCCAATATGACAATGCTTGGCTCCAGCATCATCATTTGCAATATTTCGTTGCGTTTCTTCTCACCGCCGGAAAACCCTTCGTTCAAATAACGATGCATGAATTGCGGATCGATCTCCAGCTCCTGCATCTTACTTTCCATCTGACGGATGAATTTAATAAGCGATATTTCATTGCCTTCGCCGCGGCGCGCATTGATCGCACTTCTCAGGAAGTCCGCGTTCGTCACTCCGGAGATCTCGCTCGGATATTGCATCGCAAGGAAGAGGCCTGCACGTGCACGCTCATCGACTTCCATCTCCAGAATATCCTCGCCGTTCAACGTAATTTGGCCTTCTGTTACTTCATACTTCGGATGACCCATCACCGCAGAAGCTAGGGTACTCTTGCCTGTCCCATTCGGCCCCATTACAGCATGGACTTCTCCGCCCTTGATTTCTAGATCGACACCCTTCAAAATCTCCTTGCCTTCAACAGACGCTTTCAGTCCGTTTATGGTAAACGTAGGTTTATTCATTCCAAGTCCCTCCACAACAATAAATATATTTTTAGAATTATTCTAAACTGATACTCAATGATTCTCAACTATTAATTTCATTTTCGTCTGGAAATCGTGGTGTAAATCATTGGTTTAACGCGGGAATATGCGTTTCGCACGATTTTCTGTTAGACTGAAAAGTGAGCTGTCAAGGGATCATCGAATACCAAGCTTTGGATGAGGCGAGAAAAGCTCTGAGCGAAGTCACATCATGATGGAGTGAGCATTAGACTTAACTAGTTTGACGCGCCTTGTCCATCCAAGATTTGACTGCTTTCGACTTCACTTCAGCCTCCATTATACTATACCTCGCATACAATGGAAACAACCTTCCCGAACGCACAAGAATCGGATATACTTATAGGAGTTGTGCAAACGGTAGCAAACAATAGGAGGAAAGCAACATGCAGGCTTCGAAATCACCCAACGAACAACATTCCGCACTTCAATCCGTTCGCTGGTCTGGAACGCATCTGGAGCTGTTGGATCAACGGCGCTTGCCGGAAGAGATCACCTACCTCACGCTCAATACTCCCCAGCAAGTATGGGAAGCCATTCGTGAACTGGCAGTACGCGGTGCACCGGCGATCGGCATCTCCGCAGCGTACGGCATCTACTTAGGGATCCAAAATCTCGATGCGGATAGCGATGAGCTCGCTCAGGAAGTCAAGCGAGTGGGCGAATATATGGCGACATCTAGGCCGACGGCTGTTAATTTATTTTGGGCCATCGAGCGAATGGAACGGCTTGCTGGCTCCCTAGCTGCAAGCGGAGCATCGGCAGAGGAGTTCCGCCGCACGATGCTCGAAGAAGCACATAAGATCCGGGAAGAAGATGAGCGCACGAACCGCTTGATCGGTGAACACGCTTTGACCTTGCTGCAAGATAACATCGGAATTTTAACACACTGTAATGCAGGCGGTTTGGCTACAGCGAAGTACGGGACGGCAACCGCACCGATGTACTTGGCAAAGGAACGGGGTTGGAATTTGAAGGTATATGCGGACGAAACAAGGCCTGTTCTGCAAGGCGCCAGATTAACCGCATTTGAACTCATGCAAGCTGGCATCGATGTGACTTTAATTACCGATAACATGGCTGGACACGTCATGAGCAAGGGCCTCATCCAAGCCGTCATCGTCGGTACCGACAGAGTTGCCGCGAACGGCGATGTGGCCAATAAGATCGGCACTTATTCCGTCGCAGTGCTTGCGAAAGCGCACGGCATTCCTTTTTATGTAGCTTGTCCGCTGTCCACCATTGACCTGAACACGCCGGATGGTAGCCAAATTCCGATCGAAGAGCGTCCCGAGGTCGAGATTACCGAAGGGTTTGGCAAGCGCACAGCTCCGCAAGGAGTGAAGGTGTACAATCCAGCGTTTGACGTAACTCCGCACGAATATGTCACAGCGATTATTACAGAGAAGGGCATAGTGAAACCGCCATATGCGGAAAATTTGCGCAAGCTATTTGATTGATAGATCTTGAACGAACGCAGCGCATGCACCATGATCGGAATGAATGGGTAAGATATGGAAGCATATATAAAACAGAAGAGCCTGCAGCATTGTCCTAGGCTCTTCTCCATCTATTTCATGATTCCTGCCATTACGATTAGAGCATGCGACGCAGCGCATCTTTTCCACGCATTCCGCTGTGTATACCTAATTTCTCTGCTTCTGTCGTTACGTCGAGCAAAGGAGACTCCAGCAGATCATCCCATGTGCGAACACCCGTTGCCCTGCCAGCGACTATCCCGCGATCTTGCAGACGCGAATTCAGCAGCCCGATATCAAGCGCTCCGCACATGATATATCCTTTGGACGTCGTAATGACTACCAAATTCGTCTTGGGAAGCTTCACTTCGATTCCTAAGACCGTTGCATCGTCCAACTGAATCGGCTCCATTCTGATCATTGGATATCCTCCTCTCATCGCAGGTTAATCCAATATATGAAGTTGCCAAAAAATAAGTGAAATGTAGACTTGAAATTCCGCTTATTCCATATTTATAATACAATAATGTGCTATCTCGAAAGACCATCTTGGAGGCTTAGCAGGGGGATAGGAGAGAGAAATGGAAGTACAAAAAACAGAAAGCACCTATGGATCGATTGTTTCATTAATTGAGCAGTCAATAATGAATCAGACGTTGATCCGGCTTTCTATCGTAAAGGGGAAAGGAGTCAAGCTGAGCATCCCTTGCAAAATTTTGCATTTTGATGAGAGCATGCAGCTTTTGACTGTTTATCACGTTGACGATAAGAAAGTATACTCCGTAAAAATGAACGAAATCGATGATATGATCTTGTTTGAATAAAGGGCTATATATGGCCACAATGCCAAACTCGGTATGTGCCTTAACAAGCGATGCTCGCCTAAGGCTATGTTCATTTTCGCTCTAACGGTTGCCATAGCGCTTATCATAGCGAATGAGCGGAGGTTTGTTTTGTAACGGTTGTGATGGCGGCTATTTCGCTGTTTTTACCGCCAAATGTGTCATTTTATGATGAATAGCCTCCATGGCAACCGTAACATTTTTCAAACGCTCGATAACAGCCGAATAGCCTTTGTGGCAACCGTTACGGCTCAAAAATGGGGGACGTCCATTAGTCGGTTTTCACAGACTTTTTGGACTCCCCCTTTTATTATTTGTGCTGGTTTTCTTATGGACTGCGAGTATAGACCGTATGCGCCTTGCCATCGTGCAGAAGGAGACGTCCTTCCTCATCTAACTGTAACGTATGTGGGGGAATCGCGGTTCCCGTCATGGTGAGCTGTAGCGAGTCTGAACTTGCATAGCGCACAAGAAACGGCATGATATCCCCATCAGAAGATACAATTGCGCCTCTCCGTTTGCCAGTGGCGTGGATTTCGATCTGTTTGCCGTCTTCTTCTACGGCTTGCCAAACGCCTGCAATATCTATGAGTTGCAGCATCCGTTCGCTGAGCAGCCTCTCTCCGTAATATACATAACGGTACGGGGCGATGTCACGTAAGAGCTGCTTTTCTTGCAATTGATCATCGATAGCGATCACTTCTGATTGTCTAAGCCCGACGATGGCTTGACGGCCGATCAACCATTCATCAAACGTCCCGATTTCCTTCGTCTCATCGTGTTCAGGACCAACATAATACAACGTTCCGTTGTCCAATGTACAAATCAAGCCCGAGCCAAAAATCTCCACTCGCACGACTTGCTCATCCCAGACTAGAGCACGTACAGCACCTGTTTCGTCAGCGACGAGCAAGCTGCCGTCCATAAGGATGGCCGCCGCTTCCCCAAATGTCGAATGATCCGCGGCATATACGATTTCCGTAATCGCTTCAGTGACTCGCTGATGCGTTTGATGCTCAACGTGATAAATATGCAAACCTGCACGGGTCGTGTACCAAATGTGTTGCGGTGTTCGCATCGAATAGGAGGTCACTTGCTCAGCAACCGTTAGCGGGGGTAGCTCCGCTCCATAGAGCAGCTTCAGTGTCCCGGCACTTGCCTCCAGATCGTACGGGTCCAAATACAAAACCGCTCGCCCATCCGCTGTTACGTTGATCGGGCCTACTGTTTCAGAATCAATTGTATAGATGATCTGTTCGCCGTTCGTTACTTGGAGGCCCTTGCTCGTCCGAAGGATCGCATGAACGCTGTCCCCAGCCGATTCCAGACTCCAGGCACCTTCCGCGATGACAGCGGATTGTCCGGTGAAATCAATCGACAGGACAGATCCGTCATGACGGCGCGCCAGCAACCGTTGTTCGAGCGGCAGCACCTCAGCAATCTGATCTCCGACGACGCGTTCCTCTTTGCCGAAGGCTTTGAATATAAGCTCACGCTTAGTCGTCACGGCATAAAGCTTGCGGCCATTGTCCAAAAATCCGTAGTCGTATGGTCGAACGGACTCCAGCAGCCTATAAGGCGCCTGCTTAGGTCCAGCATAAAATAATTCCATATGTTCACTTAGAAAGAGAATGCTCCCGTTCCATTCACGGTGGCTGCCCGGCCTAACGCCCTCAGCGATTGGCCGCACGACTCCGTCTGCTGTTTGCAGCGACAAGACAGCTGTCTCATCTCCGATTGCAGCTTCATACAACAGCAAGGTCGGAGCGTCATCACTGCTTCGTTCTACCGGAACTCTCATGCAAGCAGTTAAGATTATGACTGTCCATAATATGACGAACAAGCGTCTTGTTGCTAGGGCTTGTTTCATGAGATCTCCTTCTATTCCTTGCGCCTTCCGCTACGTTTGGCTCATGCTCATTATGCCTGATCAGCCGCGGCCGCTTCTTGATGTTTTAACAACTGCTCTAGGTCTTCCCGCGAAATCGGCGGGCTAAATACGTATCCTTGAATTTCATTGCAACGGTTTTGGTTCAAGTATTGTAGTTGTTCCTCTGTCTCGACTCCTTCGGCAATCACCTTCAAATTCAGATGATGCGCCATCGAGATAATCGTCGAGACGATCGCCGCATTGTTCGGGTCCTCTAACAAATCACGAACAAAGCTGCGATCGATCTTCAGTCTGTGAATCGGGAAATTTTTCAGATAATTCAGAGAGCTGTATCCTGTACCAAAATCGTCCATGCTGATGCGAACACCTAAATCCGTCAGCTTATTCAACGTCGACAAAGAGCGTTCGACATCCATCGTCATGCCTTCCGTAATTTCGAGCTCCAAATATTGCGGCGCTAGATTCGTCTCTTCTAACACTTTGGCAATTCGTTCTGCCAAATCCTCCTGAAGAAATTGCCGCGAAGAGAGATTGACGCCGACGCGCAAATCGCGAAACCCTTTGTCGTGAAGCTCTTTAATTTGCTTGCAAGATTCGCGCAGCACCCAGTCACCCAGCGCAGTGATTAACCCGTTCTCCTCGGCTGCGGAGATGAATTTGCCTGGAGGAATGATTCCTTTCACAGGATGCTGCCATCGGACTAACGCTTCGACGCCGACGATCTTGCCTGTTAAAATTTCGACCTGAGGTTGAAAATAAAGCAAAAACTCTTGTTGTTCAATCGCGCGGCGCAGCTCATTTTCCAATGTCAGCTTCTCGAATGAGCGGATGTCCATCGCCGGCGAATAAACCTCATATTGTACGTCGCCTTGTTCCTTCGCACGCGATAACGCCAGCCCTGCATGCTTGATTAATGCGTCTGCTTCCACGTTCTCCATATCCGCATGATACGCCACCCCAATGCTGATCGTCGTATGCAATTGATAGTCCTGAAAGGAGAAAGGAGTGGCAAATACCTCATGAATGGACAGTGCAATTTGTCGATTTCTTCGACATTTTTCAAGTTTGGATAAAGCAGCACGAACTCGTCACCTTCCATTCGTGCCACAATATCGCCAGCATCCGCACAGCGCGTTAATCTCTCTGCAGCCTGAAGCAAGATAATATCGCCAAAATCATGGCCAAGCGTATCGTTAAATAGGCGAAATCGATCAATATCCACATTGATCACAGCGATGACTGTATTCGATCTCTCTCCAATGCTTGCTCCAATTGCTCCCTGAAAAATCTGCGGTTCGGCAAGCCGGTCAGATCATCGTAATAAGCCATCAGGCGTATCCGTTGCTCACTTCTCCGAAACACTCTTTCCTTCTCCTTATACTTGCGGTTGACGGTGACGAGTCAGCATGGCACTAAACAACACGAAACACACGGATAAGATGAGCGCATCCGTCCAGAGAGGAATAAAGAGGAAACTGAGCACGATCATCAACAATGTGCCCGCGGCTATTACAATATAATTCGCATATGTAAACATAGGAAGCAAACTCCTTCCTGAACGAACAAAAAATAGTCTTACCGAGGGCAACTCCATGGAAATTGAAAGAAAATGTAAACTTCCTTATTATATTTTCGTCATACACATGCGATATCCTTCTAAATTCCTACAATACTTTATGTATTTTTCGCAAAATCTCTTGCGCTCAGAGCGATCATCAGCCAGCCGAGCACAAAACTGACTCCGCCGAACGGAGCGATCATCCCGAATTTTGTCAAACCGTTAAACTAATCACATATAAGCTACCGAAAACAAAACGATCCCCAACAATGAAAAATATCACCTGCCCATCATACGCGCCCTTTTCACCCGTCCACTGGCTGCAATAGTGCAAGCACGATTAAGGCAAGGGCATGATACATCTGATATTGTACTCCCGTATGGTAAGTGTCAAGCGCAGCTTCCGACAACCGGTTTTCCAACGCATGGGCGCCAAATGCGCCAAGCGTAACGGATAATATCCCGCATATACCCCCGACGATTCCATACAATCTGGCCATCACTGAGTCATCCTCCTTCAGCAAAAAATACCGCCGCTTATCTTCATCTACGAGCGGTTCTTGTCCACCTTACGCTCCTTTACAACGTCTTGCAAATCGTCCATCACGCTCTTGTCCCAAAAGCTTAACGCCCGTTCGGTACGCGGCCCGACCGATCAAGTGACTCGACACCGGAGCCGTGATGAAGACGAAGACGATCCCGAGAAGAAGCCGTACATTCATCATGACCCGAGTCCAGGATAAAGTACAGAAAAGCGCTAAAAGAGCACTAGCGGTACGCCGAGTGTAGTCGATTTGCCTGCCGCGTGCGAGCGTGTATAGAAGTCCGGCAAGCGAAGCAAACCAATGGAGCTAACCAGGCTGAGAAAAGCGCCAGCCAGGATCAGAACGGCGACGAGCGGCTCAGCGATCATGTCGACGATTGGGGTCATACTCAATCACTTCTCCTCTCTCCAAGTAACGGGCAAATGCGATCGTGCCGAGGAAAGCAGGATGCCAATCAACAGCACGATGTCCAAGTAAACGAACGAGTCCAGCAGGACAGACAATATCGCGACGATCGCCAGCAGGTTAATGCCCACGGCATCGAGTGCGACAATGCGATCCGGCAAGGACGGACCCTGAGTATCTATATAAATTGCCAAGGATCGACAGTGAAAAAATGAGCAGCGCAATGTTCAGGGCCGTATCCAGCATTACCTCGTCACCTCCATGATGGCCTTCTCAAAGGTCATTTTGATCTCTCGGGCAGCTTGCTCCGCCTCCTCAATGTCCATCGCATGTATAAAGATCGTCTTCTGATCCGGGGATACTTCCAGTGACAACGTGCCAGGTGTGAGCGTGATTAAGCCGGTCAAAATCGTAATCTCCAGATCCGTCTCAAGCTCTGTGTCGAATGAGAAGATGCCTGGTCGAAAGTTCATCTTCGGTCTTAATACATGACGAATGACCGCCAGATTGGCCAGCACCAATTCCTTCAGGAATAGCAGCAGCAATTTGATGACCGCCCAAACCTTCACCAAGTAGAACGGCTTGTCGAAAAATCTGTGCAAAATGAGCAAAATGAGGAGACCGATCGAGTACCCGCCAAAAAAGCTAGCAAATCCCCACTCGTTACTGAGCAGCATCCATACGATAGACAACAAAATATTCAGTACGATTTGTAACACCATCTTGATCTACTCCTTCAGAACCGCATCGATATAAATCTGCGGATTTCCCAGCACTTCTGCAGCCTGCTCGATGTATCCAGACAAGCTTTCTGCACCCAGACCGATCACGACGACAAGGAATACAAGCACTGCGACGGAGGACATAGCGAGAGCTGGCAGGCGTACTGGCTGCGTAAGATCCGGATGAACCCGTAATTCTCCCCAAAATACTTGCATAAACAGTTTCATCAAGGACAGCAGCGCAAGCAAGCTGCTAGCCAGACCGAGTCCTGTCAGCACGTACAATTCCGCACTCAATCCGCCTTGCACGATCAGCAGCTTGCCGATAAAGCCACTCAGCGGCGGTACGCCGACAATCGCCAGCGCCGTCACGAAGAACATCCAGCCAAGCGCAGGATACCGCTTGATGAGCCCGCCCATCTTGCTCATATTCGTAGTTCCACCAGCGGCAATCAACAGTCCGCCCAGCATGAAGATGAGTGTTTTGGCGATCATATCATGCAGCAAATAGAAGACGATGCCGGAATGTCCAGCTGAATTCATGGTAACCAAGGCAAGGCTGATAAATCCTACCGATATGACGATATTGTAGATCAGAACCTTATGGACATCGCGGTGCGTCAGTGCGCCGAATGCTCCTAAGACCATCGTGGCTCCGGCCATCCAGGCGATCAACGTATGGGTAATCGCGGGATCATGGTAAAACATCAATGTAAACGTACGCACGATGGCATAGATCCCGACTTTGGTCAGCAAGCCGCTGAAGAGCGCGATGATGGCGGCCGGTGGAACGCGATAGGAGCCTGGAAGCCAGAAAAATAGCAACAAGCCTGCCTTGAGGCCAAATACGACGAGCAGCAGAACAGCTACGATCGTCAAAATCCCGCCTTGTCCGGCCTCCGCAATTCTTTCGGACAGGTGTGCCATATTGAGTGTTCCGGTAACGGCATACAAATATGCGATCGTCACGACGAAGAACGTGGACGAGATGACGTTGACCAGCAAATATTTGAGCGATTCACGAAGCTGATGCTTCTCGCCACCGATGACGATCAAGGCATAAGAGGAGATCAGCATCACTTCAAAACAAACGAATAAATTAAAAATATCGCCGGTCAGGAACGAGCCGATGACACCAACAAGCAAAAACTGTACGAACGCATAAAAATAATGCTTCTCCCGTGCTTCCCCAATAGTGGGAAAAGCATATAATAAAACAACGGCAGCAATAACCGCTGTCGTCAGCACTAGCAAAGCGGCAAGCATGTCCGCCACAAAGACGATGCCAAACGGCGGGATCCAGCCGCTCATGTGCAGCGTTTGGATGCCGTTAGTAGACACGGTATGTACGATCAGCGCCGACACCGCAACATTAAACAAGGCACTAAGTCCGCTGATGATGCGTTGCAGACGTAAGAAGCGCCCCGTAAATATGAGGATGATCCCGGTGAGAAGTGGAATAAGTAACGGCCATACGATCAGATTATTGCTCATCATCTTGTCCCCTTAACTGCTCCATATCGTCGGTTTTTAATTCCTTGTAGGCTCTATAAGCGAGCACGAGAAAGAACGAAGTCACACCAAAGCTAATGACGATCGATGTGAGTATGAGCGCTTGCGGCAACGGATCCGTATAAGCGCTCTCTTCACCTAGAATCGGTGCCGCTCCGCCTTTTAGTCCGGCCATCGTCATGATGAGCAGATGGAGCCCGTGGGTTAAGAGAGACACGCCTAATATAATACGGAGCAAGCTGCGGCTAAGAATCAAGTAAGTCCCGGCCATAAATAAAATTCCGATCGTCACCGACATTAAAATTTCCATCGCTTACTCATCCTCCCCTATCGACAATATGATCGTCATCGTCACGCCGATTACGGTGAGATATACGCCTAGATCAAACAACGCCGCGGTAGCCAGCTCTGTATCTCCCAGCACCGGCAAGTGAAAATGTCCGAATGCATGGGAAAGAAATGGCGCTCCGAACACGAACGAGCCGATCCCTGTAAGCACGGCAATCAGCAATCCCGCAGCGGTCAATATGCGGAAGTTAATCGGAAGAACAGCACGCAGCGTCTTCGTGCCGAAAGCTAGCGCGATCAGCAGCAAAGCACCGGCTCCCATCAGACCGCCGATAAATCCGCCGCCGGGATTGTTGTGTCCCGCGAAGAACAAGAACAAGGAAAAGGCCATGATGATGAACGCAATCCATTTGGCTGCTGTTCGTAAGATAACATCATTGATCTTCATGTTGTCTGATCCTCCTTCTGCCGACCGGCTCCAAGATGAAGGTCATGGTGCTCGCTTGGCTGATCTACATTCACTTCGCGCCTTCCTGGCTTGGGCGCATTCGCCGCCAGCGGCGTCAACATATTGTCCCTTAGACGGATCATCGTAAAGATGCCAAGCGACGCAATACCTAGCACGGTAATTTCCAGCATCGTATCGAATCCTCTGAAGTCCACGAGAATGACGTTGACGACGTTATCGCCACCGGCAAGCTTATAACTGTTCTCGATGTAATAGCCAGCGATCGTCTCGAACAAACGCGAACCGCTCGCCGCCAAAGCGATCAACATCACGATGAGACCGACGCCGATGGAAATCAGCAAATTCCCTAGGCGGAATCTTAAGGTTGATAATTCCTTCTTCAGCTTCGGCAGATGATAGAAGCAAAGCAAGAACAGCGATACGGACACCGTCTCCACGATCAATTGGGTGAGCGCCAGATCGGGAGCACGGAACAAGACGAAAAACAGCGACACCATATAGCCGACCGAGCCGACTAAGATAATGAGAGAAAGTCGATCCCGTGCGAATATCGCGGCGATGGCGGCAATGGCCATAACAGCAGCGAGTGCTGTTTCGTAGATCGAAAATGGCGCATAGACGCCTTGTCCGATATAACTAGCCGCTCCAGTCTGCACGTACAAAAAGCCGACGACGACAATAATAAAACCGAATATATACACCAAATAATCGCGCACCGAACCTGTCATATACGTATTCGTCACTCGCGAAGACAGCCGTTCAATACCGATCAAGCTGCTGTCATACAGCACATTGAGCCACAGCTTCTTCTGCGACTTGCCGTACAATCCGAGCGAGCTTCCGATCCAGTACATAAAGCCGCCGAGAAGCACAACTCCGATCGTCATATAGAGCTCCGTCGTCCAGCCGTGCCAGAAATAAATATGCACATGGAATTCGTCCCCTGCCATTAGCAAGTTCGGATAAACGGCGGCTAATGCCGGCTCGATCAGGCTGAAGGAAACGATGTCCGGAAACAGACCGAAAATAACGACGAGCGACACGAGCACAGCAGGCGGCAACAGCATGCCTAGCGGCGCCTCATGCGGCTTCTTCGGCAATTGATCCAGCTGCTTCTTGCCGGTAAAAGTACGGAAGACGAACAAGAAACAGTAGATGAACGTAAATACGCTTGCTAGCCAGGCGACGATTGGGAAAAGCACTCCAAGCGTATCCATATGGAAAATGTCCATACGCGAAGCGTTCAACACTCCGGTGAAGAACATTTCTTTACTTAAAAATCCGTTGAACGGCGGCAAGCCGGCCATCGAGAATGCGCCGATCATTGCAAACGTAAAGGTGATCGGCATCAACGATGCCAAACCGCCTAATTTGCGAATATCGCGTGTGCCGGTTTCATGATCGACGATACCCGCAACCATGAACAGCGCCCCTTTGAATGTCGCATGGTTGATCAGATGGAAGATAGCCGCTGTCATCGCCAGCACATACAGCTCAGACTCTTCACCATAACCGTAGTACAAGGCGGCCGACCCGATCCCGAGCAAGCTCATGATGAGGCCCAATTGGCTGACGGTTGAGAAGGCAAGAATTGCTTTGAGGTCAGTCTGTTTAACCGCAGAGAACGAGCCCCAGAAGAGTGTAATCAGACCGAAAGCGGACACGAGCCAGAACCACTCCCCTGTGCCTCCAAATATCGGAGTCAGGCGTGCGGCAAGGTAGATCCCGGCCTTTACCATCGTAGCTGAATGCAAATATGCGCTGACAGGTGTAGGCGCTTCCATAGCGTCTGGAAGCCAGATATGAAACGGAAATTGTGCCGATTTGGTGAAAGCGCCAAGCAGGATAAGGAGCATCGCCGGCACAAACCAGACATGTCCCGTAATGAGATCGAGGTTCGCGATGATCTCCCGAATACTAAACGTGCCTGTCATCAAATATAGCAGAACGAATCCGGCCAGCATGGCGAAGCCGCCGAGCATCGTTATCAACATCGATTTTTGTGCGCCGTAACGGGATTTTTCCCGCTTGTACCAAAAGGCGATCAAGAGAAAGGACGAGATGCTCGTCAACTCCCAGAACGTATACAGGACGATCAGGTTGTCTGACAGGACGACACCGAGCATAGCGCCCATGAACATCAGCAAGTAAATGTAGAAATGATGGATCGACTCTTTGTGCATCGACAAATAAAAGATGGAATACAGCACAACCAAGCTGCCAATCCCAGTAATGAGAAGCGCGAATAAAATGCTCAAGCCGTCCAGATAGAAGCTAAAATTCACGTTCAATGAAGGAATCCATGATACTTCCGCCTGCTGGATCCGCCCTTCGCGAATTTGCGGCAAATACGAAGCAACGAGCGCAAATAGCGCCGCAGGGACAGGTAGCACAAACCAGCCGGTATGTATTTGTCGAATGAGCTTGCGTAAGAAAGGAACGAATACCGGCATAAGCAAAAGGAATCAATACTGCGAAATGAAGCAGTGACAACCGATTTACCTCCGTTTCCAAAACTTAAGCTGCAAAAATGTTGAACCCCAAATCCTTAGACTACCACTTCTTTGTTGACAACCACTCTTAACTTTACCATTCCAATGTATGTCGAAACAAGTTCTTGGCGATGTTAAATAACAAGCCGTTCGAGGTGAAACGTTCAGCCATTACTGTATTACGTAAACACACATTTGTCCGTTTCGGAGGAATGAAAGATGAGGAAGAAACAACAAAATCGATTGTTACGGGGAGACTGCTAGGCAAAATCACCGCATGCCTTGCGGTGTTTGCCATTATACTTATATGGGGATGGCGTACAGAATACGAGTTTCGACGTTCTCATCATCCCCCGCCTTTGAGATGCTAAACGAAGAGGAAGAGGCGAATGATGTGACGATTCTAAGACGAATTGAGATAAATGATGCCCATCTTTTCTTGCCGCGGCAATATGTGAAGATCTTGCGGAGGGAGCAAGCGGTGAGGAGCGAGGGAAAGTAACGAAAACTCTTCCTTTCATCCTTAGCTTCTCACAGCTCTAGCTTTGCATGCTTCCAATGTTGTATACCCCCTTACATCACCATCCTTCCATCCTGTACATTCCTTATACATGCTTCAGAAAGCAACGGCATCTGCCTAAACGTCCTCAAGACAAATAACACTTCTTCTCATGAATTAGGCTTGTACGAAGCCGCTTGCCACTCACATATCTGGCAAACTTCTGAATATATTGATACTATTCCATCTGCTTAAGCTGGGGGTGCCGAGATGTCTGAACCTTTGTTTATTGTTTCCAAGGACGATTGGTCACTTCATCGCAAGGGGTATCAAGACCAGAACCCGTCATCAGCAAAAAGTACGCGAGGCATTAAAGCACAGCCTGCCTGATCTCATTTCTGAAGAAAATATTATTATGTCCGACGGCAAGAAGATCGTCAAAGTCCCGATTCGCAGCCTGGATGAATTCAAATTTCGATATAACTATAACAAAAGCAAGCATGTCGGACAGGGAAACGGTGACAGCAAAGTCGGCGATGTGCTCGGTAAGGACGCACTCAATCACGAGCTCCCGGTAAAGGAGGAACAGGCCGGCGATCAGCCTGGCATTGATTATTATGAGGCAGAAGTGAATCTGGATGAGTTGGAGGAGCTGTTATTTGAAGATTTGGAGCTTCCCGACTTGAAGCCCAAATCGGATCAAGATATGGAAGTGACCGATATTTCCTTCAACGATGTGCGTAAGAAGGGCATTCAAGACGAATATAGACAAGAAGCGCACCTTCCTCGAAGCGATCAAACGTAATGCACGAAAAGGCGGCAGCGAAACTGAAAATTATCGCCGGATGATCTGCGATACAAAACATCGGACCGGGATACGCAAGCCCCAGTCCAATGCGGTCATTATCGCCATGATGGAAATTTCCGGCTCGATGGGCCAATTTGAGAAGTACGTGGCTCGAAGCTTTTTCTTCTGGATGACCCGATTTTTACGTCAGAAGTACGAGAAAGTGGAGATTGTCTTCATCGCCCACCATACGGAAGCGAAGGAAGTGACGGAGGAAGAGTTTTTCACTCACGGAGAAAGCGGCGGAACGATCTGCTCCTCTGCCTATGCGAAGGCGCTCGAAATTATCGATACTCGTTATTCGCCGGATCGCATAACAATATTATCCATTTCATTTCTCTGATGGAGATAACTTGACTAGTGACAACGAGAGCTGCGTACAGTACATCGAAGAACTGATCAGGCGAAGCAACCTGTTCGGCTATGGGGAAGTCAATCAGTACAATCGAAACAGCACGCTCATGTTCGCCTATCGCCATATTCAGAAACACGGTTCCGCCACCATATCATTCGTGAAAAGAAGGAAGTCTATGCAGCGCTCAAAAAGTTTTTCTCTGTGCAAGCGGGATGATGGAATGGGCTTCACGACATTGAACATAATGACGCCTCAGGAGGAGGATACCTTTGATCTTGATAGCTGGTTCACCAGCGACGGTTGATACATCAGGCTGGCAGCCGATGGCTAGACATATTTATGAAATCAAGCAGCGGAGTCCGGTAAGATTTGAATATGAATCCGAGCACCATCTATGGTTTGAAATGCTGCTTCGCGCGGAAATTGTCGAAGCCGCGCGAAGCTTGAACGAAAGCGGCGTGCCAGTTCCGTATTCAGTGAGGCAAGATGCAATGAGCAGTATTGGCTTCTCACGCCGCAGGGCGGGTTTCGCTTGCGACCGGGCGTCATGCCCGCTGACGCGATTCGCGATATATTCCGTAACGGTCCGCTGTACGCCTTTGAGTGTGCGACAGCGATTCCGATCATTTATTACAAAGCAGTTTTGGAAGCGCTCGGCGACCGACAATTTAACCGCTTGTTCCAAAATTTGCTGCTCTACAGTTGGAACTATGACAGCGATCTCGGAACTGATTCAAGAGCATGTGAGTCCGCGGCTATCTGTTCCTGGCGATGTGTTATACTTTCGACAATCCGGATCACGACCTCAACATGCCCGAATGGCAAGGTTTAAATGTCGTGGTGCTCGGTGAAGACTTGTTTTATGGGCACGGCCTTGGCATCGCGACAGGCTGGGAGATCGTCGCGGGACTCAATCGCTTGCGCCGGCCTGGCAGCATAGTTTCTGCCCACCTATTAGATTTGATCGTGTACCCGGATTTCTTGTACTTATCACAGTTTGCCCGGCAATGCGGGCACAAGCGGCCGTGCAAGAGGTCAGTTCGCCCATCAAGCCAACAACTGGCGCCTTTTGTAAGATCATGGGAACAGCTTGAGGCGCAGGCCAGTCACAGACGGACTTCTCAAGTAAGAGTGCGTGCAGGTCGCCGTCGTTATGTATGGTAAGCTTTTTGTAAAATAGGTAATCTGCGATTTCAGGAATCTTCTTGGCTGTAACGGTTGCTGTGAAGGCTATTTGCCAGCAATCGCACGTTTGGAAATTGTAACGGTTGCTGTGAAGGCTATTTATGAAAAAATGGCACATTTGGCGGTAAAAACAGCGAAATAGCCGCTAGCACAACCGTTACAAAAGATGAACTACACTACATCGCTACAATAAGCTCTATGGCAACCGTTAGAGCAAATGGACACGGCCCACAATTTTCTGAAGGTGGAGCATCACTACGCTCCTTTCCTAAAAGAGATGATGGAATGGAAAATGGACGGAAACCGAATCAGCTCACCGTCCATTATCGTCCATTTTTTCATTTTAAGGGACTTGCTTATGAAACAGCCCCTTGCCATTACACTCGAATATCAATGTTGCTTTTCCTAAATGAGGCTGCACACTTTGCATCATCATTTGCACGAGCTGTTCACCTTGCTGTTTGGCAGCTTCATTCGCCATCTTCAGCAGGCTAACACCAACAGCACTTTGCACATTTGCTTGGGCCATGCTTACGGAGAGAGCCGCTATGTCCATTTGGTTACACCTTCCAAGTTCCTCACGCCTTCATTGTAACTTTGATTGTCAGATTCGTCCAGTAGAAAACAGCGAAAGCGCGAGTAGCTTTGCCGCCTCTTGGAAGCATGCGATGTGCAGGTGCTCCTTCTCAAGCTACGAGCGACCACATCCTTGTATTCGTTACATTTATCCGCGCACTTTAGGCGCATCTGGAACCGGCACGCCGAAATCTGGCGTTCCATCTTCCTTCCAGCCGAATACTTGCGCACGCATATGACGGTTGCGGATCATACAACGGATCGCCTTCAATTTCTTTGTAATTCCTCGCATGGTACACAATAATATCTTGCTTGCCGTCCGGCGACGTCGTAAAGCAGTTGTGACCCGGGCCGTATTGCCCTGTTTCTTCATTGGACTCAAAGACGGGAACCGCCGATTTCGCCCATGAACGCGGATCAAGCAGATCACTCGTGTCATCCGCACTTGACGGCCCATACAATAATGATGATCCGTCGCACTGCCGGAATAGCTAATGAAGATTTTGCCGTTGCGCTTCAGGACTGCCGCTCCCTCATTGACCCAAAACCC
>CAVWLN010000008.1:0-30380 GCA_963755735.1 uncultured Paenibacillaceae bacterium
CTGGGAGCAGTCCGAAATTTATTTGTTGCTGTACAGCGAAGGGCTTCAGTTACGTGCCGTTCATCGACGCGGTGCGCTACGGTAAGCTGTATGTGAATCAATAAGGAAGGGCAAAAAACACCCCGGGCGCTTATGCTAGGCGCGCGGGATGTCGTCACGTTTGTGCGCTTTCTTTGTTCGCCAAACTTGCAAGGATAGGGCCAATAGGCCAAAATATTTGGTTTGCCAAGGCTCTCGCGTCCGTTTCGACCTTCAGCGTTTCTTTGCGTACATCACGCGGCGTTTCGATGGCATACATGATTTTTTCTGCGGCTAGCTTGGACAAATCCTTGACTATTGACATAACCGCCACCTCTTTCCTGCTAATCGTTATGTCTAGTGTATTCGAGATAGCAGGATATTAATCAGGCAAGCGTCATGATGACTGATAAGCGTGCTTCATCCATTCAATCAGACTTTGCCCGTATTGACTGCGGATCACGTCAACCTCTTCCAGCTTGTACAGCTTACCGTCCCTCAAGGCAGCGACGACGTCGAGCAGCGGCTCGACCTCATCAATTTCATGCGTGGTCAGCACTACGGTCTGCTCCTCCATGTCCAAGAACGAGATCAGCCCTTTGATGATCGACTCTCGCACCATCGGGTCCAGTCCCGATAACGGCTCGTCTAGCAGGATGAGCGGCGCACGGCGTGACAAAGCGAGCACCAGCTTGACGCGCATGACGTTCCCTTTGGACAGCCCGGAGATCCGCTTACTCTCGTCAAGCTCGAGAAACTCCAGCATGGAGTCGGCTTTCTGGCGATCAAAATCGCGGTACATCGATTCATAATATTGAATCATTTCACGTACTTTATAAAATCCGTATAACTGCTCGGTTTCGTGCATGAAGACGACGTGCTCAGCGCTTAACCTTTCGCTTTTGCGACCGCCTATCATGGTGTAGCGATCCGGCTGCAAAAGCCCTGCCATCAGCTTTAATATCGTCGATTTTCCACTGCCGTTAGGCCCGACAAAGCCGATAATTTTGCCGCGCTGCAGTTCAAACGACACTCCCTTGATCGCTTCCAGACCGGGAAATTTCTTTGTCACATTTGAGAAACGTACAATCGGTTCATTCATCATTGCCCCTCCTTACTCGCCTTTCGGTCATTTACTATCGCCCGGCTTCTCACCAAGGTAACGTTTCACTCCCTCGACAATCTCCCGATCGTCAAATCCCATCTCTCGCATATCTGCAACAAATTGTGAAATTTGCCCGCTCATCAATTCCACACGCATCTGCTCCAGACGTTCGGATTCTTCCGTGACGAACATTCCTTGACCGCGCCTTGCGTGGGCAATTCCCATCCGTTCCAACTCCGCGTTCACCCTCTGCACCGTATTCGGGTTCACCCCATACTCTACTGCCATTTCTCGTACCGATCGCAGTTTGTCCCCTGGGGCTAAGATCACCGCGGGCAATTTGCCGCACAAGCTTCTGTACAATTTGCAAATAAATCGGCTGATTGGCATCGAATTTTCCACTCATTTATCGCACCTCAGCTTTCCTGTCCAACAACCATCCGGACAAGAGAACGACGACTCCGAGCACAGAGTAAGTCAAAGACGAAGTGGCCAAGGGACAACGACTCTTCATACAGGTGGTGGACGCCGATTCCGATGTGATGTTCACCTGCCATAAACTGGCTTGGCACAGGCAGCGGGATATGGCCCCAGGCAAATAGTTGCTTAGAGTCCCAAGCATCCAAGCGATCATACAAATGCGAAACGGCTATGACGAGCATGAAGCTGGCTAAAATGCTCCATTTACCGAGCCATCTCTGCAATACTTTGTTCAAGATAAAAAATAACAAATACCCTGCTGCCAGTAGCATTGCTACACCTAAAGTCATCGGCAAGGTAGAGAGCGCCAGCGACACATAATGATCCTGAACGAATTGCAGCAGCGCATCGCCAGTCATCAATCTGGTGTTAACTCGTGTCCCCGAACCCATTATCATAATCGATACGCTGCCGTCAAGTTGAAAGACGATAAGTGTAAGGATGAGCGACCAAACCGGACAGCAGCATGTAGATCATCCCGGCAGTCAGCTTCGCGGCGAACAGACTCCAGCCGGGAAGCGGCGTCTGCATCCATAGGGAGAAGCTGTTCTTCTCATTCGATAAGCTGACGATCAAATAGACGAGCAAATAAAATGCAAACAGCGGGCTTGCTAACATAAACATTAAGCTGACGAGGCCTTTTGGATTATAAAGCGCGAAACCGATCCCGATCACGGCAACGATGGCCATAAAAATTAATATCCCATTCACGAAACTTCTCCCAAGGCGAAGTTCCTCCTTAACAACTGTATCCAGGCCGACATCCGACCGCAGCCCCCTTTACCCTTCAGTTCATCAGGGCTCTGCGCCCTATACATCCATAATATTGCACTTTCCACGGTGTTCTAGCTAGATAGTACACTAACACAATTCTTTTGTCAATTTGTATTTTTACTGCGATTGTTCGTGGCTTCTTTCCTCATATCCAGTTGGAATATTCATATAAGTTTCACTTTGCCGAGACGACTAATATGGTAGGATAGATGGAGTGATCAATCAATCTTAGATGCTGAATGATAGGAGGATGCCAGTTGAGCGGCTTAACGATTTCGATATTGGTCTCCACTGTGATTATGATATGGATCTTGCTCGTTTCTTACCAAAAGTGTCGCGCTACAAAAGACATTGGGGCAACGAAAACGCCAGTGTCGATCCGTTGCCTGAGTTGCCTGATTTGTCTGAGTTGTCTGATGGCAGTGAGCGAGTCCATAACCAAAGCCAAGTCAAACTCGCGGATCAACGTCCATCTCACTAACACCATCGTCATCCCCGTGCACAGAGACGGTTCACACGTGCCGCAAACATACAGAGGAGTTGCCGCAGCAGGTCCAAAGGTTGCTATTTGCATGTAATGTGAGAGTAAGCATTGATGCCTGCTTGGGTTAGTCAATAATCTCAAACGTATACTCGCGTGATAGCTTTACCACTCTGCGATTTCCTCGCCTGATCAACACTTCTTTATCGTCCCACGCAACAACATCCTTTGACATCGTTTTCCGGATTGGCGTCGCGGATGACTCTCACTTTGCGTCCGCTTTGCCGGAGCGACTCTAATTGTTCCTCAGAGATCATCGATTACCGCCTCACTTGTTTTGTATCGAAATGTGTACGAATCCGAAGGCGCAAATTCACTGCCCATATGGTATAATAAACATGTGGTATCATAAGCATGTGGCAAAAAAAGACGTTCCAGATGTCTTCATGACCCTGGAAACGCCTTATTCCGTCTTCATGATGCTTAACTGACATGCTCCTTGGAGTCATGATACCAATCGTCCAACACTTTGCTGGACATCACACGTTTCGTAATATACTCCACTTGATTCGTCGAAAATTTCTTCTGCCATTCGATGGAGAGCTCCTCACAAAGCTTCACAATCGTAAGCAATTCGGACCAAGCTACATAGCGTTTATACCAGAAGAACTGAGGATGCTCAATCATATAAGGATATAGATCATCGAATTCCGTATGCTTGCAGTCGAGGGCTCGCTCGAAATGCGTCTTGGCTTCTGACAACTTATGTTCCAGATGATCGAGCACTTGCTTATCATTTTCCATTATGGTACACCCTCCTCCCTGACTTACCCATATTATATCGGAAACGACGGGAGGATGAAAGACGAATTCCGCTTGAAAATGTTTCAATCCGCGAATTGGACGGTACCGTCTGCCAGCGATTGAATGCGGGCTAACGTCTCTAAACGAACGCCCATGTCGCGGATCGTCTTGGCACCTGCCTGGAAGCATTTCTCGACGACGATCCCCCATCCGGCGAGACTTGCTCCGGACTGTTCGACGATGCGCATTAACCCTTTGGCAGCATCCCCGTTGGCAATAATGTCGTCGACGAGCAGCACACGATCATCTTCGCGCAGCAATGTTTTGGGAACGACGATATCCGTCACGATCCCTTTCGTAAAAGACGGCACGCGTTCACAATATACGTCGTGATCCGTCACCAGCGTCTTCTTCCTTCTTGCAAATACGAACGGCACGCGCAAATGATAAGCTGTAGCGAACGCGACAGCTATCCCTGAAGATTCTACGGTCATCACTTTCGTGACCTCGTCCTTTCGGTAGGCTTCAGCAAAAGCCTCGCCCACCTCCATCATCAGCTGTGGGTCCACTTGATGGTTCAACACTTGATCTAAGTTTAGCAATGTTTCGTTGATCACTTTTCCTTTGTCCCGAATCGCCTGTTTGAGCAGTTCCACGTATTCGTCGCCTCCTGTCTAACGATATCATTTTCCAATAAATCGTGCGCGTGCAAAACAATCATTGCTAGCATGAGAAAGCCGTGCGGTAAATCGAATATGAGCGGAAATAGGCGAAAGCCGCCTTCCTTGCGAAAAATCCGCCTTTGTCGTTGTGTCGGCCACTGCATTAAGATGAGGTTAGCGACGAAGCAAGATTGTATGCGGGAGTGAATGTTCTATGTATCGATCGATGGAAATGTTGTCTCCTCGTGTTGTTTGCTCTAAGGTTTTCACCGGTCGAGTTCGCATTCGTCCGGCGTATATTTGTGCGCTGTGGATCTTCTTCATTCCCATGCTGGTCGCCTGCCAGCACGATGGTGCGGGCCTTGCCTTCACACCGAGCGAAGCTCAGAGCACGTCTGTGCAGCCAGCCGGTGCGGTCAGCCAGATGATGGTGGAAGGCACCGCTTCGTCTGAACTTGATTATAGTCAACATGCCGGGAATGATCAATCTGTTCCTCGGCTGTTTGGTCTTGCCGTTCATGATCCACTGGAGTCCGTTTTGTCCGCTCTTGGCGCTCCGCATACGAAGTTCACCATGCAAGACGGAATTCAGGCGGTTGACGTTTATCAATATGAAGGGTTTCAAATTGGGATTGACGCACAGCAAGCTGTGCTCTTCATCGATGTGTTCGGGCCACAAATCGATACCGGAATTCCCGAAATATATATCGGAGGGCTCGCCGATGAGGTGAAGAATGTCTTGGGCGAACCTACCGGACAGACGCGTGCATTGTACATTTATGAGTATGACGAAGCTGTTCTCAAGCTGGATCTCGATCCGGCCACCGGACGAATCCTTTCCATTAAGCTGTTCGCTGCTTGACGAGCGTTTTCACAGGCATCGAAACCTCCTCCCCAACATAACTTGTACTAGATGGCAATAGGGACAATCCTGTTCATTTTCGGCCAATTCCGCGCGGGGAATACGCTGCAGGGGCAGGAGGGAAGCATCGCTTGAAAAAAATCGTGCAGACATTCCAGGTTGCTTTCACCTATATGGGCACAGTCGTAGGTGCGGGATTTGCCACAGGTCAAGAAATTTTGCAGTTTTTCACGAGATTTGGCAGTTTGGCCGTGCTTACGATCTTGCTTGCAACGTCATTTATCATCTGGCTGGGCATCAAGATCATGCTGACGGCGAATACGCTCGGCGCCGTGTCCTATGAAATGTTAAATCGGCATTTGTTCGGCGACCGGGTCGGCAGCTGGATCAGCTTCATTATGGTGTTTAATTTATTCAGTGTCAGCGCGGTTATGCTGGCTGGTGCCGGCTCCGTCTTCGATGAGCATTTTGGCATTCCGTACAACGTCGGGCTGATCCTGACGATGACCCTCGCATACGTGCTGCTACTAAAAGGGATTTCCTCCATTATGATCGTCAATTCGTTCGTCGTTCCTGTCATGCTGATCTATACGCTGACTGTCGTATTTGTCACTCTACAATCTCCGATGGCCGGCAACTGGCTACTGCTTACGAGCTACGAACCGCCGCTTAAAATGATCGCCTATGCTTTTCTTTATATCGCCGGCAACCTGGCATTGGCGCAAGCGGTGCTCGTTCCTGTCGGATCAGCCATTAAGGATCGCTCTGTACTTGTCATGGGCGGCGTTATTGGCGGTAGCGGCATCGGTGTGATGCTGCTTTCCGGACATTTCGCGCTATCTGCACATATGCCCGGTATTATGCAATACGAAATCCCGATGGGACAAACCGTAATGATGCTCGGCAGATCGATCCAAGTGATCGTCCTGTTCATTATTTTTGCAGAAATATTCACGACACTGTTGTCTGACGCATACGGGCTAACATTGCAGCTGCAGCAGCATACCGGGTGGAGCCAGGCACTGTTGCTCGGATTCGTGATGATCATCAGCTATTGGATCAGCCAGGTCGGCTTTAGCAGGCTGCTGTCGACCTTGTACCCGTTATTCGGGATGATCAGCCTGCTATGGCTCGCCATGATCATCATGAAGAGAACAGCGCCGAAAATTTCATAAAGCACTCAAATGACTACATCATTCAAAGCGCAATGCATGTCGCATCTGGAAGCTGCTCGGTGACAAGCCGCCGCATATAGTCGTGACAAGTAAACATAAGCACTTGTCTCGTGGTGCCGATTTCGCCAACTACATCCAAACACCGGGCAATCCTCTCTTCATCAAAGTTAACGAAGATATCATCCATGATGAGCGGCAGCGAAGCTTGTGCAAACGTTCTGGTGGCGGAATACGTCTCGACTAGGGCGAAGCGCATCGCCAAATACAATTGCTCGGCAGTCCCACGACTTAAGTAAGACGTGTCCAACTGCCTCCCATCCTTCCTCACCACCAGGAGACGCTGCTCACCAAACGGCGCCAGAACGCGCTCATAGCGGCCGCCTGTAATGATTTGCATATATCGCGACGCCGCTTGCAGCACTTTCGGCTGCCGCTCCCGTTCATATAGCTCACGCGTTCTTCTCAACAATTCGCGGGCTAACGATCTGGCGATATATTGCGCGGCTTGCTTGTTTAGTTCAGCGAGCTTCTCTTGCCTGCGTTGCAATAGGCTGGCATGCTCGTCCCCTTCTTTCAGCTTCTCGAGCTCGTTTAACAGCTTGCCGCGACGCTCGCGTTTTTCCGCCATGTCACGCTTTATGACCGCGATGGTCTCCACCAGTTCTGTTCGCTCGCGCTCAAGCTCAGCACCTCCGATGCTGGCCAGGTCGTGCTTCAGCCGGTCGAGCTCAGCAGCACTAGCCAGCCACTCCAAACGGGAGAGCGCGTCTTTGATTTGCTGCTGCAACTCACGGCTGCGTGCATGCTGCGCCGCTCGCTTGCGAAAGTGTGCTTCATTGTCCGCACCGGCTTCTTCCCATAACGCCTGGATGCGCGCTTGCGACTGGCGGAGCCGTTCCGACAGCTCGGTCCACTCCACATGCCGCTCTTGATATCGTGCCCGCTGACTGCGACGTTCATGGTCCAGCTCCGCATCCTGACGTGCCTGCTCCAATAGCCGCCGCAGCATGCCGACGGCCGTCTCATCCGGGCGAAGCGACTCACCCAAGGCTGTAGCTATTTCATGCACCTGTGCTTCAAACGCTTCGATGCGCTTCGTATAAGCGGCGATCCGTTCCTGCAAATCATCGCGATGCGCGATCAACTGTTTGACTTGCTCGCACCTCGTAAGCAGTTCGGCCGTTGTCTCCGGTTGCAGACGCAGCGATAAATTTCGCTCTTGCAGCCAGGCCTGCCATTGATGAATTGCCATTCCTTGCTCATGTTCGGCCGCAGCTAATCGCGCTTCTTGCTCTTTCAGCCGTTCTGCCAGCTCGACCGCTCGCTTGTTAGCATCCTCCAGCTTATGGCTCCATTGTCTGACATTGTCCTCAGCCGACTGCAGCTGTTCGAGTGACAGCTCCAGCTGTTCTGCCAAGGCTTCCGCATGCTCCAGCGACCAAGCGCTCTGCTCGAAACGGCGCTCATTTGGTGCCGCTCCTCGGCGCATGACCTGCCAATCTTCCCGGCTTGCCGCCGCCTGGTCTTCCATATCGGCAGGAAAGTAAGCTTGGAGCTGTTCGCGCACTTCTTCCGCTAGCTGCTGGATCCGGCTTGTATAGTCAGTGGAAGAGCGGCCAGCAGTAGCGATCATGCTGCGCCGTACGGCAAACAGCGCTACGTTCATCAGCGCAAGCAAAACACCGGAAGCGAGCGCAAAATCGGCCTTATTCAAGACGAGCAGCGCAACCGGCAGCAATATGTTCATGCTCGCGAAGGTAAGCAGTAGCCGCTTGATCCCGGCAAAGCGCTTCTGCTCTTCTTGCTTCCGGCGGTGGGCAAGCGAAGCCTCGAGCAGGCAAGCTCGCCACTCGCCGAACAAGCTGCGAATGTGCCGCAGCTTCTGGCGTCTTAGCTCCGGGGCAAGCGCTCGCCACTCACTCGTGCCGATCGTATGCAGCTGCTGCTCAGCCTCTCGCGCACGCCTTGCCGTTTCCTCTGCGAGCTCGGCGTCCCGCTTATATTCTCTTTGCAAGCGTTCATGTTCGGCTGCCTCGTGCGCGGCTCGCCGCTCGAGCGCTTGCAGCCTGGAGCGGAAGCTGCTGATTTCGGCCCGTTGTTCTAGCGAGGATGGAAGGCCGATCACATCTTGCTCCGACCAACGGGTATCGAGCTCCGCAATGTGCGCATCGATTTGCGCTTGCATGCGCGTCAGCTCTTCTTCGGCTGTGCGTTTCTCTTCCATCGTCGAACGGATGACAGCCGATTGCTCATGCAGTTCTTCGATTTCCTGCAGCTTGCTAAGCCGCAGCTCATTCGGATGAAGATTTGCCATGCGCTTATTGATTTGTGTCAGCTGCTCGCTCAGCAGGCGATGCTCGTGCTCCAGCTCTTCCAGCCGTTTCGTCTCCTCCTCATAGCGACGAATCGCATCTTCCGGAAACGATGTGAACGTTGGAAGCTCTGCCAATTCAAGCTCCGCAGCCCGCAGCGTCTGCCAAGGATCACGGGCTTGCAAGCATTTGTCAATCCACATTAGCCTGCTCTCGGCATTTTGCAAGCTGTGCTCATCCGCAGCTAACGCTTCGTCGAGCCTGCTGATTTGCGCAGTTAGCTGCTCGTATGCATCGACGTTGTCACGAGATCGGCGAAGCTCGTGATCGATTGTCTCCAGCTCATTTGTCAGCAAATTCATCGATTGCTTGTGGCCGCGCGGCTTGAACAATTGCTCCATCTCTGCAAGCAGCCGCTTCTCCGCATTTATCACGGCGCTGCCGCTCAGTCCCAATCCAGTGCTGAACAAATAAGCGCTGATCTCGTCTGATTGCAAGGTGCGGATTTCTTGTAGCTCATCCAATCCGAACGCAAATAATTGGCGAAACAAATCGGACGTCAAATCGCCAACGATCAGCGGCAGCAGTTCCTCTCCACCGCGAGTTCCGTCCTCCAGCGTAATGACCGGCACGCCTGATGACGGACGCTTGCCGCTTGGAAGAGCCGCAGCGTAGCGCTCTAGACGGATCGCCCGGCCGTCCACATCGCGCAGCAACAACGCACCGCCGTGCGCCCCGCCTGCTTCGGGCTCGTAGCGATCCGCAAGCTGACTGCGTGACGGGAATCCGAAGAGCATCGAGCGTACAAACTGCATCATCGTACTTTTGCCTGCTTCGTTACGTCCGTAGAACAAGATGATCGACGGCTTGTCTGCCAGATCATAGGTCACTTCACGCAAGGTGCCAAAGCCGCTTATTTCGATTCGTTCAATTCTCATCTGACCGCCTCACCGTCCACCAGCATGTCGAGCAGTAGCGCTTCCGCAAGCGCCAGCAACTGCTCGTGATCGGCACCATCCAGCTGCGGAAGAACACCGCTTGCTTGCCCGCCTGTTCGTCGTCCTGCTTGCCGATCGCGTAAATATTTGCCTGGGCGAGCAAGCATCAATTCACGTGCCGCTTCCTCTATAACCGCGTTTAGCGCCGCCGGGTCGCCGCGCCACTTTTCTGCCAAGCGCAGCATATCGCCAACGAAGCTATCCTGCTCCGCCAAAGTTTCGCGGTCGACACACTCTGAATGTCCAGCTTGCAGCTCTCCAGCCAGATGAACGGATATGTCCGATCACTTTCGGCGAAATACGCCTGCTCCCGGTTCCATTCCATTTGAAGCTCCTCCAACAAGCTGCTATTCATCAGCCGGTGATACAGCTCGCTGCGTCCCTGCAACGTCAGACGGACGACACATGGCCTGCCGTCCGTCTGCGCTGATAATCGCTCTAGCGAATCCTCTATCAATTGCTTTAACTGCAGCTCCGTGCTGCAATGCTCGATTTCGACTTGATCATCCAGCCATCTCACTTGATCCAGCGGGCAGAAGGTCAGCTTCGTCGACTTGCCCGCACCCACCTCGACGAGATAACAACCTTTCGCTCCCGTCTCTTTCATACTGCGCCCTTGCGCGTTGCCCGGATACACGATGAACGGCTCCTCATGCAGCACACGCCGTGCATGAATATGCCCCAACGCCCAATAATCCATGCCTGCATGGATTAATTGTCCCGTGTTGACGGAGCGTAATTGTCATGATCGCTTGAACCATCAACATTCGTATGTAATACAGCGATGTTATAGACCGATGCATCCTGCACGTGAAACTTTGCCGCTAGATTGTCTGTCACGGACGCCGTCGGAAACGAAATGCCGTGCACATGAGCCAGCGTCGCCCCGAACGATCCGTCACGACACAAGTTTCCACTTCGTTCCCGCTGAATATCGCACCCGCTCCGGCGCTTCCCACTGCATCCGTTTCCCGTCCAGCGGATCGTGATTGCCGTGCGCGATATATACCGCGATGCCTTCACTTGCCAGTCGTTCCATGGCTTGGTGTATGCGCAGCTGAGCGCGGACGGAACGATCCTCCGCATCGTACAAATCTCCGGCAATCACTACGAAATCCACATGCTCATGCAAAGCGGTCTCCACCAGTTGATCCAGCGCTTTGAAGGTCGACTCCTGGATGCGTTCGCGAATCGCTTGAGGGATGTCAGACAAGCCGCGAAACGGACTATCGAGATGGAGATCCGCCGCATGCAAAAAACGAAATGAATACATATTTCACCCTCGCCATGTCTCTTAGTAATAGAAGATCGATTCAGCTTTGGAATCAATCGTTTGATCTTTGAACGGTTCTCGAACGATTGGGCTACACGGGCAAATCTGCGCGATACGCTTGATATACTTGCTCCAATTCACGGATGACCCGATCGATGGAAGACCATTTCTTCGCCCGTTCATAGGCCGCTTTCGCCATTTTCTTACGATACTCGCTGTCACTCACCATCTTCTCAAGCGCATCGGCAAGAGCTTCTACATCATCAACCGGGACGAGCAGCCCGTTGACGCCATCTTCGATCTGTTCCGCGATTCCACCGACGTTCGTGCCGACCAGTGCAAGCCAGCACAATGCCGCTTCGGCAAACACATTACCGAACGCTTCGGCTCGCGAAGGCAGTACGAAAATATCAAAGAACGGCATCAATTCTTCCGGATGCAGCATGTACCCGTAGAAAATCGTTTCATCGTAGATGGCAAGCTCGATCGCCATTTTCTCCAACTCTTCACGCATCGGCCCGTCTCCGATCAGATGCAGCACGAACGGCTTGCCGCGCTTCTTCAATTCAGACAAAGCCTGAAACAATACGTCTAGCCCTTTCGCTTGCACAAGGCGGCATAAGGTTACGATTTGCGGCACGGCATTATCGTGCTCGATCGGCTTGAACCGATTCGTATCAAATCCGTTCAGTATGACCTGCACGTCATCTGGCCGTTCCAAGTACGGAGCGATGTAAGCTTTGAAGGAATGGGATACGGTAATAATCTTGTCTGTCTGCACTTCCAATTCCCGGTATAGGGAAGTGAGGAATTCGTGCTCCACACCGTTCTCTTCGATCTTGCCGTTCAGGACGAGCTCACGTTCAAAGCTGGAATGAAGCGTCATCAAAATCGGCGTATCTGGAAACAAACGTTTCATCACGAGCGCTGCGATCGGATGATGCGCATGAATAATGTCGTAAGAAGTGTTGCGGAGTCTCATCTCCGCGAACCAGTAATAATCTTTCACCGTTTGCAAATATTTGTCTACGATCGGTTTTCCTTTATACTTGTTGACGTCAAATGTCGCATAATGGAACTCCTCTGTTCCTTTATTACGAATCCTCTTGGGCAATGAAAATAGCTCCATATTCCAGCCCATTTGCAGAAATTTCTCTTGTATATACGGAACCATTGATGATACGCCACCAGGCTGTTCCGGCGGGAAAAACAAGGCTTGCAAGATGTTCATATCCAGCTTCCTCCTCTTGCTCTCTCTTATTATTGTACCTTGCGAACTGTACAAATGGAATGTTTTCGAACGACAAATTCTGATATACTGTCGATAAAGGTTGCTTATCAAAGCCTGATAAAAATGATCGTATTTTGCGGAGGAGTTTATGGGTATTGAGAGTTTACTTCACGGATCAACAGGACGGGTGATCTCCTCCATATGTATCCTAGTCATTCTCTTGCTTATGTTTATGATCACTGTGCAGCTGTATATGAAGCGACAGAAAAAAGCATATTTCTCGCTCGCGTTGTCCCTTGTTTTCGTCATCGCACAGTATTTGCTCATCATATACTTGGAATATTCGGTTCACGTCGCAGAAATGACAGATTACGCGGTACTCCTCTTGCGAGTGCTCGCGTATGTGTGGATCAATATCGGGATCTTCCAGCTGTATAATCCGACAAATCGCCTAGTGCATGTCCTGAATATTGCATTCAATGCTGTTGCGTTTGTCATTGCATCGCTGCATGTCCTTATGCCTCAGGTTGCGGATTCGCACAATTCGTTCGTCGAATTTATGTCAAGTCCGCATCTGCTTGAGATTTATTTATTTGGCTTGATCTTACTCAGCCTATTCCTGGTCCGTCCATTCGTCGGTCAACCGATCAAATATATGCTGTGCACAGCTTTATATTTTTTGGATCATGTGATCCGACTTTGGAATAAGTATTTGAACACGGCTGACAATCGCGTGATCGATCTGTTGGACAATTTCTTGCCGGTCGTGTTTTTTATTACGTTGTTCCTGTTCGTCTTCAACCGGATTGTCGAGCTGCTGGATGCAATCTATGAATCTTCCATTTTGGACGGGTTGACAGGTGTTTATAATCGCACTTACATAATGGGCTATGCACAAAGACTCGTTCGCAGGAAAAATGCTTCCGTCATTTTCTGCGATATTGACAACTTCAAGAAGCTGAACGATACGGAAGGCCACCAAAAAGGTGACGAAGTTTTGAAGGCTGTCGCCGCCATTATCGCCGAGACTGTGAAAGATAGCGGTAAGGCAGGCAGATATGGTGGAGAAGAGATGGTCGCTGTGCTCGCCGATACTTCCAAGAAGGTGGAGAAGCTGGCGGAGACAATCCGGCAGCGAGTAGAAGCGGAAACGCCGGTGACCGTCAGTGTCGGCTACAGCAAATACAAAGACGGCGTCACCGTGCAAGACATTATGAAGCAAGCCGATGAAGCGATGTATGTATCGAAGAAAACCGGCAAAAACAAAATCACCCCTTACTCCAGGCAAATTCCCAAAATCCTAGCCAGCCTGGAGAGTGAGCCGCAAGTGCGAGGGTGAGATCAGCACTTTATAAAAAAGGTGCATCCGCAAAGGATGCACCTTTTTTCGTCATAGTTTGGTACGTTGACCATAAATGTAAGCCGTCAATTGTCAACCTGTCGCTCTGTTGCTAAAATCAACTTTTCGCTAAATCAACCTTCCATCTCACTTAAGTTGATCCGCAAATCAGCTCTAGAACGTAGGCAATTGATCAAGATTGTTGTCTTTGCGGCCATCAGGAATGGAGCGCAAATGCTCTTCATTGTCACGCCCACGAAATACTTGGACATTTTCAATTTGTTGATTTTTGGCCATCATTTGCGCAGTTTTGTAGTCCACCACTCTGCCGGAAGACAGCATGAGCTCTACAATGTCGCCGTCCGCGTTTTTCCGAACCGCGGTAACTTGTTCCAGTTGGCCATTCGTCGGATTCATTGATGGAGTCATAGGCTGATTCATGGATTGATCCATAGGTGGTCACCCCCACTACATAGCATGAGCAATGCGAGGCTGAAATATCAATGATTTCAGCCTCACTTGCGCTCCACACGCTAATAACTAACAGCACGAATGACCATTTGCACGATCAAACCATTTTGGAACGTACAACTGTTTGAATTCGGATCCCAAATCACACTACAACGAGAGTTTTTTGTATGAATCGTCATACAAAATTTCTTGTTATTAGCCGAAATTGGGGTTTCTATATGATTTTTCATACAAATCAAGCCACTTTTTAGAATAACCGACGTTTTTTATACGATGTATCGTACAAAGTCGCTCATTTTTCGCCGAAATCAATTTTTTTGTACGATAATTCATACAAATCAACCAAATCCGCACCACAGCGAGGTGCTAAATACGCTTGTTGCACAATTATACAGCTATGCGTTGGCGTATGGGATAGGATCCGTCTCTCCAGCTTCAGCAAATCCTTTCAGTCGCAGGTGACAGCTGTCACATTGACCGCAAGCAACCGCTCCCCCGTTGTAGCATGATGTCGTCAGCTCATACGGTACGCCGAGCCGGATTCCAGTGCGGATGATTTCCGCTTTCGTCATGTGAATCAGAGGGGCTTCGATACGGATCGCTTCACCAGTGACGCCCACTTTCGTCGCCAGGCGGATCGTCTCTTCTACTTGCTTGATAAATTCTGGCCGGCAATCCGGATATCCGCTATAATCCAGCGCGTTCACGCCAATAAAAATCGCCGTTGCACCGATCACTTCTGCTACGGATGCAGCCATTGATAAGAACAGCAGGTTACGTCCGGGTACATAAGTAACTGGTATTTCGTCATCTTCATTGGCAACGGGAACATCGATGGTCTCGTCCGTTAGTGCACTGCCTCCAATCTCACGCATGAAGGACAGCGAAATGACTCGATGCCGCTCACTGACACCATAATGCTCTGCAACGGCTCGAGCATTGTCCAATTCATTTCGATGCCGCTGTCCATAATCAAACGTAATCGGGTATATGTCATACCCTTGATCTTGAGCAATGCCCATGCAGGTCGTGCTGTCGAGACCCCCGCTCAAAATAACAACCGCTTTCTTTACATCGTTCATCCTTACGATCACATCCCTCGTATCTTGAACTACTGTTATAAGGCCTTCTTTCCGCCTCTTCTATTGGATTTTTCCAATAGATCCGACGGGTTTGGCCTTCCCACCCAATCTATTGGATTTTTCCCATAGATTCGACTAGCAGGTCTTCCGTAGAGTTAACTAGCTCGCGCGCCTCCCCTGCTGCACTGCCGTGAAGGGAGGCTAGCATTACCCACTACCACCTAGCCTCCTTGAAGGCAGCGTCTCACGTGCGACGCCTTCCAGCCTGCCACGGACAGCGGCACATGCGCACCACTTCCTGCCTGCGGCGGTTAGAGGCACATGCGCACCACTTCCTGCCTGCGACGGTTAGAGGCACATGCGCGCCACTTCCTGCTTGCCACGAGCAGCGGCACATGCGCCCCACCGACGGAGCGCACGCGATCCCGCCGCTTTCGCGCGGACGCATCACAACCGCGCGATGCACCGTCCGTTGCCCACTGCAAGCGGTACGCACATGCCGCCTCACACTCTGCGCATACCTGGATCCCAAATGATTTTGTGCATTTGCAGGTTCAGGCGCACATCGGTCAAGCCATGGGAGAGGATCAACTCCGCTAACCGCGCAGGCGGCATCGTTTCCCATACCGGGCTGAACAACACTTTGGCCCGAATGTCGCGTTCGGTCACGATGCTTTTTGCCGCCGCAAAATCTCTGTCCGTGGCAATGACGAATTTCAGCTCGTCCTGCTCGCGCAGTAGCGTCAAGTTATCATCAATCATCCGTTCATGCTCACCGGAGTCCGGCAGCTTATAATCCATAATGTAACGCACGATAGGCGAGCGAATAGCCTCAAGAAAAGGCGCCAAATGCACGGCGCCATTCGTCTCCACATGTATGTCCGCATAACGTTCTGTCGCCACCAACGCTTCCATCAAGCGCAGCGAACGTTCCCCATAAAGCAACGGCTCGCCGCCGGTCAAGCATAGGTGTTTTGCTTTATACTCCGCAACTCGCTCTAAGATTTCGCTGATCGTCATGACCATATCCGCTTCGTACGGAGGATAACTGTATTTCGTATCGCACCAGGAACACCGAAGGTTACAGCCGAATAAACGAACGAAGACGGTCGGATAGCCGGCAAGAGTACCTTCGCCTTCCACCGTCTCATAAATATCGACCATTGGGATGCGGATGCTTAACGTTTCACTGCTTCGGTTCTGATGGTCATCCGCACAATTCAACATGCCCCATTACTCCTCCATTAAAGCCTTCGTCACTGCCGCATAGCTTGTCGGTGTTTCCCACAGTCGAACTTCTTCCAATTCGATATTCGGATAAAGCCCCTCAGCCTGCAATTGTTTCTTGATCTCTTCATAAATCCAGACAACCATATTTTCTGCCGTCGTATTCATAGGCGGCAGCACTTCATTCAAATATTTGTGATCTAGCTTGTCAATAACAGATTGCTTCGTGATGCGTTTAATATCTCCAAAATCAATCGAGATTCCTCTGTGATCGACGCGGCCCGACATCACAACTAACAACTTGTACGTGTGACCGTGCAGGCTTTTGCATTTGCCATCATAACAATGCAGATGATGCGCGCTATCGAACGTAAACTCCTTGGAAACAAGAACTCGCTTATTATGATACTTCAGCTCGTTTTCTTGAATATCGCGGCCTAACATCTGTACTTTTTCAGGGATTTCAAAATTCAATTCATTCACCTCTCCGCTCTATCTATGATACTGCTGCATGCAGCAGGCTCATTTCTTCATCCAAAAAGCCTAAGACATCAAAGCAATTCTTATTATATCATGTACGTCAAATCGACCTCAATGAAAGAAATCAGCCGTTTTTCTTATAAATAGGTTTTGCTAGGAAACTATCCGTCCCGGCTTTTTCCTTATCCCCTACTGTAGCCAGTCTGATTCCATCCCATAAATACTCAACAAATTAAAATTCCAACTTTGATGCGCCCGCGCTGATACTTCCAAATGAAACACAATACGTCCATTAGAAGCGCAATCATGATGTTACGCGAACCGTTCTCGCATTTGGACGGAAGCTTCGGACGGGTGCAAAAGGTTTTCCTGTTTGTCTGAAAAAAAGGTATAATAATGCCCGTGAAAACCTGCAGTAAGGAGTTGGACAAAAGGATGACACGGACACTCCCCGAGCCATACGTGCAGCGAATGAAGCAGCAGCTCGGCGCTGACTTTGCCTCGTTCCTCGACAGCTATGAGCAGCCCAGAACGTATGGCCTACGTTTGAATACATCCAAGCTTCACGAACATCCTGAACGACTGGATGCGCTACGCGAACAATTTCACTTAACCCCAATTCCGTGGTGTGACAACGGGTATTACTATGACGAGCATACTAGACCCGGTCTGCACCCATATCACGCCGCTGGCCTTTACTATATCCAGGAGCCGTCCGCGATGACCGCCGTGGAGCTGCTCGCTCCGCAACCAGGCAGCATCGTGCTTGACTTGGCCGCAGCGCCCGGAGGCAAATCGACACAAATTGCAGATCATCTGCAAGGACAAGGCTGCCTCATTGCTAATGAAATTCATCCGAGCCGTGCACGCATCCTATCGGAAAATATTGAACGGCTCGGGATCGCGAATGCGATCGTCACGAATGAGACACCCGCACGGCTGGCTACACGCTTCCCCGCATTTTTCGATCACATCATGCTGGATGCACCGTGCTCGGGGGAAGGAATGTTTCGCAAAGAGCCCGAGACGATCACACAATGGAGCGAGCAGCAAGTGGCGGTATGCGCCCAGCGGCAGCTAGACATACTGCAAGAAGCCGTCAAAATGCTAAAGCCCGGAGGTACATTGGGCTATTCGACGTGTACGTTTAACCTCGAGGAAAATGAGCACGTAGTGGCACAATTCGTCGAGCAATTTCCGGAAATGTCCGTGCAGCGCATGGAAAGGTTCTGGCCGCATAAGCAGCGCGGTGAAGGTCACTTCGTCGCAATCCTTCGCAAACAAGATAGCGGCGGGCATCTTCATGCCGCCCCTTCGCGTAGCCTACACACCCAGATGGACGGGCACTTACAAGGCCGTGGCGCGCTCACAGCCAAGCCAAACAGACGACAGGCGATTAACCGGACGGCCGGCAAGAAATCCCGCCACAATGCGGACAATCGCATGCACGCAGCGCGACGATGGTTTGAAGCATTTGCTGAACAATATTTGTGCGGTTTTGAGCTGTCCGGTGAGCTTATCTTGTTCGGCGAGCAATTATACATGCTGCCATCCTCTGCACATGCCATTACGAGTGACATGCTGCAAGGGATCAAGACACTGCGCCCCGGACTACACCTTGGCTCTGTGCGCAAGGATCGTTTCGAGCCGTCGCATGCTCTGGCCTTATACTTGCAGCCGCATCACGTCAAACATGTGCACAACTTGTCCGCTGACAGCGACGAACTGGCCGCATATTTGCGCGGGGAGACGCTGTTATGTGAACATCATAACGGCTGGACGTTGGTGACCGTTGACGGCTATTCTTTGGGATGGGGCAAAGCTAGTAATCATATATTAAAAAATCATTATCCAAAAGGATTGCGCCGTGCATATTGATCCAAATTGCGGCGAATTTCTTGCACTCGGTCCGTATCTTCGCGCAATTGTTGTTCGATATTGGCGATAATTTGTTTCACATGATCGGCAGCCTCAGCCGGCAATTCGATCTCGCCGTGCGCTTTCACAATGTATATGAGGCATTGAATGATTTCCCGAAGCATCTGCAGCTTGTTATTGTCCGTCGCCACCTGTGTCAAAAACAAAATATGATTGATTTCATCCTGAGTCAGCTTCACACGCTCTCCCTCCGTTCAGACAGCTATTTGACTTCATCATGAACGGGAAAGCGCCGGATGTCAACTGCTAAGGCAATCGCCGCGAAATATTACAATCGCCAGACGTCACTAAGCAAGAACTTTGCAAGTGTCATCTGGCGAATGTCCATCTCCTCACGATTATTGCAATGGAACATTTTCAAACAATAGCTCGTCGATCGGGCGATTTCGGTACAGTACGGTTAGATTAAACGTCTCAAATTGGATTTCCTTATCCAGCTCCTTCATAAGCAAGGATGCGATTCTTTCGCGTTCCTCCTCAGTGCTCGTCTCACGAAAATCCATATAACCCGTCACCTTCCGACCGCTTATATCAATCGTGGCAACGCCGATCGGTACCGCTCCACTCCCTCGTTCATAAATATCATATGTCAGCGTATCGACATCATCTCTGACCAAGTGAACAGAATAATCGTCCTCGGCGAGGCGCATAATGTCTTGCTTGTCGTTCAAATCCTCGACAAGGTCTTGATGATCCAGCTCGAATACTTCCAGCAGTTCCCCGTTATGTTTGATCTCAAGCTGGAAGGAGTCGATCAGATCGTCGTCAAAATCCGAGACGAGCAAATCGACCACGTGCTCGATTTGTTCTGATGACGGCCGTTTGATCCAATTGATTTCACCGATGGCATCGGCACCGTATAACGTGATGAATGCTTCGGCTAGCCATTGCTGATGTCGGCCGTATACATGGTACTCGATCGAATCTCCATGCTCGCCTGTAATGACAAGTTCATACAGCTCCGCGTCTGCCGCTTCTTGCTGTTCATGGTTATCGCTTGACCGATTAGTTGCGGCACCACGGTCCATCGCATCACCACGATTCGAAGCAACTCCACGGTTCATCGCATCACCGCGATTCGAAGCAACTCCGCGATCCATCGCATCACCGCGATTCGAAGCAACTCCGCGGTCCATCGTATCCCCGCTATCCATCGCCGCAACTTCCTCGTCAAGCTCCGACTCATCGATGACGTATTCGATTTCCCCCATATTTTGCTCACTTATGATCACTTGATCAAAATGACTATACGTCACCACCACATCGCATTCATCAGCATCAAGGGCAGCGGCCATGGCTTCAATGTACTCTTCTACGAATCGGATGACGTGGCGTTTCTGAGCTGGAGCTAGCGATGACTTTTCCAATTGTATTGCGCCTGCCAGCCTGCTTCCCTCTCTATAGACGACGGTCACTCCGCCAACATAGCGGCCGCTCACGAGAATGTCGTGGATTTCTCCTCCTGCAGTTTTGAGGTCAGGGCGTAATTCGATCTTGGCCATCAGGCACATCCCTCCATATGAGTGGAATCTAAAGTCACCTTTAGCGTAACCGATGTTCCAAGTTCTATCCCCTTCCCTTGCTGAAATTAGGGTGCTGCTAGAGCAGTTATAGCCTGACATTGCAACTTTTTACGTTAATGCAAAATGCTTGCTAAGTGTCACATGCACCGCATCTTCGTTGTTGGTGACCGTTACCTCATCCGCCACTTCCTTCACCAGATCCGGTGAATTGCCAACCGCTACGCCGATGCCCGCATATTCCAGCATGTCAATGTCATTGAAGTAATTGCCCATCGCCACAATTTCTTCGCGCTTCACGCCCCACAGCTCGGCAAGCTTCTGCAAGGCTCGTCCCTTCGTTACCCCGGGCAGCATGACGTCTATGAAGTAGTCTCCGCTGCGAATAAAGCGGAAAGGATGACGCTTCGCCTGCCATTCCTTCTCCACTTCATCCATGATTGGTTTGTCCGCAAACATGCAAAATTTCACAAGCTTATCCTCGACACGTAAAGCGTCCTCCACCATGTCCGGACTCGCCAAGTAATCTTCATACATCTTCCTTGCATCCTCTGACAATCGATCAATGATCATTCTTGTAGAAGTGTTCAGATCGTAATGAATATCGCGGCTGCGGCAATAGTCGATTAAGGAAGCCACTTCCTCTACGCGGAACGTATACTCATGCAGTACGTCGCCAGCCGTGTTCATAATGGACGCACCGTTGTGCGTAATCATGACCCCTTCCAAGCCAAGCTCCTCCATGACCGGCTGGGCACTGATTGAGCCGCGTCCGGTACATAGTACGATCTTCGCGCCAAGCTTGCTGACGCGGTGAATCGTCTGCTTCGTGCGCTCGCTGATTCGGTGATTGTCGTCAAGCAACGTCCCGTCCACGTCCAAGGCTATGATTTTGAATTTCATCTCCTGCTCCCTCCGATAAGCTGATTCAATTCTGTCTCTGTTAATTCTCTATAATCTCCCGGTTTGAGCTCCGGGTCCAATATGACATCTCCCATCTTTAATCGTTTCAAGTAAGTGACTTGTTTGCCGACGGCTTGAAACATCCGTTTGACTTGATGAAACTTTCCTTCCACAATTTGCAGCTCAATATAAGATTCGTCATGGCCGCTTTGTTCATCATGCCGTACGCTTAACACATGCAGCTCCGCAGGCATTGTCACATATCCGTCATCCAGCTCCACACCGCGTCGAAACGCTTCGACATCCGCTTCATCCACGCGACCTCGCACGTTTGCGGCATACAGCTTCGGCACATGCTTCTTCGGCGATAACAACTGATGCGACAGCTGGCCGTCATTCGTTAGCAGCAGCAAGCCCTCTGTATCCTTGTCCAATCTTCCGACAGGGAAAGGCCGGAGAGCCCGGTATTGTTCGCTGAGCAAATCCAGCACCGTCCGCTGGTAATCGTCTTCAGTCGCCGAAATGACCCCAGCGGGTTTATTCATCATGAGATAAATATGCTCGCGATATACGACCTGATGGCCGTCCAGCTCAATGTGGTCACGAAGCGGATCAACCTTGCATGAGCTGTCTTTCACTACCGCACCGTTCACCAGAATCAGTCCGGATCTTGCCATCTTCTTCGCTTCGGAACGAGTGGCCAGTCCAAGATGCGATAAGATCTTATCCAGTCTCAATCGTTTCTCTTTCGTCATAGCGCCCCTCCTGACCGCTCCGCTACGCAAAACGCGCTTTCCTCTACCACACTTAACTCGGGTAGCGCTCTACTCTTTGTTATACCGGTTTTTTTGACTCATTTTCGCTCTTTCCAACGCTTTGTCAAGCTGATCTGACAAAACTCGAAGGCCCCACACGTCCTCCTTCTCCCACAGCTCATTAAACTTTAGTTGAAATTTCACAGCTTCCCTGACACGATGGTAGAAATATAATTCCTGAATATCGCTTAGCAGCTTCGATACGATATTGGAATTTTGCTCGAAATCCTTCTGCGCACTCATAATCTCGCTGCGTATACTGGACATCTCCTGGTCCAGCACATAAGCTGCTTCCGCTGCGCGGCGAAGTCTGTGACGCACAGCTTCCGGAAGCTCTTCTTTATATTTATAATTTAAAGAATGCTCGATTGTCGCCCAGAAATTCATCGCGAGCGTACGAATTTGAATTTCGGCGAGCACTTGCTTGACGCCAAGCGCCGATTGCAGCGGATATTGCACGATCATATGATAGCTGCGATAACCGCTTTCCTTCTTATTCTCTATATAATCTTTCTCATACAGTAACTTCATATCGCTCCGCTCGCGAATGATCTCCGCCACGCGGTATATATCCTCTACAAACTGACACATAATACGAATACCTGCGATATCCTCAATGCCTGTTTCCAGTTGATCTTGCGGTACGTTCAGACGTTTGGCTTTGGCGAGAATGCTTGATATTCGTTTCACCCGGCCGGTGACGAATTCGATTGGTGACAATTCCTCGCGCTTTTTAAGCTCCGACCTAAGCGACTTGAATTTAACTTTCAACTCTTCTACAGCTTGTTCGTAAGGAAGGAGAAATTTGCTCCAGTCTCTTCCGTCCATGCTGATTCCTCCATTTCATGGTCGTTCAAACATCTTTGCCGACCGCTTCGGAAATATGCGAGAATCCGTCTTTGCGCAAATACTCCAGCAGGCCTTTGTTAATCGATTTCATTAAGCCTGGACCTTGATATATTAAAGCCGTATAAATTTCCACGAGACTTGCGCCGGCACGTATCTTCTCATAGGCATCAGCCGCAGAGAACACACCGCCGCAGCCCACGATAGGGATGCGCCCGCCGGTTAAGCGATAAATGCTACGGATGAATGCTGTCGACGTATCTTTCAGCGGTCTGCCGCTCAGCCCGCCCGATTGTTTGGCGTTCGGATGCGTTAACCTGTCCCGGCTAATGGTTGTATTTGTGGCGATGATGCCAGATATCCTCGCATCTTCGATAATCTTCACGCTTTCTTCCAGTTCTTCCTGCGACAAATCCGGTGCCAGCTTCACCAGCACTGGCTTCAAGGTCGTCGCACCGCGCTGCTTAGCTTGCAGATCGCGCTCCTCTATGATGCCATGAAGCAGCTGCTGCAAATGTTCGCCGTGCTGCAGACTGCGCAAATCCGGGGTGTTCGGCGAGCTGATGTTCACAACGAAAAAATCCCCGACATCATATAATATGCGCAAGCATGTGCGATAGTCTTGGACAGCATGCTCATTAGGCGTCACCTTATTCTTGCCAATATTGACGGCGATTGGTACCGGTCTATGACTTAGTCGAGCGAGCAGCTCTCGCATGTATTCTGCTCCATGGTTGTTAAATCCCATGCGATTAATCAATGCCTCATCCTCGGGCAGTCGGAACAAACGCGGCCTCTCATTGCCCGGCTGACCTTTGGGCGTCACCGTTCCTGTTTCTACAAATCCGAATCCCATAGCGGAAAATGCGGCGGCCGCTTCGCCATTCTTGTCCAGTCCTGCAGCAAGTCCAATTGGATTGTCATACTGGATTCCCCAGAGCGTCTGCCTAAGCTCAGGCGCTTTAGGCGACCCATATGCCGCACGAAATAGCTGCAGCATGCCGGGAATACGCGAAGCTACCCGAAGCCCACCGATTGTTAGATGATGCGCCCGTTCCGGATCCATGCGAAAAAGTATAGGCTTGGCGAAAGTTTTATATAACAACTGACACTCCTCCCGAGTCTGTTTGGTCTATCGAACAGTTTATCGTTTTCAGGCGCAAAAAGAAAGGGGCTTGTATTTGCATTCGCGACGTACAGCCTATATAATTCTTGTAAGAAATACTTGCTTTCGTGTCATCGTTTACGACTTTAGTGCAAGCTTATGCAACCTAAATGCAGTTATCAGATTTTTTGACCTTTTCTAAAATGTAAAGTGGGTGGATCAATATGGTAAAGAAGAAGCAATCATACGTTCAGCGTTACAAGAAGGAGCAGGAACAAGGCATCAACCGGAAAGCTCTTATCTGGTATGCGTCCATTTTCGGCGGCATATTGCTGATCGTCATTTTGTTGCTCATTTTTTCCTAAGCAGTTTCATTCATATCAAAGACCGTCCGAGCCTAGCTCAGACGGTCTTCTTGTTTTATTCACTCCCAATTAGGAGTTCGATTTGTGGCGGATGAGACAACTTGCTCTTGCTGCAACCAAAGTCACATCCAGATCGATGATTTCCGCGAAGAACCTTACCGGGACATAAGTCCGGTTACGGCTCGCATAAGGCGCTGCGTCGAGCTCTACGCTAGCCACCTGCTCCCCGTCAGCCGTTAAGCCGAGCGTGGTGTGACCGAGCGCAAATTCGATATGATGACGATCGTTAACGAGCGTCACCTTTCCGCCTTCCGCTTGATATTCCACGGATAGCCCAACGCTTCGGCGATTTGCCGTACCGGTACCATCTAACGCCGTTCCTCACTTCTGGTTGCGTATCGAATTCGATCAATTCCCCTTCGTATACGACCCGAATATGATCGGCAAGCAGTCAATGCTTGCTCTGGCAAGCTGTAGCGTACAACATTGCGAATGACATTATTATATGAATCCGCAATGTACAGGCTGCCGTCTGCTGCTATCGCTACGTCCATAGGCCGATACAGACGGGCATAGGTTTCGATACCGTTGGCAAAGCCGTGTCTTTCCGGCGTTCCGACTACAGTCGTCACTTGCCCATCGTACAAGTAGCGAATGACGTGATTCTCGCTGTCGGCAATCAAGAGCCCGCCTTCTTCGGTATAGGCAAGACCTTTCGGCCCGAAGAACAGCGCTTCCGCTGCGGGACCGTCACGATGCGAGCCTTCGGCATAGATCGCATCCTTCGCATAGATGACTTCCGCTTGCTCATCTGCATACGACGCGCCAGCAACCGTAGTGACGGTATTCGTCGAAAAATCGATATAGCGAATTCGCTGATTGCCAGTATCACTAACATACAAATTTCCTTTATCATCCAATGCTAGGCCGCTCGGCTCGTTAAACATTGAATCAGCCAATGCTCCATCGCGGTAATCGCCAACCGGTTCTACGATGCCGGGGGCAATTTCTGCCACTCGTTCCGATGGAGCGTTCAAAGTCGTTACTTCCCCGCCAACCGAGATTTTCCGTATGACGTGATTGAGCGTATCCGCTACATAGATCGTACCGTCGGAGGCAACGGCTAGATCGGTTGGGTAATAAAACCTCGCCTCCTTATCGGAACCGTCACGATCCCCAATCACCCCGTCGCCAGCGAGCGTAGTGACGAGACCGTCTGGTGAAATTTTGCGAATGGCATGATTGCCAGCATCGGCCACGTACAAGTTGCCATCCTCATCAATCGCCATCCCGATTGGATCTACAAATGACGATCGCTCTTTCGTCCCGTCGAGCAGTGCGCCGATCGGCTTGCCTTTGTCATCCCTGGCAATGTTGAGGCCGATCGTCTCCACGACTTTCCCATCTTCCACTCTCTATGACTACTTGGTTGCCTGTATCCGCAACGATTACCGATCCGTCACCAAGCGTGAGCACACCTGCAGGATTGCGGAAAATATACACGCCTGACAAGTCGTCGCCGTAATGGATATTCCCAGCGTATACAGATGTTTCATTTAATGCATATGTCGATCCCGGGTAACTGGCCGCACTGACGGGTCCGGTCAGCATCGCGGCTGTAACTATAACGATAAGAAGCGTTCAAAAGATCCGTTTCATGACATTCTCCTTCTACATGCTTGATTTAAAATTCATAATCCCATACGGGCACATCTATGACATATGACAATTCATTGCCTTCCCGGTCCACAAACGACAGTCCGTCCAGGATCACACGGCCAGGACCGTCCGAGCTTTCCACTGCATAGACAAGCGGGACTCTCAGCAGCACTTGTCCGTCAGTGTGAACCGGATCATTCGTTACATCTCCTACGCTAAGTATGGTGTACACGATCTCTGTCGTATAGAGATGGTTCCGCATCAGCTTCCCAAGCATAATAACCGTTCTCGACCTTCACATGATCCGCAGCATTTGCAAAAATATCGTCTGCATTCGTTTCAATCGAGCCGACGTTAAAGTGATCCGCATTCGCAGCATGTGTATTTCGGCTCCGTATAGCGTTTCCGGGAAGTTTCTCAGCACGACTTCAAGCACTACGTCCGATCCATCCTCCGTATCAGTTACGCTTCTCAGCTCAACCTTTGGTTGCTCGGCAGGCTGCTCCGGCTCTTGCGGATCTGGGTCCTGCGAGCCTGGGCTGCTAGGCGTTCTGCTTCTTGAACCATCTGACGAAGGCTCTGTTGCCGGGGCTGAGTCCGAATCCGTTTCACCAAGCTGCTCATTTCTTCTTTCTAGGAAGCGCTCCCTTTCTTCCGGAGTCAGTTGATCAAGATATCTCTGCTGTGCGGATTCTCGTCTGTCGTTGGTGACGCGCTCATTCTCCTGCTGCTGCATCTCTCTTTGCTGTTTGATCTGGTCGAGCAGATCTTGCCTTTCCGAAGCCTGTTGCTGTTGTCTCCGTTCCAGAATTTGGCGCTGCTCTTCGCGTCTGCGTTCTGCCTCACGCAATTGTTCCATACGCTCTTGTTCTGCCTGAGAATATACCGGATCAAACTCGTCATCCCAATCTATGTTACTCTGCACTCGATCGATGATGTTTTGAATTTCTTCCTCTGTAAGTGTGCCGTTTTCAATGGACTGCTGAACGATCAAGCGCGTAACATTTTCCAACAATTTCTGATATCTTTCCAAATCATTTTCATCGACCGGTAATGGCTCTAATCCAGCTCCGGCGTTGTCTAAATATTCATTATTCTCCCGATCGATTTCTTCTTTGTTGCGGAGGATCCTTTCAATAATCCCCTCATCTGCCTCCTGCATGATGATGGGGGTCACATACATTTCGGTCTTAATTTCTTACCGTTCTCGTCAATCCATTCAATAAACGTCGCTTGCATGCCGGGATATATGATGCTCTCATCGTCGTCCTCATCTTCATTGCCAAGCAAGCCCGCTTCCACCAAGCCGGATAAAGTCACAACATATGCATACCCGTTGGCAGGATCGACGAATACGAAAAAATGTGTGCCGCGTACGCCCATCGTAGCGTTAGGTGTGGAAATTTTGTATTGGTCGGAGCTTCCCAATTCGGACACCTTCGAATAGATAGAACCTGACCACACTTTCATTTCCGTCTCAGAGGCCTTCGGCTTTCAGCAGGTCTGCTATGTATACTTCCGAGTTTTCACCAATCGTGATCTCGTCTTGCCAATCCGCGGCTTTGAGAACGACGCTAGACTTCGCCTCCGTAATGATCGTATCGCCGTCATTGACCGTCATGCGTTTAAAAAGCCGATATGGATTGCTTCCTCCAGCTTTTTTTAAGTATGCGGTCCCTTCTACTTCTTCTACTACAGCCGCACGTGAAGATGCAGCATACGCTTGCTCCGCGAGCAGCGGAACGAAAATACTGACCGTCAAAACCATGCTCAACATGAGCTTTCCTATGAAAGATAATTTTTCCCGTAAAACGATCATCCTCGCCTGACCTCCCATACTTTGCGCTACCTTCTGACATCATTGTAAAATTGTTTCTATGAATGTGCAATGAAAATGAACTTACTTTACTAGAGTGCTTTGCAAACGCTATGCTTGCTCACCGTCACCCTTGTTGGTTAACAATTCCTTGTACCTGGTACAGCTGACCGGAACGCTCTTGCCCTTCATCATCCTTCACCGGTACACAATGGTAGATGAGCTCGTCCTTTTCGTCCGTTCATACGTAGATTCAGAGACAAGGATTTGATTCGCTACCGTATTCGATTCGATGCGGGCAGCGATATTGGCACATTGTCGCCGATCGCGGTGTAGTCCACCCGCAAGTAAGAACCGATATTGCCGACAACAACTTCTCCAGCGTCGACCCCGACGCCGATAACGTCATCACGACTCGATGTTTCTCACGAATGCGCTCTCGCACTTCTTCCATGCCCTTTTGAATCTCAATAGCCCGTCCTGACTGCATAATAAGGATGATTGTTCACATCGAGCCGGCGCATTGAAGATGATCATCGCTGCATCGCCGATAAATTTGTCAATCGTTCCGTGATTGTCCAGCGCTTTCTCCGTGATCAAGTCAAACATCGTGTTCAAGAAATCAACGACTTCCTGCGGCGTCAGCTTCTCCGATAAAGAAGTAAAACCGCGAATATCAAGAAACAGAATGGACAGCTCCTTATTCATACCACCGAGCGGAAGCTCTTGGTCGCTGCGCGCGATTTGCTTGACAAGGTCGGGGAAATATAGCCGCCGAACTGCTTGGTAATAAAGCTCTTTTGCTTTTGCTCGAAATACGTTTTAACCGTGATATTCAATATGAATGCGCCCAGTAAGACGGCGATCGGATAAACGGTATTCACATACACATTCAGCTTGTCAAACATATAATATCGACCGGCAAACATCACTGCAGCAAAGGTCGCCACAACGCAAACGATGCTGATGATCGGCTTCGACAGCGCAGACGAGCAGCACGGCCAGGGCGAACAGCAATATCATGAGCAGCGACGTGGTCCAGAAGCTAGCAGCATGAAGCTGCTCTCCTTTTAATAGCTGATCGATGATGGCTGCATGCGCATAGACGAGGTTAACATTGTTCTCAACGCTCGGGTTGCCTGTACCTGACTGAGACCGGTTACGCCGACGAGAACGATTCGATCCTCGAACAGCTCCGGCGGATAAACGCCGCTAATGACATCGAGGTATGATAACGTTTGAAAATCATACGATGAAGCGTTATATTTAATGATCATTTCGGCTTGAGGATTGTTATGCAAATAAGGGGTCAAATCTGCGCCGGCAAGTTGTGCAGTTTGGTAAGCAGTGATGGAATCGCGCCTTGCTCGGTACCAAGCATGAGCCACGTTCGGCGGATAATCCCATCGTCGTAACCGCGTTCTGCATAACGGTTAATATGTGCGAGGTGTGCTTCTTCTGCAAGCACTTGCAGAGGAGGAATCAGCCTGCCTGTAACGAGTTCATCCTTATTGACTACGACGGCTCTCTCTAGCTCATTTTCAAGGTCAACCGATGCTGCCAGGATGACGTTGTCCATCATCACACTGGCTGGCCAGCATCTCATCTATGAATGTATCTTCACTTTGGCTTACGAAATGAATATCGAATGCGATCGCTTTGGCAGGTCTAACCGATTCGAGGAATGGGATATAATATTCCCGGTTGAAAGGAAACCTTCCAGTGCATCAACGGTATAATCATCGATCGCGACAACGAAAATATCTTCGTGCGGGGCATGCGTCATCGTTTGCTTCATATTATAATCAAAGACGGCATTGTCAAGGACCTTCAGCGGATTGAGTCCGATCAGGCCGATCTGAGGCGAACTGAAGACCGTATATACGATGACACAAGCGACGAAAATCAAATTCGAAATAAGCGAACTGCGAATTAACTTTTTTCTCACCGTTTGCTTCCCCCTGCCACTATTAAACTACTAATTAGGCATTACTATATCGTACTATATTCATGGGACAATTGCACAAATGACGGAACAGCACGAGCTGGTTCATCGCGCGCATGACGAGCTCGTCGCGCGCGATCGCGTCGATCTCGTTCCAGTACGTGGCGAACGCGGCGTCCTCGTCCGTGAGCCGTTCCGCCGCGGCAGCGACGACCACATGCGCGTCGCGTTCCTCGCGTCCGCCGACCTCGATCTCGACCGCGCGGTGCACGAGAAGCCCGCCGGCCGTCTTCTTGCTGTGTTCGAACGGCGGGCCTTCGTTCGCGAGCGCCGCCTGGAACCTGCCCTGGCAGCGCTCGGCGTTCGTGAGCCGCGCCTTGGTCAGATAGACCTGCTCGGGGAGCTCGCCGAGCTCGCCGTGGATCCGCGTCGCGTAGCCGGTCGCCGAGGTCCGGGTCGAACACGGACGCGGCCGACCGTCGAGAAGGAGCGTGTCGAGCGTTCGCCGCTGCGACCGGGTGAGCGAGCCTGTGTCCACGCCGCGACCCTACGTCGGCCCACCGACACGCCTCGGAGACGCGAGCCGGCGCGACGCTGCTAGACGAACGTCGAGTAGGGCAGCTTCGACAGCGAGTGCGGAACCGGGACGCCGAGTCGCTTCATGACCTCGATCGCCGTTCGGTCGCCGCTCTCG
>CAVWLN010000009.1:0-31312 GCA_963755735.1 uncultured Paenibacillaceae bacterium
CGACGGCACTGTCCTCGACCACGTGCGGGAGCCGACGCCCACCAGCGGGCCCGAGCGGATCCTGGGGGCGATCGAGGCGGTCGCGAAGCAGCTGGCCGGCCCGGACGTGGTCGCCGTGGGGGCGGGCGTCGCCGGGCTGGTCGAGCTCGCCACCGGGGTGGTGCGGTACGGACCGAACGTGCCGTTCCGGGAGCTGCCGCTGCGGGACCGGCTTCACGAGCTCACCGGCCTGCCGTGCCTCGTCGACAACGACGCGAACGCCGCCGGGTGGGCGGAGTACCGGCTCGGCGCGGGCCGGGGGGCCCGGGACATGCTGCTGGTCGCAGTGGGAACGGGGATCGGGGGTTCGATCGTGTCGGGCGGACGGCTGTTCCGGGGGGCCCACGGGTTCGCCGCGGAGATCGGGCACGTCATCGTCGACCCCGACGGCCCGGTGTGCGGGTGCGGGAACCGCGGCTGCTGGGAGCAGGTCGCGTCGGGACGGGCCATCGGCCGCCTCGGCCGGGAGGCGGCCGCGGGAGCGCCGGACTCGGTGCTGGCCGAGCTGGCCGGGGGCGATCCCACGTCGATCACCGGCGCGATGGTCACCGCCGCCGGCCTGCGGGACGACCCCGTCGCGTGCGGCGTGCTCGCCGAGGCGGGGCGCCGGCTGGGGCAGGGGATCGCCGGGCTGGTGAACGTCGTGGACCCGGACGTGGTCGTGGTCGGCGGCGGGGTCATGGAGGCGGGGGACCTGGTCCTGGAGCCCGCGCGCGCGGCGTTCCGCGAGGCCGTGGAGGGCCGGGCGCACCGCCCGGACGTGCCGTTGGTGGCCGCCGAGCTCGGGAACGACGCCGGGGGCATCGGTGCCGCGCTGCTGGCGTTGGAGGCGGCGGCATGACCCCGCGCCTCGGGCTGGTCCTCCCGTTGTTCTCCGGGAGCACCGACCGCGTGCTGGGGCGTCGCCCGGGAGGCCGAGTCGCTCGGCTACGACGGCGTGTTCGCGTTCGACCACTCTTCCCGCCGGGGGGCGTCGCCGGACCGGCCGTCGCTCGAGGCGTTCACCACGCTCCCGGCCGCCGTGGGGGCCGTGGACCTCGCGGGTGGCGGTGGGGACGCTGGTCGCCCGGGCCCAGCTGCGCCCTGCGGGCCTCCTCGCCAAGATGGCCGCCGGTCTCGACGACATCACCGGCGGCCGGATGATCCTCGCGATCGGGACGGGCGACCCCATCGACGAGCCCGAACACCGGGCGTTCGGCATCCCGACGCTGTCGAAGGCGGAACGCCGCATCCACCTCGCCGAGCTGGTGGCGGCCACGAAGGCCCTGTTCCGGGGCGATGCCTGGGAGGGCGGCGACCAGGTTCCTCCGATCGCGGGACCGTTGCTCCCGCCTCCCGTCCGTCCGGGGGGGCCGCCCGTGTGGATCGGCGCGCAGGCCGACGCGGTGGTCCGCCTGGCCGGCGCGATCGCCGACGGCTGGAACGGGTGGGGCGCGACCGCGGAGGAGTTCTCCCGGAAGGCCACGCTGGTGGCCGAGGAGGCGGAGCGGCCGGACGGGAGGTCGAGCCCACGTGGGCCGGCATCGCGCTGGTCGGCGAGGACGAACCCGAGGCCGAACGCCTCACCGCCGCCCGGCGGGAGCGGGGGATGAGCACCGACGACATCTGGATCGGGGGCGCGGAGCGGTTCGCGGAGCACGTCCGGGCGCCTGAGCGAGGCGGGCGCGACCTGGGTGATCGTGGTGGCGGCCGGGCCCGCCGACCGGGCGGAGCTGATCGCCCGGACCGTGCGCCCGACGTCCTGAGCTACTCGGAGGGCCCGTTCGCCGGCAGGAACACGTGGAACGAGGCGCCGCCGCCGGGGCGTCCGTCGACCCAGGCCCGGCCGCCGTGCAGCTGCGCGAACCGGCCGACGAGAGAACCTTCGTAGAACAGTTGGGATATTTTGTTGATTGTGTGCAGAACGATCGCGAGCCAGAGTTCGTGAAGCCCGATGAAAGTCGGGCTGTGCTGGAAGTGATGCTGGCCATCAAGCGATCTCTTGAGACAGGCCAAATTCAGTTTGTGGCATCAGGAGAGAATTCAAAATGAAAACATTAAACTTGCTTGCAGTCGGATGTCACCCGGATGATTTGGAAATTGGTTGCGGGGGGGACATTAGCCAAATTTGCTGCGCAAGGACATCGTGTCACGATGGTTCATGTAGCGAATGGGGATAAGGGACATAAGGTCATTCCTTCACATGAGCTTATAGCGATTCGGGAGGAAGAGGCCAGACGGGCTGGCGCACTAATAGGAGCCGAAGTGATCAGTCTGGATAAACCGGATTTATCCGTGAGAAGCGATGATCCGGAGCTAATAAAAATATTGACGGAAATCATCCGAAAGACGAAACCGGATCTCATTATCACTCATCCTCGAGATGATTATATGAAGGATCATATGGAAGTATCTATGGCTGTGTTTGACGCGAGCTTTAGTGCGAGTGTGCCCTATTATGAAACCGAATCCCCGGCTTATGATCAGATCGTACCGATCTACTATATGGATACATTGTCTGGTATGAATTTCATTCCCACGGAATATGTAGATATTTCTGATTTTATTGATGTGAAGCTACAAATGAATGCCTGTCATGACAGTCAAATACGCTGGTTAAGGGAACATGATCGCATTGATTTTCTTGATTTTGTCAAAACCGTATCGAAATTCCGCGGCTATCAATGCGGGGTGGCCTATGCAGAAGGTTTTACCCCATGCCTAGCTTGGCCGCGAATGAAACCGGCTCGGCTATTACCGTAAAACGAAAAAGAAAATCAGTAAAAAGGAGTCGTGGTGAACATGAATTTAATGTCTACTTTACAAGGTACATTGCTTGATGGGTTCGATCCGAAAGGTTGGGATCTGGAAAAAATCGATGCGTGCTGTTCTCATTCCCCTGATGAAATTATGACGCGTCAGCCGTTCTGGAACGAAAGCTTTCATCCAATCGCTTGTTCAGAAGTGCATGATCTTGGTGTCATGATGGGACATGAGATTGCGTTGAATATTCGGCGCACAAAGGAAGAAGGTAAAAAACTTGCCTTGATTTTACCCGCTGGGCCGATGGGCATGTATCGATGGGCGGTTCATTTTTTGCGTGAATGGAATATCGATTGTTCTCACGTATATGGGTTCAATATGGATGAGTGGAGCGATGCGGAGGGTAATACGTTGCCACCCGAGCATAAGGGTTCGTTCCAATATGCCATGGAGCAAGCGTTCTATGGTCCATTAGGAGATTTAACCGTACCGCTAGAGCAGCGTAATTTTGCCACGAAGCATAATATCGCGACCTATGCTGATAAGATTACTGCTCTCAAGGCGGAAGGAGCAGAATTGATTACGATTTTCGGGATTGGCAGAGCTTTCCATATCGCTTTTTGGGAGCCTCATTTTGCTGAGGATTATTCATCTGTGGAAGAATGGAAGAAAGCAACGCATCGAATCGGTGCTAAGCTGCACCCGTTAACGATTGAACAAAATGCGATTACGAGCTTCAAAAGCCGCTCAACGCTCATTCCTGCAAGGGCAAATACGATCGGGCCAGGTCTGTTTCTACAATTCTGATCGCATTATCGGGGGATGTGACGGGGTTCTCGGAAGAGGCATGCAATGGCAAGGGTTATCGCTATGGGTCACTTTGCGTCATGGTCCTAACATGTGGATACCATCGTCATTTATGCCAACGCTTCCAGGAAAGCTTTTCTTCCTACAGGAGCTAGCGGGGCCATTATCCCCTGATGTGAATTAATGATCGAGAATTAGAGCAAAAAAGGGAATCCAGTTCATCCTGGGTTCCCTTTTTCGGTGCGCCCGGCATGGGCGTTATCTATAGGGTGAAAGTCCCGAATGGTGAAGGCAGTAGTAGCCATTAGCTCAAGACAAGGGTGTCCACCGCGAGGTGGAATCTGAAGGAAGTCGGCGGCAAATCTCCGGTCCGAGGAACACGAACTTCATATAAGGCTAGCGAGAGTTGGATGAGCTTGCTGAACAAAGTAAAGTCCATACTACCGAAGGCGCTCGAGAGTAGATGAAGCGGGTAGATGGAGAGAAAGATAACGCTCTTACCTGGGGAGGTCTGCACGGAAAGCGAAGTAAACTTGGTAACCTTGCTTGTGAAAGTAGGCTGAACGTACAGAAGTCAGCAGAGGTCATAGTACGCAGGTTGTACAACAGTATGCGGAAGGGCTGAACATGAAATAGGAATTGAATATCATGGCGTTCAAGGGTGGGCGTTGAAAGCAGAAAATCCGAAAGGACTTCCTCTCAAGGAGGAAGCGGTGAATTCCGAGGGGACTTGGAGAGGGCAGAGTTCTCAGCCGTGGCACAAAGGGAGAAAACAATTCACGAAAGGAAATTGTATCGGATGATTCAGGAAGTATAGTCACGGGAAAACCTGCTATCGGCACTAAGACGTGTGGAAGCCAACAAAGGTAGCCAGGCGTAGACGGCATGTCCGTAAAATCCTTACGGACACACATCCTACAAAACTGGCATACCCTTCGACAAGAAATTGAAGATGGAACCTATGAACCGAGCCCGGTACGAAGGGTCGAAATCCCGAAACCTGACGGAGGCGTACGGTTATTAGGTATACCTACCGTGATAGACCGTTTCATTCAACAAGCGATTCCCCAAGTGTTAAATCCAATATTCGACCCACAATTCTCCGAGAACAGCTACGGTTCCGTCCCAATAGACGTGCGCATGAGGCAGTCAGGAAAGCTAGAGCAATACATGAAGGAGGGCTATCGATGGGTTGTCGACCTTGACTAGAGAAATTCTTTGATCGAGTAAACCATGACATACTAATGGCAAGAGTGGCGGAGAAAGTAAAGGACAAAACGATTCTCAGACTCATTCGCAAATTTTTGAAGCGGGGGTTATGATCAATGGAGTGGTGATGGATACCGGGGAAGGTGCGCCACAAGGTGGCCCATTAAGTCCACTACTTGTCAAACATCATTCTGGACGAACTCGACAAGGAACTAGAAAGTCGAGGACACAGATTCGTCCGCTATGCGGACGACTGTAACATCTACGTGAAAACACGTAAAGCAGGAGAACGAGTAAAGAAGTCCATCACATCTTTCATTGAAAACAGATTAAAGCTGAAGGTTAATCAAGAGAAGAGTGCGGTAGACCGACCATGGAAGCGTAAGTTTCTCGGTTTCAGCTTTACATGGAACAAAGACCCAAAAATTCGAATAGCCCAGCAAAGCATGAAGAAAGTGAAAGAGAAAATTCGCGAGATAACCTCTAGAAAACGCCCGCTATCGATGGCGCAAAGAATAAAGGAACTAAACGAGTACCTTATGGGATGGTGTGGTTATTTCGCCTTAGCCGACACGCCAAGTATCTTTCATAGTCTGGATGAATGGATACGGAGACGACTACGCATGTGTCTCTGGAAACAGTGGAAGAAACCTAAGACCAAAGTAAAAAGGCTTTTATCCCTCGGTGTACCTAAGGACAAAGCCTATGAATGGGGCAATACCCGAAAAGGGTATTGGCGTATACCTCGCAGTCCAATACTTCACAGGACATTAGATAACCAGTATTGGAAATCTAACGGACTAAATACTTTAACAGACAGATACAACTACCTACGGAATATTTCATGAACCGCCGTATACCGAACGGTACGTACGGTGGTGTGAGAGGACGGGGGTTAGTCACCCCCTCCTACTCGATTGGTACGCCCAGCATGGGCGTCATCTATAGGGTGAAAGTCCCGAAGGGAGGGCTAGCCGCCATCTCTTACTCGTTTATTTGACACCCATACATAATCAGAATATATTACAAATCATCGCATATCAAAATCCATGTTCATCCTACCGCTAAAGTATCATAATGACAGTAATTCATAATAATCGGTGGTGAGATGATTGGTAGAAACCGCGACTGTCACAAGGAATGGTAGCAAACGGAAGAAATATCGTTCGCTGGAGCATATGGAGAGAAGATTGGGACTGATCTTTGCGATTCCGAGCATGGTCGGGTTTGCTTTGTTTATCGCGATTCCCATGCTGTTTGTCTTTATCTTAAGTGTGTTCGAGATCGATTTGATGTCGAACAAGATTTCCTTCGAAGGTCTGTCGTATTTTAAGAAGCTGATGGGTGACGATGATTTTTGGAAGGCGTTCAAAAATACGCTGATCTATCTCGTCATCTATGTGCCGCTTACCTTGGCGCTAGGCCTTAGCATGGCGCTTATTTTGAATTCCAAAGTCTATCTAAGAGGAATGATTCGCACCTTCTTCATCATTCCTTATGTCACGACGTATATTGCGACATTGGTCGTGTGGAATGTGTTCTTGCATCCGACACAAGGACCCCTCAACAGCTTGCTGATGTCTTGGGGGCTGAATCCTCCGCAATATATGGTGGACACCAGCTGGGCGTTGCCGGTGCTTGCCGTGATCGGCTCATGGAAGGATGTCGGGTTCCACTGCTTGTTATTCCTCGCTGCACTGCAGGGCGTGCCGAAGGATCTGTATGAAGCGGCAGCCATTGACGGATCGAGCGGCTGGAAGCGATTCAAGCACGTGACTTTCCCATTAATTTCGCCGACGAGCTTCTTCTTGCTGTTGATTACGATTATCGGCGGCTTGCAGGCGTTCTATCAAATGGCCTTGCTCACCAAAGGTGGCCCAGCATTTAGTACGACGACATTAACGTATCACATTTATCGCAGCGCGTTTGAATTTTATAATTTCTCGTATGCGTCTGCTGTCGGCGTCGTCTTGTTCACGTTTACGTTGCTGCTCGTCCTGATTAACTGGTTCGGCCAGAAAAAGTGGGTGTTCTATCAATGAGTGTACAAACGATGAGTCGCAAACTATCTAAGGGACAAACGACCAGATTATTGCTGACGATCCTGTATGGGTTGATCGGACTCATTTTCATCACACCGTTAATCTGGATGCTGTCCACCTCGTTCAAATACGAGAGCCAGGTGTTTGAGAAGCCATTCGTCTTGGTCCATTGGGACGATATCAACTTCAATAACTACATTTATTTGCTGACGGAGTCGCACGTCATGACCTGGATGGGCAACTCGATTGTCGTCGTCGTCGTATCCGTCTTATGCCGGCTTTTGTTCGCCGCGATTGCCGGCTATGCATTCGGATATTTGAAGTTTAAGCATGCGAATATCATTTTTATGTTTTATTTGATGACGATGTTTATTCCGTACCAATTAAGCCTGTTGCCGCAATTTATTGCGTTTCGCTATATCGGCTTTTTGGATACGCATTGGGCTTTGATCGTGCCGAATATCGTTGACGTGCTGTCGATCTTTCTCATGCGGCAGTTCTTCCTGACGTTCCCGCGCGATTTCATTCATGCCGCGTATTTAGAAGGAAGTGGCGTGTTCCGTTCGTTCATTCGAATTGCTTTGCCGCTAGCCAAAACACCGCTGTTAACGCTCGGCATTCTAAGCTTCTTTATGATCTGGGATCAATATTATCAGCCGCTTATCTTCTTGAAGTCGCCTGAGAAATTTACGATCCCGCTCGGTCTGCACAGCTTCCAAACGCAGTACGGGCTCGAATATGCCAAGCAAATGGCGCTGGCCTGCATCGCGATCATTCCTGTGCTGGGAACGTTCATTGTGCTGCAGAAGCAGGTCGTAGAAAGCATCATGTCTTCAGGGATCAAGGGATAAGGAATGGATAAGGAAGTAAAGAAAATATTACAAAAGATACAGAGTAATTTTCCATACCCAGATAGGACTTGTTCCACTATGATGATGTTCAGGGTTATCTAAAAAGGAGGATATCACGATGAAAAAAAGAGGGTTTATTTGGATTGTCATGCTTATGTTAACCGCTTCCATCGTTCTATCCGCATGCGGTGGCGGCGGAGGCAACAAAGGCAATAGTCAAGGGGGAGCAAACCAATCCGAATCGCCGGCAGCAAATAACGGCGCATCGGAAGATCAGGTGACGATCAAGTTTCTAAACATTTCCCAGTATGTCGATACACCGGAATACAAGGCGTTCGTAGAGCGGTTCGAGTCCGAGTATCCGCACATTAAGGTCGAGACGATCTCCGTACCGCATGAGCAGTACATTAACAAGCGAAACATCATGCTTGCGAGCGGTGAGAAGGTCGATCTGATCTGGGGGAACGGCATTTACCAGAACGATGCGCTGAACAAAGGCTTCCTGATGCCGATTGAGGAGCATGCTCAAGCCGTCGGTGTCAACATGTCGGAAGACTTCGGCAGCTCGTTCCTGCCTGTAGATGACGGACATTATTACTTCTTCCCGATCCAGCAAAACAACTGGATGCTCTATTACAACAAGCAAGTGTTCGATGATGCGAACGTTCCTTACCCGGATCCGTACGTGCCGATGACATGGGATGAGGTCGCTGACGTAGCAGAGAAGCTTACGCAAACGGTAGACGGGAAGAAGGTTTACGGCTACTTCTACAATCACTGGGGCATGTATTACTATGGATACGGCAGCCAGATGAACAACGGTAAATTCTACACAGACGATCTAAAGGCGAACATCGATGCGCCAGAATTTAAGCAAAGCATGGAATGGTTGTATGATGTTATGGTCACGCGGGAAGCGGCTATGCCGATTGCAGAATATATCTCGAACAACACAGATTTCTTGTCCTATTGGAACGGCGGCTACGGCATGGCTGTAGGCGCGCAGTGGTACACGCAGCTGGCGGCTACGAAAAAGGATGAGTTCCCGAGAGATTGGAAGTTCGGTATTGCTCCGATGCCGGTGCCGGAAGGAATGACGGACAAGCATATGAACTGGTCCAGCATTGACTCCCTTGCAGTGCCGAAGAATGCATCTTATCCGGAGGAAGCGCTGCTGTTTGCGAAACATTATGTTTCTGACTATACTTTGAGTACAGGCGCACTACCGATGTACAACAAAGTAGACGCTTCAGCGTACTATGCGGAAATTGCCGAGCAATTGAAAGACGATGACATTACACTCGAGCAAATCGAATACTTGTTCGGTGGCGACCCGGATGTCATCAATATTCCGAGAAGCCTGTACTGGCAGCACCGCAAGAATACGAATCGATCTTCCTTGATCAAATTGTCGTCTACTACACAGGTCAAGATAATCTAGATAACACGCTGGCCACGATCAAAGAAAAGATCGATACTGCCATTATCGAACAACAAGACAATTAAGCATCAGGACGATCTGTCCATGCCCTTCTTCCTTACTGGATGAAGGGCATTTGGCCATTTATCGGGGGACGAAAAAGATGAACAGCATGGTCAAGTTTTTGTCAGGCACCAAATCGATTCAGCGCAAGCTATTAATAATCTTCTTTTCGGTATCGATTCCCTTGTTCACGTTGTTGTTTTATGTGCAAAATCTTTCAGAGAAGACGATCCGCAATCATATCGAAGAAATTGATGATATGCGGATGGCGGAAACTTCGAACAACATTCGCGACTTGTTGAATCGTATTTTTATGTCGACCAATTTGTTCATCAGTGATCCGATGTTTATCGACTCGCTGCAAATTACCGATCCTTATGATATTGAGAAGACGAATATTTACTTTCATACGATCGATCGCTTGCAGTATGCTTTCTTCTTGAACGAAAGCTATGCGGTGGCGATCATTGACAAATTCGGCAATCAATATGTGTCGGAAACTTCGCGGCTCAATGTGAGCAAAGAAGCGGTCAGGCGCATGATCCAGGAACAGATTCCGCAAGAAAGCTTAAGCATAATGGACAGCTACCGGTGGTACATCGTCGAGATTCCGAACCTGGACGGTGAGGAAGAATCGTTCATCGTGCTGTCCCGCATTTTGTTCGATCCTGAAACGGCTGTGCCTAAAGGTCAAGTGAACATCTTGATGCCCTTCTCTTATATTCATAACATTCTGGAACGGCAGCAAGGATATTTCGAATTGTGGGACGCTGAGCACAATGTCTTGTACCGTTCTGCGGATGCGGACAGTACGGATCGAACGACGGAAAGAGAGCAGTATGGATTGCCACCGACCGAATGGAGCTTGCAATATTGGGCAGATTCTAACTTGGCCAATGAACGCATCTCGCTGTTCCGATTAACGACGTACTTAGCGATCGGCACGATCGTGCTGCTGCTCATCGGGGTGACAGCGCTTGTCATCAATGAAATTCGCAAAGCGCTGTTTCAGATCAAGTCGTTGTCGAAGCAGCTGATACAGCATAACGATACGGACATTATGATCAAGGGAGATTACCATATTGTCGAATTGTCTCATACGCTTAGACAGCTCGTGCACAACTTAAATACCGCGCGCAAAAACTATGAAGCAGAAGCACATGCCAAGAAGCAATTGGAAATGCAAATGCTACAGCATCAGATCAATCCGCATTTTTTGCTCAATACGCTCAATACGTTTCGTTGGCTGGCGGACGATGCGAAGCAGAGCAAGCTCAGCTCGCTGATGCTCGCCTTATCGTATTTGCTCAAGCAACAGCTATATGATGACCGTTCCTACTGGACAGTAGCGGAGGAAGTGCAATATATCGGCAAATATATCGAAATTCAACAAGCTCGCTACGGAGAATTCATTACGGTGGAGCTGGATATTGAGCCGGAGGCAGAGCGTGAGCATATTTTGAAGATGCTGCTACAGCCGATTATTGAGAACTGCTTTGAGCATGCGTTTGCTGACCGTGACAGCGGACATATCTATGTGCAGATCAGCAAGAGTGAAGCTGGACTTCAGGTTGTCGTGGAGGATGATGGATGCGGATTTTCGGATAGTGAAAACGATTATGCAACGAAGAAGTCGATCGGACTGGACAACGTCACAAGCCGGATTGCCCTTCATTATGGTGAAGCTTCGTACATGAAGATTGAAGAGTCCGCGGCTGGCGGTACACGCGTCACATTGACTTTGGCAGGGAGGATGGAGGATCACGATGAGTAAGAAACGACTGCTTGTAGTCGATGATGAACGAAATGTCAGACGTCATATCTCGATGATGCTGCGGCATTCCCCATATGAAATTTACGAAGCGAGCAACGGATCAGAAGCCTTGGAATTGCTCGAACGAGTCGATGTTGATCTTCTGATCACAGACATTCGAATGCCGAAAGTAGACGGTATTCAGCTTATTCGTCAAGCTTTGGCTGCATTTCCCGATTTGCCTTCGATCGTCCTTAGCAACTATGCAGAATTTCAGCTAGCGCAGCAAGCGATCCGATCTGGTGCCAAGGAATATTTGCTGAAGGCTACCTTAACAGAGGAAGAGCTGAATCAGACGATTGAGCAGCTATTGGCGGCAACTAGTAAGCGCAAGCAAAGCAGTACGGGTCTCGATCGCAATGAAATGCTTACGATTACCCGCGCCATGTTTCATGAAAGACTGCATAACCGAATCTCAACGAGCGAACTGAAGCGGCGGGCGCACAAGCATGCGATCAAGCTGTTTCAGGAAGATCGCACCTATCAATATGCTTTGCTGCAAGTCGATCGGTTCTCGGATTGGCTGCAGGACAAATACAAGGGTCAAGTGGAGCTGGCCGTATTTACTGTAGAAAATTTCGTCTCCGAATGGTGCCAGGAGATCGGTGTCGAGCAGGAAATCTTCCATATTTCGGAAGGAAAGTTTCTCATCGTCGGTTCGTTAAAGGAAGATGTCGATCAGCATGAGCACTATGTTCAATTGCAATCGGTGATTGACCGATTTTTCTCGGTCAGCATATCGGTCATATACGGATACTCGGCTCAGGATTTGGATGGACTGTTCACTTCGATTCAGCAGCATCTTTCAGATTTTGATACGTTATTTTATTGTCCTTACGGCACAATAAGCCGAGTCGATCGTCTGCTGGAAGAACAGCGTAATGAAGATGTGGACGTGCATCAGTATTTTATGGAGCTGCTCAGAAGCAGTGAGGAATTTATGAAAATCGAGCGTCTGCCGTTATGGATTGAATCGTTCTTGGAGCTGCTCGCCAAAGTCAGACGCAAGCCGGAATTCATTAAGGATGACCTCATGATGCTCGTTACGTTTATTGAGAAGAACGGCTATTCTGTGGATCAAGCGTTTCAGCGCCGAATTAAGGAGATGAGCGCCGGTCATTTCAAGGAATATAAGCAATTGTTCAAGGATTGGCTGCAAGACAATCGAATGTACGGCCTTCATCAACCGGAAATTAGCAAAGCATTGCAATATATTCAGGAGCATTTTGTAGAAAAAATAACGCTGGATGAAGTCGCTCGGGTGGCCAAGCTTAAGCCGTTCGCACTTTTCCAAAGTGTTTAAGGAAGAAGTCGGGATGACGCTCATGGAGTACGTGGAAATGGTGCGAATGAATCAGGCGAGGATGCTGCTGAAGACAACAAAATTTTCCATCGGAGAAATTAGCGAGATGGTCGGCATTTCGGATATTTTCTATTTTAGCAAAATTTATAAGAAGAGATACAAGGTGTCGCCGAGCAAGGATCGAGGAAATTAAGGTGGAAGAGGCGGGATAAGTATGAACATTGACATCAGACAGACGATTCATGAAGGGTTTGCAGCTGTGGAAATGGAATCCGATACAGCTCATTGTGAAGGTCATTCCGGAGCTCGGTGCAAAGCTCGTATCCCTTTGCTATAAACCGACGAACAAGCAATGGCTGGCAGGTTCCGCTACCGGATTGCGCAAAGTTCAGTACGGATCGACGTTTACGGACGCGGATATGAGCGGCTGGGATGAATGTTTTCCTACGATAGACGCCTGCGCATATCCGCTTGAAGGCCGCTATGCCGGTGTATTATTGCCTGATCACGGGGAGGTGTGGTCGCTGCCGTGGGAAGCTAAGTGCCGTGGTGATCAGCTTATTTGTACCGTAGATGGCAGGGCGCTAAAGTATCGCTTGAAGCGAACACTGTCGTTCACGCATGAAGCGGAGTTGTGCTTGGACTACGAAGTTACGAATTTGGGTGAAGAGGCGCTGGCTTATATGTGGACAGCTCACCCGCAGTTCATGGCGACTTCGAATACGAGAGTCCGATTGCCTGAAGACGTCACATCCGTACTTTGTGTATACGGCGGCTCAACATTTGCAGGAGGGGCAAGTGTACGAATGGCCGCACACCGATGCCTGCGGTGATCAGAGCATTTCCTTGGATCAGATCGGGGATAAGGAGCGCCGCGATGCGCGCAAGTTTTACGTGCAAGGCTCACTGTCGGAAGGATGGGCGGAATTGGTCGAGCAGCATACGGGGGAATATGTACACTTTGCCTGGCAAGTGGAGCAAGTGCCGTATCTTGGAATATGGATCGATGAGGGTCAATTTCATCATCAGTCCGTCTGTGCGCTGGAGCCGAGCACCGGATATTATGACCGTCTGGATGCAGCCTACAAGCGAGGAAAAGCAAGCACGGTCAAACCTGGAGCATCAGTGAGCTGGCAGTTGACGTGCCGTATCGGGGAGCACAGCTAAAGGTGCTAAAGATGTTGAAGGCGATGAAGAATTGGTGTGCATGATCATTGATGTTTAAAGGAGATGTTGCTTCACCGTTGACATACACTAGGGGGGTATGGTAAATTGGGGGCGAGAGGTGATGAGGCTATGCCTGGTAAACATCACGAGCGGAAGAGCCATCACTCAGACAAGATGAAGAACAGTTTGATTGCTCGTCTGAACTTAATCGAAGGACAAGTTCGCGGCATTAAGGGCATGATAGAAGAAAGATACGTATTGCGATGACGTGTTGAATCAGATCGCAGCGGTGCAATCCGCGTTAAACAGCGTCGGCAAAAGCTACTTGACGAGGGACATATGAAGAGCTTATCGTGGAACGCATCAAGCGGGTGAACACGAAGTGATCGACGAATTGTTGGAGAAGTTACGAAGTCAACAAATTAATGAAATAATGGAGATGGAGGGATACTGATGAAAGAAGTGAAATTGCAAGTAAACGGCATGTCCTGTCAGCACTGTGTGAAACGCTGTGGAAGGTGCACTGCGTGAAGGTTGGGGCAACAGGACAAGTCGATTTGTCGAATCATTTGTAACCGTGGTGCAATATGATGAGGACAAGGTGACGCTAGAAGCTGTCAAGGAAGCAATCGAAGAGCAAGGATACGACGTCGTTCTTAAAAAAAGATGAATGGCCGCTGTGATGCGGCTTTTCTTCACATATTCACATACCCCCTATGGGTATTTGAAGGAGTGGTTCAACCATGACTACAGCGAATTCACGCGATCATGAGCTCACGACCTTGCAAATTAGCGGCATGACCTGTGCGGCGTGCGCAACGCGTATCGAGAAAGGGCTGAACAAGCTGCCCGGAATATCGAAAGCGACTGTCAATTTGGCGATGGAAACGGCAAATATTGAATTTTCGCCTAGTGAAATATCGATTGATGACATGCAGCGTAAGGTGAAGCAGCTCGGGTATGAGGCCGTAGTCAAGCAGGATCAGAAAGCGGCGAGGATCGTCGCGCGCAAGAGATCCAAAGGCAAAAGCGTAAGCTGCTACTCTCAGCCGCGTTGTCACTACCGCTGCTTTGGAGCATGGTCGGACATTTTCAATTTACTTCCTGGATGTATGTGCCAGAATTGTTTATGAACCCGTGGTTTCAGCTCGTTCTCGCCGCCCCGGTGCAATTTTTCATCGGCTGGCAATTTTACGTCGGGGCTTACAAGGCGCTGCGCGGAGGAAGTGCCAACATGGACGTGCTCATTGCGCTTGGAACGTCAGCTGCATATTTTTACAGTGTGTATTTGACATTGGACTGGTACTTTGCGGGCGCGGATGCTCAGCATGGACCGGCCATGTATTACGAAACGAGTGCGATTCTTATTACATTGGTCATAATGGGCAAGCTGTTTGAAGCGCTGGCGAAGGGCAGAACGTCCCAAGCGATGAAGGCGTTAATGGGCTTGCAAGCGAAGAGCGCGCTGGTCGTTCGTGATGGACAAGAGGTGACGATCCCGGTGGAAGACGTGCTGCCAGGCGACGTCGTGCTAGTTCGACCGGGAGATAAGGTGCCGGTGGACGGGATTGTGCTGGAAGGAAAATCCGCTGTCGATGAGTCGATGCTAACCGGTGAAAGCATCCCCGTCGAGAAGACAGTGGGTGACACCGTAATCGGAGCCACAATCAACAAGCACGGCATGCTTCGCATTCAAGCGGTCAAGGTAGGCAAAGAGACGGCGCTCGCGCAAATAATGAAGGTTGTCGAGGAAGCGCAAGGCTCAAAGGCACCGATCCAAAGAGTAGCGGATCGAATCTCCGGCGTGTTCGTTCCGATAGTCGTCGTGCTTGCCTTGCTAACGTTCCTCTTGTGGCTGGTGATTATCACGCCCGGAAATTTCGCACAATCGTTAGAACATGCGATTGCTGTGCTCGTGATCGCTTGTCCTTGCGCCTTAGGGCTCGCTACGCCGACCTCGATTATGGCTGGTTCGGGACGGGCCGCGGAGTACGGCGTATTGTTCAAGGGCGGCGAGCATCTGGAGCTTACGCAGCGGATCGATACTGTCTTGCTCGATAAGACCGGAACGGTTACGAAGGGAAAGCCGGAGCTGACGGACGTCATCACTGACATGGATGAGACAACATTTTTGCGATTGCTTGGTGCGGCTGAGAAAAACTCAGAGCATCCGCTCGCAGTGGCGATTGTCAGCGGCATACGTGAACGGAAGATTGAGCTTGCGGAGCCGGATTCTTTCACCGCGCTTCCTGGATTTGGCGTTCAGGCGGTTGTGGAAGGAAAGCGAATCTTGATCGGCACGCGCAAGCTGATGGACAAACACCAAATTGATGTTTCTCATGTGAATCAGACGATGGAACAGCTTGAGCTTTCCGGCAAAACGGTCATGCTTGCCGCAGTTGATAACCATTATGCGGGGATGGTCGCCGTCGCCGATACAATCAAAGAAACGTCGCCAGCTGCCGTCAGTCGGCTGAAGGAAATGGGAATTCAGGTCATGATGATTACAGGCGACAATGTGCGTACTGCGCAAGCGATTGCTGCTCAGGCAGGCATTGAGCAAGTGCTTGCGGAAGTGCTGCCGGAAGGCAAGGCCGAGGAAGTGAAGAAGCTGCAGCAGGAAGGCAGGAAGGTCGCTATGGCTGGCGATGGGATTAACGACGCTCCAGCACTGGCGACAGCCGATATCGGGATGGCCGTCGGCACGGGTACAGACGTCGCCTTGGAAGCCGCTGACGTCACATTAATGCGCGGTGATCTAACCAGCATCCCGGATGCCATCTATTTGAGCCGAGCGACGATGCGTAATATTAAGCAAAATTTATTCTGGGCGCTAGCTTACAACTCGTTAGGCATTCCAATTGCTGCTGCAGGACTGCTAGCTCCTTGGGTGGCCGGTGCGGCGATGGCCTTCAGCTCAGTGTCCGTCGTGCTGAACGCGCTTCGCTTGCAGCGACTAAATATTCGTTCGTAAATGGGCATGGGCGTGTACGAAACCGTGTGAACGAGTATGTGAAGAAGCTGTGAATGAATAATACGATGATTTCCATCCCTGTGACGGTTTCGGTTGAACTATACATTTCTTCCCTATACAATTGAGTTAGTGAAACTATCCCCATATAGGAAGGTGGAATGGGCTTGATTGTAACGACGACACATGCCATTGAAGGTCGGAAAATCGTAGATTACTTCGGGCTTGTAACAGGCGAGACGATTATGGGTGCCAATATCGTGCGGGATCTATTTGCATCTATCACAGACATCGTCGGCGGCAGATCCGGTGCTTATGAATCGAAGCTGAGAGAAGCCAGAGAGATGGCAATCCATGAAATGGAGCTCGAGGCCTCCAGATTAGGTGCCGATGCTATTGTAGGAGTAGATATTGATTACGAAGTCGTGCGTGACGGCATGCTGATGGTGACCGTTAGCGGAACCGCAGTGAAGCTAGGATAAGGGAAGAGCGACTAACCGGGACGGGCGACCATTTGTCGTCCGTTTTTTACAACGGTTGGAATGGATAATCTTCAGACAGGAGGTAGCATGACGAACCGGGATGATCCGAATCGTAGAAGACCGAGAATTTACAGAAGAAGAACTGGAACGATATTTTCAGGAAGCGGAAGAGGAAGAGCCAGCACCAAGACCGTTCATACAGACGCCGCGATTTCGCAAAATTGTGCTCGTGGCAGTGGCGATTGTATTGCTCGTCCAGGTTATATCGTTCTTTCCGCAGCTGTTTTCCTTGGAGGCCATGCGCTTCTTGACTACCTCCGCAAGGCTGTCTCAGTCAGCACACATTCAGACGTACAAAGAATCGGTCGTCGTCATTCATACGGATGGCTCCCAAGGGACAGGGTTTATGATCTCACCGGACGGGCTCATCGTCACGAATCGCCACGTCGTTGAAGGTTCGACGCAGCTACGGGTAAGTTTGGCAAGTGGTGAGCAGTTTATAGGGCGCATCGTGAAGATCAGTGACGAGGTTGACCTAGCACTACTAGAAATTGATGCGGAGCACTTGCCTGTATTGCCACTCGCTCATTCTTATACAGGGGAAGCGGGTATACCTGTTTATATTATTGGCAATCCTTTGTTCTTCACAGGCATTGCGAACGAAGGCCAGACTTACGGAGTGACGTATAAGGAGCCGCAGATGTTGGTATTGCAGGCGCCCGTATACAAAGGCAACAGTGGCAGCCCGGTCATCGCCGAACACGGGGAAGTCATCGGAGTCGTATTTGCCACTAGCTCAGCGCGTATCGACGGTGAAGAACGAAGTGTTGGACTAGCTGTGCCGGTACAATGGGTGCATCGTTTGCTGGAAGAGGTGGATGGGCTAGAATCAAGCGGTTGATAGGTGTGTGAGGCTTGTCCTTCATTTTGCGAAGTACAAGCCCTATAATGAAAGTATACGCAACGTCTACAGTATATAGAAAGGGTACATCATCTATGAACAGTCAACTTAGATTATCGTCACGTGAGTTAGCCAAGAAGTATTTAGGCAAAGGAATCCGCAAGCCACGCTTTCGTGAAACACAAAAATGGACCATTCAAAATCGGATTTTAATGGCTCTGCTATATGCTGAGGATTTGAAAATTTCGCAATTTGCACAACGGATCGGCGTACATCATCGCTCGGCTGCTAGCTGGGTTTACGAAGGGGCGATCCCGAAGAAGCATCGCTGGGATTTAATTAGTGAAGTGTTGAAGTTCCCGGCAGAGTATATTTTTGATCCGTCGCTGATCGGGATTACGATCGAGCTTCCCGAGCCTTCCCGATTTCTTGAACGGGTATGGGGGAAGAAGATCGCCAATCGCCTCCTTGCCGGTCTGTTGAAGGTGCATCAAGCATCTCCAACCGATGTGGCCCGTTGGTGCGGGATTTCTGCAGGAACGCTTCGAAAATACATTCATGAAGGCATGATTATCGGCAATAAGGAATATCAGGACAGGTTGGCCGACTTTTTCCGGATTCCGCCGCATATTTTATTTTACGAAGGAGTCGGCATGAGAAACATAAGAAAATCAGAATCGAAATAAATCGAGGCTTCATTGGAAAGCACTCTTACATGGATAACGGTTTCGTGTCACATCTGTGATGGCGAAGCCGTTTTTTGTTTACGTCAGATACTTCATGGGATGGATTGCTTGGAGTGACGCACGAAAACTTGGCGTAATCTTGCGCCATCTAGGTTCGCGGGTGGAATGTGACAGGTCGTTGCTACATAATTATAGAACGCAGTGGGTTCACGCGTTAGGATGATCACAAACGATGACTGCTGGCGACTTTAGGGGCGCCGCGACATGCGTCTGACGCATCACATGGAAAACTTGTGTAGGAGGTTTCATGCATGCTGGGTTTAATTAAGTGTCGGGAATGTGACGAGGATATCGAAGTGTACGATGCGGAGAAGGTGATTATCCACTATTCACTCTGCACAAAATGCAAAGGCACAAGCAGTCAAACCGATCCGTTCCAAGCAAATTTTTCATTGGATGATTACTTGCAAGATCACTGAGCGACTATGATGCTCTAATGAACGATGTGAGAGAAATCAAAGTTCTAGATCAACTTAAGAGACCCGTGCGGGTCTATTTTTTTTCGAATGATCCTGACAAGCTTGATTTTATTGCTATAATAAGTAAATAACAGGCAAAATAATGAAAGTGAAAAAAGGTGAACGTTTATGCTCCAACGCAAAGGCAAGTCCGGCTTCAATCCAGATCGTAGAGGATCAAGTCGGGAGAAAGAAAAGGATCGCGCTCTGTTCGAGCCGCTACCGCACCCCGTTGCCCAGCTTCGGAAGCTGCAACAGAGCATTGGCAACCGTGCCATAGTGCAAATGATGCGTCCAGTCATACAGCGTACAACGACTTTCAGACGGTTGCAGACATCTAACGACAAGGCGCCGATGAAGGCAATGAGTCAGACCAGCGGCCGGCCGCTGCCGGATTCTTTGCGAAGTCGTTTCGAGCAGTTGTCAGGGCAAGATATGAGTGAAGTCGAAGTGCATTATGATTCGGACAAGCCGCAGGAGGTCGATGCATTGGCCTTCGCGCAAGGAGACGAGATTCATTTGGCGCCGGGACAGGAGCGCCATCTTGCACATGAAGCTTGGCACGTCATCCAGCAAAAGCGCGGACAAGTACGACCCACGATGCAGCTGCGAGGCATGCAGATGAATGACGATCCAGCGTTAGAGCATGAAGCAGATGTGATGGCGCAACGTGCATTGACGATGCAGCAAGAAGGGAATCAGCTGGAGCGTGGTGACGGCGCAGCAGTGATGGATTCTGCAGTGGAGACAGCACAAACTGTGGCGGACGCCCCACTGCAGCGGTTTGCTGTTGCATCCGAATATAATGCTCCTAAAGGCGGTGTTTTGGCGCAGTATGTATCCGTGGTGGGTGAGTTTGTCCAAGAGACCGTAAAATTAGTGGATAATGCCAGATCACTTGCGATCAATTGGTATTCGTTAGAAAATGAAACAGATAACCATGTGAAAAAATGGTATTCATCGGCCGAACAATATGTGGAAAACCCGGAACGCACGCCCAAAATAATACACGCCGACTTTGGATATGCTGTGGAAGCATTGACATGCCGCTATATACCGAGTGATTTCAAAGGTTTACAGGTTCGATTCCAGGTTGCCAGCGGACATACACGGCCTGACATTGTCCTGAATCTGGGGAAGCAAGAAATTGCTTGGATTGATATTACGAGCAAAAAATCTGCGGGCCATATTCTAGCTAAAGACGGATCTGGCTGGAGAAATCGTCCTTTCGTATACGAAATTCTTTACGATCCGCTTAATCTACAAGATTTAATTGACTCTTCTCATGATGAATTCTACTATGAGTACGGAAATTATATCGCTGCAGAACATCAGATAGAGTATGAAGAGAAAGAAGAGCAGATTACGAAATTTCGCAACCATTTCCGATCATTTGCTGAAGATAGAGAATGGACGACGGGAACGGGAGACAGTGGAAAAAAGAGAAACGAAACCAGAAATGAGTTGTTCAAGTTGGCTAATAAAAATTGGGGCCAAAATAATAAGAAACTGACGAAAGGAGCGCTGGACTATTTTGGTCTAAACACAGGTCCTTTCGGTTTTTCCAAACAGTACAGCAAGTACCAAAAGCAATCGAACCGTTTAGGGGTCGAAATGGTTGAATCCGCTGCTAAACAAAGGATCGATGAACGTAAATCGCATCTTCTGCAAAGCTCCTTTCACTCTACATTAAACTTTCTTAATACTTATGTACAGAATCTACCTGTTGTCGGGCATTTCTTTGCTTTGATTAAAAATCATGAAGTAGATCGAGAAATGTTGAAATCCGCCATGTTGCTAAAAGCCACGATTTCAGATCTTATACATTTGCGTAAATTGTGCAATGACTGTCCGAATGAATTGAATCATTACGATTCTTTAATTGACGAGCAGATAAAACAGTATCCTCAACAATTTGATCATGGTACACTTTGGGACTGGCATCAAAAATCTATGAAGATTATCCGGAAGGCACAAGCCGATATTGAGAAATATAAGAATACGAATGACCAAATGATGATTGAAGAGCTTTAAATAATGAGCAAAAATTTCACTTGAAACCTGAAACAAAAAGTGATATAAATAATATTCGTTGGGGATTTTGCTGGTGTAGCTCAGGGGTAGAGCAACGCACTCGTAATGCGTAGGTCGGGGGTTCAATTCCCTTCACCAGCATATTCGTCCGTTTCGCATGAGCGAGGCGGACTTTTTTCTTTATTTGATACATTTTTTTTGATAAATGGATTGACCTTCTCGTTACGTCAACGTTTATGCTAGGAAGTGTCAGGAGGCAGAGGCGCATGGAATATACAGTGAAAAAGTTAGCACAATTAGCAGGAGTTAGTGCGCGGACGCTGCGATATTACGATGAAATCGCCATTCTGAAGCCGGCCAGAGTGAGCGAAGCGGGATATCGCATCTATGAGGAAGCGCAGGTGAATCGGCTGCAGCAAATTATGTTTTATCGCGAGCTTGGATTTCCGCTGGAGACGATTCGCAATATTTTACAATCGCCTGATTTTGATGAGCTTGAAGCTTTGAAACAACATCGTGCCCAGCTTCTTGACGAGCAAGAACGAATATCCGCTTTGATTCACAATGTAAATCGTACGATAGCGATGAAGGAAGGGAAAGAGACGATGACGGACATGGAGAAGTTTGAAGGGTTTAAGAAGCAATTGGTTGCGAACAATGAGCAAGCATATGGGGAAGAAATCCGCGAAAAATACGGTGATGACGCGGTGGAGAAAGCCAATCAGAAGGTGCTGAACATGACGAAGGAAGAGCACGAGGCGCTGGAGAAGTTGACAGCTGAAGTCAAGCAAACGCTGGCCGCCGCGTTCCAAACCGGAGATCCGGGCAGCGCGTTAGCTCAGCAAGCTGCAGAATTGCATAAGCAATGGCTGACCTTCTATTGGTCGGATTACAGTAAGGAGGCACATGCCAACCTAGTGAACATGTATGTGGAGGACGAACGGTTCCGAGCGTATTATGATGAGGAGCAACCGGGTACTGCGGAATTTTTGCGTGAGGCGGTTCACATCTATACGGGAATCAAGTCACAAGGATAAATGGAGAAGGCTGTTCGGTCTGCCAGGTATAGTGGCAGATCGAACAGCCTTTTGGTTAACGTCGCTTGATGCCTGTAACTTCCGCGAGAATTTCAAAGGAACGTAGACGAGCTTCATGATCGTAAATTTGTGAACCGACGATAATTTCGTCAGCTTGTGTAATGTCCACGATTTGCTCAAGCTTTTCCTTGACCGTATCTGGACTGCCGATCACCGTATAAGCAAGCTGCCGGCTAAGCGCCGCTTTCTCTTCCGGTGACCACAGCTCATCCATATTGTCGACAGGTGGCTGCATAAGTCCGGTGCGTCCGCGTATGATGTTCAAAAATTGTTGGAATAAAGTCGTAGCCAGCCTCTCCGCTTCCGCATCCGTTTCAGCGGCGATCACGTTGATGCCGATCATCACGCGTGGCGTGGACAATTGTTCCGACGGCTGGAAGCCGCTGCGATACAGCTGCAATGCCGGCAGTAAATAATCCGGGGCAAAATGACTGGCGAACGCAAATGGTAGTCCAAGCTTGGCCGCCAATTGCGCGCTAAAGCCGCTCGATCCGAGCAGCCAGATCGGGATGTTCAGCCCTTCTCCGGGTACAGCCCGCACTCTTACTGGATACGTAGCACGCTCAGGTTGAAAATAAGTGCGCAGCTCCTCCAGCCGTTCCGGGAAATCTTGTCCGTCGCTGCCGGGACCGCGTCGCAATGCCAGCATAGTCAGTTGGTCCGAACCGGGTGCTCTGCCAAGGCCAAGATCAATGCGTCCAGGGTATAAAGTCTCCAGTGTACCGAATTGCTCGGCAATGACGAGAGGGGAATGATTCGGCAGCATGACGCCTCCCGAACCGACGCGTATGGAGCTTGTACCGCCTGCGACATGCCCGATCAGAAGGGAGGTAGCAGAGCTGGCAATGCCGGGCATATTGTGATGCTCTGCAAGCCAGAATCGATAATATCCCCACTTCTCAACATGCTGTGCCAGATCAAGCGTGTTGCGGAAAGCATCGCGAATGGTTTGACCTTCCGCGACCGGAGCGAGATCAAGGACGGAATACGCAATATCTTGTAAGTTCATGATGAATTCGCCTCCTTATGGCGAGCGGTCACGTTTGCCAGTATTGGCGTCCGTATCCGTGCTGCAGGCTGTATCTGTACATGCGGCACCGGATTCCGCGCTGTCGCCCACGACGGTAATTTTCGGCTGTTCCTCGCTTCGTGCTTGCTCCAATGCCTTCACGAATACTTCGACAGGCTGCGCGCCGGATACGGCATATTTGCGGTTGATCACAAAGAACGGAACGCCTTGTACGCCGATCTGTCTTGCTTCTTGTTCATCTTTGCGAACTTCATCTGCAAACTGATCACTCGCCAAAACTTGTTTAGCCTCCGTCTCATTTAGCCCGACTTCACCGGCAAGCTTCACTAATGTGGCATGATCGCCGATATGAAGTCCTTCAGTGAAGTATGCTTGGAAAATTCGTTCTGTTAGTTCAATCATTTTGCCGTGCTTGGCGGCGAATTGGGTCAGCCTGTGAGCATCGAACGTATTCGTCGGCACTGCACGATCCAAATCGTAGTTTAATCCGACGGCGCGCGCTTGTTCACTGACGTTGTCGTTCATCGCTTTGGCTTGCTCGCGGCTGATGCCGAACTTGCTCGCTAACGAATCGTGCAGGTCGCGATTACTCTGAACCGGCGCGTTCGGATCGAGCTCAAAGCTCCGGTAGCGCACTTTGACCTCACTGCCATAGGGCAATTGATCGAGCGCTACTTCCAGCTTGCGTTTGCCGATATAGCAAAAGGGACACACCATATCGGACCAGATCTCAATGTTCAAATATTATTCCCTCCCAAGTGGTTGGCCGAAGGTGCCTACGTAGATAGACTGTTCGATCGGTCGGCGCTGGTTCGGCATCTCCCTCTCACGCAGATGATCGGGCAGGGCGTCAGCTGGCCCTTGGTAACCTACTGCGACTAATGCTTGAAGCTCATATTCTTCAGGCACTTGCAAGATGTCGCGCGCTTTCTCAAAGTCAAAGCCCGTCATCGGGTGAGTGATCAGTCCCGCCTTCGTGGCAGCTAAGGCAAAGTGACTCCATGCAGCACCGGTGTCAAACGCATGTGAGCGATTCGGCACGCCATTTCGCGACTTTTCGGATAGGAACATGACGAGTACCGGAGCTTTGCTGCACCAGAGTAAATTGTTATCGCTAATACATTGATGTACGCGTTCCTTATCGCTTCCCCTAAGCAGGATGAATCGCCAAGGCTGATGGTTGAATGCGGAAGGTGCCCAGCGAGCGGACTCGAACAAGCGAAAGAGCAATTCGTCCGACACCGGTTTATCCGAGAATGATCTTGGCGACCATCTTTCTAAGAAGAGCGCATCAACGTCGTGTAAAGGTTGTCTGGATGACGTAGCGTCGTTAGTTTTGAGCATGTATGAAGTTCCCTCCCTGTATCTATCTGTCTGTCTTTCCATCATACCATCGTTTCCTAAGTAATGAAAGTTGCTAACGAAATGTATGCGCTTCGCACATGCTCAGTCTCAAGGATTTGTTACTTTTAATTGTTCTGACCGTTTTGCCCTTGGTTGTTTTGCCCGCCTTGTCCTCCTTGTCCTCCTTGTCCTTGCCCTTGTCCGTCTTGTCCACTTTGGTTACGTGCGACATATTCAATCGTCCAATCGATCATGCCATTCATCATATTGAGGAGCAAATAAGTGACATCTTCCTGTCTAAGCTGACCACCGCCTGTTTGGTTTTGGATGAAGTGATTCATTTTTTGCTCCAGGGCGTTGGTCATCGCTTTTAATTGTAAGAACTCGTTGGCAACGCTGGCAATGTGCATGCTGCCGATTTGTCCGCCTGATTGTCCACCTGACTGCCCGCCAGCATTTTGTTGCTGTGGCTTGTTTTGCCCGCTTAAGCCTTGCCCAGAACTGTTTTGATTTTGCTCGTTACTGCCGCCGTTTCGGCCTTCTTGACCTCGCTGATCTTGGCTTTCATGCTGCCTTTTTAACAACTCTTTCAATTGCTTCAGTTCATCAGATAACGTTAGATTTTGCGCGGTTAATTGTTCAATTTCTTCCTTCAATTCACGATTGCTGATCATAACATCCATATCTCCTTGTACGTGCAATTTATGAATATTATTTGCATGAGCTGCGGGAAATAGTCCGTCCAAGGCAGCCAGGAATCATGTATAATACCGATTAGATCAGCAAAGATGTGAGCCTAAGGAGGTTGAGAAACGTTGACATTAATTTTATGCACGGTACCGCTAACGGATGAACAAGCTGCGCGAATTCGCCGAGAAGCGCCGAATTATGAGCTTGTATATGGGAAAGATAAAGATCTGTGGGCTAAGAAAATAGCGGAAGCGGAAATTGTCGTCGGATGGAAAAGCGACTTTGAGGAAACCATTGCTAAGCCGGAGTCTCCCGTTAAGTGGATTCAGGTATGGTCTGCAGGCGTGGATAGACTGCCGCACCAAACGCTGTCTGCACGAAACATTTATCTCACAACGACGAGCGGCATTCATGCGTATCCGATCTCGGAGACGGTGCTCGCCATGATGCTCACCTTTACGCGCAATTTGCATCTCCATATGCGAAATCAAGTGCACGGCACTTGGCAATATATCGCATCGGTTGAGGAAATGCACGGGAAGACGGCGGGCATTATCGGTGTCGGCGCAATCGGTGAAGAGATCGCTCGTCTGTTGCAAGCGTTCGGTATGCGAGTGATCGGGCTCAGACAGTCTGAACGACCTTCAGAATTCGTAGATGAGATGGTAGGGCTAAGCAAGCTGGAATACATACTAGGTGAAAGTGACTACGTCGTCGTGACGCTGCCGCTCACTTCAAGCACAAGAAAGATGTTCGGAGCGGAGCAATTCCGCATGATGAAACGCTCTGCAATGTTCATTAATATCGGCAGAGGGGAAGTTGTGGATGAGCAGGCCTTAATTCTGGCGCTTCAGGAAGGTCATATCGCGGGCGCTGGTCTTGACGTGTTTGAGCAAGAACCGCTGCCCGCCACAAGCCCGCTATGGAAGATGGACAATGTGATCATAACCCCGCACGCGTCTGGCGGCTCCAAATATTATAACGAGCGGGCATTTGAGGTCTTTATGGACAATTTGGCGGCCTACTTGCAAACAGGCGCTCCTCGCCGCAATGTGGTTGATTATCGCAAGCAATATTAACGGAATGACCGCTCGTGCGATACTCGTGCGATAGCCCCAGCCCCATTGTGACTGTCCGTAAGTGGCGGCTCGGCGCATGGAAGCGATGCGAGCCGTCACGATTTTCTTGCGAGTGCCATCTGTAATGCGATGATCGTAAACAGTAATCCTTGCACGATGTTGAAGCGTCTGGCGATGAGCGGACTACGTGCAAGCCATGTGCGTACTTTGTGCGAGAAGATGCTGACGATCGTAAAGATGATCAGCGCCTGCACAATAAAGATAAGCCCCAGCACGATCATCTGCCAAGCCTCATGCCCAGCCGTCGGAACTACGAACTGCGGCAGCAAGGCGAGGAAGAAGAGGGACACCTTCGGATTGAGCACGCTCATGAAGATTCCTCTGCGATACAGAGCGGAGTAAGCGCTGCGTTGCTTGCTTGAAATCTGTAAGGTGCTGCGATCGCGAAACGCCTGTATCGCCAAATAGATTAAGTAAGCGGCGCCTGCATACTTGACGATCGTAAAGGCGATAGCAGAGGAGTAGATCAAGGCGGACACACCGATTGCCGCCGCGCTCGTATGGACGAGCAAGCCCGTACATAAGCCGCAGGCGACGGCGATTCCCGCCTTCTTGTCCTGCGAGATGCTCTGCGCAATGACAAATAACAAATCCGGCCCCGGCGCTATCGTGAGCAGTACCGCTGCACCAAGAAATGATAGTAACACGAGCGGATCCATTTATGACAATCCTTTCGCCAGCGCTTCGATCATTTGCAGCGCATTTTCAATATTTTCTGAACCGACATGGATTCCTGCCATTAACTCTCCGGACAGCGATTGATAGATCTCGTGGTTGGGCAAGCGAACCAAATAGAGATGAAGCTCGCCAGGTTCCTCGTCTTCATATAGACCGGACGGCAGCGTTCTGGCGTAGACGAGATTGTCTTCACCCACCGACGCCTTCAATCGTTCTTCATATTGATCTAACGGTTGAAATAGTTGCTGATTGACTAAATTTTGCATGTTACTTTGGTCGATCATATAGACGTCCGATCGGTCGGTCACGAGGGAGACGACGGCTTTCTGCTGCAACGCGATGTCATACTGAGTCGTAATCTCGGTCGGCACATAGGTCGTATTGACAACGACGCGTTCCCATTCCGGCTTGCTGCTTAGAATCGCCTCTTCAATCGTTTCCGTATCCGGTTCCATGAAGTCCCCAAACATCATCATCGTGGCTGCGGGAGGCGGCAGCTGTGCCAACCGTTCACGTTCCCGCTGATTTTCAACCATGGTGTTGATGAAGTAGACGGCACCGATGATCAGAATGACCGCTCCTATGACGTGAAACTTATAATAAGTCCAGAAGTGATCCAGCTTCTCGACGCGGGGATTGCGCTTCGGCTTTGCGGCATTTTCCATATCATAGAAATGCTTAGTGATTGTTTTATACGCTTCATTGATCTTTGCGAAGTCGAAGTCTTCATTCGCAGCCTCGCCTTGCGCTCGCTTGAGCGCACGGTCTTTGCGTACCCATACAGCATATTGCTTCTCGACTTCTTCTCTGTCTGCGGATTCCGGTACGCCCAATATTTCATATGCTTCTTTCAGATCCATATGTTCTAATGCTCCTTTACCTCAAATGTAGGACCTGTTTACCTCATACAAATTTTAACTAAATTGCTGGCAAAAATAAAGTCGGACGCAAGTATAAGCCGCACGTCCGACTTAGCAGTTTCGATGAGCGATCACGGTGAGCGTTCCGGTGAACGAGGTTGTTGCATCAGTCCCCGTTCATGTCATCTATGAGCCGTTTGCTGATCGCGAAAATTTCACACAAACCGGTTTTGATACTTGTAGTTCGATGCCGGTATGACGCAGTTTGCCGGTTTCGGCGTCCCGGGAAAATGTTACGACGTTGTTCGTATCACGATTGGCAACGAGTACGAATCGATCATCCGGTGAAATGGCGAAGTTTCGCGGATGCTTCCCGCCGGCGGGAACGTGCTCAACAAGAGAAAGCTTTCCCGATGACGAGTCGACACGATAGACGACGATGCTGTCATGACCACGGTTCGAGCCGTACAAATAGTTCCCATCCTGAGAAATATGAATATCTGCGCAGGCGTTGTCACCGTTATAGGCTTCCGGCAAAGTAGAAACCGTTTCGATTTCCTGCAATGTGCCCGCATCCCCGTCATAGGCGAATACGGTAATGGTGCTGTTTAGCTCATTTATTACATATACATAGTCCTGCGACGGATGGAACACCAGGTGGCGCGGCCCAGCACCAGCCTGCACCTTGGTTTGTCCATGTGGGAGCAAGCGGCCGCTCTCGGCATCCAACTTATAAATATAAATCCGATCCACTCCAAGATCGCAGCATATCGCATAGCGATTGTTCTTATCTAAGAAGACGGAGTGCGGATGCGGACTTTGTTGATTCGGATGGACGCTTGAGCCTTCATGCTGCTGCACATCGGTAATCGCACCGATCGTACCGTCCGGCTCAATAGGACAGACGCCGACCATGCCGCCGTGATAGCTGGAGACGATTAGGCAGCGCTTGTCGTGATCAAGCGTAATATGGCAAGTCGGGCCAACCGTCGGTTGTCGGTTCAGCAAGCTTAGCTTGCCATCGGGTTGGATCTGAAAGCTGCGGGCTTCGCCTTGCTTGGCTCCTTGTTCGTCGAAGTAGGTGCTGATCGCATACAGCTTCTGATTGGTATCGTCTACGGTCAGAAAAGTAGGGTCCTTCAGGCCGCTGATTTGTTCGATGACGCTCAACTGTCCGTCGTTCTCATTGTATGTACACGCATACAGCCCAGGCCCTTCCGGCTCTGCATAAGAGCCGATATATGCGTAGTAAGTTTGCTTCCCACTAGCTTGGTTCATTACGGCTTCACTCCTCATTGACATATGATCTAGTCATCCATACTGTCTCCATTATCGCAAATAACCGCAAGTGAAACAAATCCCGCAGATTATCGGACATAGTCGGTCGTGGGCAGTTGCATCTCGGCAGTCGATGCGGCGTGCTTGACCGGCTGTGTCGTACGGCGGATTAGATCGGCGGTGTCATGATGGGCGGTGTCGTGGCTGTTTGTTGGATGTCGGTGTCGTAAGGTAGGCTAGCTTTGCTGTTCGTAAGGCGGATTAGATCGGCAATGTCATGAGGCGGCGGTGTCGTAAGGCGGATTAGATCGGCAATGTCATGAGGTGGGCTAAATAGGCGGTGTCATGAGATGTCGGTGTGGTAAGGCGTGAGATTGGCGGTGTCATGAGGTGGCGTGTTGTAAGGAGGTGGTGTTGTGATAGAAGGGGCAAAGCGATACACAGCGGCTGCGGGTGGTATAGGGTGTGGAGGAATAGGAGCGGTGGAAAAAGCCAAGGAAGCAGCTTGTTCAGCCTCATGTGTGGCGTTTTGTATGAAACGTCATATAAAAAACAGCGGAAGTGGCCCGATTTGGCGATTTTGTATGAAATGTCGTATAAAATAACGGTTCAAGTCGCCTGATTGCCACTGGCGTTGCATCGAGGAAAATTTTAATATAAGCAACTGTAATGAATAGAAATAAAAGTAATATTTTTACATCTCCGATTTCTGCATGAGGGCTAAAAAGCCATGAGTCGTAAAACCCAACGCGTTATCCCATTAAATGTCATATTTGATCTTAAGATTTACTTACAGCAAGATGATTCTTGGTTTCATTGAAACCTTTGACACTTTCGGCCGTCGACCTTTTCGTTTCGGCCGTCCTTTCGAGGTTCGTGTCGGTTTCCGGTGTAATGCAGCGATAAAGCATTCCCATGAACGGTCCGCATAGATGCACATTAGCTGCAAGAGTTGCCAAACCGACTGCTTACATTGAAGTTGTAATTTAATCAGTAAACACAGAGCATATGCGATGAGTGCGATATACATCTGATTCCAGATTGCCTCTACCGAGTATCCGTGTGGTTTGACCAAACGAATATGTTGTTTTACCCATTTGAAAAAAGTCTCGATCTGCCATCGATGCCGATAGATTTCAGCGATTTGATGGGCCGATAAATCCCAGCGGTTGGTCACTAATCGGTACGTTCTCCCTTGATCATCCTTAAATTCGATTAGCCGTAGTTTCGTCGGGAGATCTGGCATCGTCACATCCGCATCGCGTATAAATCCTTTCTTCCTTTTGGGTAAATCCCTTTCCTCCACAATGGAGAGACGGCTGTTCTGCTTGACCCGGGCCACAAATTTAATGCGCCTGTCAACCCAGTATTTAAAATGGTCGTACACTTGATAGCCACGATCCATTACGTATGTCGCATCTTGTTCCACCGTGAAGTACTTCGCGACTTCGTGATCGGCTACATCTTTAGTTGTGGCAATCATGTGATCTGGATACATCGTCTTCGCATCTGCGATAACAAGGGATGTATGCATTTTGACACCATGATTAGATCTTGAACAGTAGGCCCATTTTGAAAGAATAGGTGGCAAGGTGATTTCTGTAGAGTCTAACACCTTTAGCTTACCGATCTGGGCACTCACACCTCGCCTATCTCCTGTCAGTTCCTTAATCTTCTTCAAAAGGGAGAAGAAAAGGTTTTGTAGCTCTGTTGTAGGCAACTGTCTCATCTTGCGTGAGAGCTGGGAAATGCTGATCGACTCCAGTCCGAGCATCTTCTGAAATGTATCGTTGGCTACCAGATGTTCGACCATCTCATAATACGAATGACGCTGCTGCAATTGAGCTTCGATAAACATGAGGATGGAAGAGCCAACAAATAATTTCTGTCTCGATAATCCAGCTCCTTGTCTCGAGATGTGTTAACACTTAACATTTTAAGACATTGACAAATGACAGTAGAGTTAGGTACGTTATCCATAAGAAATCTCCTTTGTTGAGGCGTTTTTTATGGATAACGCGTAGGTAACTCAACAATAAGAGATTTCTTTTCTTTTGTCCACGAAATTACATTAATATCTTACATTTATAGTAATATATTGAATGAAAATAACCTTGAAAACCTCGATGCAACGCCAGTGCCTCTATC
>CAVWLN010000010.1:0-76742 GCA_963755735.1 uncultured Paenibacillaceae bacterium
GGTGGATAGAGGAAATTGATGTTCCGCTATTCCCCGGAAAACGGCGGTTTTTCGAAAATAAAGGAACTTTGAGTTCCGCGTATACGAGAGGTTTGCAGCCGGATAGCTCTACGAGCGACTTGCCCCATTGCGTATAATAGAAGAAGGAGGCAATGGAGGTTATATGAAATGCTTGCGAGGTTAAAACAAAATGTATGGTTCGGGGGAAGAATTTTCAAGACCGCTGTTGCCGTCTTGCTGACGGCGTCCATCTGCCATCTGCTCGGATGGCCGCCGATGTTTGCTGTGATTACCGCCATCGTGACGATTGAGCCGACAGCGAGAGATTCGATTAAGAAAGCGTTCGAGCGCTTTCCGGCTTCGGCGATCGGTGCGGCATATTCCGTCATTTTTACTTTTATGTTAGGTGATAGCTCTTTCGCCTACGCATTTGTGGCATTTTTTACGATCTATACTTGTTATAAATTAAAGCTGCATGCGGGAACGTTGGTCGCGACACTTACGGGTGTGGCGATGATTTCCACGATTCACGATGAGTATGTGTCCTCCTTCTTCGTGCGTCTTGGAACGACAACGCTCGGTTTAACGATTTCTTCACTCGTCAATCTATGGGTTATTCGCCCCGATTACTCCCGTGACATTGCAGAGAAGACGCGCCAATTGCTTGCGGACTTGAACGAGTATTTGCAGCGCAGGGGCAGTGAAATACTCCAAAATCAACCTCTCCACTCTGAGACGGATCAACAATTGCAATCCGCCCTCAAGAAGCTAGATAAGGTCGAAACGCTGTGCAGCTATCAGAGGAAGGATTGGCCCATTCACCGCATTCGCCAAATTCGCCGCAGACGCATCCGCGTTCGAATCCGTCGTGGTCGCGGCCTTGGCACAGGCGCTCATTATGATCGTGAGAGCATGCGATCGCTGTATTATGATCAGAGGAAGATTGCCGTCTTGCGCCGGATGTCTCATCATTTGCGCAACATTCATGAGCTTCGACTGCAGAAACAGCACTTGGATCGTGAGACCGCCGAAGCGCTCCGCCTTGTGATGGATTGCTATCACAAATTAGCTCATGCAGAGGACTCCCTCCATTCCACATCGGAGCGAGAGTTAGTCGCACACATGCTTCGTTATCGATTCAAGCAGGTATATGACCATCTTGATCGGGATGCGCAAAGCGGAGCAGGCGCTCGTCTTATACGTGATGAAGCTTTGCTGTTATTTGAATTGGCGGCACTGCTAGATAGGGCTGAGGAGTACAAGCGTATTCGCCAATTCGAACAACGGTATCAGAGTCGATTGGCTGCGAAACAAACAGGTGAGGCATACAACCGATCGGACAGACAAGAGTAAAGCGAAGAGTAAAGCGAAGAGTAAAGCGAATCTCGCTTCTGATAACTGGCAGCATCGTGTGACGCATATCCAAACAGGCAAATATTCACAGATTCCTCCTGTAAGTGGTATGATAAATGCACACCGATGTTGTCAAAGGAGTTGTAAGCGTTTGCAGAGAGCGGTTTACGTTGTGCTTGGCGTCATCTGCATCACCTTGGGATACTTTACCTTCCTGTCAGCGGGCAAGGCGTTTCAGTCTGATCTGCGGATGCCGGAAGCGTATGACGAATCGGAGGCGCGCTATCGGCTGGTGCTTATTACGATGGAACTGGACACGCCTTTCTGGGACAAGGTTAGTATGGGGGCCACCAGACAGGCGGAGCAAGAGCAAGCCAGCCTGGAAGTGTGGGGGAGCTATGGCAAGGATCAGGATGAATTTTTGCGACTGATTGAGATTGCCATCTATTCCAAAGTCGATGGCATTATCGTGCAAGGCCTCGACACGGAAGCCTTCTCCAATTTAACGAGCGTAAAGGCTGCCTTCTATGGCATTCCTGTCATCACGATTGCCAATGATGTGCCGATGGAGGAAAGTATGCGGCGCACCTATGTCGGCTCCGATCAATATAAGGCTGGGCAATTGATCGCGAAACAGCTCTTGAGTGATATGGGCCCGGAAGGAAAGGTCATTCTCATGAGTGATAATTACAATGAATATTATCAGGAGCAAAGGCTGCGTGGCATTCAAGATGTGCTGCGGCATTTTCCCCATGTGCAGCCAGTGCTCGGTGAGACGCCGGAAGCGCGAGAGCAAGTCATTGAGGTGACACGCGATTTGATGAACAGAGTGCCGGACGCCGATGCCTTTATCGCCTTGAATGCGAACGTCACCTCGGCGATGCTGCAAGAGATCGGCCGGCGCTCGCAAATCGAGCCGTATTTTATTTATTCGTTTGATGACGGTGCCGATTCCTTGGATCTGTTAGCAGAAGGGAAGCTGGACGGAGTCATTCAGCAAGACCCGGAAGAGATGGGTAGGCGAAGTGTAGACTTGCTTGTCCAGTGGCTAAGCGGGGAAACGGTGCCGCTCGACCATCAAGGCTACTTGACCGACATTCGTCTGCTGAAAGCGGTGATGGTGCCATGACGAGCATTCAAAACAAAATTTGGCTGCTGGCAGCAGCCGTGCTGTTCTTCATGGCGGCCATCTGGATCACTTTGACGATATACAATCAACGGACGCAGCACCAATACAACGAAATTTTGCAGCGATACTTGCGGCTAAATGAGGTGACGGGAGCCAGCCAAGAGCTTGTTACAAATCTGAACAACTATTTGCTGCATGCAGGACCTGGTCACGAATCGTTGCTTATGCAAAGCCAGGAGAGGCTTAGTAAGGCTGGAGAAGAAGTACGCAATCTGAGAAACAGAGAGAACGAATTTGCTCTGGCAGGATACGTGCATCTCATCGACAGCTTGCAGGATGCAGCCAATCGGACGCTGATGTTCTACGAGGAGAAGGAGCAGGTCGCTTATATGGAAGCCTTCTCTGAAACGAACCGTATTTCGGGTTATTTATCCGATATGACGCTGACCTTGATCGATACCGAGCTGAAAACATACGACCGACTATATCGCGGGATGATCGAGCAGTCCGAGGAGCTCAATCGGCTAGGCATTTGGCTGCTTGCTTTTGATGACATTTTTGCTGCTGCTGTTCACGTATTGGTTCTCCCTGCAGCATCACAAGACCGGTGAAGAAACTGACGCAGGCGGCCAGGGAGTTGTCGCGTCGGCCGTTTCGACCTGCAGATCGAGGTCGATCCAATGATGAAATTGCATTTCTCGCGCGAATGTTCGATCGCATGCGGCTCAATATCAACAACCTGATCTCCGAAATCCAGCAGAAAGCCGAGCTGGAGAAGGAGCTGCAGCAGAACAAGCTGCTACTTCAGGAGAGCCAGCTTCTGAGCTTGCAAAGCCAGATTAATCCGCATTTTTTGTTCAACACGCTCGATACGTTGTCCAAGAAAGCGTATATGGAAGGCTCCGAGGAGACGAGCGATCTGCTTGCGAGCGTCGCCGGGCTGCTGCGCTACAACCTGAAGCGACTGGATCGCTCGGTTACGCTGTATGAGGAAGTAAATGTGCTGCGGCAATACATGGAAATCCAAAAAGCCCGGTTCACGGAACGGCTGCGGTTCACCGAGGAAATCGATGAAAGCTGTCTGTATGTGCAAGTGCCCGGGCTTAACCTTGCAGCCGATCGTCGAAAACGCCGTCATTCATGCGGTGGAGCCGAATGAGGACGGCGGCGAAATCTGGTTTCGGGTAAGACGACAGCGACCGGGTAAAGATTGAGATCGAGGACGACGGACCGGGCATGAAGGAGGAAAACATCAAGCAAATTTTGGAGGAAGGACATATCGTACAGAAGGGCATTCGACCGGAATCGGCTTCAGCAATGTCGTGAAGCGGCTGCGGCTGTTTTACGGCATGCAGGATGTCGTGGAGATCGAGAGCGGCTACGGCCGAGGGCACGAAGGTCACGTTGAAAATTCCGAAATCAAGGGGAGGTAGCCGCATGAGCAAGCTTCTGATCGTGGATGACGAACAGATTGAACGGGAAGGCTTGAAGGCGATTCTGCGGAAAGGCTTTCCGGATCTCGACATCGAACAGGCGAGGAACGGGAAAATCGCCGTGCAGATGGCGGAACAAGTGCAGCCGGATCTCATCCTGATGGACATCAAGATGCCGGGGCATGAACGGGCTCGAAGCGATCGAGCGGATCAGCCGGTATGATCCCGACATCAAGTTCATCATGGTGACGGCATACGATACGTTCGAATATGCGCAGCACAGGCGATCAAGCTCGGCGTGAAGGATTATTTGCTCAAGCCGAGCAAGGCGAGTGAAATCATCGCGACAGTCGGCAAGGTGCTGCGCGGAGATCGAGGAGGAGCGCCAGACTGCGCGAGGAGCGCAAGCAGCAGCAGATGCGCTGCAACAAAGTGTTGTCCGTCGTCGAAACCGACATCGTGACACAGCTGTTATTCGATCATGTGCACGATGTCCATCTGGACGAACTGGTGGGCTACTTGGCAAGTTCAGCACGACGAACGAAACGTTCGCCATGATCGTCATGATGCCGCCGGGGAAGGAGCATTTGTATACCGACTGTGAAAGACAAGATTAGGCAGACGGGCAGCGGCTGGGTCGGCGCGCTGTTCGGACGACAGAATGCCGCTCATCGTGTTCCGCGATGCGGACGAAATCGTATCGCGCCCAGGCGGTGTCGATTGCCAGAGAATCTTGATCAGCAGCTAGCCGTGGCCGATCAGGACGGGCTGGTTCATCGGCATCGGCGGTCCGTATGCGATGCGATGGATCAAATCCGCCGGTCATATCAGGAGGCACTCATGGCGACGATGGATTTGACGCTGCCGGTGAAGTACCGGTTCTATGAGGATATGCCGGCGCTCGGCGCTGGCGGGCGAGGGTGATGGGCAGCAGCTCAAGCAGAAGGAGAAGCGAGTTCTTCGAGCAGGTGCGGCTTGGCAATGGGAGCATATTCGCCATGACGTCACGGATTTCATCCGACGCTGCGAGCAAGAGGCGATGGATCTTGTTGCAAGCGCAGCAGCGCGTGCTGGAAATGCTATGGCTCATCTCGCGCATGCTGCAAGAGATCGGTGTCGAGACGTGGCCACTCCGTATTTCTCTATGCAGGCGCAGGATTATCCGCCAGCTGCATGCGGAGACCGGGCTTCTGCTAGAGCGGATGCGGCAGGCGTACGACGGAGCATCAGCGAACGGGCGGAGCCTGATGTCGTGCGAGCGATCAAGCAGTATATCGTAGAACATTCGCACGAGGATATTTCGCTGGATGCGATCGGTCGGATGGTCGGGTCTTAGCCCGTTTTACATCAGCAAATTGTTCAAGGAACAGCTCGGCATGAATTATATCGATTTCTTAACCGAATGCCGGATCGACAAAGCGAAGAAGCTGATGCTGGCCGATGCGGAGATAAGCTTGAAAGGAGATCGCTTATGAGGTCGGTTACCACGATCCGAATTATTTCAGCAAAGTGTTCAAGAAGGTTTGCGGCGTGTCGCCGACACAATTTCGCAAATCGCTGCCTGGCAAGAAAGCCGGCATGGGGTGATGAAGATGAGGAAGGATAAGTTGGATGTACACACGAAGCACACGGCCACATGGCTGCACCGGGCGGGAGCAGTTTGCTTGCTCTTGCTTGGCATAGCGCTGGTGCAGGCTTGTGAGGGCGGAGGGGAGGAGCGTTCCCAGCTCGTGACGGAGGCGGATATTGAACCTTTGGGAGACTATACCGAGGTTTCCCATTTGCAGAAGGATGACAAGATCATCATCGGCCTTGCTATGGGAACGTTGCGCGAAGAACGCTGGCAGAAGGATAGAGATTTGTTCCGCGAAGCCGCCGAAGCGCTCGGAGCTGAGGTGATGGTGACGGCCGCCAACGAAGACGGTGCGCTGCAAATTCGCCAGGTGGAAAGCTGATCAGCCAAGGGATCGACATTTTGGTCGTCGTCCCGCACGATGCTGCGACAGCCGCGACCATCGTGGAGAAGGCGCATGCCAACGGCATTAAGGTGATCGCTTACGACCGGTTGATCAGCAACTCCGAGCTTGACCTGTACGTCTCTTTCGACAACGAGCGAGTCGGGGAATTGCAAGCGGAGGCGATAACCGCCTTGGTGCCGCAGGGCAATTATGTGTATATAGGAGGCGCGGAAACGGATTATAAGCCCATTTGTTCAAAAAAGGGGCGTTTCGCGTCCTGCAGCCTTACATCGACCGAGGGGATATCCCGTCGTATACGATCAATGGACGACCGGGACTGGTCGCCCGCAATGTGGCGCAGCGCAATATGGAGGAGGCGCTGCGGGCGAATGACGGCCAGATCGATGCTGTGATTGCTGCCAACGATGGAACTGCAGGCGGCGTCGTGAAGGCGCTGACCGCGCACGGGCTTGCTGGGCAAATTCCGCTGGCGGGCATGGATGCTGATTTGTCAGCTGTGCAGCGCATCGTAGCGGCACGCAGACGATGACCGTATATAAGCCGCTGGAGGCTTGTCGGCAAAGCGGCGAAGCTTGCTGTGCAAGATGGCGCGAGGGGAGCAGAGTGACGGCGGAACGGTTCATGAACAACGGCAGAGTGGAGGTGCCGTCCATTCTTCTGCCGCCTGTCGCGGTCGATGCGGAGAATATCGATGAGACGATTATCGCGGACGGCTTTCATTCGTGGGAAGATGTGTATCAGGCTGAGTCGGAGTAAAGACCTCAAAAAAATATAGATATCTGCAAAAGATTCCTTGTATTCCTTGCCATGAAGCAGTAAATGCAGTGATATATTGAACTTGCATATGCTTCATATTTATTGAAAGGGGTTACAAGGTAATGACAAACAAAATTAAAAGATTGACCACGTTATGCATTCTCTCCTTGTTCATTGTGCTGGCATCTGCTTGCGGCAATGGAGCGAGCGGGGGCGGAAGTCAGCGTTGGCATCGTCTTGCCGACTAAGGATGAGCCGAGATGGGTGCAGGACGAGCAGCGCTTCAAGGACGCGCTGAAAGGCGCGAAGTACAAGGCCGAAATTTTGTTCAGCCAAGGATCTTCCGCGAAAGAAAAAGAAAACGTCGAAACGTTGATCAACAAAGGCATTAAAGTGCTGATCATCCGCCGTAAGACGGCGATGCTGCAGCGGCTGCGTAGAAGCCGCTAAGAAGGAAGGCATTACGGTTATCTCTTACGACCGTCTGATCACGAATACGGATGCTGTCGACTATTACGTCACGTTCGACAGCGTGGCGGTCGGCGCGGCGCAAGCGCAATACCTGGTCGACAATGCGAAAGGCAGCGGCGAACCGTTGTACCTGTATGCCGGCGCAGCTTCCGACAATAACGCGTTCCTGTTCTTCCAAGGCGCTTGGAACGTTCTTGCAGCCGAAAATCGCGGACGGCACGTTCAAAATCGCTAACTCCAGCGAAGCTGAAGCGCTGAAAGACAAAGCCGAGCTGTCCCGTGACGAGATGAGCAAAATCATCGGTCAGGTGACGACGAACTGGGATCCGAACGAAGCGAAGAACAAGGCGCAGACGCATTTGACTGCTGCTGCTGCCGATCTGAAAGGCGACGTGGCGATCCTGGCTCCGAATGATGCCACTGCCCGGTCGATCGCCGACGTATTTGCAGCGGATAACGCGGTCACAAGCTACGTCGTTACCGGTCAGGACGCGGAGAAAGCATCGATCCAATACATCATCGACGGCAAGCAATCGATGACGGTATTCAAGGACGTGCGTACGCTCGTCAAAGACGCGATGAATATGGCGGTCGAAATTCTCGAAGGCAAAACGCCGGAAACGACTGGCTCCTACGATAACGGCAAGGTCGATGTGAAGGCGAAGCAGACCGATGTCATCGTGGTCGACAAAGCAACGTGAAGAAGGAGCTCGTCGATTCCGGCTATTACGAAGCGAGCGATTTACGGGATTGTAAGAACGGCTTAAAGGTAACGGCTAACATAGCGGCATGCGAAATTGCGTGAAGCTCGGACGCTTTCGCTATTTCGTCTGCTTTGCTTGGATAGTCGGTCTGCTTACGGATTTCTTAGCGAAACAGGGGGCATCAAGATGGGCGAATACATGCTAGAAATGAACGAATTTCGAAGCACTTCACCGGGAGTCAAGGCGCTCTCGAACGTCAACTTTCAAGGTTGCCAAAGGGGAAATTCATTGTCTGGTTGGCGAGAACGGAGCTGGCAAATCGACGCTGATGAAAGTGCTGAGCGGCGTATACCCGTATGGCACGTACAAGGGTGACATCGTGTTCGAAGGGGAAGTGCAGAATTTCATCAGATCAGCGACAGCGTCAAGCGGGCATCGTCATCATTTATCAGGAGCTGGCTTTGTTTCCCGACCTTACGGTTTACGAGAATATTTTTGCCGGCAATGAGATCAGAAAACGGCGGCGTTGTCAATTGGAACGAGACGATTTTGCAAGCCCAGAAGCTGCTGGAGAAGGTGGGTCTGAATGTCAATCCGGAGATGCTGATTAAGGAGTTAGGCGTCGGGAAGCAACAGCTCGTCGAGATTGCCAAGGCGCTTAGCAAGAACGTCAAGCTGCTCATTCTGGACGAGCCGACGGCGGCACTGAACGAGAACGACAGCGAGAATTTGCTGCAGCTGCTGCGTGAGCTGAAGAAGCAAGGCATTACGTGCATTATGATTTCCCACAAGTTGAAGGAAGTTATCGCGATTGCGGACAAGGCGACCGTGCTTCGGGACGGCGAGACGATCTGTACGTTGGATGCTGCGAAAGGCGAAATATCGGAAAATGTCATCATTAAACATATGGTTGGGCGAGAGATCGAGGATATTTTCCGAAGCGTGAGCACAAAGCGTATGGTGACCGCATCCTTGAGCTTCGCAACTGGACGGCATTCAACGGCCAGGATGATCGGCCGAATCTTGCGCAATATGTCAATCTATCACGTCAAAAAAGGCGAAATTGTCGGCATCGCCGGCTTGATGGGCTCCGGGAGAACGGAGCTCGCTCAGAGCATATTCGGCAATCCGAAAGGCTATCGGTTGCAAGGGGAATTGCTATTTGAGAATACGCCGCGCACGTTTCGTCATCCGAAGGATGCGATTAATGCTGGCATCGCCTATGTGACGGAGGATCGGAAAGGCGACGGTCTGTTTCTGATCCCAGGACATCAAAAGCAATATTACGGCCGCCAATCTGCGTAAAATCGCGGGCAAGCTGATGGTCAACCATAACGAGGAAATTAAAGTTGCCAATGAGTATAAAGAGTCTTTGATCATTAAGGCGCCTTCTGTGGAACAGCTTGTCGGCAATCTGAGCGGAGGCAATCAGCAGAAAGTATCGCTCGGCAAATGGCTGTTTGTAGAGCCGAAGCTACTCATCCTTGACGAGCCGACGCGCGGCATCGATGTCGGTGCGAAGTACGAAATTTACACGATCATGAATCAGTTGATTGCGGACGGCATGAGCATCATCATGATTTCTTCCGAGCTCGGGGAAGTGCTTGGCATGAGTGATCGCGTCTATGTGATGGCCGACGGCCAGATCAAGGGTGAGATCGTAGCGGATGAGGCGGACCAAGAAAAAATTATGCAGCTCGCGACACAGTAAGGAGGAACATCATGAGCTTAATGAAGTTAATCAGACAAAATATTCGCGAATACGGGATGTACATCGCCCTAGTGGATTATCATGCTAACGTTCTCGATTATGACGAACGGCTTGTTCATGTCCTCGCGTAATATTAGCAACTTGCTGGATTCCACCGGCTACATCGCGGTGCTAGCGGTCGGCATGACGCTCGTCATCGTCATTCGACACATCGATTTGTCAGTCGGATATGCTGCTGGATTCATGGGCGCGATCGCGGCCATCTTGCTAACGCAATATGGACTCCCGGTCTATTTGACGATTCCGATCATTCTCGTGCTGGGCATCATCATTGGCCTGTTTAACGGCGTCCTCGTTGCCTCGATCGGCATTCCGGCGTTCGTGGCGTCATTAGCGGGCATGCTGATTTTCCGCGGGGCGCTCTTGAAGGTGACGGAGAAGACCGGAACGATCAACGTCAATGATGAGGAGTTCAATGCGCTAGGCAACGGATTTATTCCATCTATTATGCAGGTGAACGGTCTGCATTTGTTGTCGCTGATCGTCGGCTTGTTGTTTATCATTTTGTATATCATTGCGGAAATATCGGCGCGGCGCAACAAACTGAAGTACAACTTTGAAGTTATTCCGCTTGGATTTTTCGTCGCTGAAGCTCGTCTTTATATCTGCGATTATCGCTTATATCACTTGGATCCTTGCTGGCTATCAAGGATTTTCCTGGACGGTGATCATCATGCTCATCGTAGTGGCGAGTATACCACTTCCTGACGAACAAGACGGTGCTCGGCAGACATATTTATGCGGTCGGCAGCAATCCGGAGGCAGCCCATTTGAGCGGCATCAGCGTCAAGAAGATTACGTATATCGTCTTTTGTTCGATGGGGATGCTGTCGGCTCTGTCCGGCATTTTGTTCACCGCGCGCATGCAATCGGCGACGACGACGGCAGGCACCCTGTTCGAGCTAGATGCGATTGCGGCCGCTTATCGTCGGCGGTGTATCGTCGGCAGGTGGCGTCGGCAAAGTGACCGGAGCGATCATCGGCGCCGTCGTCATGGCGTCGCTGACGAGTGGCATGAATTTGCTCGGCGTCGGCATCTCGTATCAATACATGATTCGCGGGGGCGTGCTCGCACTAGCAGTCATTTTCGATGTGATGACGCGCAAAAGAAGAGCCTGAGCGTTTAGCGTCTCAGGCTTCTCTGTTACTAGCTCGACCGCTATATCCAGCATGCGAACCTTCATTCCAAAGTCACAGATAAATCGCTCAAAAGACACTTTAAAGTCAATCCAAAGTCATTCCTAAATCATGCTAAAGTCATAATCACGCGTCATGTCTCTACTCCGCGAACTGTCGGAAAATGTTGAACTAGACGTATGAAAAGACTATACTAATTTTATATTGATTATCGATAAAGGCAAACTTGCTGAAAAGTAAGGACGCAAAGCTACGGGCCTAAGGGAATTGAAAGCGCTTAAATGTGCATCATGAACTATGGCAGCCGGGCCGCCGGGAAATATAGAAAATATCACTAGCGGCCGCTTGCATGCAAGTGGCTTTTTCTGTATTTTTTGAGAACGATAACTTGGAATGAGGTTGGACATATGCGGTCGATCAATTTGCACACGCTAAATACGCGCAATAAGATAATGCTCATCTTCTGCTGGGCTTTAACGCTGCTGGGTGCCATATCTGCATATCCGTCTTTCGGACTCATCAAGTCCCTTTATATGCTGGGGGCGGGAATCGCCACCTTTGTTGTCCCGACCTTGCTTGTTTGGAAGAAGCTACTCGACAAATGGGTGATGTACTTAACGGCCATTTTGTTAATTGTGCTCCTGGGGTTCATGGAGCCTAGCCTTGAATTGTACATGCTCACGTTTTTGTTTTCTGGAATCTTCTCCTTATATTTTGATTTTCGTCCGGTGCTTTTTATCGGGATTGTGAATATCGCGTATACGATTTATTTCGTGAATCGATACCATGAAGTGCTGTTTGCGTCTGGAGATCCGATCAAGCATATGGTGCCTCTGATCTCGATACACTTGCTGCTGACACTCGCGCTGATCACTCAGTCGCTCATCGGGGAGAAGCTGCGTTCTAACAGTCAGCAGATGGAGCATTTGTCAAAGACGGACGCGCAGACCGGGCTTTATAACCACAAAACATTCCACGACCATTTGGAAAACTTGATTATTCAGCATAAGCAAGGCAAGCTGGACAGTCTGCAGCTCGCTATATTGGATATCGACAACTTCAAGCAGATCAATGATTCGTACGGTCATGCCGTGGGGGATCTCATTATTGAACGTGCGGCGAAAATGATCGTTGCCCATACGACTGCTGACGATTTTGTCGTGAGATACGGTGGCGAGGAATTTGCGATCGTCTTTACGAACAAAACGATGAAGCAAGCTTATACGGTTGCGGAGAGCATTCGCAAAGATTTTATGAAGATGCGTCATACAGAAATTGAGCGTAAGCCGGTGACGATCAGCATCGGCTTGACGGCCTTGCACGGACGGATGAACAAAGCAGAGCTGTTCGATGAAGCGGATAAGCTGCTTTATGAGGCGAAACGCCGGGGCAAAAACCAAACGGTCATGCGCTGATGACAATGATGACAAGAAGTGCCGCTAGGCCTAGCGCACCTTAGCAGACCAAGCCCAGCGGAATCGGCGGGGAGCAAGACGGGGGATTAGATCCCCAGTCTTGCGATTTTTTCGCGCACGAGCGGCGCTACCTTGGTGCCGAACAATTCGATGGAGCGAAGCGTGTCCTCGTGCGAGATCGAGCCGAAATCCGTATGCAGCAAGAAGCGATTCAAGCCTAAATTTTTGCGAAGCAGGACGATCTTCTCCGCTACGTATTCAGGATCGCCGACATACAGTGCACCGCGTGGACTGCAAGCGGCTTCGAAGGAAGCTCGATCATAATGCGGCCATCCCCTCTCGCGGCCGAGCGTATTCATCTGCGCTTGATGAGGCGGGTAGAAAATTTCTTCGGCACGTTCCTTCGTGTCCGCGACAAAGCCGTGCGAATGCGACGCGACCGGCAGCTTCGCCGGGTCGTGCCCTGCTTTGGCCGCTGCCTGTTTGTACAGATCTACGAGCGGCGCGAATCTTTCCGGCATGCCGCCGATAATGGCCAGGGCAAGCGGCAAGCCTAACGCTCCCGAGCGTGCGACTGAAGTCGGCGTTCCGCCGCTGGCAATCCAGACAGGAAGCGGGTCCTGCACCGCTCGCGGATAGACGCCAAGGTTGTCGATCGCCGGGCGATGACCGCCAGGCCAGGTAACTTTCTCCTCTGCGATAATCCTGAGCAGCAATTCAAGCTTCTCTTCAAACAGCTCGTGATAATCATCTAAGCTATATCCGAACAGCGGGAACGATTCGATGAAGGAGCCTCTTCCAGCCATAATTTCCGCTCTGCCGCCTGAGATGGCGTCCAAGGTAGAAAACTGCTGGTAGACACGAACCGGGTCGTCAGAAGACAACACGGTCACTGCACTGGAAAGCCGAATTCTCTTCGTTCTGGCGGCACCTGCTGCGAGGATCACGGCCGGTGCGGAGCTGGCATAATCGATGCGGTGGTGCTCACCGATTGCATAGACGTCCAAGCCTACCTGGTCAGCTAGCTCGATTTCTTCCACAGCCCGTTGAATGCGTTCGGCGTGGCTGATCGCTTCTCCGGTTTTGGGATCTGAACTTGCTTCCAAGAACGTGCTGATGCCGAGCTCGATCGAATGTTCTTGCTGGTTAGATTGTACGTTCATAGCACTTTCGCCTCCTGTCAATGTCAACATCATTTTACTATACTTTTGTATGTTTCTCAATATTGGTAAGTAAATAACAGGCTTTGTTAAATAATAATTCAGCAGATGCATGATGGTACGCTGTCTATAGGATGTCTTTGGCATCGCGAATTATCCGATTCTTAGCTGCGGCCCATTTCGGACGAAAGCCTCTTCTATCCGAATGTGTTCATTGTATGGGATCGTTTGCGTCAGCGGTATGGCAACGGCCACATCACATAGTCCGTCTGCTTTCTCTTCTTTGTCATACCAGATGGTCATCAAAATTTGCCGGGTATTCTCATCGCGTGTATCCTCTGTCTACAGCTCGAATCAACTCATCCAGCAGCAGGCACAGCTGTGAGCGGCGGATCATCCGTCTGATCATAGCGACCTTGATCGGGGGTACGGATCGGATGCGTTTGACTGGCGTCTCATAAGCTTGCAACTCCTCGATTCTCTCCCAACTGGTCGCTTACGGCATGCAAATGCTGCTTAAGTGAAGCCAATTGTTCCTCCAAGCTTTGCTTATGCTGATGGAGCAAGGTTTTCGCTTCGGCTGCTGCGGAAGCTTGCATCAGTTGTTTGATCATTTCCAAGGATAGTCCTTGTTCCTTGAGCGCTTTGATGCGCTTAACGGTAAGGAGTTGCTCTTCGGTGTAATAGCGATATCCGGTCTGGTCGTCCTTGTATGCTGGCTTTACAAGACCATTCACATCATAGAAGCGCAGCGTTTTGATGCTGACGCGTGCTAATTTGGCAAATTCACCGATCTTCATCATGGCTGCAGCGGCTCCTTTCCTCAACAATTTTCCATCCTCCCGCATTTGATTATTCCGCGCATCACCACTTACAATAGAACAGGAGGGAAGGTAGCAAGCGGATATCCAACAATTTCTTACTATATTATCATATAATTGGCCTCATTCCTTCAGAAGGCTGTTGAACGGCTAACGCCGAATCTTTTGCTTATAGAAGTCGCATAGCGGTGGCTTCGCGAATTTCTGCATGCTACAAAGCGTAAAGCAGATTGGACAAGAAAGGAGTGCGCATATGTTCGGACATTCTATCATTGCCGTATTGCTCGGCGCGTTCTTATCCGTATTTTCCTTGCAGACAGAGGAGAGCACGTATCCTTCTGCCTTTCACTTCGGCTCGCAATTTTCCGCTGCGTTTGCGGACCGAATGTACACCACGGACGATCATTCCTCTTATGATGCTACGGAGCTTACCGCAATCATTGATGAAATTTTGCTTGATCCACGTCTGTCCGGGGCATCCACTAGCGTCAGTGTCCGCCGTGCAGATACGGGAGAGCTGCTTTATTCACATCAAGGGAATGTCCGGCTGCATCCAGCGTCCAATATGAAAATCTTGACGGCAGTGGCTGCGCTGGAAACGCTTGGCCCGGAGTATCGCTTCTCGACGGAAGTGTGGACAGACGGCTCGCAGGACGGCAATGTGCTGAACGGAAATGTATATTTGAAAGGCCAGGGCGACCCGACATTGATGAAGGAAGACCTCGATCGCTTTGCTGCCGAGCTGAAGGCACAAGGGATTACGCATATCACGGGTCATCTCGTAGGCGATGACAGCTGGTATGACGATGTGCGGCTGTCCCTAGATCTGAACTGGTCGGACGAGCCTTATTACACCGGTGCGCAAATCTCCGCTTTGACGTTGTCGCCGAATACGGATTTCGATGCGGGAACCGTCATCGTCGAGGTGAGTCCATTAGGAGTCGGTGAAGCGCCGCAAGTGAAGCTGATTCCGGCGACCGATTATGTAACGATCGTCAATGAGGCCACGACGGTGGCTAAAGGAGCTACGAATACGATACAGATCGAAAGAGAGCACGGGACGAACCGCATTGTGATCGAAGGGACCATCCCGGTGGGCGGGTCGCCGACACGCTCCCGGGTATCGGTATGGGAACCGACAGGATACGCGTTGGACGTGTTTCGCAAGTCGCTGGAGCAGCAGGGCATTACATGGTCGGCGATATCCGAGCAAGTGATCGGCACGGTGCCGGAGCATGCGACACGGATCGCAGAGAAGCAGTCGATACCGCTCAAGGAGCTGCTCGTTCCTTTTATGAAGCTAAGCAATAACGGGCTCGGTGAGACGTTGACCAAGGAAATGGGCAAAATCCGCTACGGGGAAGGCAGCTGGGAGGAAGGGCTGAAGGTCATACACGAGACGATCGTACAGTTCGGCGTCAATGGGGGAACGATTCGCTTGCGAGACGGGTCGGGAATGTCGCGCAAAAACATTAATCCCCGCCCACGAGCTGACGAAGCTGCTATATGCTGTGCAGGAGGCAAGCTGGTACCCGATATTCGAGCAGTCATTGCCGGTAGCTGGAGCCAGGGATCGAATGGCTGGCGGCACTTTGTCCCATCGTATGCGAGGAACACCTGCAGAAGGAAATGTGCGTGCCAAGACGGGTTCCTTGACTGGCGTATCTACGCTGTCTGGATACGTTACTACAGCAGGCGGGGAGAAGCTGATCTTCGCTATTCTGATCAACAACTATCTTGTGCCGACGGTCAGGCCGATCGAAGATCGCATCACTTCAGCTCTTGCTAGCTGGACAGGGGAATAAACGGAAACAAACAAGCCCTTCCTGCACATGCAAGGGAGCATATCCCTTTGATGTAGGAAGGGCTAAAGCGATGTGTGCGATCGTTTATTCGTCCAAATCGACATTGTGATAAATTTGCTGAACGTCTTCCAAATCGTCTAAAGCATCAATCAGCTTCTCGAATTGCTGCTTCGCATCGTCTGGCAGCACGACGTCATTTTTGGCGAGCATCGTAAGCTCAGCAACCGTGAACTCTGTGACGCCAGCCGCCTTGAACGCCTGCTGCACTTCGTGGAACTGCTCCGGCTCGGCATAAACGATGACCGCGTTGTCTTCCTCAAGAATATCGCGAACGTCTAGATCCGCTTCCATCAGTAGCTCCAGCACCTCATCGGCGGATTTGTTTTCCACGCCAAGTACAGCTGTCGCATCGAACATATAAGAGACGGAGCCGGTCACACCCATATTGCCGCCGTTCTTGTTGAACGCGGCGCGCACCTCGGCCGCCGTGCGGTTAACATTGTTCGTCAACGTATCGACAATGATCATGGAGCCGTTCGGGCCAAACCCTTCATAGCGAAGCTCTTCGAACGTTTCATCCGAGTTACCTTTGGCCTTGTCGATGGCGCGATCGATGATCGCTTTCGGCACGTTGTATGTTTTGGCTCGTTCAATGACGAACTTCAGCGCCTGATTCGTCTCCGGATCGGGATCACCGCGTCTTGCCGCCACATACAATTCACGGCCGAACTTTGCATAGATGCGGCTGGTGTTGGTATCTTTAGCGGCTTTCTTATCTTTGATATTGTTCCATTTGCGCCCCATAATTCCAACTCACTTTCCCAACTGGATAATATATGAACCCACATTATAGTCTTATAGTTTATCACAAATCATACAGTTGAAAAAGTCACCGCCCTTACACCGTCACGCATTTTCCTTATTGAAACTTGCCGAAGTTCTTGATAAGAAGATCGATATTGACGCTGATGCGAACATTGGGATACACAGACTGCCAATCCATCCCGTACCACTCTTTGGCGCTCATACTGTTGCGCACGTACTGCCCGATACCGAAACAATCTGCAGCTGCTTGCTGGGAGATTTCAATCAATTTCGTTGCCTCATTCTCGAAGAATGTCTCCATTTCGCGAATGAGCTTCTGTCGATCCTTCTCCGTGCTAATGGCTTTATCCCCGATATATTCAAGCAAAGTTCCTTTGATCTTCACATTGAACTGAACCTCAATCGGAGCTTCATGATCCAAGGCTGAGCGTACTGAAATTTTCCGCTTGCTGACGATCGAACTGAACGAAACATGCTCATGCTCCCCCAAATGGACACTAACTTCACCTTGCTTGAAATTTTTGTACAAAATGGAGAAAAACACGGATTGATCGGGTTCGATTCGCTCCACCATTCGATCTTGCCGAAACAATGCAATCCCGTCAATTTCGATGGAGTCCGCCGTTTGTTTAATGATCGGAGCAACTGGATCGATTCCATCATCGAAGTACTCTCTTGTAAAGTGGTGTAGGTTTACATCAGGAATCGTGTGGACCGCGCTTTCCTTCTCTAATAACTCGTGGACGTATGTACCGGTATCCGGAAACTGCGGATATTCCTGCTTCAACAACTGTCCGGCATCTCCGCGCACCACAGCGATTTTTACTCGCTCACCGATGGATGGATCGCGAACTAACGTATCCAGATGCTTCCATAATCCTTGCTTCGCTAGTTCTTGGCCGAGCAGAACGCTCCTAATCTGACCGCTGAAGTTGCGATTTGTTTTCCGTGACATGTGCATTCTCGCTTGTTTACTTGAATGCGCAACGACTTCCACGACTTCTCGCGGTGAGGACAAGGAGGATCGGCATTCGGAATGCTATTCACCACCTTAAGTGCCTGCTCTCCATTTTCCATTTCGTAGAGATCAAAGCTCGTGGCATTCGTGAATCCGAGTTCTTCTAAAATGCGATAATCCGTTGATAATGAGCCGGACCCGATCAAAACGATGACAAAGGCGATTCGCCATACGTGCTGAATCATGATGGAGCCGCCCTCCTCCTCGTTCCATCACGCTGCAATGCGATGACCAGCATAAGCAGCAACGGCAAAGCGAAGGACAGAACCAATTGCACGATGCCTGCGAAGTACAATGCTTTTTTCCACATCTTGAATGACTTGCGGATAAAACGCCATTGTGAAGGAGAAGATGACCAGGAATAAATCGATCCATTCGGTTTTTATTTTCGGCATCATTCTCTTTAACGTAATTTCCGCAACCCAGAAATACAATATGGAGGTAATCAATACTTTGATTAGCAATAAGGCGAACACCACATACAATGGATTCAATATCCAGCGGGGAAATCGCTGCTCAAGCAATTGAAAAACGCTTTGCCCTTGACCGTGTTTATACACAAAGTGGATGAGAAGGATGTTAAAGCTGCTAATGGCGAAGCAAACGAGAATGGAGATCCAGCCGTTCGTACCGAAGTTTTCGGCAACGATTCGCGGTAAACGAAACATCACTACACCGGACTGCGCCATATATGTAAATAAGATGATGTGGAATTGATTCAATTTCTCCTGCATGATGAATCACCGCCGCTGTTTATTCATTTTATGTTGCGGATCTTCTTGGCTCATTGTTTCTGAACGACTCTCCTTTAAAGTCCGGAACGGGCCGCGAATAAACGTATCCTTCCAGTCGGACCATTGCATCGGTGCTAACGGTGTTAGATACGAGACGTTCAAGTTGGTCAGCCCGCACAGATGGATTACGATCAGACCGAGACCGATAATCAGCCCTAGCATCCCCCAAACACCGGCTAATAAAATCAATCCGAAGCGAATAAGCCGAATCGAAGCGCTCATGACATAGCTCGGAATGACAAACGATGCTATCGCCGAGGATGCCACGGCAATGATCAAAATATTGCTCGTCAACCCCGCTTGCACTGCTGCTTGTCCGATCACAATACCGCCGACGATACCGATCGTCTGACCGATCTTGGCTGGCAACCTGGCACCAGCTTCTCTTAATAGCTCAATCGTCAGCTCCATAAGGATCGCTTCAAACAAAGGCGGGAAGGGCACTTTGTCGCGAGATTCCGCGAGATTGATGAGCAGAGTTGACGGGATCATCTCATAATGGAATGTCGTGACAGCTACATAAATAGCCGTGAATGAAACCGTAATGACAAATGCCGCAAAGCGCAAAATTCGCACACTCGTGCCCAGAATCCACCGCTGATAATAATCATCTGGTGATGCGAAAAATTCAAAGAAGCTCGTCGGCGCAGTGACCGCTGTCGAACTACTGTCTACCAAACAGCCAATTTTCCCTTCCATTAGCTTGGAGACGAATACGTCGGGTATTTCAGTCGTCAGGTACTGAGGGAAAATCGATTTTGGGTTGTCGTCAATTTGTTGTACAAGCATATTGGCGTCGTATACGTTGTCACCCTCAACTTGCTGAATCCGTTGCATGAACAGCTCAATATGCTGTGGATTGGCCACATTTTCGATATACAGCACAAAAACCGTGCTCCTGCTTACATTTCCTATCGTGAGCTTAATCGCTTTTAGCCTGGGACTTTGCAATCTTTTGCGAATGAGCGATAGATTGTGATTGATGGACTCTACGAAGGAATCGTGCGGCCCGGTGATCACAGATTCCGTCTCAGAATGTTGAATGTCTCGCGTCGCTGGCGAGAAGACATCCGTCTGAAAGACGTTCTGCCCATGAATGATGATGACATTGCCGCGTGCGATTGCTTCAATCATGGAAGATTCGTCATTTACTGGTGTATATTGCGTTTGCTGAAGAACTTGATCGACAGTATGGTCATTGATTTGCATAAGCGGCTCGACAACGTCTTGATGCAATTGATTTTTGTCAATGAGATGGGCAAAGTATATCAGGTCGATTTGAACGGCGGGTAACGATCGATGGATAAGGTCGTCACAATTTTCATAATAAGCAAGTGCAATTTCGAGAGGACTTGACAAAGTATTCATTTTGCTGCCCCCTAACTTGCAGTTGTTTTTGTAGTATGATGGGATAACGAGCAAAATATGCAATATGTAACAAAATATGAAACATTATGGTCCGTTGCAGTTTGCAATAGTGGGGATACCGGAGGCCTGTCAGAAAACTTTATGCTTCCTTGCTCTTTCATGTATAATGGGAAATATACTTTGATCCGTTTACGCAAAAATACGCAAATATATACGAAAAATACGCAAAAGTCCCAGCGTTTCATGGGAATGAATGAGAAGGAAGGTCAGTAATGTCCGAACAAGAACAAAATATCACGAGAATACACCTCGATGGCAAAGAGTTTATTCTCATTGGTACAGCGCATGTATCAAAGCATAGCGCAGAGCAAGTGAAGGAAGTCATTGAGCGTGAACAGCCTGATACTGTTTGTGTTGAATTGGACGAGCCACGCTATCAGTCGATTATGAATGCGGATAAATGGAAAGAGATGGACATCTTTCGAGTGATTAAGGAGCGGAAAGCGACATTGCTGCTCATGAATCTGGCGATATCATCTTTCCAGAAGCGAATTGCTCAGCAATTTGATATCCAGCCAGGACAAGAAATGATCCAAGGCATTGAATCAGCCAAGCAAGTCGGGGCAGAGCTAGTGCTGGCAGATCGCAACATCCAGGTGACGTTTTCTCGCATATGGAGAAATGTCGGATTTTCGGGAAGGCCAAGCTGCTTATGGAAATTTTCTTCAGCATTTTCAGCGATGAGGAGATTACCGAAGAGGAACTCGAAAAAATGAAGTCGCAAGATATGCTGGATGCGATGCTGCAAGAGCTTACCGCCAATTTCCCGCGATTGAAGAAGCCTTTGATCGATGAACGCGATCAATACTTAGCACAGAAGATTAGGGAAGCTCCCGGCCAGAAGGTGGTCGCTGTCTTAGGTGCGGCTCATGTGCCCGGCATTAAAGAGGAAATCAAGAAGGAGCATAACTTAGAGGAATTGTCTAAGTTACCGCCTAAGTCGAACGTGCCGAAAATTATTGGCTGGGCGATACCGATTTTGATCTTAGCTGCCGTGTTGTATACCTTCCTTACCAACCCTTCAGCTGGCTGGCAGCAAACGCTCAGCTGGATTTTTTGGAATGGTAGTTTGTCGGCGCTTGGTGCATTGCTTGCCTTTGCTCACCCTTTGGCGATCCTTACGGCCTTTATAGCGGCACCGATTACATCGCTGAACCCATTTTTGGCTTCGGGATGGTTAGCCGGATTCGTACAAGCTTATTTCAAGCGCCCGAACGTTGGAGATTTTCAAACGTTGTCGACCGATGTGACGAGCGTCAAAGGCTTTTGGAAGAATAAAGTCACGCGAATTTTGCTTGTCGTTGTACTCGCTAATCTTGGCAGTTCGATCGGCACGTTTGTCGGTGGAGCGGATGTATTACGGGTGTTTTTTGAAAATCTCTCGTCTTAATTGACTGAAATCAAACTGAAGCGACTCGCAACCATTTGCAAACCGCTTGTTCTTCCTTTTGAAATTCTTGGTGAACATTTGATTCTTCGTTGCGAGACTATGAAGGCCGTTTCGATATCACGCAGACAGTTTCGATATAACGCAGGCCGTGATGACAACCGTTACGGCCTCTATTTTATTATCCCCTTCGCTCAGTTAGATGTGCTAACTTTGCATCTTGGATCTTGCACCATAAACTTTGCATCATGCACTCTGCACCATGCACTCTGCATCTTAAACTTTGCCCATACACTCTGCACCATGCACTTTGCACCTTAAACTTTGCACCATTGCACATTGCACATTGCACATTTGCATCCTGCAACTTGCTGCAACTTGCATTCTGCCCCTCGCCAACCGCCCCCGCGCCTCTATGACATTATCCCCTTGGCTCAGGGGATAATGGAGATACAGGGACTTCAAGGATGCAGTCGGTCGATCCTCCACAGTCACGTTCTTCGAAAGTGGCCATCCTGCACAAGGCATCTTTCTCACGGTCTCTCTTCTCTCTTTTGCCACGGTTACCATCTTCAATGATCATCCTCTTTACGGGTTACCTTCTTCATGGCCACCTATTCTTAACAGTCACGTCAGAACCCACACTGTCGATTCCCTTCACGTTTCGTCCCAAATTATGCAGCATCCGATGCACGAGCTCGATGCGGTGGAGCCGGTGGTGCCCATCCCTTCGTTCTCGTTCCGATCCCTTGCAAGATGTCCTCATACTGCAAACGGACAATCTCCGGATATGTACGCGCTTTGTGATGGGCGATCAATTGCAGCCACGGCACAATGTCCTCCCCAAACCTTCGCTTCGTATTGTACCGAAAACAATACTCATCCATATACATCTGGAAATAGCGATGGCTCGCATACACCCAGCATTCCGACCGCCACAACTCAGGCTTCAACACCTTGCGAATCGGGTGCGGAGGAAACCGCTTGTATACGGTTTGTAGCTCCCTACAATCCGGATCGACATGCTTCTCCACAAAGTCATCGATGGACGAAGGCAAAGGCTTCATGCCACTATAATGGACGGCGGGAATCTCCTTAATCTTGATCTGTGTGAAAGCTCCATCTTGATCGAAAGACGCCCCTACGACTACCAAATGCTCCCCTGACGTTAGCTCACTTCCAAAGTTCATAACGTTAGACTGAAACAAATCCGTACAAGCCTGCACCGTTCCCGTCAACAGATGCGCACTTTCTTCCTCACTCATCGCACAGCGCAGCTTCATCAGCATCAACCAGGCCGTCTTATAAGTGACGCGGATGATCTTCTGCAAAGCACGAGCCGTGATGTTGCCATGGTGTAAGAGAAACAGTGCCACAAACCACTTCGTCAGCGGCGTGCGCGTGCTATGAAACACCGTACCGGCCGTCAAAGAAGCTTGGTATCGACAGGCTTTACATTCAAGCAGATGACGCGTATGAATCACATAGGCATGAGCATGGTCACAACGCGGGCAGCGAAAGCCGTCCGGCCACCGAGCAGCAAACAAAGCTTGCGCACACGCTTCCTCTGTCCCGAATTGTTCCTGGAACTGCGTCCACAGCGGATAAGAACGTAACACACCGCACCTCCGAACATTTGTTCTAACTTCATTATACCGAACATATGTTTGCAAATCAAGACAAAATGTGGAGAAAAATGGACGAAATGATCCGGAGAGATCTGGAGTCGATCATAAAATGTTAGATCAAGCACGAAAAGAACGCCTGACATCTGACTGAGCGAAACTAACTGATCGAGGGGGATAATATTATAGAGGCGGGGATACAAGATTAGCACTGTCTGACTGACCGAAAGGGATAATATAATAGGGGCCATTGGGGCGATAGGGGGAAAGGGGCGGCAGGTGCAAAGTCAGCAGCGTCTGAGCGAAGGGGATAATGAAATAGAGGCGGGGGAGGTGCGGCAACGCATCTAATCCATCATTCTGACCGAAAGGGATAGATAAATAGTGACAGAGAGGGGCAGCAACAACCATCATTCTGATTGAAGGGGATAACAAAGAAACGAAAATAGGACAGATTAGGGTGCTGATGTTGACGGTGCTGATAATGCCGGTGCAAAAGTGCTGCTTAGCGTTGAACGAAAAGACGGAACGACGGGGCTGCGTAACAGTTTCTATGAAGCATCCCCGTCGTTTCGTTTGGGCAGGTCATGTATTTATAACGTTATTTCGAAAGGAATGAACGAAGCATTTCTAATATCGCTTGCTTTTCTAAATCTCGTACGTCCTGTCTACGTTTCATGAGATAAGCATACCAGGCGGTTTTGCCAGCTTCTCCGATATCGTTAACCGTTCGTCCATCCCAGTTCCATTCTGGGTGCTGCTGCCAGAAATCTGCTCGCCAATCCTTAATTTTCTCCGTTATTGCAGCAGGTCTTTCGATAAACACTCCAAGCTGCTCGCCTTGCTTATTGAAGAAAATGTAAGTGGGCAGTCGCAGCTTGCCATCCTCTGCTGGATAAGCGTTCGCAATATCCCAATTGTCGGGATCTCGAATCAGAATGTGCAGCTTGAGCTTGCCTGTGAGTGCCTCGATTTTTGCAAACAAAGGTAGATTAGAGGCGACATCGCCACACCAGTCATGGGCGAGCACAATGACATCGATCGGTTCCGTGATCGATTGGAAGAAGGCGAGCTCTTCGTCCGTTAACTCATATGCCTCGTAATTGTTACGAAGCACGTCTTGATGCACTTCGGCTTGTTCAACGAATTGGGAGAAGCCGATACCTTCCTTGAAGGCGCGCATTCGCCGTTCTGCGGATAAGGGATTTGTCGCAACATTGGCTGCATTATTCATAGAGTTTGGCCTCCTTATAGAAACTTTTTTGGGTTGCATCATCAAAGCATTCATCATCAATGAAAATCATGGTAGCCATGAGTTTATCATATCCATATTATCATGAACATAGGAGCGGATGAATGCTGCTTCGATTCCCAAATGAAAGAAATAACTTGCGAAATCATCCAGAAGCATCAATAATGATTATGACAGCGCTTTCTCCGTGCAAATGTTTCATGTGCCAAGTATTTCTTTATTGAAGCCTGGAGGTTATGATCAATATGATCAGAAAATTAAATAATTCTCCCTATTCTTATGCGTTTGGCATGCTGGCCATGATGATTCCTGTGCAGGCATTCATGTCCTACTACAGCTACTATTATGTAGATACACTTGGACTTGGCATAGGGCTTGCCACTTTGGCAAGAACGATTTATTTGGTCTGGGACGCGGTGAACGAACCGATGCTTGGCTTTCTGTCCGACAAGACGCGGACCAAGTACGGTCGACGAAGGCCATGGTTATATGGGGCGATGCCATTCTTCGTCCTAACCTTTGTCATGATGTTTTCCGCACCGGAAGGAGCGGCACAAACCGAGTTATTCGTTTGGTTTCTAACCGCATTAATCTTATTTGAGACAGCCTCGGCCATCATATGGGTCAACTATGGCGCTCTGTTCCCGGAATTGTTCCGCGGTGATCGCTTGCGCGCCAAGGCTTCTGCTGTACAGCAAGCATATCAGATCGTAGCGCTACTTATCGCAACGGCAGCGACGCCGATTTTGTACGCAAACTTCGGGTTTCGCAATATGGCATTACTGTATGCAGCGCTGTTCGTCGTCTTCATGTGGTTTTGTGTGGTGACAACGAGAGAAAATCCAGAATCGTGGGCCGAGAAGCCATTGAAGCTGGCCGCGGCTTTCAAAGAGACGCTAAGGAATAAAGCGTTCTGGGTGTTTAATATTGCGAATTCTTTCGCACAAACAGTAAACGGCATGATCAGCTCGATCATTCCTTTTTATGCAAAATACGTGCTTGGCATTCCGGATGAACAAGTCACGATTTTGATGGCGGCGGTGTTCGTATCGGTCATTCCGCTTGTTGCGGTCTGGTATTGGATCGTCCGCAAGCTCGGCGCGGTAAGAGGCTGGCGCGTGTCTTTCATATGCTATGCTTTGTCTGTTATTCCACTTTGGTTCGGACAAGGGCTCGGCAGTGGGATTGTCGCCGGCATCATCGTCGGTTTTGGTTTAGCCGGATTCCTAGTGACGCCGCCGGTGCTTAACGGGCAAATCATCGATCGAGATGCAGAAGTGACCGGCCGTCGCAGGGAGGGGATGTACACCGCGGTTGCTGGATTTATCACCCGCTCCAGCGGCTTTATTTCCGCCGTTGCATTCTTCATTGTAGGCGTTATTTTCGGATATGAAAGCGGTGAAAATCCCGGTCCCAATCCGGAAGGGGCATTTCGATTTTTAATTTGCGTTGTGCCGTTTATTTTGTTATGTATTTCATTTTTTATATCGCTTATGTTGAAGGGTTATGGAGAGAAAGAGGTGAAGCAAAATGAGAAAAAGAAGACTCATTTTGAATTGTGACGATTTCGGGCAATGCACAGCCGCCAATGAGGCGATTCAAAATTTACTAGAGGATCGGAAAGTTTCATCGGCGACGATCATGCCGCCGGCTCCGGCATTTGCCGAAGCAGCTGATTGGGTGAAGCGCAAAGGCTTCATGAACGTAGGGCTGCATCTGACGTTGACGAGCGAAATTGAGGGCTACCGATGGGGAAGTCTAACCGGTGCCCCTTCACTCAGTGATGAAAGCTTCTTCCTGCCGAAGACGAATCGCGAGTTTGAGGAGCGGGCGAAGCCTAAAGAAGTGGTAGCGGAGATAGAAGCGCAATTTGAAGCGGTCAAGACAGCGGGCTTGTCATCTCGCATGTCGATAATCATATGGGCAGCCTGTATGGGATTGAAACAGGACGCAGCTATTTGCCGCAAGTCTTCAAGCAATGTGCACGTTGGGGGCTACCGTTTCGCTTGCCGAGACAAATTTATGAGAAAGATGAGTTCCTGAATTCGATACCGAATGCGGCAAATGTACTGGCGAAGGTGACGGCACTGGCTGACCTTAGAGGGGTGCGAATTCCGGATTATTTGCTCTCTCATCCTTATCAAATGGAAGAAGGAGAGACGTTTGACAGCTTCAAAAAGATGCTGATCGCCAAGCTATATGATCTTCCGGAAGGCGTAACAGAGACGTATATTCATCCGGCCGTCGACGATGAGAAGATGCGTCGCCTAGTCCCTTCATGGCAGAAGCGGGTGTGGGAGTATCAATTGATGTACGACGATGACTTCACTTATGCGTTGAAGGATGCAGGCATTACGCTTACAGACTACGCCTATGTGCAAAGGCACTTACGACAGTCAAAGTGGAAAGCGACCGGCAGACTGATTCGTAGTTTGCGATTATGATATAGACGACTGATTCGGTGCTTACGGTCATAATCATCTGAACAAATACAAGCCTTCCGTTCTCGCACGCGAGTGGAAGGCTTTGTTCTCATTTTCTAGTTGTAGTATAGCTGCACATTCATGTTCATATTTTGTCTAAGTAATTGTTTTTTAAAGTCATTTAATTGTTGCATCACCAATTTTGGGTCGCTTGAATCTATTACCTTCTCTTTAATCAGAAAATCTGTTAGATTTTGGATTGACATTTGCTTTTGATATTCTTTAGGCGCGTAAACATTCCAGTAATGTTCCTCGGACATGCCCATTGTAGTTAACAATTTTGCGTGAGTTAAGAGAACATCTGGCTCTTGAGACATCAGAATTTGTCTATACTCTCGAGCAAGATTATAACCATCATCAAGAGAAGCGGCCACTCCTTTTTCTTCAGCTAATTGTAGAAATAATTCTTCTGTTATGAGAAGTTCTAATATTTCATCATCAGAGAGACTTTTCTCACTTACCTGGTTGTATGCCTTATATTTTAAGATGTCGTGGTTAGTAATAAGGGTACCCTTAACATTTGCGATGGTTTTTAACGGCAATTTCTCAATCATTGAGATGTCCGAACTGATATCGCTTGTCTTTGAAGTAAGAGGATCTTCAGCTGAAATTGTGGCACTGGATAAAACAACAAGTGAAAAAACAATCACTAAAATGGTCAAGTGCTTTTTAATCTTGCTGATCATAAGAATCCTCCTTTCAAATAATGAAAATTACTTTATAATAATTGACTAGGATTCAACCCAAACCCCTCATTTAAATAGTATAAATTAACATTAAAGTATATACACGTAAATAATTAATTTGCGGTCTATATGATCAATCAAACAAGCCTTCCGTTCTCGCGAGAGTGGAAGGCTTGTTTATGTTCGGTCAGCCGAAGACGATCTTGTCGTCCGCCAGCTTATGACCGCTTATCTTCTCAAATTCTTCAAGTAGTTTATTGATGGTCAAGTTTTTCTTCTCCTCTTCGTTAAAGTCGAGGATAATGCGCCCCTTGTCCATCATGATCAGCCGGTTGCCGAGACGAATCGCTTGCTCCATATTGTGCGTGACCATCAAGGTCGTGAGCTGCAACTCGTTCACGAGTCGTTCTGTCATGCTCGTGATTAGCTCCGCTCTAGCCGGGTCGAGCGCTGCGGTATGTTCATCGAGCAGCAGGATTTGCGGCTTCGTAAACGTAGCCATGAGCAGGCTTAGCGCTTGTCGCTCACCGCCGGACAACTGCCCGACCTTGGCGCGCAGCCTATTCTCAAGGCCGATGCCGAGCTCGCGCAAGCTGCTCGCGGAAAAAGCGCGCGCTTCTTGCGATTCACGCCTAACCTAAGTCCGCGCGGCTGACCTCGCGAATATGCAATCGACAGATTTTCTTCAATCGTCATGTGCGGTGCCGTGCCTGCCATCGGATCCTGAAAGACGCGGCCGATCCAGCGGCTGCGTTGATGTTCGGGCATGTGCTGAACTTCTGTTGACCTTAATATTCACTTCCCCGTCATCCGGTTTCAAGACGCCGGAAATAATGTTCATCAGCGTCGATTTGCCGGCGCCGTTACTGCCGATAACGGTGACGAAGTCACCCGGCTTTCAGATGCAGATTAGCGTCTACGAGAGCGATCTTCTCATCGACTGTACCGGGAAAAAACAGCTTGGTGACCTGTTTGAGTTCAAGCATTAGCGATCACCCCCATGGTCGTTGCTCGAGTCGCTCATCAAAGCGAGTGCGCGCCTGCGAGCAGTTCTTGCTGTTCGCCATCTCTTCTGCGAGGCAGGGACGATCAAGGCGATGATCACGATGACAGCGGTAATCAGCTTCATGTCCGAGGCGTCCAGCCAATGGACGCGCAGCGCGATATCGACGATGATCCGATAGACGACTGAGCCGAGCGCAGCAGCCAAAGTAGCGAAAAAGACGTTTCTGGTGCCGAAGATCGCTTCTCCGATAATGACTGAAGCTAAGCCGATCACGATCATGCCCACACCCATCTAAACATCGGCGAATCCCATCTGACTGAGCGACGATCGCACCGGACAGTGCCACCAGTCCGTTCGACAGGCTAATGCCGAGAATTTTCGTCGTATCTGTATTGCGCGCCGAAGCTGCGGATCATTCGTTCATTGTCGCCAGTAGCCCGAAGTGCTAAGCCGAGATCTGTATGCAAGAACCAGTCAAGCAGCAACTTGATCAACACGATGCTGACGAAGGATCAGAATGAACGTGATGAATTTCAGGGACGGATTCGCATTTAAGTCATCCGCGCTAGGAAAATCGTATCAATGCGAAATAGTGAAACATTCGGCGTTCCCATGATCCGATTGTTTATTGAATGCAGCGCGATCATCATCAGTATGCCCGATAACAGTCCGTTGATCTTGCCTTTCGTGTGCAGCAGCCCTGTGCAAGCCCCGGCGAGCAAGCCGCCGGCAAATGCTGCTGCTGTTGCCAGCCACGGATCAAATCCTTGGATAATCATGACGGCAGCGATCCCGCCTCCCGTCGTGAAGCTTCCATCTACCGTTAGATCGGGAAAATTGAGTATGCGGAACGTAATATAAACACCGAGCGACATCAGGGCATATAGAAGACCGAGCTGAATCGTTGCCGGCAATGAACTGAGCATAACAGAACCTCCTGTGAACAGAACGAAAGGAGTGGAGCCACGTCCACTCCTTTCTTTGTTGTCATTATTGGATCAAGTTGTCTTCAGGATTCTCAACAGCGTTGAGCATGGCTTCCGTGACTTCAACCCCTTGTTTCTCAGCAGCGGTTGTATTCAGAATCAAGCTGAAATTATCGGGGAGTGTGACTGGCATTTCTGCTGGATTTGCACCGTTAAGCAAGATGTCAACGGCCATCTCTCCAGCTTGATAACCATGTTCGTAATACTTGATTCCCACTGTGGCCACAGCCCCAGCCTCGACTGTATCACGGTCACTGGAGAACAACGGAATGCCTTCTTGCTCAGCAATCTGTAAGATTGCGCTGACAGCCGCGACTACGGAGTTGTCCAGTGTAATGAAGAAAGCGTCCACTTGACCCACTAGCGATTGAGCAGCTTGCTGCACTTCCGACGTATTTGTTACTGCCGCACGGAGTAATCCGATGCCGTGTTCGGCAAGTGCTGCTTCAGCGATCTCTGCCATAACGACCGCGTTCGGCTCCCCTTCGTTAATGATCAGACCGATGTTCTTAACCTCAGGCAAATGCTCCGCAATGAAGTCCATGAGCATAATTGTAGCTTCAGGGTTCGTATCGGATGCGCCTGTAACGTTGTAACCTGGCTTTTCCAACGATTCTACGATTTTTGCATCGAGCGGGTCTGTAACCGCAGCGAACAAGATCGGTGTCTCTTGCTCCTGTTGTGCTAGGGCAATCGCGGAAGGCGTGGCAATCCCAACGAGTAGATCAAAGTCTCCAGATGCCAGCTTCGTTGCAATCGAGTTGTTGTTCGTGGAGTCAGCTTGGGCTGTATTGTAGTCCACGACGAGATTTACCCCTTCCTCAAGACCCGCATCCTTCAATGCAGCCAAGAAACCAGCTCGCGTCGCGTCCAAGGATGGATGCTCCAAATATTGCGAGATGCCGATGCGGTACTCCTTATCACCGGCTGGGGATTCATTCTCGTTGCCTGCATTTTCAGCGTTGCCTGAATTGCCTGCGTTCCCGTTGTTTCCTTCACTTACTTCCGAGCCTGTCCCCGTATTGTTCGGGGTGTTGCCGGTAGAGCCACCAGCACAGGCGGATACGAGCAAAATTAATGAAAGAACAACCATTAAGAAACCCATTTTTTTCATGTTGATGGTACCCCCTATGTTTCATAAAATTATAAAATCAAAGAAATATCAATATTAGTTTAAAGGTACTATTATTAGACGTCAATTAAAATCATTGGAAAAAACGTCACAATTCCGTATTTTTCGATATTAATCAAGGGAATGCCCGTTGACTTTGAGAATCGTTATCATATATTATATGAATTGGTATGCACTTTTGCGTGCTTATATTTTCATTAGCGATTGAGAATAGTTCTCATTAATAACTCACAGTTAGGAACCTTGCCAAGATGAAGAAGTTTATATTGCCCGTCCTTTTAATCCTTTTATCGATTACATCGCTGATCATTGGGAATTCGGACATTGCACTAAGAGATCTTTTGACTTGGTCGCTTACAGAAACCCAGATGAAAGTTTTGTGGGTTAGCAGAATTCCAAGATTGATCAGCTTACTTATTGCTGGAGCCGGCTTAAGCATCGCCGGTCTCATTATGCAGCAGTTAACGCGCAATAAGTTTGTGTCGCCAACGACTGCGGGCACGATGGATTCTGCAAGACTCGGGATTCTCGTGTCGATGCTGCTGTTTAATTCCGCAAATATGCTTGTGAAAGTGTCGCTGGCTTTCGCCTGTGCCTTGATCGGCACCTTTGTCTTCATGAAGATCCTTGACAAGATTAAATTTAAAGACGTGATCTTCGTCCCGCTTGTCGGGATTATGTTCGGCGGTATTGTCGGAGCAATCACGACCTTTTTCGCCTATAAGCACGATCTTATCCAGAGTATGAATGCTTGGCTGTATGGAGATTTCTCGAACATCATCAAAGGTCAGTATGAGATGCTATACGTCAGCATTCCTGCGATCATTGTTGCATTTTTGTATGCAAATCGATTCACTGTGGCGGGGATGGGGGAAGACTTTTCGACGAACCTGGGGCTCAATTACAAGCAAGTCGTGAACATAGGTCTGATCATCGTCGCGCTTGTTACGTCAGTTATCGTGCTTACGGCAGGTATGTTGCCGTTCATCGGCTTGATCATTCCGAATATCGTTTCGATATATCGCGGTGACAATCTAAAGAGCAGTTTGCCTATTACGGCAATGGCCGGCGCGATCTTTATTTTGCTGTGCGATATTTTTGGAAGATTGATCATTTATCCATATGAGATGCCGATCGGCATTACTGTCGTGGTTATCGGTAGCAGCATATTCCTGTACTTGTTGTTGAGGAGAAGGGCGCAATGAACAATTTGACGAGATTACTAATACTAGCTGGCTTTGCAATTCTCTTCATTTCCCTTTATTTATGGATAGATGTTGGACCGCATTGGGAGTACGTCTTACCGCGGCGCGGCAAGCAAGTGCTGGCGATTATCCTGACTGGCGGAGCTATCGCGTTTGCAACTGTCGTCTTTCAGACGATTACGAACAATCGTATTCTAACACCGTCGATCATCGGTCTCGATTCGTTGTATATGCTGATCCAAACGTTCATCGTCTTTGTTTTCGGCTCCATGACATTAGTGGCGATGAATTCGAATTTGCATTTCCTGTTGTCAGCCGGCCTAATGGTTGTGTTCGCAGGATTTCTATTCAGGCTGTTGCTACGCATGGAAGGCAATCAGATTTATTTTCTGTTGCTTGTTGGCATTATATTCGGCACGCTCTTCTCAGGCATCTCTTCATTTATGGAGATGATCATAGATCCGAACGAATTCATGATCATTCAGGACAAAATGTTTGCCAGCTTTAATAATGTGAAGGACGATCTGCTGCTCATTTCCGTCGTCCTGATGATCGTGATTTCCATCTATTTTCTTCGCTTCATGAAATACTTGGATGTCATCTCACTTGGTCGTGATCATGCCTTAAACCTAGGTGTTCCATACGATCAAGTGGTGCGTAGGCTGCTCATCATTGTCGTCATTCTGATCTCGATTGCCACGGCGCTCGTAGGGCCCATCACTTTCTTAGGCTTGCTGGTGGCGAACATTGCGTATCAATTTTTGAAAACTTACAAGCATAGCATCTTGATTCCAGGTTCGATGCTGATCAGTATTATTGCACTGGCTGGCGGGCAATTGCTCGTCACGAGGGTGTTCACGTTTACGACGACAATTAGCGTTATCATCAATTTCTTCGGTGGCGTCTATTTCATCTATTTGCTGCTAAAGGAGACGAAATCATGGTAGAAGTGAAGAACGTAAGCAAAAAATACGGTGGCAAGACCGTCGTTTCGAACGTCTCGCTATCGATTCCAAAAGGCAAGATCACGTCCTTCATCGGTCCGAACGGTGCGGGTAAGAGCACGTTGGTGTCCATGATGAGCCGGTTGATTCAGAAGGACGAGGGCGAAATCCTCATCGACGGCAAGGAGATCAGCGCATACAAAAGCGATGAGCTGGCGAAGAAGCTTTCCATCCTGAAGCAGACGAACCATCTTAATATTCGTTTGACGGTACGTGACCTCGTCGGGTTTGGCCGGTTTCCGTATTCGCGAGGCAGGCTGACGAAGCACGATCAGGAAATTGTCGAGCAGTCCATGGCATACATGGAACTGAGTGACTTACAAGATCAATATCTCGATCAATTAAGCGGAGGCCAGCGGCAACGCGCCTTCATCGCGATGGTGCTTGCCCAGGACACTGAATACATTATGCTGGATGAACCGCTCAACAATTTGGACATGAAGCATTCCTTGCAGATTATGCGCGTATTGCAACGGATGGTCGATGAATTGGGCAAGACGATCATTCTCGTGATCCACGACATTAACTTTGCGTCGTGCTACTCCGACTATATCGTTGCGCTGAAAGATGGCAAAGTAGTCAACCAAGGTGTGAAGGGCAACATCATTAATGAGCAGGTGCTGAAGGAGCTATACGATATGGATATCCATATCGAAACGATCCGCGGCAACCGAATCGGTATTTATTATACGTAAATCATAAAAATAAAATATTAAATAGGAAGTGTTGAAACCATGAAGAGAATATCGGTCATCATAATGGCTGTCATCCTATCCATTGTTGTGGCAGCATGTGCAGAGGGAAATAACGTCACTCCAGCAGGAGGTAATTCGTCACAAAATGCGAATGCGTCAGGTAGTGACAACAGCGGCGACGCGGGATCCGAAAGCAGTGATACAATCGTTGTGACCCATCAATTAGGAGAAACAACCGTTCAGAAAAATCCTCAAACAGTCGTTGTGTTTGACTTTGGAGTATTGGACACGCTGGATAAATTAGGCGTTGAAATAGCTGGCGTGCCGCAAGCGAGCGTGCCAAGTTACTTGTCCAAGTATGCCGGTGAGCCGTACGTTAACGTCGGCAGCTTGAAGGAGCCGGATTTTGAAACGATCTATGGCCTGCAGCCTGATCTCATTATTATTTCTGGTCGTCAGCTTGAAATGTATGAGGAATTAAGTGAAATTGCTCCGACCATCTTCCTGGGCGTTGACCAAGCGAACTATATGGAATCGTTCAAATCGAATGCCACAATCCTAGGTCAAATCTTTGGTCAAGAAGCAGTCGTTGAAGAAGAGCTGGCCAAGATTGAAGAGGGCATCGCAGTGCTGAACGACACCATGTCCGCTAGTGAAGAGAAGGGACTCATTGTTCTTGTCACCGGCGGTAAGATAAGCGCTTATGGCCCTGGCTCTCGCTTCGGTGTCATTCATGATGTGTTCGGTGTGAAGCCTGTCGACGAGAACATCGATGCAGCGACTCACGGCATGAGTGTATCGTTCGAATATATCATGGAGCAAAATCCGGACTACTTATTTGTCGTCGATCGCGATGCAGTAGTCGGCGATGCGGAGGCATCGGCGGCGGCCGCCGTGCTGGATAACGAGCTTGTGAACAGCACGAAGGCAGCGCAGAAAGATCAGATTGTCTACCTCGATCCCGACTTCTGGTACTTGTCCGGCGGCGGCCTAGTGTCCGTATCCGAAATGGTGAGGGAGATCGAGGAAGCGGTTCTGGAATAATCGAAATGAAACAACGTCATTTATAAAGGCTAAGAGCTCATGGCTAAGGGCGGTCCATCCTTGATCGAGTGCAGCAAGTCCCGGCTTGCGCAATCGACTTGGGCGGCCGTCCTTTTCGTCTTTCACTGCCTGGGCAAGGGTGCCCGCGCTCTATATTAGTATCCCCTTCGTACAGAACATGTTCTCGTTCATGTATTTCGACATGCATTCGTATCATATACACTAGAAATGTCTGCAACCCTCAGCATCAGTATGTTCTTAAAGTCTAATTGGCCTCAACTGAGCGACGGGGATCATTTGATAGGCGGGCGGCGAAAGTTCTATCACCCCAAACTAAGAGAATATAAGAAAAATATGGTATATTATTAAATATAGCAAAAGATTTTCATTTTTTACCTTCGGAGGTAAGTTGCATGGCCACCATGCTCAAGCTGTTGTCTTTCATCGTGATTATCGCAGCAGCAGCTCTTCTATTCATGTCCGAATTGCCGCAGCTAGTCATACAAGGAGATGTAGATCGATTGCGGGAAGTCGTGAGTGTGAGAACAGGGGAAATGCTGCTTCTTACGTTCCTGATCATGTTTCTGCAAAATTTCATCACTGCTGTGCCGCTTCTATTGCTCGTTACAGTGAATGTTGCGCTATTCGGCTTTTCCTTTGGATATATATGGAGCTGGCTGTCCAGCGTCATAGCGGCGACGCTCGTCTTCCTGCTTACCCGCTACTGGCTGCAAAGCTGGCTGATGCGCAAAGTGAAAGCTTCGCTTAAAGACCGAATCGAGCGCAACGGGTTTTCGTATGTTTTGGTTTGCAGATTGATACCCGTGATGCCTTCCAGTCTCATTAATATGGCAGCGGGCGCGAGCACCATACGATTGAGCCATTTTCTGCTTAGCACACTGCTGGGCAACCTGCTGTACTTAGCTGCTGTCGCCGCCGTTTCATACGGCTTTATGACTGCAGGCTGGCAAACGGCGATCTTATGTATCGTGGCACTGACCACCGCAGGGGGCTTCCTATATTGGCGTAAGAGAAAAAGTGCGCTACATGTCGTGCGGAGCCATCCGCCAAACGGCGGGCGCCATGCACACATGACGAATGATGTTCCAAATGAGATGTAAGTTGCAAATGTAAGGTTGGGATTGTTTGATGTTTACCTTTTTAAAGCCCTACAGTAAACAGATTGTGATTGCATTGTCACTCATGTTCATTGAACTCATCGTGGAGCTGTGGCATCCGTTACTTATGAAGACGATCATCGATGAGGGCATCGTAAAGGAAGATTTGTCAGCGGTGCTTCTATGGGGCGGCATCATGATTGCCGTCTCGCTGATCGCTTTCGCCGCTGGAATTACGAACTCCTTCTTCTCGGCGCATGTGAGTCAAAATTTCGGCTACGACATACGGGAAAAATTGTTTCAGCGAATTCAACATTTTTCATTCGCGGCCTTTAGCAGGTTTCCTGCTTCAGGGCTTATTACACGCATAACGAGTGATGTGAACCAACTGCAAAACGTTGTATTTATGGGCCTTCGGATTATGCTGCGAGCACCGCTGATGATGGGCGGTGCTTTGATCATGTCCTTGCTGATTGATGTCAGGCTGGCATCTGTGCTGCTCGTCATCGTCCCGGTGTCCATCGTGCTGCTGATCTGGATGATGAAGAAAGGGTTCCACTTGTTCCATGCTGTGCAAAGCTGGTTGGATGCGACGAACCGTGTCGTCCGTGAAAATTTGATCGGCATCCGTCTCATCAAAGCGTTCGTTCGCAGCAAGCGAGAGGTGTCTCGTTTTACCGAAACGAACGAGCAATTGATGAATCGCACGATCGCCGCCTTACGGTTGATCGAAACGACGATTCCGATGCTTCTCTTGCTGCTGAATGTCAGCGTGTTGTTGATTCTATGGTTCGGCAACTGGCAGCTGCAAGCGAGTCAGATCGAAGCAGGCTCGATCGTGGCGATTGTGATCTATGCGACCCGTATGACCTCGTTGTTTATGATGCTGTCACATATTGTGATGACGATCTCCCGAGCGAAGGCTTCCGCCGAGCGAATCCGCGAAGTGTTGGAGGCGGAAGATCCGACCGCAGCCCCAGCAAGCTCAAGTTCGTTACCAGCTTCGCCGATTACGTCAGGTGAAGTGGTGTTTGATCAAGTCACGTTTCAATATCCGGGCACTGCAATGCCGGTTTTGCGCAACGTCACGTTCACGATTCCCGCTGGCCATACAGTCGCTGTTATGGGGGCGACAGGGTCTGGCAAGACGACCTTGGTTCAACTTATTCCCCGCTTATACGAGGTTAAAGAAGGCGCGATCTATATCGATGGCATAGACATTCGCACGCTTCCGGTGGATACGCTACGCACGGCGATCGCCGTCGTTCCGCAGGAAGTCGTGCTATTTAGCGGAACAGTGGCGGAGAACATTCGCTGGGGCCATCAAGAAGCGTCCATGGAGGATGTGATCGAGGCGGCAAAGCACGCGCAAATCCACGATACGATTATGAACCTTGCGGATCAATATGAGGCGATGGTCGGGCAGAAGGGCGTCAATCTATCCGGCGGTCAGAAGCAGCGGTTGTCCATCGCCCGCGCACTTGTTCGCAAGCCGAAGCTATTGCTTCTGGACGACAGCACGAGTGCGCTCGATTTACAGACGGAGGCTAGATTGCTTGCAGCTCTGAAGGCATATGATTGCACGACACTGATCGTTACGCAGAAGGTCAGCACGGCTATGAATGCGGATGCGGTCCTGCTGCTGGATCAAGGGAGTGTGCAAGCAATGGCAAGTCATGAGCAGCTTCTGGAAAGCTCCGAGCTATACCGACAGATCGTTATCTCACAGTATGGACGTAAAGGCGGTGGCCAGGCATGAACAGTAAGCCGAAGCTTGCCGCGCCTCCGAGCAGACCGCCGCAGCATATGCCGGGCATGAGCAGTCACCGGGGAGCGATGTGGACACCTGAGCGGCGGCCGGGTGCGAAGGATGTCCGCGGCACCCTGCGGAAGCTGTGGCGATATTTATCCGCATACAAATGGATGCTCACCCTTATCCTCACAATGATCGTCATTCAAGTTGCGATGGGCTTGCTCGGCCCTTATGTGCTAGGCTTGTCGATCGACAACTTGATCGAGAAGCAGGGTGAAGGCCTCGTCAGGCTGATTATCGTATTGGGCGGGATCTACATCATCTTTTCTGTAACAGCTTTCCTGCAAAACTACTGGATGATCGGCATCTCTCAAAAGACGGTTTACAAGATGCGCGCGGATTTGTTTCAACATTTGCATCGCTTACCGATCGCCTTCTTCGTCAAGCGGCGACACGGAGAGCTGATGAGTCGGATGACGAATGACATCGACAATGTCAGCCAGACGCTTAATACGTCGTTTATCCAGGTTTTCTTCAGTTGTTTGACATTCCTCGGCATGTTGATATTTATGCTGTGGCTAAGTCCGCTGCTTACGCTTGTCACGCTGATGATCATCCCGCTCATGGTGATCGGCATGCGCTGGATTACGACGCGTACGAGCAAGCTGTTCAAGGAGCAGCAGCATCACTTGGGCGATCTGAACGGCTTCGTGGAGGAAACCGTATCGGGGCAGCGGGTCGTCAAGCTGTTTTCCCAAGAGAAGCGGGTCATCGGTGCATTTCGGAAGAAGAATGAGCAGCTAAGAGACACTTCTTACTGGGCACAAACGTATTCGGGCTTCATCCCGAAGCTGATGAACGTGCTCAACAATGGCAGCTTTGCCTTGATCGCCGGCATCGGCGGCTGGCTGGCTTTGCAGGAAGTCATATCGGTCGGTACGATATTGGTATTTGCCGAGTATGCCCGGCAGTTTACGCGTCCGCTTAATGATCTGGCGAACCAGTTCAACACGCTCCTATCCGCAATAGCTGGTGCAGAGCGCGTATTCGAAGTGCTGGACGAGAATCCAGAGGCGCAAGCGGACGGAGAAGGAGCAGCTTGGAGCGAAACCGCCGGCACTGAGCAAGCCGTATTACAACCGGATCGGGTGAAGGGTGACATCCGCTTCGAGAACGTTAGCTTCTCTTATGCAGGGGCGGATGATGATGCGGATATATTAAGCGAGATCAATTTGCATGTGAAGCCTGGGGAAACGTTAGCGCTCGTAGGTCCGACCGGTGCAGGCAAGACGACGATCACGATGCTGCTGGCGAGATTTTATGATCCGCAGAAGGGGCGGATACTGATTGACGGATGCGATATAAGCCGCATACACCAGCATCACTTGCGCAGCATGATGGGCTTTGTGCTTCAGGATACTTTCCTGTTCGAAGGAACCATCCGTGAAAATATTCGCTACGGCAAGCTGGACGCTACGGATGAAGAAGTGATACAGGCGGCGAAAGAAGCGAATGCACACTCGTTCATCATGCAATTGCCGGAGCAGTACGATACGATTTTGACGCAAGATGGCGGAGATATTAGCCATGGTCAAAGGCAGCTTCTTGCGATTGCTAGGGTCATTCTGGCCGATCCACGCATTTTACTGCTGGATGAAGCGACCAGTAGCATTGATACGATTACCGAGATCAAGATTCAAGAAGCGTTGTATCGGTTGATGAAGGGCCGTACTAGCATCGTGATTGCGCATCGCCTCAACACGATACAGAACGCGGATCAGATCGTCGTGCTGCACGAGGGCCGCATCTTGGAGCAAGGCTCGCATCGCTCGCTGCTTGCGCAGCGCGGGTTTTATTATGACTTATATACAAGCCAATTCCAGCACACGGAGGAATAACCGCATAAGAATAAAGCAACTGTTACAGGGGCTAGTCCATCGGTCAGCAAGTAGCTGACATCGAATGATGGAATAGCCCCTTCGCATGTCAACCCTTTTTTACCTCCACTTCCTAAAGAGAGGAAAATTCCCTTTACAATGCAAAACACATCGTGTATTATGTGTATTAATTGAATTAATACACTTCATACTCCAATCGAAAGGAGTTGCTGGGATGCATGTTAATCGATTTGAGTGGGCAGAGTATGCAGCCGATCTATGAGCGGATTATGGACCAATACAAAGAGCTGATTGCCAAAGGTGTATTGCGAGAAGGAGATAAAGTGCCATCCGTAAGGGAACTGTCCGCACAATTGCTGGTTAATCCGAATACGGTCAGCCGCGCTTATCAAGAGTTAGAACGACAAGGGATCATTACAACGGTTCGCGGCAAAGGGACGTTCGTCGCCCAGACGGCGGATTCGCCGGGCATGGAGCGGGAGCGCATTGAGCAGCTTCGCTTGGAGTTGAGAAGGCTCGTGGTCGAAGCGCGGCATTTGAAGGTGCAGCAGGAGCAATTCCTGTCATGGGTACAAGAGGAGATCGCGCGGTTTTGGAGGGAGGAGGAAGATCATGCTGACGGTAAGTAACCTTTACAAATCAATCGATGACAAAGAGATATTGCGAGGAGTAGACTTCCATATCGAGCCGGGTCATGTCGTAGGTCTTATAGGGCGCAATGGAGCTGGAAAGACAACCTTGCTGAAAACGATGGCAGGAATACTAGATCCAGATATGGGAGAGGTCCTCTACGACGGGCAGTCGATTCATCAAACACCGGAAGTTAAGCAAGATGTCGTATTTGTTCCGGATATGCCGGAGGCTTGGTTTGGCTACACACCATTAGAAAGTGCGAGGTTATTCGCGCTTGTATATCCGAAATTTGAATGGGATCAATTCCATGATCGCATGAAAGAGTTCGGACTGCCGCTAAATCGTCGCATTCGCCACATGTCGAAGGGCATGCGAATGATGTTCAGTACGGTGCTTGGAATTTCGACGAGAGCGAATTTCATCCTGCTGGATGAACCGACGAATGGGGTTGATCCGATCGCCAAGAAGCAAGTGCTCGGTTTGCTTATGGAAGCAGCAGAGGCCGGTATCACGCTTGTCATCTCTTCACACTTGCTTGAAGAGCTTGAGCGGATGACTGACGTATTGCTCATTATGAAGGACGGCTGCGTTGAGACCCATACGACCGAGCTTGCCATGACGAACCAATTGCGTAAGCTGCAGGTGGCATTTTCCTCAGAAGCCCCAGAAGGATCTGCTCCAATCAGATTCCATTCATGTCTTAGAGCATGTGGGGCGGGTATATACGCTTCTTGTCGATAACCGGGCAGACAACGAAACGGTGAAACAGCTTGAGCAAGCGGAGCCGCTGTTTATTGAACCGTTGCCGGTAAAGCTGGAGGATCTGTATATCTGGAAGCTGGGAGGTCGGCAAGATGTGGAATAAGGCGCTTTGGTATCGAGAGTATCAGCAACTTGGCATCCGCATATGGATTATTGTCGTATTGCATTTTTTCTTAATTGGTTTTGTGCGTTTGAATGATTGGATCTGGGAGCATCCTGATGATATTGCAAGAAGTATTTCATATATCTCCATTTGGCTGGACGTTTACCAGGACGGAGTTTATGAGGCGTTGGCTCGGTATTATCTCGTTTTCGTCGCCATGTTGCTGTCGATCATCTTAGTCAGCGCGGAGCGGCGCAACGGCAAACAGGAGATGCTCTTCTCGCTGCCTTATAGGCGGCAGGATATTTTCGCTGTGAAGTGGTTGTTCGGCGCTTCTATTGTGACAGGATCATTATTGCTAAATACCGTGATCGATATGATCATTATGCTGACCTCTCCGGTATCCGAATACGTTGTTTTTAGCTATTATGCGGAACAGTTTTTGTATTCGGGGGTTGTTGTTCTAGGGATGTACTCCGTTGCAATGTTTCTCGCTACGATCAGCGGCAGCGCCGCTTCACATAGTGTATATTTATTTATGATTCACGCACTCCCTATATATTTGTGGGAAATGTCCTTGGCGGTGCTTGAGGCACATGGTTTCGCTTCCCCTAGCTGGGAAGAAGCACAGCAATGGACAGAATGGATTTACTTGACAAGCCATATTGGCGAAAGATATACGGAATTTTCTAGCACAGCGTATATATTGTTTTCTGTCTTCATCGTTGGATTTACGGCAGCTGGGGCTTATATGTACGGCCGTAATCGTCTGGAGAATAACGGGAAGTTGATGATCACCAAAATGTGGGAGCGGGTGCTGCAGATTGGCTTTGTCGGTTGTTTTGCATTGTTGATTGCCATTATTGTGTATGCCATAGTCGGCCAGAACCTAGCTGGCTACTACATCGGACTCTTGATCGGCATTGCTTTCGGTACTTGGATGATCAGGAGAATGACAGCGCTTCGGTTAAAAATATAACCATCGCATAGAAGTGCTAGTATATAGCTCAGCAAAATAGATTGATTTCATTTCTGACAATGAATCCAAGACTCTTATCCAGGCCACAATACAAACATGTGAGGTTCCGGCGTATAGATTATGCACGGATACCGAGCATGTTTTTCTTTTTTGCAAAAAAACAACGTTGTTATTTTGCCGAAACAGGAGTAAGCTATAAGGTAGAGAAACGAAGGAAAAAGAGGTGCTGAAGGAAATGGCGAAAGCATTTATGGATGACAACTTTTTGCTGGAAAATGAAACGGCGCGTATGCTGTACCACGATTATGCGAAGCAAATGCCGATCATCGACTATCACTGCCACTTAAGCCCGCAGGAAATTTACGAAAACAAAACATACAAGACGATCACTGAAGTGTGGCTGTACGGTGACCATTACAAATGGCGCGCCATGCGCTCGAACGGCATCGACGAGAAGTACATTACGGGTGACGCAAGCGACTATGAGAAGTTTCTCGCTTATGCGAAAACGCTGCCGGAAGCGATTGGCAATCCGCTTTACCATTGGTCGCATTTGGAGCTGAAGCGCTATTTTGACGTAGATGAGGTGTTGAACGAGCAAACCGCCCCGGCTATTTGGGAGAAAGTGAATGCGAAATTAAGCGGCGAAGGCTTCGGCGCGCGTGATTTTATTCAGAAGTCCGATGTGAGAGGTCATCTGTACGACGGACGATCCGATCGATTCATTGGAATATCATATCAAACTAAAAGAAGATTCCTCCTTCGATGTCAAGGTGCTGCCATCCTTCCGTCCAGACAAAGGGCTGGAGATTAATCGCGAGACATTCCTGCCGTGGATTCAGCAGCTGGCGGAAGTGTCGGGCATTCAGATTCGCGAGTTTTCGGACTTCCTAGCAGCATTGAAGTCGCGGGTTGAGTTCTTCCATGAAGTCGGCTGCCGTGTCTCCGACCATGCGTTGGACTATGTGCCATATGCGGAGGCGACGGAAGAAGAAGTGAGCGCGATCTTCGCCAAAGCATTAAGCGGTGAGAAGGTGTCGCTGGAAGAAGAGCAAAAGCACAAGACGTATACGCTGCATCTTCCTCGGCAAGCTGTATGCAGAGCACGATTGGGCGATGCAATATCATATGAACGCTTCGCGCAATAACAACTACCGGATGTTCAAGACGCTGGGTCCTGATACCGGATTTGATTCGATGAGCGATAGCGCGATCGCGATTCCGCTCACCGGCTTGCTGTCCGAGCTGGATAAGGAAGCGAAGCTGCCGCGCACGATTTTGTATTCGCTCAATCCGGCGCATAACCATGTGATCGGCGCGATTATCGGCAGCTATCAAGGTGGCGGTATTCCAGGCAAGATGCAATTTGGCTCCGGCTGGTGGTTCAACGATACGAAGGCTGGCATGATCGCGCAGATGACGACGCTTGCTGATCTTGGTTTGCTTGGCCGGTTCGTCGGCATGCTGACCGATTCGCGCAGCTTCCTGTCCTATACGCGTCATGAATATTTCCGCAGAATTCTCTGCAACCTGATCGGCGAGTGGGTAGAAAACGGCGAAGTACCCGGCAGATCGCGAGCTGCTTGGCCGGATCGTGCAGAACATTTCGTACAACAACGCGAAGGAATATTTTAAGTTTTGACTCGCGTCATAAGTCCTATTGAATATTGAGCATGCCCTAAAATAAAAAATGGAGGACGTCCATCAGTCAGTTTTCATTGACTTTCTGGACACCTCCCATTAACTTTTGCTCTAACGGTTGCCATAGAGCTTATGATAGCGAATTAGCCGTGGTTTATTTTGTAACGGTTGTGGTGGCGGCTATTTCGCTGTTTTTTCCGTCAAATGTGCTATTTTTCCGCGAATAGCCTCCATAGCAACCGTTAGAGTTTCCAAACGGGCGATTACTGGCGAATAGCCTTTGTGGCAACCGTTACAGCCAAGAACAATGCCTGACTTTCTGGACACCCTCTTCATCTGCATGATATGGAACGGCAGGAGGATAATGGACAGCGACTTGTTACAATATTGCGAATATTATGTCCGCGTGTTACCATAGGTATGGAAATGAAAGCGGTTCAATATCGTTAGGGTCTTAGTAGCTGTCACACCGCACTCGGAGATCGGTCATGGCAGCGAATCGTTTTCTCACTTATGGAAAGCGGTTACAACATCATAGTCTAGTGGAGAGAGAGGAAGAGGAGTGATCGAATGATGCAAGAGTTGTCCAATGAATACCCGCAACAGCCTCATGGTGGAAAGCTCGTGGATCAAGTACTGACGGGAGCAGAGCTGGAGAAATGAACGGGCTCGAGCCGACCATTTGCCGAAGATCATGGTAGACTTGGAGGCCGTCATTACAATTGAAATGATCGCCACTGGCGTTCTTTCCCCCAATACGGGATTTATGTGTGAGGAAGATTATAAGTCCGTTCTCACGAGAGGCAGGCTGAAGAACGGATTGGTTTGGCCCGTGCCTTTGAGCTTTGCTCCGACTGGAGAGCGGAATAAAGAGGTGATCCGTTCGCTATCGGTCGGCGATGAGATCGCGCTGATCGATGAGAGCAAAGAGCCTGTTGCAATTATGAAGATCGAAGATATTTTCGCCTATCAGAAAGACGAGCGTGCCGCCCATCTGTTCGGTACAACCGATCGCAATCATCCCGGCGTTGATGCAATCTACAGACGTATGGGGGATGTCGCTTTAGGCGGGCCGCTCAGGCTGCTGCGCCGCGCGCACTGGGGACCGTTCGAGAAGCTCCGCCTAGAGCCGAAGCATACGTGGAAGATGTTTTATGAGGAGAAGAAGTTCCGTTCCGTTGCCGGCTTTATCACTGGAGCGAACCCTTTGCATCGCGGTCATGAGTACATTCACCGCAATGCACTAGAAGAAGTGGACGGCCTGTTGCTACAGCCGCTTGTGGAGATGGCCAAGCGCGAATATACGCGGCACGAATTTCGCATGCTCGCATATCGCAGCGTGATGGATACGTATTATCCGAAAAATCGCGCTATCTTGTCTCCGCTGCGCGTCACGTATATTTTCGCTGGACCGCGCGAGGCTGTGCTACATGCTCTCATCATGAAAAACTTCGGCTGTACACACGCCTTAATCGGTCGTGATCATGCGGGAGTCGGCGATTATTATGACAAGTATGCCAGCCATACGATCTTTGAGCAGTTCAGTCCGGAAGAGCTGGGGATCGATGTCCGCCTCTTCCATGAGGTGTTCTACTGCTTGCGCTGCGACAGCCCGGCAACGACCCAGTCATGCCCACACGATGAAAGTGTGCATATCAAAATTTCCGGCACAAATATACGGGAAATGCTGCGTCACGGCATCCTGCCGCCGAAAGAAATTGTGCGGCCGGAATCCGCGCGAATTGCGATCCAAGGCATTCAGCCGAAAGGAATCGATGAAAACGACCAGTCCATTTCTCCAGTAGGCAAGATCATCAAAGGAACGTTCCCGTATTATTTGCAACGCACGAGGCTGGGCGGTCCGCTGAGAGAGCAGCCGCTGTCGCCAGACGAGCTGACCAATCGGGACTTGGAAGCGGTTATTATGGACGTGCGAATGAATGCGGATCGTGTCTACAAGGAAGTGTTCGAGGAATATAGCTTCGCGGGAGATACGAATCGCAATCTGTATCCGGATTGGATGATGGATGCGCGAGATGCGATTCGTTCGCAGCAGCAGATGGTGATCGACGACCTGGAGGAGAAAGTACAACAAGCGCCTGAGACGGCTTCCGACGAATTCTTATATCAGGATAAGAAGGAAGCAGAGCGGGAGCTGGAAGTGGCGAAGAAGATTAAGGAAGATACGCCGCCAGCTTTGCGCGCTGAAGATCTGGCGTACCGAGTGTGGAACCCTCTGCCGTACAATCGCTACCGCGGCAGTGACGAACCTGATCAAAAGTCATAAGATAGATAAATTCTCACCCTGCGATCATCTGACCGAGAATAGATCGGAAAGCTAATATCATACAAACAGCTATAACCCGCTGATGAAGCGGGTTATTTTCATTTCATTCATATTCAGTTCATATTCGTTCCTTATGATGCGATTATCAAGCATTTAAGGAGGAGTTTTCATGAACCATGCTGAAGACAGAAAACGGAATGGAACCAATTGGGCGATTGAAGCCGAAGGGCTTGTGAAGGTTTATGGTGACAAGCGAGCTGTAGATGGTGTAAATCTAAAAGTACGTACTGGCACCATCTTCGGCGTACTCGGACCTAATGGCGCCGGCAAGACGACGACGATTCGCATGCTGACCACCTTGCTGCGACCGGATCGAGGTACGGCTCATATTTTCGGTTATGAAGTGCAGAAAGAGCCGCATATGGTGCGACAGCTTATCGGAGTCACCGGGCAGTATGCGTCTGTTGATGAGTCGCTTAGCGCGATGGAGAACTTGATGATCTTCTCAAGGCTGCTTGGCTTGGGACGTATGGAAGCGAAGAGGAAAGCGGTCTCGTTGTTGGAGGAATTTGGCCTTACAGAGGCGGCAAAAAAACCGTTGAAGCATTTTTCCGGCGGGATGCGTCGCAGGCTGGATTTGGCCGCCAGTTTGATCAAACAGCCGCCGCTGATCTTTCTTGATGAACCGACGACCGGGCTCGATCCTCGCACGCGAGCACAGATGTGGGATACGATTCGCCGTTTGGTTCACAATGGATCAACAGTGCTGCTTACGACGCAATACCTCGATGAAGCCGATCAGTTGGCTGATCGCATCGCCGTGATCGATCATGGGAGAGTCGTTGCCGAAGGTACAGCCGATGAGCTGAAAGCGTCTGTCGGCACATCGTCCCTACACTTCAGCTTACAGTTTGAACACGATATTCCCCGCGCTCGGCAAATTACGGAGCAAGTGCTTAGCGTGACAACGAGCGTCTCTCCTGAAGCGAAGCATATCATCGCACCGATGACACATGCTGACAAGGTCGCCGATTTGCTCGTTCAGCTGCGTGATGAGAACATTTCATTATCTGAAATGAGCATACAAAAGCCGACGCTTGATGAAGTGTTCCTTGCGATTACAGGGCACGGGGTACAGGCGGAGAAGACGGAAGTCGCCCTTGCTACATCTGAGCAGGAGCGATTGGAGGTGGTGCGCGGATGAGACACCAATCCATTCACCCGGCATTGACACGTGCGCTCAAACCGCGCGTCAGTATCAGTCAAACCATTCGCCATTCATTTACGATGGCCTATCGCGGGCTCCTAAAGATTCGTTACACGCCTGAACAATTGTTTGATGTGACGTTCCAGCCGATTCTGTTCACGTTGATGTTTACTTATATTTTTGGCGGGGCGATCTCTGGAGACGTGCTCAGTTATTTGCCGATTATCATTCCCGGCATCTTAGTGCAGACCGTGTTAACAACATCTGTAGTGACAGGCGTGCAGCTGCGGGAAGATATGGATAAAGGGGTGTTCGATCGCTTCAAATCACTGCCGATTGCCCGGATTGCCCCCTTGGCCGGAGCGCTCCTGGCGGATACGGTGCGCTATACGATCGCTGCTGTGCTGACGTTTGTGATGGGCTTCTTATTGGGGCTACAAATGGAAGGTGGACTAGGAAGCGTGGTGCTGGCGGCCTTGCTCGTCATTGTATGTGCGTGGTCGATCAGTTGGATTTTTGCCTTCTTCGGCGTCATCGCTCGCTCGGCAACGGCTGTACATGGAATTTCGATGATTATTTTGTTTCCGCTGACTTTTTTGTCAAATGCTTTTGTGCCTGTGGAGACGATGCCTGATTGGCTGCAATGGTTCGTCCATTTGAATCCGGTATCGCATTTGGTTTCTGCCGTTCGCGAACTGGTGAATTCCGGTACGATGGGTATGGAGATGGCCATTTCACTTGGTGGAGCTGCTTTGCTTGTGGCGATATTCGCACCGCTGACGGTTCGTGCGTATATGCGTCGCGCATAAAGCTTTTTCCCGGGAAGCACATTGGGTGTAGCGAAATCGCGTGAGTTGCGGCAAAGTGTAGATAAGGAGGTGGCTTCTGTGACGCGAATCTTGGTCGTTGATGACGATCCGCATATCCGGGAGCTGGTTAGTCATTTCATGAAGCTTGAAGGATGGACGGTTGCAGAAGCTGCCAGCGGAGAAGAAGCGCTGCGCTTGCATGCCGAAAAACCAGCGGATCTCGTAATCTTAGATATTATGATGCCCGGCATGGACGGCTGGGATCTGTGCCGTGAACTGCGTGCGCAAGGCGATCTGCCGCTGCTCATGCTAACGGCCAAAGGGGATACTTCGCAAATTGTGAAAGGCTTCTCCCTCGGCACCGACGACTATTTGGTGAAACCCTTTGATCCGCAAGTGCTCGTAGCTCGCGTCAAAGCACTATTAAGGCGCTACCGGATCATGCAATCGCAAACCGTGCAGCTTGGGGATCTCATGCTAAACCACAATACGTTTGAATGTCGTGTGGGAGAGGAAGAGTTCATCTTGCCGCTGAAGGAGTTTGAACTGCTGTTCAAGCTTGCCGCCTACCCGGGGCAAACCTTCACGCGAGATCAGTTGATCGAACAAATCTGGGGTTATGATTATGAAGGTGACGAGCGTACGGTTGATGTGCATATTCAGCGCCTCCGCAAGCGGTTTCCGGAGGCGCAGCATGCTTTTCGCATTCGGACGATTCGCGGATTGGGTTACCGATTGGAGGTCAAATCATGAGTAGTAAGCAGGGCATATTACGAACAGCTGCAAAGGGAGTAGGCGTTCTAGCGGTATTCTTCCTCAGCTTTACCATCGCATTTTATATTCTCCAGCTTGCCTACGAGCTGCTTTATTGGCAGCCGCATGAATTGCTTGCCCAATTCATCAATGCCTTGCTCGGAGTTGTGTTGTTTGCAATCTTCATCGCGCTCGTAGAGCTGTTGATACCTTACAGAAAATATCATCCAATGGGTGATCTGATTGACGCCCTGCGGCGCATTTCTCGAGGGGATTATCACGTTCATTTGGACTGGGAGATGCTGGCAAACACTCAAGGAAGAAGCCACACAATCCGTTCGTCCAGTTGGTGGACAGCATTAATGACATGGCAGCGAACCTGAAACTGATGGAAGAGCTGCGGCAAGAATTTATTTCGAATATCTCCGATGAGATCGGCTCTCCGCTTGCTTCCATAACGAGGCTTTGCCAGGGCGCTGCAGGACGACGAGCTACCGCCTGAGAAACGGCAACGATATTTGTCGATCATCGAGACAGAATGCCAGCGGTTAGCAAGATTAAGCGATCATTTGCTGAAGCTCGCGATGCTGGATTCGGATCGGCAGCCGTTTCATCCGCGGTCATATCGTCTCGATAAGCAATTGGTGGCGCTCATACTCGCTTGCGAACCGCAATGGGAGGAAAAGAAGATGGAGATGGAGCTTGATCTGGAGCCTGTCGAAGGGTATGCCGATGAAGATCTGATCAGTCAAGTTTGGGTGAATCTGATCCATAACGCGATCAAGTTTACACCAGAGGGCGGCAAGATCCATATCAGTCTCAAGCAACAACATGATCAAGCCGTCGTCCGCATCGCCGACACCGGACCCGGAATCTCAGATGAAGACCAGAAGCGAATATTCGAGAGGTTTTATATGGTCGACAAATCTCGTAATCGCAGTGCAGGCGGAAGCGGACTAGGGCTTGCCATTACACATAAAATCGTGGAGCTTCATCGCGGCTCGATTTCCGTACACAGTAACCTAGGAGAAGGGGCGGTCTTTACCGTTTCCCTGCCGCTTCGAGCATCGAAGTGACCGAGCTAGATCATTAGGAGACGTTCTCTTTCGCCTGACTTGCGTTCAACAGCTCCATAAAGGAACGCATAAATACCGGTAGATCTGGCCAAGCATGCGCGGATACCAGGTTGCCGTCAACATGGAAGGTGCTATTGGCGACATAGGTGGCGCCGGCCATCTCTACTCCTGGTTTGCAAGCGATGTAGGCGGTAAGCGATCGACCCTCGATAACTTCTGGAATGGTCTCAAAGATGAGTGATGCGTGACAAATCGCGGCTACCGGCTTGTCCGCCAAGAAGAAATGCTTCACAATCTCACCGACATGCGGATCTAGTCGGATATACTCAGGGGCACGGCCACCTGGAATGACCAATCCGTCATATTCCTCGGCATTCACATCACGGAAAGCAGCATGCGCTTCAAGCAAATATCCCGACTTCTCCTCATACGTATCCCAACCGGTAAAATCGTGCACGACGGTTTGCAGCTTCTTCTTCGACGGGGCGGCGATTGTGACCTCGCAGCCTTCTTCCAACAAACGATAATACGGATACATGACCTCCAAAGCTTCGACGGCATCTCCAGCTAGTATCAACACTTTCTTCTGACTCATCCACATCACCCTTCCATGATTGATATGATTTCGCTTTCATTATATTCATGTGTAATTGAGAAAGCTGTCGAATTGTGACAACCGACCTAAATTTCATAATCAGCATGAACAAGAGGACGAAGTGTCCGAATTGCATCGATGAGCTGCCGCAGCAGCATCCGCTAGCAGGAGACTTTTGGAAGCAGGTAGTGTAAAATAAAGGCAATTCAAAGATCGGCTAGCATCTGAAATATCTCATACTTGGTCAATTCCTTGTGAAGGAGGCAGATCGCGATGCAAAACGTAAGGATCGCTAGGTCGCGGAGCGAGCTCAGCGCCAGTTGGCCAGCGGAGCGGGGTGCGAGATGATTTATCAAACCTATAAGCCCAAACATCCGCTGCTGAAGTCGATCATTCGTACATTTTGGTATATCGAGCACCCGAATAACAGCTTCACCGATGTTGATCCGAGAATGGTACCCGATGGCTGCTATCATATGGTATTCAATTTGGCTGTTCCGCATGAATATATGGACAGGAATGGCCGAATATACAGACCTGCGCTTAGTCACATAAATGCCAAACAAACAGATGCCTTGCAAATTCGGCGCTACGGTGAAGTCAAGATTATGGGTGCGATCTTTCAGCCGTACGGATTGTATGCCTTCTTGCGCACTCCAGCCTCTGAGATTGCCGGCTTCGTATGGGACGTGGAGCAATTGCTTGGAAGTATGGCGCGGGAAATCGAAGAAAGACTTGTGTCGGCGCCGCAGATTGCGGACAAATTCACCATCCTTGAACAGCTGTTTGCCTCATATATGCAGCACGAGATCCACCTCAATCCAGCCGTCGTATTTGCCTGCAGCCGCATGATCGAGACGCGCGGTCTACTCTCGATTTCAGAATTAACAAGTAGCTTACAGATCAGTGAACGATCCTTGGAACGACATTTCAAAACGTGTATCGGCATAACACCCAAACAGTTTGCGGATATTCAAAGGATGCAATACATACTGACTTTCATAATACTATTCATCCCCTCGACGGGCAATAATAACACAACGTTAGTATACATATCCGTCGAGGTGGATCGTAATGAAGCAAAGCATATGGCGAAACCCTGTTTTTCTTGCATCCGGCATCGTAATCGGCTTTTTAGTGATTATAGGCGCCGTCGCCCCGCGTATGTTTGGCAATGTGGCGGGACGGTTGTATGAGTGGACGACGACATATTTCGGATGGTTTTATTTGCTGTCTGTATTCTTTCTTATTGTGTTTCTAATTGGACTAGCGCTAAGTAAGTTTGGTCGAATCCGGCTAGGCGATGACCAGCAAAAACCGGACTATCCGCTTTTTACTTGGATCGGCATGCTGTTCTCGGCCGGCTTTGGCGTCGGATTGGTGTTCTGGGGAGTGGCGGAGCCGATGAGTCATTTCTTCTCCCCGCCTTTCGCGAATATGACGCCTGAAAGCAATTACGCCGCCAGGGTGAGCATGGGATATGCGTTCTTCCATTGGGGCATCAGCCAGTGGTCAGTGTTTGTCATCGTCGGACTGCTCATCGCTTTTTTGCAATTTCGCAAAAACAAGCAAAGCTTGGTTTCGACAGCGCTGGAGCCGGTAGTCGGCAAAAGACTGGTTATGCGGAATGTGATTGATTCACTAGCCGTTATTGCTACGGTGATGGGCGTGGCGACATCTGTCGGCTTAGGTGTTTTACAGATGAACGGCGGGCTCAATGCCGTACTTGGCACGGCTAACAGCATATGGATTCAATTCGGCATTATCGCGATCGTATTTGTCGCCTACATGATTTCTGCGACGACAGGATTAGATAAAGGAATTCGCATCTTGAGCAATTTCAATCTAGGGCTGGCTTTAGCGGTAATGGTGTTCGTGTTTGTGATGGGACCGACGGTATTTATCCTGGAATCCTTTACACTGGGGCTCGGAGATTACATTTCGAATTTTATTGGCTACAGCTTACGTATGCAGCCTTATGTTGGAGGAACGTGGATTCGCGACTGGACGATCTTCTATTGGGCCTGGGCCATTTCATGGTCGCCGTTCGTCGGCGCCTTTGTAGCGCGAGTTTCAAGAGGGCGAACAATCCGCGAGTTCATTGTTGGAGTCATGGTCGTCCCGCCATTGATCGCATGTGTGTGGGTCGCGGTATTTGGCGGTACCGCGTTATGGTACGATTTAAACTTGAACACGGGAATCGCAGCGCTAGTGGATGAGGATTTGACCGCAGCCTTGTTCGTCCTTTTCGAGCAGCTGCCGTTCTCCATACTTTTATCCGCGATATCCATCTTCCTCATCTTGACCTTTCTGGTAACGTCCGTGGACTCGGCCATTTTCATTATGGCGAGCATGACGACAAACGGCAGTCTGAATCCGCCGACATTTGTCAAATACGTCTGGGGCGTGCTTGTCGCCGCGATAGCCGGTGTGCTGTTATATGCGGGCGGTCTCGAAGCGTTGCAGACGGCATCATTAGTCTCTGCTTTGCCGTTTACCGTCGTAATACTCCTTATGATGGTCGCTATCTTCCAATTATTGCGCAAAGAACCTTTGCCTATTTTGAAACGTGATATTCGCAGATTTCGCCGCATTGAAGAAGTGGTGCAGAAGCAGAAGAAGGAGAAAGGGAAGTCATAACGGACAAGAGTTAGGCAGACGCATATGCGGGAGGTTCGTTTGAAGATGAAACGAGCGCTCCCGCATTTCTTGACGCAGGGGTATCCTTCCATTAAAATTGGTATAGACAACATGATGACCGATCATCATAGCTTCTATTCTCATTTTTTGTTGGTTATTTTCATCAATAAAGGCGTGTATAATCCTTGAGAAAGATCGTAAAACATTCTCCTGTCCCTCTTTATTATCAACTGAAAGAGATTATTCAGGAGATGATCGAGAATGAAGAATTAAAGCCGAACGATCCAATTCCTGCGGAGCGGGAGCTGTGTGAATATCATGGCATCAGCCGCATGACGGTGCGCGAAGCCATTACCGCATTGGTTCAAGAAGGTGTTCTGTATCGCGAGCAGGGCAGAGGGACGTTCGTTGCGCCGCCTAAGCCGAAAGTGACGCTTTCTGAGTTGAAAGGTTTGACGGAAGATATGGAGCGGCTGGGTCATCGCGTCGAGACGAACATCTTGTCGTTCGAGATCAGCAAGGCGACGAAGAGCATCAGCAAAATCTTGAATGTGGAACCTGAGGATGCCAATGTCATTCGCATGGAGCGGTTACGCATCGTAGACGGTGAATCGTATGCGTTCGAGACGGTGTGGCTGGATGCTGCGCGTTTTCCGGGATTGCGCCGAGAGAGCTTGGAAGGACGGTCATTGTATGATGTGATGCGAAGAGAGTACAATTTGCATCCGCACTTTGCCAAGCAGACGATCGAACCGGTGCAGATGAGAGATTATGAATCGCAGCTGCTCGGGGTAGCTCCGCATGCTCTCGCTTTGATGTTCCATCGGACGACTTATTCGATTCAGCAGGAAGTGATTGAATATTCACGGGCCATATATCGTATCGACCGATACAAATTTGAAATTTATTTAGAGGCTTGACCGTTTGAATGTCAATAGATCAAGGAGGAGATTTGCAAATGAAGCTTTGGATAGGAGAGCATGCGCAAGCGGTGGCGAAGCAAGTAGCGGACATCATTGAGGAAACGATCAAGGCGAAGCCGAATTGTGTTCTCGGACTCGCTACAGGCAGCACGCCGATTCCGACTTATCAGGAATTAATTAAGCGGCATCGCGAGGGGCGGATAGATTTTTCGCAAGTTCGCACGTTTAACCTGGATGAATATTACGGTCTGAAGCCGGATCATCCGCAAAGCTATGCGTACTTTATGGAGGAAAATCTGTTCAAACATATTAATATATCTAAAGCCAATGTTCATATCCCATCCGGCACGCCGGATGACCTGGAGGCCTATTGCCAGGAGTTTGAGCAAAGCGTCATAGATAGCGGCGGTATTGACTTGCAGCTCTTAGGTATCGGCCAGAACGGACATATCGGCTTTAATGAGCCTGCTGATGAATTGCAGGCTCGAACGCATCTCGTTCGTTTGGCAGACAATACGATCGAAGCGAATGCGCGTTTTTTTGCATCCCGTGAAGAAGTGCCGGAGCATGCGATTACCATGGGCATGGGGACGATCTTATCCGCCCGTAAAATTTTGCTCGTAGCTGAAGGGAACAGCAAAGCGGCGATTATTCGACAATTGTTTGATAGCGGGATTACGACCCGTATTCCAGCTTCCTTCTTGCGCTTACACCAGGATGTGACCATACTCGTTGATCAGAAGGCGGCTTCTCTCTTGCCGCAACACGAAGTGGAAAGGAGCTTGTCATGAAGCGAATCCTCTATAATGCCACGGTTTATAAGCACGCGGAGTCCTCGGCGAATGGACGTTTCGAACTTCTTGAACAGGCGGCTGTGAAAGTAGAAGACGGCAAGATTACCGACATCATTCGCGACGAATCAACGCTTAGTCTTGCACAATATCAAGACTATGAGCGCATTGATGCCGGTGGCCTCAAGCTTGTGCCTGGATTTATCGATGTGCATATCCATGGCGGCGGTGGATATGACGTCATGAAAGGAGAGGTCGAGCATATTCTGGGGGTCAGCCGCTTCCACGCTGCCCATGGCACGACGGCGTTCCTGCCGACGACCTTGACCGCCGATCGGGAAAGCATCGAACGGGCGGTTCGCAGCATTGCTGCAGCGGCGGAACAAGGGACAGACGGCGCAGAGATCGTCGGCATTCACTTAGAGGGGCCGTTCATCAGTCCGAAGAGATGCGGTGCCCAGCATCCCGACCATGTTCGTACCGCCTCGGTCGAAGAGCTGTCCGCTTACATCGAGATGTCGCAGGGGCGCGTAAGGCTGATTACCGTAGCACCGGAAGAGCCGAAGGCAATGGAATTGATTCGGTATGCTGTAAAGCAGGGGATCACTGTCTCGATCGGTCATTCTGACGCAACCTTAGAGGTGATCCGGGAGGCGGTGAACTGCGGAGCGACGCATGTGACGCATCTATTCAACGGCATGCGCCCGTTGCATCATCGCGAGCCGGGAACAGCCGGCGGCGCACTCCTGTTAGACGAGCTGACGGTGGAGCTGATCAGTGACGGGTTCCATGTTCACCCTGATCTCATTCATTATGTGTATAGAGTGAAGCCGAGCGGCAAGATCGTGCTCGTGACCGATGCGATGACGGCGGCCGGTCTGCCCGACGGAGATGATTATGAGCTTGGCGGCTTGCCTTGTTACAAGAAGGACGGCCAGGTGCGACTCAAATCCAGTCATGATCTTGCCGGCAGTTGTCTCACGCTTGATGCAGCGCTTCGCAATACGATTCAGTTCACGGGTCGCTCGATAGAGGAAGTATTGCCATCGCTCACGCTGAATCCAGCCAGGCAGATCGGGCTGGACAAGGTGAAAGGCTCAATACAAATTGGCAAGGACGCGGATTTTGTCTTGCTGAACGAGAAGCTTGAAGTAGCGGCGACCTATGTGAAGGGCAAGCCAGTGTACGGCGGCTGAATCGGCAAGTAGCGTCATGCCTGAGATTGCGAAGATGTATAGATGAAATCAAGGAAGGGGTGCTTTAGGTTCCCTTCCTTGATTTTTTGTTGGCGCCGGGCTTATGCTATAATATCTTCATATAGGAAGTATTTTCTAGATGTGTAGAAGTGAATACCATAACAACAATAAGGGAGTTGTCGTCCATGCATATCGAACACATTGATCTTTGGGCTGACGGATCAGCATATTTGCAAGCTTATGTATTGGCTGAACAATTCCCAAGAGTTTCGACGAATAAACGAGCGACCGGCCGCTTTGATCTGTCCCGGCGGCGCGTATTTGCGAACTTCTGACCGTGAGGCAGAACCCGTTGCCATGCGGTTTGCGGCTTTGGGCTGGACGTATTCGACCTGCGGTACAATACGTACTATAATATGAAGGTTAAAGATTTTCAGGATCTGCCGCCAGCCAACGAGAAATCCGCTTATCCACAGCCGCTTTATGATCTGGCGAAGGCGATGATTACGGTGCGCGAGCGAGCGGATGAATGGTATGTAGATGTAGACCGCATCGCGGTGACAGGATTTTCGGCCGGCGGACATTTGGCAGCCAGCCTCGGTGTACACTGGAATGGCTCCGTCCTGGCTGAGAAGTTTGGCGGAGACAGGACGGAGTGGTGGAAGCCGAATGCGTTAGTGCTCGGTTATCCGCTGCTGGACTATTTGGTGATGAAAGAAGAAGTCGCCCAAGAGACCGATGAACAAAAGATCGAGCTGTTCAAATTGGCTAACAAGGCAGTGTTCGGTGAAGTTACGCCGGACGATGAGATGCTTCGCCGCTTAAGCCCAACCTTCCATGTGAACTGAGCACACACCGCCGATGTTTATCTGGCATACGGCCAATGACGATCTCGTCTACGTGAAGAATTCGCTCAATATGGCACAAGCGCTGACGAAGCATAAAATTCCTTACGAGCTTCATATTTTCGAGGATGGTGTACACGGACTGTCGCTTGCAGATGAGAACGACAGGCACGGATCTGCAAATTAACGCCGACTGTCAGCCTTGGTTCGATCTCGCCGTCACTTGGCTGAAGAAGCGATTCTAGCAAAGTATAGTGCAGGATGATCCATCCTTAATGTTCATGAACATAGCGGCCCTCTTCCGGCACAGCGATCTGGTCGAAGTCTTGCGCTAATCGGTGTAAATTGTCACGCAGCTCGCCTCCGAGCATCGGTCTGCCGTGGCCGGTTACTGCGGCGGTCGGTTCAAGGCTCGCGAGTTTTTGTACGGAACGCTTAGCGGCTTGCCAATCGGTCGTAAAGTATTTCGGCGGGCCGCTGATCTCTACTTGCTGTGTAATCACTTTGTACAATGATTCCTGCTTTACGGTTACGAATGCATCGCCGGCAATCAGCGCCCGATCGCGTTCCCGGAATAGCGAGATGTGGCCGGGCGTATGTCCAAGAGTATGCAGCCACCGCCAATCTGCTGCCCCTGGTACGTGGCCGTCAGCGGGTAATCCTTTCACATGCTGACCTAAGTCTATCCCTTCATTCGGGAACAAGGGCGACATCTCACTGATCAGTCCGCCGTCCACTTGCGGATCGGCCGGCGGGTAATGGTTCTGACCCGTTAAGTACGGCAGCTCTTTCTCATGTGCATAGACCGGAGCTTGCCAATGGTCGATCAGGTCGATGATGGCACCTACGTGATCGAAGTGCCCATGCGTTAGGATGATCGCTTCAGGCGCTCTGCTACCGAACAGGTCTTCTGCCTCACGAATGATCATATCGGCAGACCGGGGCATCCCGGCATCGACAAGCAGCCAGCCGCCTGCGCGATCAATCTCAGCGATAAAGCATACGTTAACAATCTGCACCGGCAAGCACCATATGTCTGCCGCAGCTTCTGATTCCCGCCCGCTTGTCACGGTTGTGAGCGGGAGCACCATATGCGCGAATTCATTTTCCAAGCGACTTCCCTCCATCCATGGATTTCTTGCTGTTCACCATTTTTATCGTCCCCAAAATTAGACAAATCATTACTTCAAAGAAAAAAATATTTGCGTATTAAAGGAAAAGTATACAAAAATCGTGGTATTTCGACATTAATAGTGTTATAATATATTTAATTTATGATCGTTCTTGACTACGGGAATTTCACGAGATTAGATCACAATCTTATATACGACAATCGTCTCTCATTCAAGTCGTACCCATTCGCATCCAGTTGACGAGAGTCAGGGATCAGGAGACGTGTATGGAACAGTGGCCTTTCTCCTGAGGAGAAAGGCCTTTTAGAGGGAAAGTTAAGCTTTCCTATGTTTGAACGACATCAATCTTTACCCGCAATCGCTCATCTATGACAATACCTCGAATAGAGGTTTTTTCATGCAGATAAACGGATATATAAGGTTTTCTTTGAAGAAAGTAGGAGATATAAAATGAATGCTTGGCAGCCGGAATTGAGAGAAATGTACAATTATGTCGATCAAGCGATGGCGGAAATGACAGATGCGCTGCAAAAATTTAGCAATTCCGATGAATTGCCGTTGCAACCGATGCGCGTCAAGTTAATGACGTCTCTGATGAAGCTCTCCGCGCACCCTGCTTATGGTCCAGTGTTGCAAGATTTAATGCAATACGATGCGTACACCTTTCGCCATAGTATCGGCGTCGCTTTTGTAGCTCGTTGGATAGGCACGGGGCGAGGGTTAAGCGGTGACGATTTGCAGACACTAACGGCAGCCGCACTGTTGCATGACATCGGGAAGCGACAAGTGCCGCTCTCGATTTTGAATAAGGCGGGAAGATTGTCTAGGGTGGAATATGAGGAGATTAAGCTACATCCCGAGATGGGGCTGAAGATGCTGGATGGTGTTCCAGACGTAGATCCTCGTATTTTGCGTGTAATTCTGAAGCACCACGAACGGGAAGATGGCAGCGGATATCCTTATGGCATCATGGGCAAGGACATCGACTTGTTCAGCAAGATTACCGCTGTAGCGGATGTGTTTCATGCGACGATGTCGAATCGTGTTTACCGAGCACCGCTGCCCATCTATACGATTTTGGAATGGATGAGTCAGCATGAATTCGGAGAATTGGATGAAGAATCCGTGTTATGCTTGCAACGCAAAGTGATGAGCCTATTGATCGGCCGCCAAGTCAAATTGTCGAATGGTGCGGTTGGCAGGGTCGTCTTGATCCCATTCACCAATCCGTTGCGACCGCTTGTTGAAGTGAAGGGGAGAATGATTGACTTACAGAAGATGCACCACATTCACTTGAAGCATATCGGACATGCTGAATCGGAAAGCGCAAGCTTACATAGTTCATCGTAAATCAAGCGAGGCCATGCTTGTCGCATTAGCTCCTTGCGAACATGCTCGCGTCACTTCAGGAAAGTGGATTGACGGGAGTTTTGTTTTTGCTCTATAATTAGTTTGCCTAACTAATTAATTAATTAATAACGAGCCTTTCATCCGAATGGAGAGGATTAAGCGAATGAAAGCCGATCAGCAATTTACAGCGAAGCAGTTAATGGAGGCTTTCATGTATGTGCGCCGCGCTGGCTGGCAGAATGCGGTGAGCATACATGGATACAAACCGAGTGAAATCGCCGTTCTGTATTGTTTGCACAAGGCAGAAGCAAGCGGCGAGTCAGGAATGATGGTGTCGGAGATCAGCAAACGAATGAATGTGACGCCTCCAACGGTTACCCAGTTAGTGAAAGGAATGGAGAGCGCCAATCTTATTGAACGAAGAACCGATCATGAAGATCGCAGAGTCGTTCGTATCCATCTAAGTGAAACGGGCCGACAAGTGGTGAAGCAATCGCTCGCAGCCAGATTAGCCTTATTCGACGGATTAGTTGAATATTTGGGCGAGGAGGAAAGTGCGCGGCTCGCAAGCAGCTTGCGAAAGGCGGCTAACTATTTGCAGGAACAGCGAGAATCTACTTTGCAGCTTTCGATTCAGCCTAAGGAGGACGAGGAATGAGACATTTACTTGTTTATTTGCGTCCCTTCAGAGGCTTAATTGCACTTGTGCTCGATTTTGCTCTTCGCACAGACGTTGGCAGAATTGTACTTGCCAACCTTGATGGCTGATATCGTCGACATCGGCGTGTTGCACGGCGATATTCCATATATTTTGCAAGTTGGCGGGTGGATGCTGCTAGTTGCCGCGTGCGGCATGGCCTGTATGATCGCGGCGAGCTACTTTTCTGCGAAGGCGGCTTCAGGCTTCGGACGTAAGCTGCGGAATAAGCTGTTTGCACATGTAAGCAGCTTCTCGCAGCAAGAGTTCGACCGATTCGGCACAGCTTCGCTCATTACGCGAACGACGAATGATATTCAGCAAGTTCAGCAAGTGCTCATTATGATGCTGCGAATGATGATCACCGCCCCGCTCATGTGCATTGGCGGTATCGTGATGGCGCACATTACGGACAGGCAGCTGGCGCTCGTCATTATTGCCGTGCTGCCTGTGTTAGCACTTGCGGTACTACTCATCGCCCGCAAAGGCATGCCATTATTTCGGGCTTTGCAGAAAAAGCTGGATCAGCTGAATCTTGTGCAGCGGGAAGGGCTGACGGGCATCCGCGTCATTCGCGCCTTTGACCGAATCGAGCATGAGAAGCGGCGATTTCAAAAGGCAAATGAGGATTTGACCGATACGGCGGTGAAGGTCAATCGACTGATGGCGGCGATGATGCCGATTATGATGCTGACGGTCAACATCTCGGCTGTGGCGATTATTTGGTTTGGAAGCATTCGGATCGATGGAGAATACATGCTTGTGGGCAGCCTGATGGCTTTCATCCAGTATGCCATGATGATCTTGTTTTCGTTGCTTATGATGTCCATGATCTTCGTGATGCTGCCGCGTGCTGCAGCCTCAGCTACCCGCATTCACGAAGTATTGTCAGCGGAGCCTTCGGTAACAGATAAGTTGGCACGAGAACTCGATGTGAACAAGGAAGCTGCCGGAAAGATAGAATTTCGCGATGTCGACTTTCGATATCCGGGAGCTGAGCAGCCCGCATTGCATAACATATCCTTCACCGCATCTGTCGGCGAAACGACAGCGATTATCGGCGGTACAGGTTCTGGCAAGTCCACGCTGATCAACTTGATTCCGAGGTTTTATGATGTTGAACGTGGTGCGGTGCTCGTGGACGGCATCGATGTGCGGGAATGGCCGCAGGAGCAGCTGCGCAGCAAAATCGGCTTTGTCCCACAGCAAGCGCTGCTGTTCACCGGTACGGTGGCGGACAACATTCGCTACGGCAAGGAGGACGCGACGCAGGAGGAGCTGTTGGAGGCGGCCAAGACAGCACAGGCACTGGAGTTTATTCAGGAGATGGAAGGCGCATTCGACGCTCCAATCTCACAGGGCGGAAGCAATTTGTCGGGCGGCCAGAAGCAGCGGCTGTCCATCGCGCGTGCACTCGTGCGCAAGCCGGAAATCTATGTGTTCGACGACAGCTTCTCCGCATTGGATTATAAGACGGATGCGAAGCTGCGCGCTGCGCTGAAGGAGCAAACGAAGGAAGCAGCGGTCATCATCGTCGCACAGCGGGTAAGCACAGTAATTGATGCGGATCGCATTATCGTGCTCGACGAAGGACGGATGGTCGGTATCGGCACACACCGTGAATTGATGGAAACTTGCGACGTATACCGGGAAATCGTCGCTTCACAGTTGTCCGAGGAGGAGATCGCATGAGCAAGCATGACCACCGGCCGTGCTGGATCACAGAGCGGCCACCAGCCATGCGGCGGACCGATGGGCCGGGGACATCCCGGGCCGCGCCCCGGTATGCCGGCCGAGAAGGCGAAAGACTTCAAAGCGGAACGCTGAAGCGTCTCATCCGCTATTTAAAGCCGCACCGCTAAGCTTGCTGTTTATTGTCTGATGGCGGTTGCCAGTACGCTATTTAGATCGTCAGCCCCGAAAATAATGGGCCAAGCGACTACGAGTTTATTCGAGGCATATGAAAATTGAATTTCCGGCGGCACCGGCCCAAGCGATTGATTTCGCCTATATCGGCAAATATTGCTCTGTCTTGATCGGACTTGTATTTGTTCAGCTGCTTGTTCAGCTATATTCAGCAATATATGATGGCGGGAGTGCGCAGAGGACGGTGTACGCGCTGCGAAAAGTAAGCGACAAGCTGAACCGCTTGCCGCTAAAATATTTCGACTCCCGGACGCACGGGGAAATTCTTAGCCGTGTGACAACGATGTCGATAACATTAGCAACACGCTGCAACAAAGCTTGACGCAAATGATTACGTCGGTTGTTACGATCATCGGGGTCATCGTCATGATGCTGACGATCAGCCCGCTGCTGACCTTGATCTGTCTATTACATTGCCGCTCAGTGTCATAAATGCAAAGCGGATGGCCAGCCGCTCGCAGAGCTATTTTATCGGTCAGCAGAAAGAGCTTGGCGAATTAACGGGCATGTGGAAGAAATGTACGCCGGCCATAAAATTGTCAAAGCGTTCGGTCATGAGCAAAAGTCGGTAGAGAAATTCGATAACATTAATGAAAGCTTGTATGAATCCGGCTGGCGGGCGCAGTTCATTTCCGGAATCATCATGCCGATGATGAGCTTCATTGGCAATATCGGCTATGTGCTGATCAGTGTTGTCGGCGGTATTATGGTCATGAGGCGAACGATTGACGATCGGGGATGTTCAGGCATTCATTCAATATGCCAGACAGTTCTCGATCCGATTACGCAAACTCCAATATTGCGAATATCATTCAATCGACGATCGCTTCTGCTGAGCGCGTATTTGAATTGCTGGACGAGGAGGAAGAAGTGCCGGAGCGAACAACGCGACAATCGGTCGTGCGCAGAAGCGACGCAGGAGATGTTGTCCTTCAAAGCAGTGTTACGCTTCGGCTACAAAGACCAAATGCAACTGATCATCGAGAGACATGAACATTGACGTTCCGCCAGGCCAAATGGTTGCGATCGTCGGGCCGACGGGAGCCGGCAAAACCACACTCGTCAACCTATTGATGCGCTTCTACGAAACGATGGCGGCAGCATTACGATTGACGGCGATCGACATTCCGTGAATGAAGCGCGGCAAGCTGCGCAGCTTGTTCGGCATGGTGCTTCAGGACACGTGGCTGTTCAACGGCACGATCCGCGACAATATCGCTTATGGCCGGGAAGGTGCGACCGAGGAAGAAATCGTCCAGGCGGCTGAAAGCAGCGCATGCCGATCATTTCATCCGCACACTGCCGGACGGCTATGACACGGTGCTGAACGAAGAAGCATCGAATATTTCCCAAGGGCAGAAGCAGCTATTGACGATTGCGCGTGCGATACTGGCCGATCCGCGATCCTCATACTGGATGAAGCGACGAGCAGTGTCGATACGCGGACGGAAGTGCACATTCAGAAGGCGATGGACGAACTGATGCAAGGGCGCACGAGCTTTGTCATCGCGCATCGGCTGTCGACGATCCGAGATGCGGATCAGATTCTGGTCATGAACAAAGGGAGGTCATCGAGCAAGGAACGCATGAAGAGCTACTGGCGCAGAACGGATTCTATGCAGAATCTGTATAACAGTCAATTCACCGCCCGCTCCGTGCAGCCTCACATTTCTTCAAGCGGCACGGCGCTCTAGGTGCCAACGGAACTCACGGATCTTATAGCTCTCAGATGATCCGAAATTGTTGTATGAACGGAACTGAGAGACTTTATTCGTCCATTCCATTTGGAATCGGTACGCTTTTGCGGGCGTTAGCGTCTCCCAGTTCCGTACATCGACAACATGTTTATATGGTGATTTCGTGTTCTATACCGGCCATTCCTCAACGCGATACGCCATATCAAAAAATAAATATTCCATTCTGCAGCTAATCAGGAACAGTTCGCGCATGCGCGCGCGAGCTTCTTCTCCGCTATGAGCAGCAATCTCGTCCAGACGGCGGAAGCTATACGTCGTCGCTTCACCGGAATCATTTCCGTATATCGTAATCCAGTCATAGAACGGATGCGTAGGGTCAGGATTCACCTCAGTAACTAACCGTCTGCCGATCTCCAGATAAATCCACGGGCACGGCAAAGTGACGGCAATGACATCTCCAAGCGTGCCGGAAGCAGCTGCTGAGATCATATGATTGACATAATGGTGTGCAGTTGGGGATAGTGGAAAGCCTTGCAAATCGGCATACTTTACGCCGGCGACTTGGCAGAAGTTTTCGTGCGCAGTCCCTTCGCTATGTAGCACATAATCGATGCTGCGAAAGAACATTTCCATATCCTCGCGGTTCGAGCATTTCGTTAGTCCGTAACCGCGCGCTTTGACCATCGCGTTCAAATATTCATAATCTTGCTTGACATAATGAATGAGCTGCTCGGCTGCCACGTCTCCCTTCGCGATGCCTTGGATGAACGGGTGCTGGTACGTCGCCTCCAGATTTCTTGTGCCTCTTCACGCAATTGATTACTAAATGTCATCTTTGCCATCTCCTCTCCTTATTTCCATAGGGGCTATTTTTGCCGCAGATATGAAAAAAGCCGCTCCCTCATGGAGCGACTTCGGTATGCCAACATATGGCGGCGCGGCCTAGCGTAGTTCGCCCATTCATCATAACGGACAAACTTCCACCGCTCACGCAGCGCAGAATAGCTCAACTACCGCAATCGACTCCACTTCCCTACGCTGGTATTAACCAGATCAGGTTCAAAGGGATCAAGGACAACTCCTTATCTCAGCCTTTTCGGCACCCCTAGTGGAACAAATTTCTTCAATTGCTTGCCATTATACCTTTATGATCAAGAAGTGTCAAAACTTTCTTTGTGGCGAAGTGCTGTGACCATGTCAGCTCGTTATTCGGCTCAGCCAAGCAAACGTGATTCATTATCGTGTCTCCATCATATATAATGAGGATGGACGCCTGCTGAAGCGAGGTGTTCAGTCGCGTATAGGTTGGCGCCTGCCGCCGAGTGCGCCTTAACGAATGAAATGAAACTTGGAGGGTGAATGGGCATGAGTAACAAATTTGCATGGACTTGGACAGTGAAGCCGGAGTATCTTGAGGAATATGTGCAGATGCATCTCAATCCATGGCCTGAAGTATTGGAGGAGCATAGCAAAGCCGGAATACGCAACTACTCTATATTCCAGAACGGCAATCAATTTTTTTATTGCTTTGAATGCGATGATGTGGAAGCCGCGTTTGCTTATATTGGGAATAGTGAGATCTGCCAAAAGTGGGATGCGCTTACGTCCAAAATGGTAGAAGGCTCCTTCGACCATGCGAAAGGAACGCCAACCCCGCTTCGTGAAGTGTTTTATCTGAAATAAGCGAAGTCAGAAGTAAGCGTATCGTGTCCACAGAAGCTGTGCCGTCTTCAGGATCGTGATCGTGCGGAATTGACGGAAGTAAATAACTGGTCTAGACGTGGTGACGCCCTGTAAGAAGTGCTGCGCGCCGGAAGCTGCGGGCAGCCGTTCGCTTTAAAGCAATCAACGGAAGGAGCGAAATGATGAGACGTATACATGCTTATACACTCATGCTGCTCGCGGTGCTAGTATTGCTGGTCGCATGTTCTAAGGAACGACCGCCCAATGACGAGCGAAACGCTGAGATAAGTCCGGACGTTGGCAACGAAATGGCCACAAACTTAGCGGAGCCAAGTCCAAGCGTGCAGACGCCGGAAGAGCCGGAAGACACGGAACAAGAGACGGCAGAGGAAGTGGAAGCAGAGCTGTCCGTGACGCTGACCCGAGTATTTCCTGATTTGGCATTTGAGCAGCCGGTCGGCATGGCCGTGCACCCGCAAGATCCGAATGCGATCTATGTTGTAGAAAAACAAGGGACAATCGTTCGCGTGGATCGGCAGGCAGATCAGCCTTCCAAGGAAGTGTTCCTGGATATTACCGATCGCGTACATAGCAGGGGAATGGAGCAAGGGCTGTTAGGCTTGGCATTTCATCCGGATGTTCGAGAGCATCCGTATTTCTACGTGAACTATACGACATCGACGCATACGGTGATTGCCCGCTTTGCCGATCCTTATGCGGACGTCACAACCATAGGTGCTTTCCAGCCCGCGGATAGCAGCACAGAACGTGAGGTGCTGACGTATCGTCAGCCGTACACCAATCATAATGGTGGCGATCTGAAGTTCGGTCCGGACGGCTATTTGTACATATCCTCCGGAGACGGTGGCAGTGCCGGAGATCCGCATGGATATGCACAGCAGCTACAGTCGCTTCTGGGCAAGCTATTGCGCATTGATGTTAGCCGTGAAGAGAATGGTCGTCCATATGCGATTCCTAAAGACAATCCGTTCGCGGACCGATCATTGTATGCCGAAGCACGGCCGGAAATATACGCATATGGATTAAGAAATCCGTGGCGATTCAGCTTCGATGATGAGACCGGAACGCTATGGGCAGCCGATGTGGGACAAGATGAGATCGAAGAGATCAATGTGATTACGAGCGGCGGAAATTATGGCTGGAATGTGAAAGAGGGAAGCTTATGCTACCTCAGCAGCGAATGCGAGGACGACTCGTTCATCGACCCGGTCTATGAATACGATCATTCGCTCGGCGCATCGATTACCGGTGGATACGTATATCGCGGGAAGCAGCTTCCTGGCTTGCGAGGGCAATATGTTTATGCGGATTTTATGAGCGGACGCATCTGGGCGCTGAAATACGATAAACAGGAGGAGACGGTCAATACGGAGCTTATGGATACCGATCTGGCGATTGCTTCCTTCGGTGAAGACGTTGATCAAGAGCTGTATGTGCTGACGCTGGATGGCGAGTTGTACATGCTGACAGCAGAATAGACAGCAGCGAAGAAGCCCCTTGTCATCGACAAGGGGCTTCTTGCATGATCGATTCACCACGTCCTGAATCTGATCGCTTGCGGAGCTGCGTCCCGATGTACGACGTTGCCCCTAAAAAAGTGAGTAAAATTCGATATGATGCGACGTTTCATTGTAAATGTTCATAAATACGGCCCCGATCAGCACAAAGATAATCAAGTACAGCAAGTAGATCGCGAGACCGACGATGCCGCAGATCAACCCCGTCAGCGCCATGCCCTTTGCACTACCTGAAGAGTTAGGCGGAATTTCCTTCATCGCTTTTCTACCGAGAATAATGGCGATAATACCAAGCACGATTCCGACGAAAGGAATGAAGATGGACAATATCCCAAGCACCATCGAAGTGATCGCCAAGCTATTGTTAGCCGGGGGTTGCGGCGGTATGTGCAATTGGCGGTCATCCATTGCTTATCGCTCCTTTCTATCTTCCTATTTGGATTTACGGCACGGTCAGCAAAGCCAGAACGACGAGCAGGAGGATTAACCCATATAACACCGTGCCGATGATACCGCAGACGAGGCCCGCAATCGCCATTCCCCTCGTGTTTCCTGGTGCGTAAGGATGAGTTTTCTTATATGCTCTTACGCCTAAGACGATGGCTATGATGCCTAAGATAAACCCGACGTACAGGATGATAATGCTTAAGATTCCGAGCACGAGTGAAGCGATCGCTGTTCCACTATATACGGTCTGGGGATGATGTGGAAATGGCGGATATGGTGAACCTTGCGGTTGTTGCGTAAATTGTTGACCGTTCGACTCCATATTGATTGCTCCTTTGCGCATAATATGATTCTATTCTACTACAGGATATGGAAAATATGAATATCAGATTCGACATTGTTCACCGATTCTCATCGTTTTCAATGAACAGCATTTGATGATCAAAGCCACTTCGCAAATCGAGCTAGGAAATGGGGATGTAAAATGATTGAGGGATAGAGCCTTATGAAAATGTTCGTCTCTTTGCTCTAGCGGTTGCCATAGAGCTTATCATAGCGAATGAGCCTTCATTTAATTTGTAACGGTTGTGCTGGGGGCTATTTCGCTGTTTTTGCCGCCAAATGTGCCTTTTGATCATCAATAGCCTCTGTAGCAACCGTAAGAGTTTTCAAATGTGCGATTACTCGCAAATAGCCTTTGTGGCAACCGTTACATCCTAGAAGATTCCGCTGCCTCAACACCTTGACACACCCTAGGCAATGATTTCATTTTCCATCTGCGGTAGACTTGCGATACAATACTAACATAATTGTATGTAAGCTTAACGGAAGGATGAAAGTAACTTGAAGCAAACAGTAGAGCTCCTGGCTCCGGCTGGCAATTGGGATTGTCTCAAGGCGGCCGTGGCCAACGGTGCGGACGCAGTTTTTTTCGGAGTTGGCAAATATAATGCGCGAGTTCGAGCGGACAATTTCCAAATGGAAGAATTGCCGGACATCATGGCTTACTTGCACAAATATCAGGTGCGAGGCTATGTCACATTCAATATTTTAATCTTCGAAGACGAACTGGAAGAAGCGGAGCGCTTGGTGAACGCTTGTATCGATGCCGGTGTCGACGCGCTGATCGTGCAAGATATGGGGCTTGTGCAAATGATTCGTGAGCTGTCACCGGACTTCCCTATTCATGGTTCGACGCAGATGACGGTAACTTCCTCGGAGGCGGTCGAGTTTCTGTCCCCTTATGATATTGAAGTGATCGTGCTCGGCAGGGAAAATAATTTGAAGCAAATTCGTTCGATTGCAAACAAAACAAGTACGCCACTCGAAGTGTTTGTACATGGTGCATTGTGCGTATCTTACTCAGGTCAGTGTCTGACATCCGAGATGTGGGGAGGACGATCCGCCAATCGCGGCGAATGTGCTCAGGCTTGTCGTCTGCCTTATGATCTGATTGTGGACGGAGAACGGAAGGAAATGGGCAATATTGCGTATTTGCTCTCTCCCAAAGACCTCGCGGCGATCGATCTTGTTCCGGAATTGATCGAAGCTGGAGTGAAGTCGTTCAAGATTGAAGGGCGGCTCAAGTCACCAGAATATGTTGCGAATGTCGTCAGCAAATATCGCAAGGCGATCGATGAATACTTGGCAGGCCGGGACTATACACCGTCAAAGGAAGACATGCGGGAGCTGCAGCAGAGCTTCAGCCGCGGATTTACGCACGGCTTTCTCAAAGGGACGAACAATAAGCAGTTGGTGGATGGTACGTTCCCGAAGAGCCGCGGCGTTTACTTAGGCAAGGTGCTAAAGGTGCTGAAAGACGCAGTCGTCTGCGAGATCGAAGCGCCCCTCAAGCGCGGCGATGGCATCGTCTTCGACGCTGGTCGTCCAGAGGAGAAGGAAGAAGGCGGTCGCGTTTATGATTTGCGGAAGAAAGGCCGTAAGCTGGACGGTGAAGTGCAAGCCGGAGTGATCGAAATTGTGCCTGGCCGACATGATGTGAACTTAACGAAGGTGAACGTCGGAGACCGCATCTGGAAGACGAGCGATCAGGAGCTGGAGGCCAGACTTCGCAGCACGTATGAAGAGGAAAAAGCGTTTCGTCTGTTCCCGCTTCGCGTCATCGCGAAAGGTAAAGCGGGTCAGCCGCTGGAATCGATTTGGATCGATGAGGCTACGGGCAATCAAGTGAATGTGCAATCTGAGCTATTGCTGGAGCCGGCGATCAAGCGGCCGCTTACGACCGACTATTTAAATGAACAATGGGGACGGCTCGGCGGCACGATCTTTGAATTGTCACAGCTAGATTTCTACCTTAACGGAGAATTGATCGTGCCTGTTAAGGAGCTGAACCGCATGCGTCGTGAAGCGGTGGAGCAGCTCGTACAGATGCGGCAGCGGCCCGTAACTTATACGAAGCGGCAACGCCCTGAGCGATCTACTGTACAAGCATCAAACATTGCAAGTGACTCATTCATGGAAACGAAGCTGGGCAAGAGCGGGACGATGAGCGAAGGCACCACAGCAGCGCGTGACCCTGAGTTGATCGCGTTATGCCGGACAATGGAACAGATCGAGGCCGCTTGCGAGACGGATGCAGCATGGATTTACGCGGACTTTGAATTTACGACGGATTACCCGCAGGCGGTTGCCGCGGCTCGGCGAAGCGGGAAGCCGATCGCTCTGGCTACACCGCGCATTCATATGCCTGGTGAGAATGGCATCTTGAACGGCATGCTGAAAGCAGAGCCGGATGCGGTTCTCGTTCGCAATCTTGGCGCTCTGCAGTTTTTCTTAAACCGACAGCCTGAAATCCCGCTGAAAGGTGATTTTTCCTTAAATATCGCGAATCATAAAGCCGTTCAGCTGTTCTTGTCGCGCGGCTTGGAACGCATTACGCCGTCATATGATCTGAACATTCAGCAGATGATCGATCTGCTGGAGAAGGCGCCGACGGAGCGTATTGAAATTGTTATCCAACAGCATCTGCCGATGTTCCATACCGAACATTGCGTATATTGTACGTTCTTATCAGATGGAACCGACTTTACGAACTGCGGCCGCCCATGCGAAAGTCACCGCGTTGCCTTGCAGGATCGCATCGGCATGCTGCATCCGGTGCGGGTAGATATCGGCTGTCGCAATACGGTATACAACGCGATTGAGCAATCAGGAGCCGAATATTTGCCGAACTTTATGCAGCTCGGTGTGCGTAGTTATCGGGTGGAGTTTTTGGAAGAAGACGCGGACAAGGTGCAGGAAGTGTTGCAGCTGTATCGCGAAGCATTGGAAGGCAAACGCACTGGCACGAGCGTATGGAAGACGCTCAAAGCGACGAATCAGCTCGGCGTTACGCGCGGCCAGCTTGTAAAGTAAGCTTGTGCTGCGTCACACGAAGAAGCGGTACTGGCAACTAGGCACCAAGCCCAAGCCGTGCCCATAAGATAGTAACAAATCGATCTTATGGGAGGGTTAGCACCTGTGAGAGTCCGTTTGCTGAGTGGTGATACGTTGTGGAGCTTGAGTCGTTTGTTCCAAGTGCCGCTCCAGTTGCTCGTCGATTCGAATCCAGATCTCGATCCGGACAATCTGTCCGTTGGACAGACCGTTCAGATTCCGGGATATAAGGCGGTGGACTATACCGTGCGCGCAGGCGATACGGTGTGGCAAATTGCTCAAGCTCACGGCATCCCGTTTGAAAGTATTTTCCTCCTGAATCCGGATGTCTCTCCCGCTTCGCTGCAAGTCGGGCAAGTCCTGCAGCTACCTGCTCGCGTCACGGATGCCATCGTACAAGGACAGCGGCCGTATACTTATGCCGATATGATGAATGATCTGCAGCAGCTATTCGAGATTTATCCCTTCATGCGGCTTCGTGCGATTGGAGAGTCCGTCATGGGGAAGCCGATTCCCGAAGTGCAGATCGGCAGGGGATCGAAGCGGGTGCATATGAACGGTTCCTTCCATGCTAACGAATGGATCACGACGCCGGTCTTGATGCGTTTTTTGAATGACTATTTACTTGCCTTGACGAATCAGGAGCCGATCCGCGGCCTGTCCATGGAGCCGTTTTATGAGCTTGCCATGATCTCCATGGTGCCGATGGTCAATCCAGACGGGGTAGATTTAGTGCTGAAGGGGCCTCCTGCTGAAGAGCCGTACCGCAGCGTGGTGCTGGTCATCAATAACGGCGATACCGACTTTACGGCATGGAAGGCAAACATTCGTGGCGTCGATCTGAACGATCAATTTCCCGCTAACTGGGACATTGAAGCCGAGCGGCGGGCACAGCAGCCTGCACCGCGTGATTATCCGGGTCCTGCACCGCTGTCTGAACCGGAGGCGCAAGCGATGGCACAGCTGGCGCAAGCGAGTGACTTTGATCGCGTGCTGGCTTTCCACACACAAGGTGAAGTTATCTACTGGGGCTATGAAAATTTGGAGCCGCCGTATGCGGAGACGATCGTCAATGAGTTTGCGCGGGTGAGCGGTTATGAGCCGATTCGCTATATTGACAGTCACGCAGGATTTAAAGATTGGTTCATTCAAGAGTGGCGTCGTCCGGGGTTCACTGTAGAGCTCGGTCTAGGCGTCAATCCGTTGCCGCTGTCACAGTTCGAGGAGATTTATGAGGAGAGCTTGGGCATTTTCCTCGCCAGTCTGTATATGTAGAATCCGCTTGTTCCTATCCGTGAACAAATAGAAATAGACCGCCCAGCCAAGGTGACGGTCTATTTCGACTAATCTTATGACACAAGTTATTTGCTCTTCAAACGGTATCACGTGCAGAGATTCGGCGACTCCGACGCTCTGCACGTGCAACCCCGTTTATTTATCCTGAGGCTCTGCACTATGCTCAGGATCGCACCAAAGACCGCCGGGATCGCTCGTATTGTCCCCGCAGCAACCGTTCCACTGCCCGCAATTGAAGCATTTCCATTTGGCAAACCACCACTTCATGCGAAACCCGCATATCGGACATTGAGGAATGTCTGTCGCTCTTCTCGGTTCCATCATAAGCCACTCTCCAAACGATCAATCTTTTAGCTCGTCACGAAAGTACGATGCGACTTTTTTCCTTAGCGGACTGCAAGCAGGCTTCCAGCACACGCATGTTACGAATCGCATCTTCTGCGGCATACAGCGGCTGCTCTTCGCCCCATACAACCTTAGCAAACTGCTCGGCCTGCAGCGTATAATGATTGAATTGACCTAAGAAATGCTCCGAGGTTTTGCCCGCTTCATCCACGTGGTAGAAGTGGCCCGGCTGGTTGACGTACGGAGAAGGGACTTCGATTCTTCCCTTGCTGCCGACAATCTCCAAGGTGTTGCGCGGACTCGCCCACATGCCGCAGTCGAAGGCCAGCGCTACGCCGCCGGCAAATTCCACAAGTCCCGACATCATCATATCGACCCCGTCATGCTGATCCGAGAAGAAAGCGTGGCAGGTGACGGCCTCCGGTTCCTCATCCAAGATCATTCGAGCCGCACTAATCGGATAGCAGCCAACGTCGTACACAGACCCACCACCATAATCTGAGCGGAATCGCACATTGTTTAAGTCCCCGGGATTATTAAAGGTGAATGCGCCGCGAATCGCCCGAATCTCGCCGATCCCGCCTTCGCGAATCAAGGAAAGGATCGCTTTGTAGCGCGGATGGTGGCGGTACATGAAGGCTTCTGCTAGATGAACGCCGGCCTTCTTGCAAGCTTCCACCATGCGCTCCGCTTCTTCAGCATTCAACGCGAGCGGCTTCTCGCACAGCACATGCTTGCCCGCCTCGGCAGCGCGAATTGTCCACTCGGCATGCAAATGGTTCGGTAGAGGTATGTACACCGCATCGATATCCGGATCCTTCAGTAGTTCTTCATAGCTGCCATATGTTTTGTCAATGCCTAGCTTCTGAGCGGCTTCGTTCGCCTTGTCTTTATTGCGACTGGCAATCGCCGTAACGGTTCCGTTGCGTGATTGTTGTATGGCGGGAATCACCGACTTTACCGCGATGTTCGCACTGCCGATCACACCCCAACGCAAATGCTTTTGCATGACAATCCTCCCCTTCATCATATTTCGATTGTGAATGTTGGCTACAAAAAAACGAATCTAGTGTTCCCCTTATTTTCCATCAATCTGAATGAAAGATCAAGAGCAATGGACATTCTCAATCGCGAAATGTTGTGCCCCTTTATCCTGCGTTGGAGTGTATAATGGACAATGCAGACACTCGCATAGGGGATGATGACAACAGATGAATCGTCTGATGAGCAAACTCGATCAGTGGACAGGCCATATCAAGGTCAGGCCCAAGCTGCTGATTACTTTTTATGTGACTAGCTTTGTTCCTATATTGCTCGTATCATTATTATTTTACATGTTCTTACCCAGACTTTGAAAGAAGAACTTGGTCAATATATGGTGGAGACGGCACGCCAAGTCGACCTGAGACTGCATGCTTTTCTAGAAGAAATCGAGCATCTGTCAAAAAGCTTAAGCATGAATCAAGATGTGCAACGGTTTTTGAATTTGGAGAACCAGAAGATCAAATCAGCGATCCCTTATCAATTCGAATTAAGAGATTTGTTCGGAACGATGGTAGATTATCGTGATCATCTTTGGTCTGTGTTTTTAATTAATGATTACGGAAATATTTTGTATTACAGCGATCCGGTGACGAATCCGACATTTGCAAGCTGGTGGTATTCAGTCGAGCTGGAATATGACTTTCTAAGCGATCCTTTGTACCAGCAGATCAAACAAAACAAAGATTTTCGCTTGTATCCTCCGCGCTCGGCTAAGTATGCGAACGATAAAGAAGTCGTGACATTTGGGGGAAGGTTGTTTCAACTAAGCAAGGAGAAGGGAACCTTGTTGTTTCATTTCGATCCCAATATTTCTCTGCTATGAGCGATTCTGTGCAGATCGGAAAAACCGGTTATGTGGCGATTCTTTCTGAAACGGGACAACTTTTGTTTTCGCGTGAAAGCCTTTCTAATGAACTGGTAGACGGATTGTTGGACTTGCAAATCCTGGAGAGAGACAGCGGCTATGATTCGCTCAATATCGAAGGTGTGCAAACGTTGGTCGCGTTTCACACTTCGCCGAAAACCGGTTGGAAAATTGTAAGCGTCGTGCCTTTTCATGAGGTTTCGGGGACGATTGCCAACGTTCGTAACAGCATCTATATTATTGCCGGGGCGGCCGTTTTACTTGTTATATTATTTTCCAGGTATTTGAGTCAGGTGATCACAAGCCCGCTGTTTCAACTTAGAGAATATATGAGAAAAGCGGAGACGGGTAATTTCTCGTTGCGAGTTCCTTTGCATCGAAGTGATGAATTCGGTATGTTAACCAAAACGTTCAACCGTATGCTCGAAAGGCTAGAGAGCTATAAAGAACGGGTTTTTCTCTCGGAAATGAGGGAAATGAAGCTGCAGCTGCTCAATCGAGAATCCGAATTAATGGCATTGCAGATGCAGATCAATCCGCATTTTTTGTATAACACCCTCAACACGATGCGCTGTATCGGTGAGGTTTACGAAGTCAAAGAAGTGGCGGAAATGAGCGAATCGCTAGGCGATATGTTCAAGTATAGCATCGAACACAATCGATACAAACGCCTGGAGGAAGAAATTCGCCACGTGAAGTCTTATTTGAGCATCATTCAGATTCGTTATCAAGGGCTGGTTCATTGTCATTATGATATACCTGAGCAATTAAACGAGCTTCCTGTGCTAAAGCTGATCGTGCAGCCTTTGGTGGAAAATGCGGTCGAGCATGGAATTATTCCTATGGGTGGTGCCGGAAATATCGAGATTAAAGCGCGTATGGACAAGGACTCCGTGCTGGTCATACAAGTACATGATGATGGGATCGGGATACCGGAGCCCAAATTGCTTGAAATCCAAGACACTTTACGAAGCTTGGACGATTCGTTTACATCAGAAGCATGGTCGGCTGGGCATATTGGGCTGGATAACGTACAACAGCGACTTCGTCTGAATTACGGTAGAAAGGGTCGGTTAACGATTCAAAGCAAGCCGCACCAGGGAACCACAGTCCAGATTTGTATTCCGATCGAAGATCAACCAGGAGGCGAAGCTTGATGTTTCACGTTTTGATTGTGGAAGACGAGTTCTGGATGTGTGAAGGATTGAAGAAAATTTTTCATAAGCTTGAGGTCGGATTTACCGTTGCAGATACGGCGGCCAATGGACAAGAGGCGCTCAAAAAGCTGCAAGTGGAGGCTTCGATCTGGTCGTCTCCGACATTCGCATGCCAATCATGGACGGATTAGAACGTATGAAAGAAATGAAATCGTCGCAAATCAACCTGCCTGTTGTGATCATTACGGGACACGATCAGTTTGAATATGCTCGCACCGCATTTCGGCTTGGGGCGGTCGATTATTTGCTCGTGCTCGCCGAGAGCAATCAACCAAGGTAGATTTAGAACATTTGTCCGCTCAACTTGGTACAAGAAATCAAGCAGTAAAACGACGATTCGTTATATGATTGGGACGAGCTTGCACGGAATGAATTGGTGCAAACGATTCTCAAACGATCGAGCAAGACTACATGGAGGATTTGTCATTATCTGAAATAGCCGATCAAGCAGGCTTCAATGCTTCTTATCTTAAGCCGTCGTTTAAGATGGAAACGGGAAAAGGCTTCGTTAAGTATTTGCGGGAGGTGAGGCTGGAGCATGCCGCGAAACAAATGCTCAAAGAGATACGAATTTGACCATCCAATCAATTTCCAAGCGAGTTGGATTTCAAGACGAGAAATATTTCAGAGAGAACGTTCAAACAAGAACTGGGACTGACGCCTAGCGAATTTGCAAACGATATGAAAAGTAAAAAATGAACCCTTGAATGTGTAAGAAAATTCGTCTTATCCAGCATAATAATAACGCTTACAGATCTGAGGATGTAAGCGTTTTATTTTTCTTAAAAATGACTATATCAACGAGGGGGAAACGAACTTGAATAAACTTGTTCTACACTTACTGTAGTTCTTGTGATGGTGCTGAGCTTACGGTCGTTCTCGGACAGCATGTGGCGGCAGTCAAGGGGGAGGCGGAGCAGCCGCAGGCGATAACGATGCGAACCGTTCGAAGGGAGGGCAAGAGCGAAGGCATCACATTGCGTGTGATGGACTGGAAAGATTCCACTAGAGACATTCGGGAAGAGTTCCATAAGCATTTTATGGAGAAGTATCCGGAAGTTACGGAAATCGAATATACGACGCTTACGCAGGATCAATTCCGTGACACGATTCTAGCCGCGATTCGTACGAATGAAGCTCCGGATATTTTTTATGGTGCCTCACGGTTATAAGCTGCCAACGCTCGTTGAAGATGGCTGGTATCAACCGTTAAGCCCATATGTAGATGAAGATTTCTTCGAGAATTTTGTGATGGACACCTGGCCAGTGGAAGGCGTTAATTGTGATCGACGGTCAAGTATGACGCGATACCAGAACCACCAACCTCAGGCGTCGACACTGGTATTTTACAATAAGGACTTATTCCGCAAAGCCGGTCTATCCTGAGAAAAACCGCCAACAACTTATGAAGAGTTTCGTGAAATACGCAAGAAAGATCACTCGGGAAGCAGGCAATGGTGAATTTTATGTATTTATTGAAGTGTGGCAAACAGACCAACCGCTGGAAAGTTTACGATTCAAGACTGGTCCTAGTCTGGCTGGCAGCGGTTTAGGAGATGACTCTCCGGTAAGTAAATCGACAGGCAAAGCTCCGT
>CAVWLN010000011.1:0-45455 GCA_963755735.1 uncultured Paenibacillaceae bacterium
GCTCCTGTGCAGCGGGCCCCCCAGCATGTCTGGGCGATACTTTCGGATCGCGCTCAAGCTAAAGCCAATGATCGAGTGATTGGGCACCTGCAGACGGTTAAAGGTCGTATGTGCTGGCAGGCCGCTCGCTTGACCGAAATGGATCAGCCTGCCAAAGCGGGCTAATATTCCAAGCTTTGCTCGGCCATAGCGCCTGCAACGGAATCAAGCACGATATCTGCACCTTTGCCTGCCGTCCACAGTTTCACCGCATCGCGGAAATCTCCATTGCCACGCACGAAGACGTGATCTGCGCCAGCCGCAAGCACCGTATCGATCTTTTTTTCATTTCCTACAACACCGATAATCGTCCCTGCTCCGAACAGTCTCGCCAGTTTGATGGCCGCAGTGCCGACTCCGCCTGCTGCAGCATGAATGACAAGTTGTTCTCCTTCTGCCATTCTTGCTGCCCACTTTAATAGGCCATAAGCTGTAAATAGCGTAACACCGCTGGCTGCCGTGCCGTATCGAGCTGATCCGGTATGGCGAAGGCGAGCTGTTCATCTGCAATTGCGATTTGCGTATAGTCCCGCTGCTGCAAAAAGCCATCACCCGTTGTCCCGGCTGAAACTTCGTCACTTCATGACCGCAAGCTTCAACGACGCCGACACAGTCAATACCAGGAACGTACGGAGGTTTGGGCAAAGTATGGTGAATTCCACGCCGCGATTGGATGTCCGCAAAGTTCACGCTTGCCGCTTCAACGCGGATCGCGATTTGCCGCGCCGTGGGCTGAGGCGCGTCGGCTTCCCTGTACTGAAGCACTTCAGGGGGGCCGTATCGATATACTTCCACACGCTTCATTGAATTCCTCTCCCCTTTATCGGCTTCTGTAAGAAACGAATTAGGTAAGTCCATCTTCACCTTTCACTTCGGATACTTTAATGCCGCCGACTCTCGCATTTAAGCGTCCGCGGTTAGCCATCGCACATATGACGGCGATTTCATCCGGCAGTGGAGCATCAGGAAGCTTAATCGTAATGCCGTCATAATGAGAACGAACATACAATGCATCCTTGTAAGCGAGTGGGATATCGATCGTCTCCCCCGCCGAAGCCCGCTTCGTCATCGACGACACCCACGCCTTGCCGCCTCCAACTGCTTCACGCATAATATTGCCGAATACGGTAGTCAACATCGCGACGCCGTGTTCCTGTTCACCATCAATCCCGATAACGGCACCTTTCCCATAACTCTCTACCTTATATTCTCCCATCATTTCTACGGCTCGTTTCGTAATAATCCGACCGACTTCCTTGCTCTCCTCCACGAGCAGACTTAAGTCTTCTTGATACTTTCCAGCATATGGATTTTTTCACTATCGCTGCAACTGCTACTTTACGCAGCGGCTGCCCGTCTGACTTGCCCATCACACTGTGTGTATCTTCAACAAACGTAAAAATTTTGCGAATTTCCATCGGTTCTGACCCTCCCAATTTCCCCTGATGTTCTACACTTTATGCTGATGCATTCTCCAGTTACTCGCGGATGCTCCACACCTTACGCTGATGCATTTTCCGGATACTCGGATGCTCCACACCTTACGCTGATGCATTTTCCGGATACTCGGATGCTCTGCACCTTACGCTGATGCATTCTCCGGATTACTCGGATGCTCTGCACCTTACGCTGATGCATTCTCCGATTACTTGGATGCTCTACCCTTTACTCTGCTGCTTTAGATGTCGCTTCGAACGTCTTGATCAGCTTATAAACGCTGTAAGAGCCCTTGAACCACTCTTCCTGCGCTAGCCGTGTGCGCCACTCCGTCGTACGCGCTTCCTCCCGCTCCTTCGATTCCAGGGCGCGGAGGTCGGATAAATAATGTAGCGCAAGGTGCGTCCATGGACCCGGCTCACCTGACACAATCCGATAGCGTCTGCAAGCAACCCAATGTTCGTTGCGGAGCAATAGCGGAACATGCTCTTCATCGTACCAACGGTTGAACTCCTCCTCACGATGCTCCGGCACGGAGAACATAACCGGATACACAAACGCCGCATCATACGGATTGCTCGCGCCTGGCGTGACCTGCTCGCCGATTTGCTCGCATGTATATCGAGTAAATCCGCTTACCTCTCTTAGCATTCGAGCCGTCAGCTCGCTCGGATTTTCCTTCACTTGCCGATATGGTTCTGACTGCAATACTTCCGAATCAGTCATTTCATAGACGGCCAAATACCCTTCCCCGTTCGGGTTCTTGTAGCGCCGCGCACCTGTAAACCCTGGTACATCCATACGGAGCGGAATATGCTCCGTATCGTACCAGTTGTTAAACTCATGCTCCCAATCGGCGCCCGGTGTCATCTCAGAAAATAAAATCGCTGGCATCTAGATTTTGCACCTCCAACATCTAAATTCATCTTGCTGTCTTCTACATCCAAACCTTCAGCCGCTCCTGAATGACGCGAATGCCACGGCGTGCGGGCGGCGGTGTGTTGCGGCTCTTCGTATAGCGGAGCATAGCACCGCGCCCGGAATTTGCCCGTTTCGGTCATCACGTCAATATGAAGTACGGGCACGGGCTCGGAATCGGCACCGGTGCTCCAGGGACTCCGCAAATTTTGCCTGCAGATATGATGGATGAATACCGGGCGAATTTGACGGAGGAGCAGTTCGAAACCTTGAAAAACATGCGCAATATGCACGCTTCGATCTTCCCGAACTTATCGTTCCTCGTTCCGACAGCCAAGATCGAAGGGGAAATGATCTCCGTGCTGACGCTGCGGATTTGGCTGCCGAAAGGCCCTGACAAGATCGAGGTGCAGTCGTTCTTCATGGTTGAGAAGAATGCGAGCAAAGAGTGGAAGCGCAAATCACGGCAAGCATACGTCCTGACATTCGGCTCGTCCGGAATCTTCGAACAAGACGACACCGAAAACTGGGCAGATGTGACGGAAAATGTTAAGGCGCTGCAAGCTTTGGACGATACGTTCATCTTTGACAGCAGAATGGGGCTTGGCATGCCGGCTGCCGAAGGCTTCCACGGACCGGGCCATGAAATCTATGACGGAAAGTTCAGTGAAGCGAACTCCCGCGCTTTCTACCGCGAATGGTACAACCGATTGAAACAGGATAAAGGAAGTGAATGACATGGATCCAATGAAACGAGTGCTTCTCCATCATGAGCTGTCCCAGTTGCTATACGCCGAGGCAGAGGCGCTGGATAATCATCAGATGCGCGATTGGATCGACTGCTTCACCTCTGACGTCACTTACGAAATGCCTGTGCGCACCGTACACAATCGCGATCAAGGGATTACGTTGTCTGATCAAATGTATCATTTCTTGGAAGATCGCGAATCATTGGAAATTCGGATTCAGCGCCTGGAGACGAAGCATGCTTGGGCAGAAGATCCCCCGTCTCGGTTTCGCAGAGTCGTGGGAAACATTCGCGTTGTGTCCGCGAGCGACGATGAGGCGACGGTGCGGAGTAACGTGATTATTACACGTAATCGCGGCTTTACTGGAAACCTCGAAATCGTCTCTGCAGAAAGATTGGACACGATGCGGCTTACCGATGGCAAGTGGAAGATTGCGAAACGGATTGTGACCGTCGACCAAGCGACGCTTGGCCTGCAGAATCTAGCTTTCTTCATTTAAGAATGTCACGGATATTGAATATCACCGGAGAAATGCGATAAGCAGAACAGAAGGCTGGAAGGCTACAGCAAGATAGCAAGATCTTGGAGAGTGATGGAATGGTTTCCGAACGACTAGCAGGCAAAACCGCGCTTGTTACGGGCGGCGCTTCGGGTATTGGCGCAGCTGTCGTACAAGCCTTTATTCGAGAAGGAGCTCAGGTTGCGGTATTCGATCTGTCGGAGGAGAAGTTGTCTCAGTTAACCGTACATGATCCAAGCCGCTTGCTCAAAATCGCCGGCAATGCGGCGTCCTGGGAAGATAATGTGAATGCCGTACAGCAAACTTTGGCGCGTTGGGGACAATTGGATATATTTGTCGGCAATGCGGGTGTATTCGATGGGTTTGCTTCATTGACTGCAATGCCTGAAGACGGCTTTCATGACGCCTTTCAAAAAATATTCCAAGTGAACGTTTATGGCTACCTGCTTGGTGCCAAAGCTTCGCTTGAGGCGATCCGAGCCGCGCGTGGCACCATGATCTTTACAGCCTCAAGCGCCAGCTTCTACCCGAACAGCGGCGGCATCTTATATACAGCAAGTAAACATGCTGTGCACGGGCTCATCAAGCAGCTTGCGTTCGAGCTTGCACCAGATGTTCGCGTCAACGGTGTATCACCAGGCGGAACGGTGTCTGATCTGCGGGTCATTCCAGAGCTTGAATCTTATGTGCCGAAGATCGATCCAGAAACCCGGAAAACCAATATGAAGCTCCGCAATCCGCTACAGATTGTCATGACGCCTGAAGATCATACGGAAGCCTATATATTGTTGGCGTCCGATGCCTCACGTTCAATGACCGGCGTCGTCCTGGAAAGCGATGGAGGCATCGGCATTCGCGGGGTCCCGACGAAAACATAAAGCGAAGGCGCCAATATTGTATGCGAAGTAACGACAACTACGGAGGATTGCCATGAATCGTAAACAGTGGATAACAGGCATCAATCGCAAATTATGGATCGGCGGCGAATGGAGAGATGCGGTTAGCGGGGAAACAATGCCGGTCATCAATCCGGCTACCGGAGAAAGTCTCGGCGAAGTGCCCAAGGCAGATGCGGCCGACGTCCAGCTTGCATATGAAGCAGCAGAACGCGCACAGCGAATCTGGCACGGGATGGGCTGGAAGCAAAGGATACGGCATGTGCAAGCGTTCGCTGCGGCATTGCAACGAGAGAAGGATCGGCTAGCCTACATCGATGCGGTCGACAGCGGCAATCCCATTCGTGGCATGAGAATTGATGTGGACATTGCTTTGGCTATGATCCGGGACTATATATTGCTTATGGGCGGACTAAATGGATCTACCTACGATGCCAGTCACCCCGACAATCTGCATTACTCGCGTTGGGAGCCTTATGGTGTCGTGGGGCGCATCCTCGCATACAACCATCCATTGATGTTCGCTGCAACGCGCATCATCCCGGCGCTATTGACAGGCAATACGATCGTCATGAAGCCGAGCGACTCCACACCGCTGTCAACGCTGGCGCTTACCGAGCTGTTCGCCGAAACGTTCCCTGACGGTGTCATCAACGTGATCACAGGCGGAGCGGAAGCCGGACGCAGCATCGTGCGGCATCCGCACATTAAGCGAATTGCCTTCACGGGCAGTACAGCGACCGGCATGGCGATTCAGCGAGACGCCGCTGAAATTGCAGTGAAGCATATCAGTCTGGAACTCGGCGGCAAAAATCCGCAGATTATTTTCCCAGACGCCGATCTCGAACAAGCCGTCAAATATGCGATCATTGGCATGAATTACGGTGTCTGTACAGGTCAATCATGCGGCTCCAACTCGCGCATCTTTGTGCATAAAGACATTCACGACACATTCATGGACAAGCTGGTAGAGCAGGTCAGCAAGTTAACGGTCGGCAATCCGTTAGAAGAGGACACTAAGATCGGCCCGCTCGTGACTAGGGCACAGCAGGAAAAAGTGCTGCGTTATTTGCAATACGGCGAGGAGGACGGTGCGCAAGTAGTATTCGGCGGACAAGTACCGCAGGAAGCGGCGCTGCAAAGCGGCTTCTATGTGACGCCGGCCATCGTCGATCAAGTAGAGCAGCATATGCGAATTGCAAGAGAAGAAATCTTCGGTCCGGTCATGTCGATCCTGCAATGGGACGATTGGGACGAAGTCGTGCGGGAAGCGAATGATATCGATCTTGGTCTGACCGCCAGCATTTGGACCAAGGATCTGGAGATGGCGCATATTACCGCCAATCGACTCAAAGCCGGATACATTTGGATCAATGATACGAACCAGCATTATCCGGGAACACCTTTCGGCGGCTTTAAGAACAGCGGAACCGGACGCGAGGAAAGCATCGACGAGCTCAAAAGCTACTGTGAGCAAAAAGTGATTCATACGATTCTGCGTCGTAAGACGAGGTTCAACAATCTCTTTTTAGACCATGTCTCTTCAATCACGCATGCCCTTACAACTTTATATGCCCTACCCCTCAGGATGACCAGCCTGTTCCGAAAAAGGAGCAGGCTGGTCTGTTTAATGGTATAATCTCATCAACATATTGTCCTAACTTCGAGGTGAATGTACTGATGAAAACTTGGATGAGTAAACAAAACTTGAGCACCAAATTGTACGGCATCTTAATCTTTGCAGCTTTGGTTATCGGTCTAAGCAATGGCTTCATGGCTTACAATCAGACGTCACAAAGACAGTTAGAGAAGGAATATTATGATGAGCTCTACCAGACCACCTTTTATTTATTAAATGCCGATCGAGATTTTTATCAGGCAGACCAGGCACTATATAACGCACTAGCAAACCGAGGAAGCTCTGCGCAAGACACGCAAGCGGATTATGAATCGAACGCTGCGCAAGTAATCGAACGCATGACGGCTGCGCAAGCGATTGTAGCGGCAGATCAAGGGCTGAATCAGGACAAGATGGGGCAAATATTTTCAGATTTTTTTCGAAAGTTTCTCAGAATGGGAGCGGACCACCGCTGCGATCATGAACGACCTGCTCAGCGGGGCGCCAATATCTGATGCTACAATAGCGATGAGCAAGCAGTTGTTCGAGCTGACCCGCAACGACATAGACCTCATTCAAATCGAGGTCGAGCAGTCGGCGCTGGAGACTGTGACCCATGAACCGCGCCAACCAAGTGGGCATACAGATTTCGATTATTACCATCGTGCTCTGTATTGCAGTTGTATTTTTGTTAGGCTACTTGCTTATTCGCGACATCGTGAATCCGATGCAAAAGCTAGTGGCTATCTTTGAGAAGGTTTCAGCCGGTCATCTGGACGTACCGAAGCTGCCAACCGATCGCAAGGACGAAATCGGCAAGCTTTCCGCTGCTTGTAATTTGATGATGGATCATCTGCACAGCCTAGTCAGCAGCATTCAACACTTGCCGAGGATCTGAACAAGCAGAGCGATCAATTGGCGCAAGCTGCCACGCAAGCAAGCTTAGGGGCGGAGCAAGTATCCGCTACGATGCAAGAGATGGCTTCCGTTACGACCGAGCAAGCCAGCTCTTCGAGCGAGATCGCCAGCCGCCTTGAGGAAGTCAATCAAAATATATACCAGCTCAATAATGATGGAAAAACGCTGCACGATACATCACTAGAAGTAGAGCAGCTATCCAGAAGCGGCAAAGCGGACATGGATCAATCGGTTGTACTTATGAACAGCATTACGGAATTGTTCACCGAGTCCGTAGAAAAGGTGAAAAGTTTGGAAGCCAGATCCCAAGAAATCTCTTCCCTCATTGCGATGCTTCAAGACATTTCTGCACAGACGAATTTGCTTGCATTGAATGCAGCGATTGAGCTCTAGAGCGGGTGAATCAGGCAGAGGCTTTGCCGTTGTCGCAAGTGAAGTTCGTAAATTAGCGGAGCAAGCGGGGCATTTCTCAACTGACATAACCGGAATCACGAATCAGATGCAATCGGAGACGATGTCTTTGGTCGATTCCCTCATGAACGGTTATGACAAGGTTGTCGAAGGCAACCAGCAAATATCTACGAGCTTAAACAGCTTCCAATCGATTCATACCGCGATCAATGAGATGATGGAACGCGTGCAGGACATCACGAAGCATCTTAACAATATTGCGGACAAGAGCAATCAGATCAGTCATTCTGTGACCGAGATCGCTTCTTCCAATGAGCAAGCGGCAGCCGGAATTGAGGAAAGCTCAGCCATTGCGCAGGAGCAGGCGACCGTCATGGGCACGCTGATGGATAATGCGAAGCAGCTAGGTCAACAAGCCGATACGCTGAGTCATACGGTGCGTCAATTTAAGCTGAAATCATCGGAGTAACGACAAAGCCCACCCTCGCCGTCTGTCATCCATCATTTGAGTTCAAGCAGGATTTTGCTACAATAGATGGATAAGTCATTATTTACAGCTAGGAGGTGAAAGTTGGATCGGTTGCCAAAGTACTTGCACAATACTCAGGGACACTCTGGTTGACCGAAGAGGAGAAGGAAAACTTAAGTATCAATTATCGGGTCAAAGATGTATTGTATGCAGAAAACAATGAATTCCAACACGTCATGGTTCTGGATTCGTATGACTTCGGCACGATGCTAGTGTTGGATGGAGCAGTACAAACGACGTCGATGGATGGATTTATCTACAATGAGATGATTGCCCATGTTCCTTGTACGATACATCCGAATCCGAAGCGTGTGCTCATTATAGGTGGCGGAGATGGGGGCGCGGCACAAGAAGCAGCGAAATACGACTCCGTGGAGCGAATTGATCTTGTAGAAATCGATGAAGCAGTGGTGAAAGTATGCCAGCAGTTTATGCCGGAAGTATCCGGCGGGACAAAGACGAGATCCGCGAATTCATTTTCATTATGCCGATGGAGTGGAATTTGTCAAACACCGCCAAAACGAATATGACGTCATCATCGTCGATTCATCCGATCCGGTCGGTCCGGCCATTCAACTGTTTGAATCAAGCTTCTATCAAAATTTATACAATGCGCTGCGAGAAGATGGCCTGATGGTTTGCCAAAGCCAGTCACCGATCTTCCATCAAGATATTATGAGCAAGTCTTACACGCGCATCGGGTCCATTTTTCCATATCATAGCATGTATACAGCCGTCGTTCCGACATACCCCGGAGGGTTATGGAGCTTTACGATCGGCTCCAAGCAGAAGCTTCCAGATCTTGCGAGCATTCGATTTGACAAGGACACGAAATATGTCAATGAACGTATCATACAAGGCTCATTTGCACTCCCTGAATTTTTGCATCAGCTCCTGCACAAAGCAGCGAATTAATGGCATCATCAAAAACAGAAACACTATGCCGCGATCATGCGCATAGTGTTCTTTGATGTTGTTAGCTTAGACTCGTTGCAGGTACGAGAAACTGAGCAACTCGGATAAACTCATCCTTCCCTACCGACTTTGCAGATTGTATCATCACGTACACACCTTCCACCTCTAGATATAGAGTTCGCTGTTCTCGCAACCACCAAGCTTGGCCTCCATTGGGCAGTGTGACCGACTCCGCCTGTTCATCTCGCAAATTCGCCCGCATCAGATCTTGATTCGATTGGATCACAGAGAAATGTGGATAGACAAATTCCATGGCATGCTTCAGCAAGCGAACTTTCATGAGATAATCTGACGCCACGCCCTTCTCGGGAAGCAGCGGCTGAATTCCATAAGTTCGCGATAGATCTATCAGTTCCTGTGTCATTTCTATGGAATAACGTATCTCTTCATTAGCAGAAGTGTAGTAAGAAAAAGGAATGTCCCGTTCTATCGCAATCACCTTCCAGATCCCTTCGCGAAGCCGCACCATTTCCACCGATGCTGATACACGCTGATCTTCATCTATAAACGTTACGGTAGCATGGTTTTCGTTATGATAGAAGATTTGCGGTTCCGCTAATCTCTCATCATCCGTTCTTTGACCCAAGCCATGGACGATGGCGACCTGTTCCGGATCAGCCAGCCAAGGCTGATGACCGCCAAGCTCCCAGGCGAGGTTTTGCGGTTCCAAGCTGCCGCTTGTGATCTTCCAGCCGGCTTCCGTCTTGCCAACGGAAAAGAACCCAGAGTAGTAAAATTCTCCGAAGCGGTATCCGTTCTCGTCATCACCGACCGCCTCAAGATGTTTCGTTTCTACGAAAAACCTAGCTTCCCCTCCTGCATGCTTGCCTCGTGCAGCTGGATCAACTCCACGTGAGCCGTGCCAGACCAGGTATGCAAGAAATCTTCATACGTATGCTCGGCACGCCACTGTGCACTCCAATAATCGTAGGCTGTAGCATAAGGCTCGTGACCGAAGCCGATCGTCCCTCCGGCGGCGCCCATTTGTTCAGGGGTCAAATGATTCGCGGCAGCTAACGCTGCGAAGTAGGCTTCCAGCAACTCTTTGGGCGAGGAAGTGTGTTCCGGCAGTAGCGGATAACGAAGCGGATTGTCATACGTTTCGGATTCGGTGCGGACGGATACCGTACCAGAAGACTCATCCCACTCCACCTTCGCCCCGAGTGCTTCGGCCACCCATCTTAGCGGCACCATCGTCCTTCCATCCAAAACTTGCGGCGGCACATCCGGTTGAAGCTCCTCCCCATCTACGATGAGTTTCATCGTTGTTTCTGCGAGCGCCGTGGTTGCAGCTGTTGCAATCAGCAACGCTGCACACACGATAGCACCAACGGCATAAATAAATAACGTTCGCTTACTTCTCATTCCATAACCTCCCGAATAAGATCTTCATACTGATCTAGACGAGACAGATGATCGTTTTGTTGTGGTCATTCGAACGAACATACCGTGGGCATCGGCAGGAGAGAAGCCATCCGATTGCGATAGCGGAACACAAAATTCCGTTATTTCGAGAAATCAGGCGAATTTCTTCGAATAAGGGAAGTCAAATTTCCGCTATGTCGATGAAAACACGAAAAAAACCGCCTTTTTGGCCATTTTTCAGCCATTAGAGGAAATTTGCGTTCCGCTATTTAGGTCAAAGCGGCGAAATTCCGTAAATAGCGGAACTTTCATGTCCCTTATTTCTAATACGGGGGCACGACAGGGGATTTCAACGAGAGGGGGAATCGCGAACGGGCGGATTGCCGACGAGCGAATCGCAAGAACGGCTCACCGATGTCTAAGCAAACACTCCCGATGCGAAACATGTCGCTCGGGAGTGCGCAACTACCTTATCGAAGACACCAATATTTATGGCTGTAAGCTTGCACTTACATTTGTGACATTCCCTCTCACAAGCCGACTATTCGCTACTGTGCTTTAACGCCTCGATCAACAAAAGCAGTGCCATAGATTGTCCGTACGTCATCGGCGTGATCGGGATATCCTTATAAAATTGGACGTCGTTCCCTACTGGCGTGCCGTAGGAGACTTGCTGTACGACTCCGTTCTCGTCAATTTGCGTCAGCAAGGCTTGCAGAGCGCGATAGCCTGTTTCCTTGTAGATCGGATCCAGCACTCCTGTCCTCACGCCTTTTAAAATTCCATAACCGAATGCCGCCGTGGCGGATGTCTCCAAATAGGAAGACGGATCGTCCAGCACCGTGTGCCAAAGTCCGCTCTCATGCTGCAGCTGTGCCAGCGCCTTCACCTGGCAGCGCAGCGTATCGAGCAAATATTCACGCAGTCCGCTCTCCACCGGAATCATTTCTAGAAAATCGACGATGCCGCACGTGTACCATCCATTTCCTCTGCCCCAACGTACGGCTCCGTAATTGTGCCGTTCACGAAAGTCCCATCCATGAAAGAACAGTCCGGTCGTCTTGTCGTACAAATACTTGATATGAATGAGATATTGGCGCTTCGCCTCCTCGATGTACTCCGGCCGACGGAAGTAAACACCTGCTTTCGCGAGAAAGAGCACCGCCATGAAAAGCGTATCAATCAAAATCTGCCCATCGTTAGCATCTCCGGTAATCATATGTTGGAACGCCCGGTCTTCCCCTGTGCGTAACAAGCCGTCCATAATCCAGCGGCTCCATTCGTCACAAATCGCCACATACTCCGGTTTCTTCGTCCGTTCCGCAAGCGACATCAAGGTAATGAGCGGAGAGCAAGTGTTCACATTTCTTTCCGGCAGCCCTTCTGCCAATCTTCGCTCATACCAATCTTGCAAATAGGCGAAGGTGCGTTCATCTTGCATTTCCTCTGCATACTGATAGAGCCCGTATAGGCCGACTCCTTGCGGCCACTCCCACAAGTCGATATCGATGAGGCCGATCGGGTATTGTTCTTCCATGTCGCTGTTTTTCAGCGACTTCATCGCTTCGGTCACTTTGCCGATCACAGCTAACAACGTCTGGCGATCCGGTGTTTCAATTGCTTGCCCCTGCACTCGCGCCATCTCCTTTCTCATGTAACGGCACCAAGCTTCCGTATATGCCTGCTCCTCGCAGCGACACTTCTTCATCATTCAAGGTCAAAGGTGCCTTCCATCCCATGGCCAGCTTGCCGTAATGCAAATCTGTTACGACCGTCATCAAATCTTCGTCGACCTCAATGTCCGTCAAGCGAATTTGTGCCACGAATTGCTCGAATGATCCAGATTGCGTCGCATTTGACGCGCGTAATATCCAAATATTATCGCGGCCTGGGGAAACCCACTCACGCCTGCGATTCACTCCCGTCTCCGTCAGCACCATGCCATTGCGGCACCAAAGCGCAGCATAGGCGTCCTTCTTGCGTACCAGTACCCACTTGCCGATCTTTACCCATTCATCAAAATGATCAATGGGCAAAAAAGCATGGGTGTAATCAGCGTCATGCTGATCATCAATGCGAAACAGCATGATCGTCAATCCCGCATATTGCCCGACCTTGGGGAGTATACCGTTGCCCGCCCAGAAGCTCGGCCTGCCGCTGCCAAAGCTGTGCAGCTCGCCCGGATGATTGACCCATATTTGCGCTTCAGGCGTCACTGCATAATGCATGACATGCTCCTGGTATCCAGTTCTCACCCGGCCTGTAATCCTGAATCGAGGACAGCACAAAATCTCTCGTCTTATATAGTGACAATCTCGCATACCCGCCAGCGCCTTGTTCATATCCGTACTGAAACCCTTGACCGTCTGGAAGAAGCCAGCTTCGGTAGGACTCCGGCGGCTCATAATCGCTTAAGCAGAAGATGACATTGCTTAAAGAATGCGCGTTCACGTTGCCGATGCCATACGCGATCCAGCACATCGACGTCGTGCCGGCAGCATAATGACCTTTCAGCTCCTTCTCATAGCTTCTGCCGTATGTCGCCATAAGACGTCCTTCATGGGCGTGAATCGTCAGCCAATAAAATAACAGATCAAGCGCCTTGCGGGCGTCCGTCCGCAGCTCTTGCGAAGCCGACAGATCATACAAGTGCAGCAAGCCCAGTGCATCAATCGGGATATACGCGTTGGAGTTCCACTCTGCAAGACCTTCCTGGAAAAATCTCGCAAACCACTCTTGCAGCCGCTCCTCCGCCTTGCGCCGATGTACTTCGCCTGTCTCTCCGCTGTTCGTAAAGATTTCCTCTGGAAACCACTCTCCCGCCAACAATTCACAAGCATGAAACAACAGCGCATGATTTTCACTAAAGAACCACATCACGTCATCGCCCGGCTCATCGATCCAATAGCGGAAGCTCAAGATACAATCCTTGATGTCGTCCCATAGCTCTTGCGGCAAAACATTCGTCGCACGGAAATCTTGCCATAGCCGGAACAAGCCGACTAGATAAAAATCCGAGCAGTCTTCTCTCGCGCGAATTTGCGCTACCCCTCGGCGAATAAGACGAATCGCTTCCTGAACGTCGCCTCCTGTGTGCAAGATTGCCGCGGCTGTATGAATATTCCCGCTGCCGCGTTCCGCAATGCAGCGCAGCGCCGCCCGCTTGCGTTCGCTGATGTGAAGCTCCTCAGCATTCGGCAAATCGTATGCGGTTAAATGTGTTTCGACACCGAAGCGCCGCTCCATAACGAGTCCATCCAGATGAAACCGGACATTCACATATTGGTAGCCCATGCCGATCTCTTCGCAGCTACCCAATACCAAGCGGCTGCGGCCAGCAGGAAAGACGCCCTGGCGATCTGATATACCGTCAGAGAAAGTTGCCCCAGCTAATGTCAAGCGGCAGGTCCTGTCCGGTCGGATTGATCATGCGCAGGACGACGTCACCGTCCGTAACGTTTTCTTCTTCAATATAGGCCGCTTCCATGGCTTCAATGCAGTGGATATACGGTCTCTGGTCGGGCATCACCGATCGGCAGGACGATATGGCCTGCCTCGCAGTCCTCCACATCCAAGCGGAACACATACTTCGTATCCCGCTCCGCTAGATCCTCAAAGCGGACCTCCAGCCTGTTCAATCCACGGCGAAGCTTCACGTTTACACTTATCTGCTGCTCAAGATTACGCGTATACGGAGCAAAATCGGCCGCCAGCTCACCGTTGACCCAGAGCGTTGCAGCGCCGCATGTCCGCAAGGTCATGCGCACTTCTTTGGCTTGCGGCACCGCAAGCTGCGTCACAGCATACGAGACAAGCTTAGTCGGCACGAACCAGAAATCGGACAGCTCTACATATGGATTTCCCCAAGGCATATACCAATTGCCAATGTCTAGTCTGTCCGTTCTCGCTCCGCGCTTCCCCTGGCAAGGGCAGATGCTCCGCAAGCGTTCGTTCCGGTGTAAGCGCCCGGCGCGCTTCCGCCACCTCCCGGCGCGACGGATGCTCATGAATGGCAAAGCCTTTCACCAACCATGTATTGATTTCACCCTCCATCGTCACCGGTTTGAATTTCATCTTTTGCTCGAACGGTCCACAAACGAGCCAATGATTGATAGCCATCGTCTGATTGGGCAAATTCATAGGTTGCATGGTGATCTCATTGTTCATATCAGACTATCCTTTCATTCCGGAAGTGACCATACCTTTGACGAACTGCTTCTGAAACACGAGGAAGACGATCAAGACAGGAATCATCGTGACGACGCTCATAGCCAGCAAGCTTCCCCAGTCCACATCGTATTGCCCGATAAAGTTCGAGATTGCGAGCTGTACTGTATATTTGCCCGGCTCATTGATGACGATGAGTGGCCACAGAAAGTCATCCCACCGCCACATGAACGAGAAGATGGCGAGAACGGAAAGGATCGGCTTGGCAATCGGCAAAATAATTTTCCAATAAATTTTCCATTCCCCGGCTCCATCCATTCGCGCTGCCTCCAACAGCTCATTCGGCACGGTAAGCATATACTGCCGCATAAGAAACACACCGGTTGGTGTAGCGGCGGGCGGAATAATGATGCCCCACAGCGAATTGTATAATCCGAGACTGCTGATCACCTTGAAGATCGGGATCATGATGACTTCAAGCGGGATCATTAATGTCGAAATAAACGCAATTAAGAGAAACGTGTCGCCGCGAAAGCGATATTTTGCAAGCGCAAAGCCGGCCATCGAATTGATGATGAGCAGCAGGATCGTGGAGGTGATCGTGACGATCGCGCTGTTCATGAAATAAACGTCGAAGTTGCCGGACTTAAACGCATCCAAATAATTCGTGAAGACCGGTTCTGCAGGGAATATGCTGGGTGGCCATTGATAAAGCTCCGTCTGATTTTTGAACGAAGATAGGACGACCCACAATACCGGGAACAAATAAATGACCGACAACACGGCGAGCAGCGTATACGTAATTGATTTGCGCATTAGTCGTAGCTTCCCCCTTTGCCGAGTCTGAACTGAATGGATGTAAAGATGCCGATGATCACGAACAACACGACGGACATCGCGCTGGCAAGGCCAAGCTCCAGCTTCTCAAATCCAGTTTCGTAAATATACTGAACGATATATGTCGTCGCCTTGTTCGGCCCGCCGCTGGTCAAAGCGAACATGAGCGGATACTGCTTGAAAGCCTCAATCATGCTTAAGATCAGCACGAGCAAGCTGGTCGGTTTGAGCAAGGGCAAGGTAATGCTCATGAAAATCCGGCTTCGTGACGCCCCATCGATCCGCGCCGCTTCGTAATACTCCGTCGGAATCGCTTGCAGCCCGGCGATGAAGATAACCATATAAAACCCGACTCGGGACCACAGCGTCGCAATCACTACTGATACCTTCGCCCAGAACGGATCGGTCAACCAACCGATGCCTTTCATGCCTGCCTGCTCCAGCAAATAATTCAAAATGCCAAAGCTGTCGCCAAATATCCACTTCCAGGTCAAACCGACGATAATAAAGGAGATCATGACCGGCCAATAGAAGATCGCCCGGAACAGCCCGCGGAAGCGAATTTCTTGAATGAGCAAGGCCGCAATCCCGAGCGAGCAGACGAACAGCAAAGGAACGACCGTCGCCGTATATAGAAACGACCTTCCCATCACCTGCCAGAATGTCCGGTCTGACAGCAGTTCTGCGTAGTTCGCCAAGCCGAGAAACTTCATCTCGTTCAGGCCGTCGTAATCATGCAGCGAATAGAACAGCCCGAGAAAGGCCGGGAACACGATGAAGATCGAGAAGATCAGCGTGTTCGGAAGCACGAATAGGTACGGCGTAACGGTGCGCTTCAGTCGCTGATATCCGGGCGTCAGTGCGGCTGTTTTCGTAGTCGCCATCAGCAAGTAACTCCCTTCTTCAATGATGGAATGGTTCTGTGATGAAATGCGTGGATGAAAAGTGTGAGAAAGGAAGGGCTGCCGGACGGGCAGCCCTGTTTCCCAGATCTTTTTCCATTATGCGAGATGCTTCCTTGCCTTTCCTCAATTCTTGGCTTCTTCAATCACGTTGTTGATGATGTCCGCCACGTCATCTAGCGATTCTTGCGCCGTCTTGGCTCCTGCAAGCACAGCTACGATACCGTCTCTTAGGTCATTCTGGAATTTCGGTACGAGCTCTTGTCTCGACCAATCCATCGCAGCCGCAGTAGGCGTATTGCTCAACTCATCTGCAAATACGGCGAACATCTCGGAACCGAATTCGTACTCGAGCTCTGCATTGTCTAGGCGCGAGCTAATAAAGAACGATTCGCTCGTATACTTGGCATTCACTTCCTTAGAAGAAACGTACTGAATGAACTTCACAGCTTCTTCTTCAACACCCGATCCTTGGAATGCCATAATGTACTTGCCGCCCGGTACGGAGGAGCGTTGCACCTGTTTCGGCATATAAGTAACGCCCCATTCGAAGTTTTCGATATCTTTGTAGTTGCTGATCATCCAGTTGCCGGACCAATGCGCGGCCACAGTACCGGAACGGAACAAGTTGTTCGGGTTCTCGCCGCCGAGCCATACGGATTCCGGCATCAACCCTTCTTTGTGCAAATCAACGAAATATTCTACCGCCTGCACGCCTTGCTCATTGTTCACTGCAGCAGCTGATGCGTCTTCGTTAAAGATGCTGCCGCCGAACTGATACAGCATCGTCGACCAGCGATGCGGCGTGAAGTCCCACACCATGCCGTGTCTAGCTCCGCCCTTGTCCATCACTTGGCGCAAAGCATCCTTGAATTCGTCCCAAGTCCAGATTTCATCCGGAGACTGCGGCACGGCAACGCCTGCCTTATCAAACAGCGTCTTGTTATAGATCAATCCGTTCGCCGTTACCTCCATAGGAACGGAAACGATCTTGTTGTCGATGTAGTAATATGGCTGCACCGACTCCATGAATTGAGACATAAACTCGTCTACGTCACCAACATATGGAGATAGATCAAGCGCTTGGTTCACATACCCACCCGGATTCGTCATTCTCGCCAGTGCCGGAGGTTTGCCGCCCGCGATCATCGTCTTTAACTTCGTATCCAAATCGCTGTACGCCACTTCATTCAGGTTGATCGTCACGTGCGGGTTTTCAACTTGATAGTCCTTGATGATGCTCTTCATCACTTCACCCTCAACGCCGTCCGTAAACCAGACGAAGTCGAGCGTAACCGGATCTTGCGCTTGTTCCGCTGAGCCGCCGGACTGATTATTGCTCTCAGACGAGCCGCCTCCCGCATTGCCTCCTTGTGTAGCGCCTCCTCCCGTATTGCCGCATGCCGCAACAATGAGCAGCAACGAACAAACGAGCACCGTTAACCAACGCTTCTGCCAAGTTTGTTTCATCCTTCGATTCCCCCTATAAACGTGTTTGATAGGTTACTAGCTTCATGATACGGAAGGAAAGCGGGGTTGCGAATCCAACGATTTCGGTTGTTCATCTTCATTTTTTTCGGGTGCGGTATTCATTCGGGCTCATCCCCGTCATCTTCTTGAATACTTGGCTGAAGTAATTCGGATTGGAAAAGCCGGCAAGCTCCGCGATTTCCGCAACCTTCAGCGTCGTATTATCCATCCATTCCTTCGCTTTGGCAATGCGGATGTCGGTGAGGTATTCGCTGTAATTTTTGCCGGTCGTCTTCTTGAACAGCTCCGACAAGTATGTCACATGCAAGTGAAAGCGCCGCGCCATTCCGGTCAAGCTAATATCTTCATCCGCATAATGGTCGTGCAAATATTCGACGACACGCCTCGCGATCGACTCCCCATCGGTACGCTCCTCCTCGCGCATCTGTTTATGCAGGGCAACGGCCAGCTGCAAGAACGTTCGCTCCGCTTCCTCCGGCGTTTGGCATTGCCATATGCTGTCGGGCAAAGCATTGATCATTACTTGCGTCTCTTGGCACAATTGGCCGTGCTTTAACGCTAAGCTGTCGAAGAACAACAGCAGTCGAAGCGAGCGCAAGGATAACGCATGAAGCGACAATGGCGGTGTCGTCTGCAGGACGGAACGAAGCACTCGCACGATGTCCTGCTCATTCCCTTCGGCAACCGAGCCCGCGAGCTGCTTCTGTATATATGGCGGCAATTCGTATTGCGCAGTCGTCGTCTGACTTGTAGCCGCTTCGCTGTTCATATGCCTATCACCGGACGGTGCATGAGCGGTCTCCATCCAACGAATCCGACTCGTGACGAACGATTGGCGCCATTCTTCCTGCGTATACACTGTATCGCCAATTCCCATCTGCACACGTACCCGCAGCAAGCTTTCCATCGTTGGGCAAAATTGTTGCTGAAGCCATGCATCGTGCGCCGCCTCTCCGAAAGCGGCGCATTGGAACACCATATGCAGATGGTGGGCCGCAGCCGGATCACGGAACACATGTGCAGGCTCTCCCCAAGTGGCGGCAAGCTCGCTTGACATCATATATACAGCCTGCAGCAGCAATTCATCCTGCACAGGAAGCGGCGGTTGTTGCCGCAAATCCAGAACGCCGAAGGTGACAAAGCGCAGCGGAACGGGCGCATCTGTGAATGTGCCAAGGCCAAGCCGCTCCGCCTCCGCCGCCCTGTCATTGCCGGTTGCACCGCGCACTGCTTGCAGCCAGAATTGCTCACGCAGCCGGTCAAGACTCTCATGCAAACGGCGCTTCAAATGTTCGCCTTCCAGCTGCTGCTTCATCCCGGCATCGAGCTCATCGCGAATGTTCGCCAGCCTGCTGGCAAGTTCTTTGCGGATGACCGGCTTTAACAAATAATCCTTCGCACCGCATCTCATCGCGGCTTTGACATAGTGAAAGTCTTCGTATCCGGATAGAACGACGATCCTCACATGAGGGAAATGCTCGCGGCAGTGCTCAAGGAGCGCCACGCCGTCCATGTTCGGCATGCGAATGTCTGTAATGACGACGTGCGGTTGCTCAGCCTCAATCATAGCCAGCGCTTCCCGACCGTCCGCAGCTTCCCCGCAGCAAATAAATCCATGCTCCTGCCAATTCAGCTTCGCTTTTAAGCCTTGTCGAATTTGTTTCTCATCATCGACCAGCAACACTTTGTACATCGGCTCTCCCCCCGCTGATAGGAATCCATAAACTGATCTTCGTGCCTTCATTCTCCGCTGTTTCAATCTCACAATGGAAGCGATCTGCATAATACAACCGACATCGCGCAATGACATTGCGCAAGCCGATGCGCCGGACCGGTCCGCCTAGCACGTGAACGGCTTCCTGACTCATGGCCTCCTGCATAATCTCCTGTGTCTTCTCCGCGCTCATGCCTTCGCCGTTATCCGCCACGCATAGGACAACATGCTGCCCTTGTCGCTTCGCCGTAATCTTGATCTTGGCAAGCTTGCCTCTGCCGTGTGAATATTTGACCGCATTTTCGACTAGCGGCTGCAAGATGAACTTAATAATCGGAACGCCCGTTATGTCTGGATCAGCATGCAGCTCGAATTCAATGTCGTCTTCAAAGCGCACCTGCATGATCGTCAAGTAATACTTGAGCTGCTGCAGTTCATCCTCAATCGTGACGACGTCGCTGTCGAGCTTCAACGAACCTCTGAGCATTTGCCCCAACGACTCCGTCACATCGATGAGCTGCTCGGTTTTTTGCTGTGCAGCAAGCCCCCCGATAACCTCCAGCGTGTTGTACAGAAAATGCGGATTCACTTGCATAAGCAGCGCCTTATATTCAGCATCTTGCTTGCGCAATTTCAAGGTGAACTCGCTGAGCACTAACTGATTCAGCCGGTTCGCCATATTGGAGAACACCTTCAGCAAATAACCCGCTTCGCCTTTCGCCGATGAATTGAGCCTGGCAGCAATGTTGAAATCGCCTTTCTCCAGCTTGCGCATGGCGCTGGACAGCCTGGATAGCGGGCGGGTCATGCTGGTGGAAATCCAATAGGCAGCTGTGATCGTAAGAATCAGCAAACCAACGCTGATCAGCAGCATCGTGCGGCTGGTCTTATCGATGCCACGAAACAGCTCCGCCTCCGATATGACTCCGATGACCGTCCAATCCATCGATTGAATCTTGTGATAAAACCAATACTTGGACGAATCTTCCGACTGCTCACGGATGAACCCTTTGTCGCTATGAGATTGCAAGATTTGTTGTCGAATCCGTTCTTCTTCAGAGGACTGCATCTGCGGCTTGGAAAAGTGGGAGCGGTTCACCTCTGCTCCTGAGGAATCAATGAGCTGAATCGTATTCCATTCATTGTATTGAATAGCAGACAGCGGCTCTTGAATAAGCGATGCATGGACATTCAGCTTGATAGCGCCTTCAATTGAAAGCGTATTCAAATCGACGAGAGGGAACAGCAAGCTATTGACCGGCTCAGATTTCAAGGCATAGGGCTGATACGGATCGAGATGGGCATTGAGCCACCCTGAACCGTATTGCGTCACATACCATTGCCAATTCGACTCTCCGTAATCGACATGCTCATAAACGGAATCAATCCCGATCACGAAACCATTCTTATCGTGCAAGGATATCGAGGCGACATTCGACTGATTGAGCACTGCTTGCGACAGCACTTCCTTCACCCTCGCGTTCATCAGGTACAGCTCCTGCTTGCTGAGATGGCTGTCAGCTGTGCCGCGCGCCTCCACCCATTCCTGTACAATTTTGTTGCCGAGGACTTGAAAGGCGATATCCTCCACTTGCCGCCCAAGCATCTCCAAATAGACCGCATACTGATCGAGCGTCTGGGCGGATACGGTCACCGCAATTTCTTCCAAGTCGTTCTTCGATCGATCGGTAAAAATAAATACCATCGTCAAGAAAGGAACGACCAGCAGCAAGGAAAATGTCAGCATCATTTTCGACTTCAATGAATAGAACAATAGCTTCCCCTCCGACACGGCCTGATGGACAAAATACAGAATGTATATACCATCATAACGCTACCAAGCGAGAGGAGTAAATACAATTTCAATTACCAGTTGGAATGTAGACGCGCACGACCGTGCCCAGCCCTTCTTTGCTGCGGATAGACATGAGATCCTTCTGACCGTATGTCAGCCTTAATCGGTTATAAATATTACTCAGTCCGATGTTACTTCCCGTGCTGCGGCCGATGACCTGGCTCTCCTCTTCTTGCCCATACTCATCACGAAGGGTCTTGCGCACTTCCCGTAGCTTGGCTGGGCTCATGCCCCGACCATTATCGATAACGCAAAGCTCAAGCTTATCAGCATGGCGAATCACTTTGATCTTGATCCCGCACATCCCGGATTTTTCTTTGATGCCATGATAAATGCTGTTTTCGATTAGCGGCTGCAGGACAAACTTAATCGTACCGAATCTGAGATGGCTCGGGTCATAATCATAGATGACTTCGAACTTGTTGCGGTAGCGAATTTTCTGGATCGCCACATAATGTCTGGTCATCTCCATCTCCTTGCCAAGCGGCACTACCTTTAAGCTCGTGTCCAGAGCATACTTTAATATTTCCGATAAGTGCTCGATCATCTGGTTCGCTTCATTCGGCCGTCCGGTGAACGACAGCACCTTCCAGTTGATCGTCTCCATCGTATTGAATAGAAAATGCGGATTGATTTGATTTTGCAAGGCGATCAGTTCTGTCTCTTTCAGCTTGTAGCGATTTTCTGACACTTCGATTTGCAGGTTTTTCTGATCGATATAATTTTGCAAGATGCGGCGCAGAATAAACCCGTATTCATCGTCACTTTGCTTCATGCGTGCCGAGTATGCGGGATGAAGCTGGTGACTTCCCGCAGATTTGATCATCGAGATTATCATGCGGATATGATTGACATAGCGTCTGGTGACAAAGTACGTCATCGCAATTCCGAGCACCGCTGCGATGAATACGATGAACACAATCACACCGCTTAACTGAGTGGAAACGACACTAAGCGACTCGGTCGGCACTAGCGAAATATATCGCCAGCCATAATGATCGGACTCGTGATACGACACGACATAGGACTGATCCTCGATCTCGAGCGTGTATGCGGTGCCTTCTTGCATAACCAGCTCTAAGTCTGCTTTATCAATATTGGCTGCCGTTCGCGTGCTGAAAATGACTTCTCCTTGCTCATCGATTACGAGAATATCTTGATCTGGATACGTGCTGGCCTCCTGCAGCATCTGCTCAATATATTCCGTGTAAATATTGAGCACGATCAGCCCTTGCGGCCGATCCGAAACGTTGGAGTACAAGTTTTTGTACATCGTCGTTACAGGAGTCGGCTCTTCGAACGAATAGCGACGAATTTCCCGCGATTCTGTCCATACATTGCGCTGCTTCGACTCCGGATCGAAGCTGTCCAGCCATTCGGAATCATAGAACCGGTCAAAACGGGTCAAGCCTTGCACACTGGAGAGAAATTGCCCGTGCCGGTTTTCAATATATACATAGATCGATTCAATATACGGTCTGCTGTTTGCCGGCGCGTTAATATAATTTTTCGTATTTTCGATCAGTCGGAGATTTTCCAATGTTAACGTTTGCGTGCGAAGAATCTCCTCCAAGCGAAACACGACCTCTGGATTGCCAAAGCTGATGCTGAGTGAATCCATCTCCTTAAACACCAGATCGATGCTGCGGTCAATTTGCTGGAACAGCGCATGATTGCTACGGCTAATATCGCTTTGAATTTTTTGCTCTGTAATGACAATTGCCAGCGTACCCAAAATGAGGATGGGGATTAAGAGCGGAACGAGAAAGATCAGCAAATTTTTCAGAAAAAACTTCGGCCTCATGACTGCTCACCTTGTGCGCCGGATTGCCGGAACTCACGAGGACTCTTGCCGAAGTACCGCTTGAACGTTCGGGTGAAATTTTTTGGACTCGTATAACCGACCATTTCACTCACTTCATACGTCTTGTAGCGAATATCCATCAAGAGCTCTGCCGCTTTCTCCATTTTCACTGACACGACATAGTCTGAGAAGGTTTGACCGGTCTTGTTTTTAAAATACTTGCTAACATAAAACGGATTCATATGGACTCGGCTTGCCGCTTCGTCAAGCGTGGCATGCCGATAGTTTTCTTCCACATACCGTTTAATTTCAAGAATCACTTTCTGATCGAATGTTCGTTGTTCTTCATCTGAGCGATCCCGATCGCCTCGTAATTCGTCCAACTCCAGCTTCAAGGAGGAAAACACTTGCTGCAATTCCTTGAATCTCGTTGGCTTCACGATGTAGTCTTTCACCCCGTACATCAGCGCCTGCTTGGCATAGTCAAAATCCTTAAAGCCGCTAAGAAAGATGATCTTGATTTCCTTCTTCTGCTCATGGATGCGCTTGGCTACTTCAATGCCGTCCATGATCGGCATGCGGATATCGCACAGTATGACGTCTACCTCGTGTGCGTCCACGAATTCAAGTGCTTGCTTCCCGTTCTCACACAAGCCGACTATTTCAAAGCCGACCTCATCCCACGGGAAATATTGCGACAGACCGTTGCGGATTTCTGATTCATCGTCAACAAGCAACAGCTTATATAACATGCAAGCTCCCCCTGTTATTTTCGAGTCATTATAGCTTATCCATCGCAAAAAATCACCCTGTTTCCAATATGCGAAACCGCTATTGGCAACTTCGGATACCTTTATTTAGATTTCATTAAGTTATGATACTTTATGCCATGCTCTGCACCTTTCAACTCGTTTAAGCCAACACTTATAATGAGCATGTACAACTCAATTGTACGCGAATTAATCGTACGCGAACATCACGACTAAGAAAAGGGAGGCGTTGCTAACATGAGGACTTCCGCAAAGTGGTTAGGCATACTTCTGGCGATTATGTTGATCGCAGCTGGATGTCAATCAGGAGGAAGTACGACAAACGGAGGAAGCAATTCCGGGGGTACGGCGGATAACGGTGTGAAACAAGGAAACGAAAATAAAGGAGAAACACCGGAAAACGTCACATTGCGATTCTCTTGGTGGGGATCGGAAAACCGACACACCGCGCTAATTGCAGCTATCGATCTCTATATGGAACAAAATCCCCATGTCACGATCGAGCCGGAATACAGCGGGTTTGACGGCTACTATCAACGCTTGGTCACGCAATTTGCTGGCGGGACCGCACCGGACCTGACGCCACTATCCGTAGACTGGATCGATGAATTAGCGGTAAAAGGTGACTTGGTGCACAATCTGTATGATTTTGAACAATATATCGAGCTCGATAAGTTTGACCGCGAGTTTCTGGAGAAATATACCGTATTCGACGGCAAGCTGGTCGGACTGCCGATGGGGCTGAACGGAATGGCGCTGGCCTACAACAAAGACTTCCTTGAGCGCTTTAACATCCCGGAGGATACCGTATGGGATTGGGACACTTTGCTCGAAGTAGGGGCACGTGTGAACAAGGAAGATCCAGATGCTTATTTGCTCGGCATGCTCGATTACCGCGGCTTCCTTATGCCTTATGTCAATCAGATGACAGGCAATCAATTTATCCAGGACGATTATACTCTTGGCTTTGAGGTTGAGCATTTGGAGCAAGCGTTCGTGTATTTCAAGCAATTGTTGGACGAAGGTGCGCTCATGCCGCTCGCGGAGAGCAGTCTGTATCCGGATATAACCGAAAGTCCGGAATGGTCGGAAGGCAATATCGGGATGATATTCAACCTGGCCTCCACGGTTGAACGCATGAAATCATATGTGCCGAACCTCGGCGTGACCGGATATCCGGTGCCGGACGATGCGCTGACTTCTGCTGTTCTTGTGAATCCGGCGAATCCATTAGCGATTAACAAAGCGAGCAAGCATCCAGAGGAAGCAGCCAAATTCGCCAACTGGCTATTGACGAATACAGATTCAGCTAGAATTTTGGGCGGCGTCTACAGTGTGCCACCTGTTGAGGAGAACCGCCAAACGATCAGTGAGGAAGGCTTGATTGATCCTCTCACCGTACAAGCTGTCGATTACGCGATGGCGAATCCAGGGGAGCCGGTGAACGGGATCAGCGGCAACCAAGAAATTTTGCAGCTGTCGGAAGACATGATGGATGCCGTCGGATTCGGTCAGACCGAGCCGCGCCGCGCTGCGGAAGAATTAATCCGCCGTATCGAGGACATCGTAGCGGAAGCTCGATGAGAGAACGAACCGCTCCGGGCGATCATCGCTCGGAGCGGTCTTCATCCGGGAGCATGACAACTTTAAGATATCGGATTAGGTGTGGTGATGATGAACAATAAGTACACCGGACTGCTCTACATCAGTCCATGGTTAATCGGATTTTTGCTGCTGACGTTTTACCCATTCCTAGCCTCATTTTATTATTCATTCACGGATTACCCAATGATCCGCGAGCCGGAATTCACAGGGTTAAGCAACTATATCAAAATTTTCACAAATGATCCCGAGTTTATTCAATCCTCTAAAGTCACGCTCAGTTATGTTTTTATGGCCGTACCCCTCAAATTAATTTTTGCCCTGTTGGTGGCTTTGGTATTGAATATGAAGCTGAAAGGGATCAATGTCTTCCGCACGATCTACTACATTCCGTCCATTCTAGGCGGAAGTGTCGCCGTTGCGGTGCTGTGGCGATTTCTGTTTATGCGCGATGGGCTCGTCAATCAATTTTTGTCTGTCTTTTCACTGGGACCGGTCGATTGGTTGGGTAATCCGAACATTGCGCTGTTTACGATTTCCTTGCTGCCGGTATGGGAATTCGGTTCGTCCATGGTTTTGTTCCTGGCCGGTCTGAAGCAAATTCCAAGCGAGCTGTATGAAGCAGCGCGTGTAGACGGAGCGTCTCGCATTCGCACCTTCTTCCATATTACACTGCCGCTGCTGACGCCGATCATTCAGTTTAACTTAATTATGCAAACGATCAACGCATTCCAACAATTTACCGCTGCCTTCGTCATTACAGACGGCGGCCCGATGAAATCGACTTACCTGTACGGTCTCATGTTGTATGACAATGCGTTTCAGTTTTTCAAGATGGGCTATGCATCGGCACTGTCATGGATTTTATTCATCGTCATCATGATCTTTACGTTCATTTTATTTCGGACAACCAACCGGTGGACGCACTATGAAGACGGAGGTGGCCGTTGATGAATGGCAAACAATACGTGGTCATCCTGCTGCTTTCGCTGTTCGGCATCATCTTCGTCTATCCGCTGCTGTGGCTGCTTTCCGCTTCGTTCAAACCGAATCAAGAAGTGTTTACGTCACTAAGCCTTATCCCGTCTGAATTTATTTGGGATGCATACGCGAAGGGCTGGAAAGGGATCGGCTCCAACAATTTCAGCAGGTTCTTCATGAATACGTTCGTGCTAGTCATTCCAGTCGTCGTGTTCACAGCGTTGTCCAGCATGCTCGTCGCTTACGGGTTTGCGCGTTTCAGATTCCCGTTAAAGCGACTCTTGTTCGCACTTATGATCTCCACTTTAATGCTGCCGGACGCTGTTATTATGATTCCACGGTATATATTGTTTCGCAATTTCGGCTGGCTGGATTCGTATTTGCCGTTCTATGTCCCGGCATTGCTCGCCGTAAATGCCTTTTTCATCTACTTGCTGGTGCAGTTTTTTCGCGGAATTCCCCGCGACTTGGATGAAGCGGCCGTCATCGACGGCGCCGGATCGTTTCGCATCTTAACGAAAGTGCTGGCTCCGCTCGCCAAGCCGGCTCTATTCTCGGTTTGTATTTTTCAGTTCATCTGGACGTGGAATGAATTTTTCAATGCGCTCATCTTTATCAATAGCGTCAGCAAGTATCCGGTCGCATTAGGACTCCGGATGACGCTGGACAATGAAGGAGCGGTGAATTGGAATCAAGTGATGGCGATGTCGGTCGTCACCATCGTACCTTGTATTGTTGTTTTCTTCCTGGCGCAGAAGCATTTCGTCGAAGGCATTACGACGACCGGGCTCAAGGGCTGAGGTTGAGGGGCCGCATCAGGGCTTGTCAGCTTGATCGAATAGCATAAAGAAATACTTGGCTGGCGCCTAGTCCTTTGGGACACAGGTGACAGCTTAGTATTTCTGCTTAGTATTTCTTATGCTTGTGAGTTAGCGAAATTATAAACTCCATATGTATGAGAGAAATCTTCGTTCGAAACATTGCGAACGACTACGTATCGAAAGGAGACGTCAGCATGAATCGAAGAAGCGATGCACCGAATGTGATTGTGTTTTTCACCGATCAGCAGCGTTGGGATACGACAGGGGTGCATGGCAATCCGCTCGGCCTTACTCCGAACTTTGATCGCCTGGCGATGCAAGGCACCCACCTGTACCATATGTTTACGTGTCAGCCGGTTTGCGGACCGGCTCGCGCATGCTTGCAGACCGGACTGTATGCGACCACGACCGGAAATGTGACGAATGGCATTCCGCTGCCGACCGATCGCAAGACGCTCGCGCATTATTTCCGTGAGGCCGGCTATCGCACCGCGTATATCGGCAAATGGCATCTCGCCTGCACGCGTACAGAGCCGGTGCCGGAGGAGCTGCGTGGCGGCTACGAGTACTGGTTAGCTGCCGACGCTTTGGAGCACACCTCCGAGCCATTCATGACGACGTTGTATGATCACAACGAACAAAAGGTGGAATTGCCCGGTTATCGTGTGGATGCCATTACGGATGCGGCCATTCATTACATCCGCAGCAATAAGGACGCAGATGCACCGTTTTACTTGTTCGTCTCGCTCCTGGAGCCGCATCATCAGAACCGCACGGACGACTACCCGGCGCCGGAAGGTTATCGCGAACAATATACCGGGCGCTGGATACCGCCTGATCTAGCAGCGCTCGGCGGTAACGCGCATCAGCATCTTGGTGGTTATTACGGCATGGTGAAGCGAATCGACGAGGCATTCGGCCGCTTAATGGACACACTGCGCAGCCTGCAGTTGACCGACAACACCATCGTGCTATTCACCAGTGATCACGGCTGTCACTTCAAGACCCGAAACGATGAATACAAGCGATCGTGTCATGAATCGTCGATTCGAATTCCAGCTATGCTACATGGACCTGGCTTCCAGGCGGGCGGACAAATACGCGAGCTGGTCAGTTTGATCGATCTGCCGCCAACTTTGCTCGATGCGGCAGGAATTAAGGTTCCGGAAGACATGCAGGGGAGATCGTTAATGCCGCTCATTCGCGGCGAAGATGATGCTTGGCCGGACGACGTATTCGTGCAGATCAGCGAAAGCCAGATCGGCCGCGCCGTTCGCACGCGCCGCTGGAAATACAGCGTATCGGTGCCGAATTCGTATCGGATGGATGCCCCCGGATCGGACACATATGTAGAGGAGTTTCTCTATGACTTGGAAGCGGACCCGTATGAATTGACTAACCTTATCGGCTTGGAGTCGCACCGTAAAGTGGCTAACCGCATGAAAGAGCGGCTCATTAAACGAATGGTGCAGGCTGGCGAACGAGCACCGATCATTCAGGATGCACCGGTCGTTCAGTCCGGTCAGCGCCTCGTTACAGCGGAAGAAATCGAGCAATGAGGAATTAGCTTATTAAGGCGCTGCTGCGATCATCGCTCATGCAAGCGCGTCACTGTGCCCGAGCCTAGACTCGGGCACAGTGATGGTCTAATTTTTTAACGAAGATTCTCAGCCTTATTAGCCAAATTATCACTGCTATCAAAATCTAATGAAGATCTATAGCGCTAAACTCTCCAAGAGCGTCCATTTTCAGCCGCATTTTCCGTAATAAGACTACAGATCTTCGTTAGAAATTATCACTTAGCGAATTTTACAATGTAACGCTACAGATCTTCGTTACATATGGTCAACCGACCACCGTCATGCAGCGAAGCACCGCTCCTTTGAGTTCGATGCACAAAGAAAAGTCACAATTAGTTCTGATACCCAAGGGCAACTAGCATTTTCTAATCCCATCCTAGGAAAAAATAAACATTTTATTGTAAACTGATGGTAAATCAATAAAAGACTATGAAGAATATAAGGAAATATCTGATTGGTTTTATCATTGATGTTAGTAACCGTTAAATAGCCGAAGGGATGCAGCCTTATCCAGAACATTAACCTTGCACGTATAAACACCTTGATATATTATAAACATAATAAAGGAGACGGTTCGCCATACCGTCTCCCATGTACAACGTTACTTCGATGGGTGATTCCCCCGGAGTTGCAAACAGAAGTTGTAAACCCACCTGGGCGCTAACCGTAGGTGGGTTTACTTCGTTTTAATATATGTCAATAATGCCAGCAAGAACATGCCGAACACGAGGACATCATTAAACGAAAGTTCCATGGCATCCCCTCCTTTCTGGGGATACCATTCCCACCGCAGTTAGGTTTTACAAGCATATTATACCAAAATTAGTCGCAAACGGCGGCTATTTTATTTAAAGGGGTTATCATAACGCCAGTGGGAAACGGTGTTCTAATGGCGAATATAAGCACCATCCACAGGACTACATTGCTTACTTTCTTCACGACGGACTCCTCATCCTTTCCATTCGTTTGGCGATCTGCCAAGATGCAAGAGCGATGTACGATTCCGGTTTATTGAGTGCTTCTTAGAAAATCTATCAAAAATCCTTCACGCCCAGTCTGACTAAACAAGTAATCAATTCCGTAATGGGAGATAACGCCGGCAGCAATTGCCCATACGACGATGCTCGCCGTCATCCAGATGGTCACTTGTTTCTTGCCTGCGCCAAAGCCCATCGCAAGTATGGCGCCCAGATGACTGCCGATCAAGATCGGGAAAATCAGCGCTAGACCCGGCAAGCCGTAGCGCTGCCAAATCTTCGCCGCCCTTTGCTGTCGCTTGCCTGACGACTCTTTGCCTTGCTTCTCTTTCCGCTTCTGCATCCATTGCTTGATCCGATCGATCAGCACAATAAGCAGCCAAATTGTGAGGAGATTGCCCAAGCAGCTAATGAGTGTGACCGGTATAGAGGATAAGCCTGCCGCCACGCCGATCGGAATGACGCCAACCACCTCAAAGAACGGAGTTGCCGCCAATACGAAGACAACCAGGTATGCTACAAGTATCATGTTTCTTCTCCTTCCTCCTCCTTCAAATATTTTCTATGTTCCCAAGATCGCTTCATACAACCTTCTTTCGCGTTCCGATTTACGTACGTCTCTGCTTCAAATAAAACCACACCATGATCGAGATCTGCTTGGCCGTCTTGTAATCAGCCGTTTGCTCAAACGCTTCCGTGAACGGCTGCAGCAGTGCACTAATGACCGAACGGCGCATGGGCTGTCGTTCTAATTCGGACAATAAAGCTTGCGCCAACTCTTTCTGCGAAGCGGACAAGGACGATTCTTCTTCCAGGAGCTCCTTAAGCAATAGAGCGGCATCCGCTCGTTTGATCGGCATAGTATGCAGTTGATCCTTCAACGATGATAGATGATCGTTGTCGAGGACCGCTGTATGATCATGGATAAGGGAACGAATAATATACTCCATATAATGAAAGACAGAGGAAGCGACAGATTTCATATCTTTCACGCTGGGCCTCGTCAGTTTGCGCATGAAGAGCAAATGGTTCAGCATGCCGTAGAAAATTACCGAGCTTTCAAAGGCATGCGGCCTAAGCTCCTCTCCGTAAACTTCGATCAGCCGCTCGGCCAGCCATTCCAGCTCGGATATGCGATGCTGTAAGACCAGCTGCTTGAGTTCTAAATCACCGGAATGGAGCAGTTCCTCATAAATGGCACTCATGCCGCGCTTTTCATTCAAGTTGGCCAATATCGTAATTTGCTGGATAAGCAAGTCCAAATCTCTAGCATCTTTGCCCATTAACAGCTCGCTGCGGCTTAAGCTCACTTCGTGGCGAATTTCCTCCAAGATGGCACTGACGCATTCATTCTTAGAAGAAAAATAATTATAGAACGTGCCTTTGGAAATACCGGCTCGATCAATAATGTCTTGCACTGAAGTATGCTGGATTCCTTTCTCTTGGAATAAAGCGAGAGAATGGTCGACGATGCTTTTCTTCCGTTTGTTCATAATGCCTCCCAAGTCGATATTACTTGCTTACAGTATACGCGTAAACGAAAAACAGAATCAATAACATTATACTAACAATGAATAAATATTGAATTTTTTGTACTGAAGGTATAAAATTGATCAAGTATCCTTCCTTTATCTAGGCAGAAGCATAAGGAGTATGAGTCATCATGAATGAAAGCAAAGAGAGAAAAACGCCTTATCTTATGATCGTCATATTGTTCTTCGGAGCGTTCGTTTCGTTCCTGAACAATTCGTTGCTTAACGTTGCCCTTCCGTCCATCATGCAAGATCTGAACATTGCCAATTATGCTACCGTGCAGTGGCTAGTGACCGGATATATGCTGATCAGCGGCATTCTTATGCCTGTTTCGGCCTTTTTCATTACGAAATTTACGAATCGTTCGCTGTTCATTACAGCGATGTCGTTGTTCACAGCTGGGACTGCACTTGCGGCATTTGCTCCGAACTTCGGATTTTTGCTAGCCGGACGGATGATTCAAGCCTGCGGGTCGTCAGTCATGGGACCGCTGCTCATGAACATCATGCTGGTCAGCTTCCCACGCGAGAAGCGCGGCACGGCCATGGGGGTGTTCGGACTCGTCATGATTTCCGCGCCGGCGATCGGTCCGACGTTATCCGGTTATATCGTGGAATATCACAATTGGCGTCTGCTGTTTGAAATGATTTTGCCCATCGCCTTGCTCAGCTTGATCCTCGCGGTTTGGAAGCTGCGCAACGTCATGGAGACGAGACCGGTACGCGTGGACTACTCATCAGTGGTACTCTCTGCGGTAGGTTTCGGCGGTTTGTTATACGGGATCAGCAACGCCAGCACTTCCAGCTGGAGCCACCCGGTCGTTATGAGCACGATCATCATCGGATTTATCGGCTTAATCTTGTTCGTCATTCGCCAGCTGCGCTTGTCCGAGCCGCTGCTTGACCTGCGCGTATATAAGTATCCGATGTTTGCGCTGAGCTCTGTTATTTCGGTCATCATTTCCGCGGCCATGTTCTCGGGAATGATTTTGACGCCAGCCTATGTGCAAGACGTGCGCGGCATTTCACCGATGCATTCCGGACTGTTGATGCTGCCCGGCGCCATCTTGATGGGGATCATGTCGCCGATTACCGGCAAGCTGTTCGACAAGTTTGGCCCGCGAATTTTGGCGCTTGTCGGCCTATCGATCACCGGTATCACGACGTATTTGTTCTCGCTCTTGCAGATGGATTCCTCGTTTCCTCATATTATGATGCTCTATGCCATGCGCATGTTCGGCATGTCGATGATTATGATGCCGATTATGACCAATGGTCTCAATCAGCTGCCGACTCGCCTGAATCCGCATGGCACGGCCATTAACAACACGGTACAGCAAGTAGCCGGTTCACTCGGTACCGCGATATTTGTAACCGTGATGAACAATCATGCTTCATCAGCTTTGACGAAGCTGATGACCGGTATCGATCCGGCAACGGCCAGCAGCCAACAGCTTGAACAAGTCGGCCGGGCCGCGTTGTTGGAGGGAATTCAAGTTTCGTTCCTGATCGCAACCATCGTCACGCTCGCCGCCCTCGTCTTATCCTTCTTCCTGAAACGGGTGGACGTCAGCAAGGAGGCGATTGCGAAGCTGGAACGGGAGCCCGAAGAGCCGCATCCCGATTCACTAAGCAAACGCAAGCTGGCCAAGTCATAAGAAGGGAACGGCAACAAAAAAACGTCCAGACGAGACGATGGATCTGAACCTCACATCGTTCATCTGGACGTTTTTGATTTGGAATAAGGCTTTAAGAGTCGATCAAAGCAGTTCTTTGCGCAGCTGCTCCGGTGAACGCGGCGACAAGTATCCGATCGGAATATCGAAGATCGTCTTCGCACCCACCTGTCCTTCCTGTGCCAGCTTATGAATTGCTCTTGCATAGGCTACAAGAACGCTCGCGGTAAACTCCGGATTGCTATCCAGCTTAATGCTGAACTCCATCACCTGGTGTGCGCCGCTTCCGGTCGTTCCACTGTGTATGACAATACCTCCGTGCGGCATCGATGCATGGTCCCGCATCATTTGTTCCTCGCTGATAAAGTGCACCTTCGTCTCATAATCTGCAAAATAATGCGGCATCGACACGATCTCTTCCCGGATGGCAGCCTCGTCCGCTCCAGGCTCCGGCACTACATAGCACTCTCGAATATGCTTATCGCGCGTAGACAGCTCAGGGTTTTCCCCTTCGCGAATGCGCATAATCGCTGCTTCATTCGGAATCGTATATTGCACGCCGTACTTTACGCCTTGCACACGGCGAATCGCATCGGAATGTCCTTGACTTACGCCCTTGCCCCAAAATGTATTCGTCTTACCAACAGGCAAAATAGACTCCATTAAAGCGCGATTCAAGGAAAACAAGCCGGGGTCCCAGCCGGACGAAATCATGCTGACACGACCGCCAGACCGGGCTGCTTGATCAATTGCCGCATAATATTCCGGTATGCGCGCGTGCGTATCATAGCTGTCTACCGTATGAAATAAGGCGGCAAGCTTCGGCCCTTGCTCCGGCAAGTCCGAGGCTGATCCTCCGCATAAGATTAGCACGTCGATTTGATCTTGATAGGATTCGATATTGGACATCGACTCTACTCGTGCCTTGCTATCGATACTGCCTGGATCTCTTCTGGTAAACACCGCTTCTAGCCGCATGTCCGGGTTTTGCGCGATCGCTGCTTCTACGCCTTTGCCCAAATTGCCATAACCAGCGATACCGATTCTAATCTGATTCGTCATCTTAGTCCCTCCTGAAATACCAACATATACGTGAGCCAATGAAGTCAGATCTCAGCATGGTGCATGCTCGTTTGCCCTTCTGTGAATGTACTTTTTCATCCTATCGATTCCGTTCCGTCAAGTCAACCCCGCTGCCTTCCTGCACTTGTGTGAAAGTACCAGACCCTCACTTTCATCGTATTGAGGTGAATATCGTCACAAAAAAAGTTGGAGCGGAAATCTGATGTGATTCCCTCCAACTTCTTTTCTATCATGAATGCTCTAATATAAGTTCACAGATGCGTGGTGGTAAGTTCAAGTTACTTTCGGCCAGCTGCAACCGGAATATCTGGCAGCTCGTTCACCGATACGACGGCGTCTGTTTTCTTCTTCGGCTTCTTCCAGTATTTCTCGCTTCCCGGCAAGTCATCGAACCAGCTTGCATCGTCCGGACAATCAAGAATCATAAACTTGCCGTATTCGTTGTCGCGCGACTGATGATATTTCAAGTATGCTTTGCCATTCTCAATCGCCAAGATTTCAATCTTGCCAGAAGTATGGCTCATCGAAAGTCTTACGCGCTTCCCGAGACCAGAAGTTCTCGCCTTCGCTTCCTCGACGATCCGGTACACATCCTTAAGCGGCAGCACGAAATCGTTGTTGCCGGCTACCGGACGATTGATGAAGAAATAGTACGGCGTAACGCCTGCCCATGAAAGCTTGTCCAACAGCTCGCCAAGCACCTCAGGGTCATCGTTGATCCCGCGCAATACCGGCGTTTGATTGACGACGATCGCTCCCGCTTCATGCAGCGCCTCAAAGCCGCGCCTTGCTTCATCCGTAATCTCACGAGGATGGTTAATATGTGCCATCACGTAGATGCGCTTTTCCGGGGTAGAATTTTCTTTGATCAGCTGTAGCAGCTCTTCATCCTCATAAATACGCATCGGGTTGAACACAGGCATCTTAGAACCAAGGCGAATGATTTTGACATGCTCAATCTCACGTAATGATTCAATAATCATGCGCAATTTCGATGTAGCCAGAATCAAGCTGTCTCCGCCTGTTAGCAGGACGTTGTTTATTTCAGGATGCTGCTTGATGTACTCAATTCCAGGCGTTACATCAGACATGGCTTCCTTCACATCTTTGCGGAACAACCGCTTGCGGAAGCAGTATCGGCAATACGAACCGCACACCTCCGAAACGATCAATAGTGCTGTCGTTTGGTACTTATGCTGGCAGCCTGGCACGACATAGTTGGTGTCTTCGTCAGAGGCATCCCAGCGACCGTATTCGGCAAGCTCTCCTTCATTCGGAATGACTAGCTTGCGGATCGGATCGTTCGGATCATCCCAATTGATCAGGCTTAAGTAGTAGTCGTTCACGCGGAACACATACTTGTCCGTGACCGGCTTTAGAATCGCCTTCTCACGCTCGGTCAATCCTTCCACCTTGTCAAGGTTCGTAATATACTTCGGTTGCGGCATTGCACACTACCTCCTCTAAAATAATGTTGATGAAGTAGTAGATGCAGGCCATGAAACCTTCGAACGGATGAATGGCCGGTTTCAGGAATCTTATCCAGAAGCGGAAACTCATTATGAAACTGCACAAAGAGAGGAACAGAGAATGGTGGAATTTCCGGTGCTGGTCATGAAGATCATGGCCAGGCAACGAATGGTCTGTGCGAAGGAGTAACGGCCGCGTTGTTGCGAACTTGATCATCCTTTCCCGCTAAGCCGTTTATAAACACTTCATTCTTGTAGACAACTCTAATCCATTAACCCGCATAGTAGATTGTGTGAAGATAACCGGCAGTCATAGAAAAGGACCCTATAATAAGGGTCGCCATCTCATTCGAAAGGTTTGCTGTTGACCCATCTACTTGCAAACGAGGTTAGCTGACGGACTCGGGAAGATGGTCCCCTTCGGCGTGTAGACGCCGATTCGCCCCAAAGATGGTTCCCCCGCTTTCCGGCGATTGTGCCGGAAACTAAGCTGTCTCTATTATAGCCTTAAAGAATCAAGGGCGTCAAACCGCACGGTTATTGCACTTGCTCTGAGCGCGAATTTTTTCTACCGAAAGTAGAGTGTCTGCATCTGCTTTGCTGCGCATGGAGCGGCTTCCTCATCCGCCCTTCGCACCCGCTTCCACGATGCATCTGCGGATGACATCCAACCGTTGCAGGATCTCATGTGCTGCATCGTCACCTACAAGCTTTCTAACGAAGCGAATGCCTTTCGATAGATTCGGCTTGCGTCTTGTATTATGCGCGTCGGTCGCCAATACGTGGACTTGACGCTTGCGTAGCATTTGTCGCGAAAAATCCGCAGCTTCCTCACCGTTCTTGCCAAGCAAACTGTCGACGGTGACTTGTGTCCAAGCGCCGAGAGCCATTAAGCGATCTAATAGCTCAGGCTGATTGCGGAAGAACGCGTGTCGCTCCGGGTGCGGGATGATCGGTGTCGTGCCGCGCGAGAGAAACCATTTGCACACTTCCTCCGTTTGCGGCTGATACTCTGACCAGCGCTGCTCCAATAAGATAAATCGTTTCCGAGCGTCTAAATACAAGAAGTCGCCGTTTGCTTCATGCTCGTAAATGTATTCCGCATTTTCCAGCCGAACTTCGTTGCCAGGAGTGACGACGACAGGAACGCCTGCCCGCTTCAGAGCCTGCTGAAGCTCGCGTAGCTTAGCCATTTGAATATGCGGCTTCGCCATAAAGGATCTGCAAAAATGCGGAGTCGCAACAATATGGCGAATGCCGTCCTTGTAAGCCAGCTTGGCCATGGCGACGGACTCCTGCAAATCGCTCGCCCCGTCATCCAGACCGCTGAGAATATGACAATGAATATCGATCATGACCAGCCCTCCTCGGGTTTCTTTACATTAGTATACTACGTGTCGGGAGCGCTGCAATTGATACTTACTCCGGATTAGGGCCGGATTGTGGAAAAATAGGTGAATCAGCATGCGATCGTCTCTGCAAGCTAGACATCGTAAATGCCATACCGTCAGTTCTAGCATCGATCCATTCGTCAGTCTATACGCCAGTCTATCGTCGATCCATTCGTCAGTCTATACGCAAGTCCATTCGTCAGTCTATACGTCAGTTTATACGCAAGTCCTTTCGACAGTCTATACGTCGTCCTATCGTCGGTCCATTCGCCTGTCTATCGCCAGACTATACGTGAGTCCATTCGTACGTCAGTCCTAGCGTCGATCCATTCGTCGGTCTATACGCGAGTCCATTCGTCTGTATCGACAGTCTGGCATAGCGGAACGAAAAGTTCCGTTATTCATGGGATTTCGCTGTTTTGACACGAATAGAGGAAGCCGATTTTCCGCTAATTCGTTTTTTACGCCAGAAAATCGGCCATTTCAGCCGATTTCTAGCGAATAGAGGAAATTCGACTTCCCTTATTTTATAAAAATCGTCCATTTTCTCGATTTAGCGGAACTTTGAGTTCCGCTATACGAGGATGCACGGTACGCAATCCGGTTTTACCCGACCATTTTCACGTTTACAGCCTTCCTTAAGTAGTCGGATTTGTACTTGACCAATCGAGTTGGAACACTCTTGACGGTTGCCGGAAGCTAATATAAATCGACAGAATAAGAACAAAGACAAGCGTAGCGTGGAACAACACATGCAGTGTATTCGGCACGATTCCATTCATCTCTGGCAAGAAAGCATGCGTATTGCCGAACATCGCTTGATACTTCGCTACGAATTCCGCATCCGCCCCCGTAAAATAAGGAATCCACCAAGCGTTCAGAACGCCGATCAGGACGCAAGCAAGATGCACTACGATCCAAATTCTAGCCCATAGCGGGTACCGTTTGCCAGCAAACCACAAGGCTAACGTAAGTACGATCAGAATCGACACGGTGTTCGTAATCGTAATCGTGACTAGCTCATCAATGGTATGTTGCGAACGAATCCCTTCCAGATCATTCAAGCTGCCGAGCGGCACCCAATCATGAATGAGATTGAAAACGAGGATGATGAGCAAGCCCCCGATAAATAATTTTTCTTGAAGCGTTACTTTTTTGTCCATTTCCATATGCCCTCCAATTGTTCATCACATTCCTTTATGACTCATTATAAGGAGGGGACAACGATCGGACACGAAGCTAAGGGCTAGTTTTCCTTCGGACTTTAGTCTAGGGAATCAGATTCGTAAGACTAGCTTACTCCATGGAAATCCCAAACATTTGCTGGACGACTTGTGAAATTTCTTCTTCCGGAGCTTCCCTTTTCTGTTTGCCAAACGGCGTCAATTCAGTAAGCGAGTTTCCAGATAACGTCACTCTGCCTGTATCCGTTACTTTCGAAAGAAATCTCATCTGAATGAAATGGCGAATTCGGTGACTGACTCACATACTGCATCAGCGGCTCAAAATACGCCTTCTCCCTTACCGTCAGAAAAAAATCGGTACAACGGTCGCCACTCTTCCGTCTCACACTTCCCTAATACATAGCGGTTTCCTTGAGCGGGCGCAGCAGGCATTGGCATCAATTATAAAGACATTTGTAAATTCAGCATATGTGAAATTGTAAAAATTTTTTAGTTTTTTATTGACTACCGTTTTTATACTAAGTATAATTTCGGTATCAATAAGAAATTGGAGGTTTTTGGGATGTACAAGCCTGGACTTACGATTTGGTTTAATGTGTCCAATTTGGAACGCAGCGTGAAATACTACACGGAAGGTTTGGGATTTGACTTAGACTATCATGACCAGGAGCAGCGCATCGCGATTGTCACGACGAATACGAAGGATTGCTGCATTGGGCTCGCAGAAGCGGAGACGGTCGTACCCGTTACTTCTTCAACGGTGTTCGAAGTAGAAGATATCGAAAGTGCTGTAGCTCAGCTGAAAGAGCGCGGTATCATGTTTACCGGGGACATTGAAACGATACCTGACTTCGTTAAGCTGGCCACTTTCCAAGATCCGGACGGACATCACTTCGAGCTCTCGCAAACCTTGCTTGCTTCCTAGTGAGCTTACAAATCTGCTGCATATCACCCAACAGTTGTCCGGACGTTGGACGATCCCGATCCTTCTTTCATTGAAGGAGACGGGAGGGCGTTTCACCCCATTGCAGCATCATCTAGGCATATCCCCATCAAGACTTAGCAGCAATCTAAAGAGACTCGAGGAAAACGGATTTGTCAAGCACATATCTCCTTATGAGAGACGGCATCCCCTGCTCCCGGAATATCAGCTCACGGAAGAGGGCTTGCTCCTGCGCGAGGCCGCCTTGGCGATTCGCAAATCGGAGGCAGCTCTTGGACGCGGCCGTTGGCCGAGAAAGCGTGGAACTTGCCGGTGCTGCTTGCGGTGTACCATGAGTATGAGCGGTTTCAAGAAATTCGCAAATTGTTAGACCAATCGACGCCGCGTATATTGTCTATGCGCATCCAAGAGCTCGGAGATGTCGGGTTGATCCAGCGAACGTTCACAGAAGAGCCGCGGCCGGGCTATGTATACACGGTCCATCTTTCGCCAGACCGCCGGTAGGTACGATGGCCAAGGATCTTGAATCGATACTTTGTTAACCATTATGAATGCAGGGGCTGCTCGATCCGTCAGCGAAAGCTGGCTGGTCGAACAGCCCTTTCTGCCTGTGTGCACCTAAGTGCCGCTTCATTGACACATTATGGGGTGCCAAGATAAGATCAAACTATCTGTTCCAAATTTCGACAAAATCTAGGAGGCAAGCAGCATTGAAACGAATTATTCTATTTATGATTATGCTTACCGTTTTGCTCGCGTCGCCAGTAAGCGCCTTGGAACTCAGCAATGTGAATGTCAAGCTGGCAAGCGGCACGAAGTACGTCTCTTTCGTGCAATTTCATCCATCAGAACATTTCATACTGCGGCCAGCCTTTGCAGAGGGCGGTATCGGCAGCACCTCCTCATTAGCCGAAATGGCGGAGAAACATCAAGCCGTTGCAGCGATTAACGGGACGTTTTTTAACGCGTATGATCCTGAAGATTTGCATCCAATGGGAGCGATTATGATCGATCGGGAATATGCCCACATTCGCGGCGGCGCGATCGTGATGGGGATTACTGCTTCGGGCGGATTGCAGTTCACTAACAACAACTATCTACGCATAGAAGGAACGATCAACGGAGCGCAGGATCGCACCTGGCACGCCTCGTTCATCAATCATATGTTCACGTCGCCATCGGAAACGATCATCTTCACCACGGATTACCGGGACCGGGAAATTGCTAGCCCCGGGGCACGTTTTGTAATCGTACAATCCCATACCGTCACAGGCATTGCGCAAGACACAGCACAAATACCGGATGACGGATTTGTCATTGCCTATGGAGCAAACGTAGCCAAATTGGCGGACCGATTTGAGATTGGGGATCAGGTCGATTACCGCATTGCTTCGTCGGAAGTGACGGAAGCCGCACAGCATCTGATCAGTGTCGGCCCCAAGCTCATCACAGACGGGCAAGCAGATGTGGATATGGCAAGAGACGGCTTCCATGATCCGAAGATGACGACGCAATCGGCTGGACGCAGCTTTATCGGCAGCAAGGCTGACGGTACGATCGTATTCGGAACCGTAAGCAATGTAACGATCCCTGAGCTCGCGGAAGTGATGCTCCAGCTTGGTTTAAGCGATGCAATGAATTTAGACGGCGGCGCATCCTCCGGACTTTACTATAATGGCCGATTGGTTCAGTCGCCTGGCAGATTACTCAGCAATAGTCTGGTCGTCGTACCGCAATCGCGCACGCCGCGCATTCAAGTCAATGGACAAGAATACTTTGCAAGCGGCTCGCCATTCATGCATGAGCAAGGCGTTATGGTGTCCGCAGACACATTGACAGCACTTGGAGTCAGTCTGACATGGGACGAGCAAAGCCAAACGCTAACCGCAGAACGGGCTGATGATCATGTGCAATTTACCGTGAACTCAAACACAGCAACCGTCAACGATCAGCCAGTCGCGCTGTCGGTATCGCCTCTCATACGCGATGATAAGGTCTACATCCCGCTCAGGTTCGCGGCGGAAGCTTTCGGTGCCACGGTCACATGGGATGCGCAGCAATATTTGGTGGAGATCAGCATCGATCGTTTGGAGCCGGAGCCAAATACAGAGCTTTCTGATTGAAACGTAACAGGCTAAATTTCGTATCTATTATTGTTAACAAAATATGAATGGGAGGGATTGAACATTTTACAAGCTGTTTATCGCAAGAATCATTTGACTCGTGTCCTCATTTCTTTCATGCTGATCAGCGCACTTATGTTCTCGATCACTGTACCAGCATTTGCCGATAGCGAGCCACAATCCAGTGCGCGACCTGTTCTGACCGGCATACCGCCGGGAAATTTCTCGATGATTTTTTTACTGCTGAAGAAGTTCAGCCCTACTATCCTGGTGCTGCGGTCGTCATTGTGAAGGACGGTGAAGTGATCGCGCAAGAAGGCTACGGTTATGCCAATGTCGAGGAGCAATTGGCAGTCGATCCTAAGTCTACTGTCTTTCGCGTCGCCTCCATCTCCAAAACTTTCACAGCCGTCGCCATCATGCAGCTAGCGGAAGAAGGAAAGCTGCATGTGAACGACGATATTCGCAAGCATTTGCCAGATGTTGAATTCCACAATCCATTCCAGCAGCCGGTCACGATCGCACACTTGTTAACCCACCAGAGTGGCTTTGAGGTGCGGGACCCGCAAAATCATGACTTGCACACGGACTTTGAACGATACGTTTCGATAGAAGACTACGTGCATAAGCATATGCCTTCTGTCGTGCGTGAGCCGGGAACGGCATACTTGTACGATAATTTTGCATATTTGCTACTCGGACTAATCGTGCAAAATGTGAGCGGCCAACCATTTGAAGACTATATGGACGACCACATCTTTGGGCCGCTAGGCATGGACAGCAGCGGGTTTGTGCTGGAAGGAAAGCTGCTCGAGCAGCTTGCTACTGGCTACGATGCAGCAGGTGGAGCCCTCGATCCTTACACGGTTACGCCAACAGTGATGCCGCAAGGGGGAATGCTTTCCACCGCGGAGGATATGAGCAAGTTTATGCTTGCTTTCCTGAACGAAGGAACGCTTGCATCGCAGAAGATTCTGTCGGAGCAATCCGTCGCGGAGATGAGTCGATATCGCTCCTCCATTCATGAGATCATGCCGAATACGACTTACGGCTTCGAAGCGGCAGCTCAGTTGCCACAAGCTGGCAGCAGCAAACAAGTCATCACGAAGCTGGGCGATTTGCCGGGCAACAGCTCCATGTTGCTGTTTATTCCCAAGAGGAAGTCGGTCTTCTTAACGTATAATACGCAAGGGGTACTGCGCGACTTGTTCTACTCGCAATTTATGGCGACGTTCTACCCTGAATATACGGTGCCTGTGAACTTCGGCGAGTTCGAGCCTTATACCGCCGAACAGCTTGCCCCGCTGGCAGGCTTGTATTCCGATCTTCGCTTGGCTGCTATCGTATCGCAAGTAGAAGTGATCGGCGATGGACAATTAGCGATCACCGATGCCCTAATTGGGACGCGGACGTTGACGCAAGTTGATGATAACTTGTTCGTGGATGACTTAACACAAAGCTATACAGCCTTTGCCGTAGACGAACGGAGAGGCACCGTCTATATGAAAGAGCCGTATTTGAACCCGCTCGGTTATGCCCGCAAGGGGGATGCGCCGGTCGGTTATGCGGATGTTCGGGCAGATCACCCCTATGCCGCGTATATTTGGGCTCTGCAATCGATCGGTCATTACCCGAATGATGCACAGCTTAACTTTCATCCGCAGCAGCCCATCAGCAGAGCAGAATTTACCGATTATTTGCTGAAAATTAGCGGGATCAAAGCTCCCCCTGCGGAGCATTTTGCCTCCCCGGACATCGCGCTTCATCCGATTGGCCACGTCCTTCAACTGGCGTATGAGATCGAGATTGTTTCCGGCGACAAAGACGGATTGTTCCGACCGAGCGAGCCGATTACACGGCAAGAAGCGGCCGTCATGGTATGAAATATTTACAGCCAATTGTACCCGGATGAGCTATTCGCCGACATCGAGCTGAGCGGAGAAACAGCCGACTGGGCTGTCCCGGCGGTGAAGATGATGGTTGCGCTCGGTTATCACGGACCAGAAGTGAGCGTAGACGAAGACGGAGCAGCGAATTACCGCTCTGAGCAGCTGATGACTCGGCAGGAAGCCGCTGCCTTCTTCTACCAGCTGTTGTTCCAACCGAGTGACCAGATCGTCGCCGGACTGATCAGCAGCACAAGCGAACGAAGCGCCGGATGTTAGCGATTCGAACGAGGCAGAGGGGATAGCGGAAGCAGGCAGTGAAGAGGATTCACACGAAACAGGTGACACACCTGCAAGAGACGAAGCAGAACAATAAGCTATCGAAGCAAGACCATTAATAAAAGCTGGAGGAACAACACAAGTTTCCTCCAGCTCTTTATCAGTGAGAAAAATTGGCGCGACCAGAAGACGACGGCAGACGACGATCCACACTCTCACAGGTCGAGTTATAGTATCGCAAGTATCGCATTTTTCACTTGACATGGGCAAAAATGGACTGTAAAATCGAAATTGTTAATACCAATTAAATTAATCGGAATAGTGTGCTATTGTAGGTTCGACCGGTCCGCCGGACACCTCCTAATCATCAAGCCGCCCGGGCGCGCGATGATCAGGAGGTCTTTGTTTTTTATATACTCTCAAATTTGAACAAAAGAAGGGTGATGAGAATGTCCAAAGTGGTCATTGTGAATGGGAGCCCTAATCGTGTCTCTCGGCTAAATGGAGTGATCGAATATATCGTACAGCAGTTAGAAATCAAAGGGTTCTACGCCGGAACTATTCATGTCAACGCTCTGCCTGCTGAAGCTTTAATATTCGGTCGCTTCGACAATTCACATATCCAGTCAGCCAATTCTTTGCTCGCAAGCGCTGATGCTGTCATATTCGCAAGTCCAGTCTACAAGGCGTCATATACGGGATTACTGAAAACTTATCTTGATATGCTGCCACTGAATAGCCTTGCCGACAAATGGATCTGCCCCGTATTTATAGGAGGGACAATCGCCCATTTATTATCGGTGGAATATTCATTTAAACCAGTCGCCTCCGTATTAGGCGCGCGTTATTTCACTCCGTTCGTATATGCGGTCGATACGCAAGTGACGCGCATAGAGGAGAACGGTACAACGAAGTATGCTTTGCACGAACAACTGTTGACGCGCCTGGATCAAACCATACATGAACTACTTAAGCAATTGGAGGGAAGCATGTATGTCTAAGAACACAAGAAGAGCCGCGATCGTCTTAACGTTTGCTCTGATGCTGTCGCTTGCGGCTTGCGGAAGAGGGAATGAGTCTGACATTGCAAGTTCCACATCCGATGAAGATCAAGGTCCGATTACGGTTCGAATCGGCTATCAAAAGTACAGAACGTTGAACATCTTAAAGGCCGACGGTGCATTAGATCGCAGGCTTGCCGAGCTGGGCTTGAATGTGGAGTGGACAGAATTCCCTGGAGGGCCGCAATTGCTGGAGGCTTTGAACGTAGGCAGCATTGATGTCGGACATACCGGAGAAGCGCCTCCGATCTTCGCACAAGCAGCAGGAGCGCCGCTCATCTACCTGGCTCATGAACCGCCAAGCCCAAAGAGCGAGGCGATCGTCGTACCGCAAGATTCCGATATTACGTCCATACGTGATCTGAAAGGAAAGAAAGTGGCGCTCAACAAAGGTTCTAATGTGCATTATTTGTTGGTCAAACTGCTCGAGAAAGCCGACCTTGCCTATGATGAGATCGAAACGGTTTATTTGACGCCAGCTGACGCCCGTGCCGCTTTCGAAAGTGGCAATGTTGACGCATGGGTCATCTGGGATCCGTTCCTGGCGGCAGCACAAACGACGACGGGCGCGAGGATTCTGGCGGACGGAAGCGATCTCGTGCATAACCACGAGTTTTATATCGGTGAACGATCCTTCGCCGAAAACTACCCTAATATCGTCTCAATCATTCTGGAGGAGGCAAATAAGATCGATGATTGGGCTTTGCATCATCAACGCGCTCTAGCGGAGAAGCTGTCACCGCAACTTGGCATTGACGTCCCTTCTCTGGAATTAGCCGCCGGACGTCGAGAATACGGAATGCAGCCGATCAATCAAACGGTCATAGAAGCTCAGCAGCAGATCGCCGATACGTTCCACGCGTTGCAATTAATTCCGACTCACATACAAGTCTCGGACGCAGTGTTACAACCTTAAACAGTATGTACTTACTCATAGCTCTGACGAACGAAG
>CAVWLN010000012.1:0-193474 GCA_963755735.1 uncultured Paenibacillaceae bacterium
GGAGCAATCGGAAGGCTTGACGGCTGCTGAGCTTGGAGCGACATTTGCCGCGATGGACGCGGCAGTGCTTCCGCAGTGTTATTCGAGATGATGAACACGAATGAAACGAAGGTTATTGCGATTATGCGGGCGATGAACAATCAAGCGAGATCAAATATATTAAGCGCCATGACGGATGCCGATAGTTCCGCTGCGGCGAACCTGTCCAGCAAACTAGGCGGATAAGCGCAAGGCATCTAAGATTACTGTGTACGTTTACTATTGAAAGGAGGTGAAATCAATGTTTATTCCGACGACAGATCCGATGACGACCGGCGCTCAGTTTGCAAGCAGCGAAGCGGGCAAGACGAGCATGAAGGCCAGCATAATTTGGCTTCAGGCAATTCGCATGCCCCTGAAGGAGCATTTGCCAGACTGCTCGTGCAGCTAGCCGGACAAGACGGTCAACAAGGAAAGCTGGCGATGTCAGATCCATCAGCCATTCGCATGATGATGACAAGTGCGCTGCCGCTTCTTGCGAATATCGATGAAGGCGAGTTGCAGCAGTTGATGGAATGGTTAGGTCAAGCTGCGCAAATGCTGGAAGGCGAGAACCAGCAAGCAATCATGGATTTGCTTGAACAAAATCCGGAATTGTTGCAATGGCTCGCCTCTATGACGGTGGTTCTGCTCTGCCCGACCGATGAGCATAAGGCGCATTGGCCTGAGCGAAGCTCGCAGCATGAAGCCAGCTGAAGTGATGTCGAAGCTAAGCGAATGGCTGCAGCAAATGCGTGGACAGCTTGCTAGTAGTCAGCAACCACCCGCCGAAACGGTAAGCGCAATTCGCACCGTGCAGCAAATGCTGGAGCCGCTCCTGAATGAAGCGAAGGGACAAGCATCAAGCATGTTGCCGCAAACTGGTGAGCGTACGCTACCGCAAACCGTAGCTAGTCAAGATCCATCGTTGTCTAGAGCGGAGCAGTTGGTGAGAAGCTCGATGCTGAATGCAGAACAAACGAGCAAGCCGCAGGCTGAACTTGCCTTCAGGCAAATGGCTGTGCAAGTGAGCAAGTCTGAAGTCAGCCATGCGACCGTCCAACCATCCATGCTGCCGCGTGCAGATTTGCTCCGACCTGAATTGTTGAAGCTGGCGATGGGCGAAGCCGGGGAGCTGCCGACAGTTGAAGGGAAAGTTTCCGAGACTGTGCTAACAACCCCGCTTCTCGCGAATGAATCTGCAAAAGGGACAGCTCCGTTAACCGCAGCACGCGTCCCGACGATGCAGCAAGTTCCAGTGGATCAATTCGTGCAAGAGATGAACAAGTTCGTATTCCGGTCATTCCAGATCACGCAATTGAACGGAGTGTCTGAAGCGAAGATTTCTCTTGTGCCTGAGCACTTGGGGCAAGTCGATATCAAGCTAACGATGCACAATGGACATTTGACAGCTACGCTAGTAGCCGAAACCATGATGGGAAGAGAAGTTTTGGAGCAGCAGTTAGGTCAGCTGCGTGCCGTATTGCAGGGTCAAGGAATCCAGGTGGAAAAGCTGGAAGTGACGACGCAAGCGAATGCATCTTCCACTCCGTTCTTCCGCGATCAAGACCATTCGCAAGGATCACGGCAATTTGAGCAACGTTCGCAATCTGACGCATCGAAATTTGAAGATGATGCGGTAGATTTTGGACATGAGCTTGAATTACTTCCAAGACGAATACGAAACATATTTAGGCGTGGGCGGACGTTCATTCCATGCGACCGCTTGACCTGAGGAGGTGACGAACCGATGACGAACATAGCAGCCGGAACGGCCGGAGTTGCAAACAACAGCCAGTCCACCTATACAACGAGCGAAAAGAAAGACAAGTCCATATTGGACAAGGACGATTTCTTGAAGCTGTTGATTACACAGCTTGCTTATCAGGATCCGACGAATCCGGTGGAGGATCGTGAATTTATTTCACAGATGGCGCAGTTTAGCGCACTGGAGCAAATGAATAACGTGGCCAATGAAATGAAAGGCTTGCGACAAATGATTGGTCTCTCCTCCGAATTGATCGGCAAGAAGGTGGAATGGAGAGTCCGGACGGCAAACGGCTACGAGTACAAGAGCGGCATCGTTGAGGCGATCTCGCAGCGGTCCGGTGAAACGGTCGTCATTGTAGGCAAGGAGGAAGTACAGTTCACCGATATCATACGAGTATCCAATCCTGCGCCTGTAGACGATGAACCGCCTTCTAACGGTGACGATGAGCAAGGCGACGGTCCTGGGGACGGTGGTGAAGCATGAGTGAAAAGCTATCCATCGGCCACCTGCAACAGCGCATAGGCCCGATTGTCAATCATCAGCGGCCGCTTAACTCAGCGAAAGAAATCAAGCAATCGAGCGGTCAATCGTTCGAACAGCTGTTGCAAGCGAATCTGCTGAAGTTTAGCCACCATGCAGAAGTCCGTTTGCAGGAGCGCGGCATCCAGATGAAACCGGAACAGATGCGTAAACTGGAAGATGCTGTGCAGAAAGCGGAGGCCAAAGGTGCGAAGGAATCTTTGATCTTGATGAAAGAAGCGGCATTTATCGTCAATGTGAAAAATCGCACGGTCGTGACCGCTTTAGACGGGTCATCTCTCAGTCAGCATGTGTTTACACAGATTGATAGTGCCGTAATTGTGAATTCTTAAATCTAGGGCTGGCCCAGTGCAGGAAGCCCTGAAGACTGTGGAACGACAGAAGCAGTCTATTGCTTGAACATTCATCTGAACGGGAGGAATACACAATGCTAAGATCTTTATACTCGGGTGTTTCCGGCTTGCGAGGATTTCAAACGAAGCTAGACGTCATTGGTAACAACATCGCCAACGTCAATACACCCGGATTCAAAGCTTCACAAGTGACGTTTAAAGACATGCTGAGCCAGACGATCTCCGGCGTGACTGCGCCAACAGACGATCGTGCGGGCGTCAATCCGAAGCAAATCGGTCTCGGCGTGCAGCTCGCGGCGATCAATACGCTCCACACAGAAGGCAGCGCGATGACGACCTACAATCCGTTTGACATGCGGATCGAAGGCGAAGGCTTCTTCGCTGTAATTGGCAGTGACGATCAGGAAGTTCCTTACCTGACTCGGCTCGGTAGCTTTACGATCGATGCGAATCGTAACTTAGCAACGCATGACGGCATGCGCGTGCTGAGCACGGAAGAAGAACCGATCGAAATTGAGGAAGAATGGATCTCCATTACGATTGCTGAAACTGGAGAGATCATCGCGACGAACGAGGACGGCGAAGTAGAAAATACGGGAATTTTCATCGGTCTCGTCAATGTGATCAATCCTGCTGGATTGGAGAAAATTGGCAACAGCATGTATCGAGTAACACCGAACGCAGCAGTTGACGGAGAGATCGAAATCGTCGAGCCGCTCAATGCGGAGTTTGGCACAGGTGCGATCATAACCGGACAACTGGAAATGTCGAACGTGGATCTGACTCAGGAATTTACGGAAATGATTATCGCGCAGCGCGGATTCCAAGCGAACTCCAGAATTATTACGACTTCTGATGAGAGTGCTTCAGGAGCTCGTGAACTTGAAGCGATAATCGTTAATGCGGGGGGGAGCTTCTCCCCCTGATCATATGGAGGTTGCCGGATGATTACAGTTACGAGACTGAATGGATCGAAACTTTCGGTGAATGCACTGCTAATCGAGACGGTAGAAGCAACTCCGGATACCGTCATATCGCTCACTACAGGCAATCGATTCGTCGTGAAGGAAGATCTGGAAACGGTACTCGCCAGCATTCAAGACTACATGCGAAGTATCGGCGCGGTCCAGGCAACCGTTAAGAGCCATGATTGGGAGGGATGACAGATGTTCAAAAACAAAATTTTAAATATCGCCATCATCATTCTAGTCTGCGTAACACTCCTGGTCGGCGCTGCTGTAGTCGTATGGATGTTCGTGATAAACAATGATGGTCAAGCTAGTCCTGCTGATCAAGCGAAGCAGCTCGCACAGCAGACTGCAGCCCGGCAGCTCTCTGCAAAGGAGATCGTCTCATTAACGTCACTGCTCGATAACGTGACGACGAACTTGGCCGATCAAAAACATATCATTAGTATCAGCTTTGCTTTCCAACTAGAGAATAAGAAGGCATATGATGAGTTTGAAATGCTCAAAGCGACTCGCGTCCAGGCAATCGTGCTCAAGATTTTGCATTCTACTGAGCCGGACAGCTTGTTTGAACCGGGTGGATTCGATCGATTGTCTGCACAACTGATGAATGAAATTAATCCGATCCTATTGGAAGGCGAAATTACGCAAATTGATATCACGAACTTTGTCATTGACAGACTGTAACGTACGACCGTTACGAACCTAAAGGAAGTGACTTGAATGGTCGATGTACTTTCGCAAAACGAAATCGACGCCTTGCTCGCGGCGCTTTCATCGGGGGAGATGGATGCCGAAGAGCTTAAAAAGGAAGAGACTCAAAAGAAAATACGAGCCTATGATTTCAAGCGCGCCGTACGGTTTTCAAAGGATCATATCCGCAGTCTAACGCGTATCCATGAAAATTTCGCGAGGTTTCTGACGACGTATTTCTCAGCGCAGCTTCGCACGTTCGTACAGATCAATGTCGTGCAGGTCGAGCAGTTGCCTTACGATGAGTTCATTCGTTCGATTCCGAAAATGACGATCTTGAACGTGTTCGAAGCCGAACCGCTGGAAGGCCGCATGGTGCTCGAAGTGCATCCGAACGTTGCCTTTGCGATGCTGGACAGAATGCTTGGCGGTACAGGCAATGCGATAGGCAAAGTCAGTTCACTGACGGAAATCGAAACGATCGTCATGGAGCGAATTTTCAGCCGAGCTTTCGAAAGCTTGCAAGAGGCGTGGAAAACGATCATTGACATTAAGCCGCGGCTTGAAGCGTTAGAGACGAATCCGCAATTTATGCAGATCGTTTCACCGAACGAAACCATTGCGCTCATTTCACTAAGCACGAAGATCGGGGATACGACCGGGATGATTAACCTTTGTATTCCGCATGTCGTCATTGAACCGATTATGCCGCGCTTATCTGTGCACCATTGGTTCGTCTCGCAGAAGAAGTCGCGAGCTCCGGAAGAAGTAGAGATGCTAGAGTCCCGAGTGTACAAGACGGAGCTGCCGATTACTGTCGAGCTGGGATCATCAACGATTTCCGTACAAGAGTTTCTTCAAATGTCAAGCGGCGATGTCATTATGCTGGATAAGCCGCTGAACGAAGGACTCGACGTCAGGGTAGGTGAAAAAGTGAAATTTATAGCCAATCCGGGCACTGTGAACGGCAAGATGGCCGTGCAAATCGTAGAGTCCGTTACCGAGGAGGAGGATCTTGATGAATAATAATAAGGACTACTTGTCCCAGGAAGAAATCGATGCCTTGCTGAAGCGATCCGCCGAAGACGAAGAAACCGTCAATGCACTAGATGACGTAGCTGGGTCGGCAGCCAATGAAGCGACTCCCCCTACTACGAAAGATGTATCCGACTATTTGAGTCCGATGGAACAAGACGCTTTGGGCGAAATTGGGAACATCACATTTGGCAGTGCCGCGACAGCGTTGTCTACATTGCTGGGCAAAAAAGTCGACATCACGACGCCGAAGGTGTCCATCGTGCTGCGTGATGAGCTGGCTGAAGAATTTCCGAAGCCGTATGTTTCCGTACATGTCAATTATGTGGAAGGCTTCGACGGCATCAACTTGCTCGTTATCCAAACGACAGACGCCCAGGTCATTGCCGATCTGATGCTCGGCGGAACCGGTGAGGTGGATCCGGATGCGGAGCTAAATGACATTCATATTAGCGCTGTGCAGGAAGCGATGAATCAGATGATGGGTTCGTCGGCGACGTCGATGTCTACGATCTTTAACCGATTCGTCAATATTTCGCCGCCGGGAATCGATATTTTGAATTTGCCGGAGGGCGAAGGAACGAGCAATTTGCCGGCTGACAAAGTATTTATTAAAGTGTCGTTCCGCCTGATCATCGGCGATCTGATCGACTCGACGATCATGCAGCTCCTGCCGGTTGATTTTGCCAAGGAGATGGTCGATTCGCTCATCAACGGCGGAGCGGATCAGCCTGCTGAGGAAGCGGAGCAACAGCAACCACAGCAATCGATGCCAGAACCGGCTAGCCAAGAACCGGCACAACCAGCTCAACCGGCAAGCGCACCAGAGCAGCCTGCCGCGCAGTATATGGAGCCGCCAATGGCACAGCCGCAGCATCCGCCGATGCAACAACAGCCGATGCAGCCGCCGCAAATGCAGCCGCAAGAGCCAGCAGCATACGGTGTTGCACATCAGCGTAACGTCCATGTTCAGCCTGTACAATACTCAGACTTGAACCCGGTGAATGATATTACCGCGAGCACGCCTAATCTGGATCTCTTATTGGATATCCCGCTGAAGGTTACGGTTGAGCTCGGTCGGACGAAGAAGCTGATCAAAGAAATACTTGAACTTTCACAAGGCTCTATTATTGAATTAGATAAGCTAGCAGGCGAGCCAGTTGATATCCTGGTCAACAACAAATTGATTGCAAAAGGCGAAGTAGTTGTTATTGATGAAAACTTTGGTGTGCGGGTGACCGACATCATCAGTCAACGCGACCGCATTATCAAGCTTCAATAATACATGGGAGGACAACATTATGGCAAACAGAGTGCTTATTGTAGACGATGCAGCTTTTATGCGAATGATGATCAAGGATATTTTGACGAAAAACGGTTACGAAGTTGTTGGTGAAGCGAATGATGGAGCACAGGCAATCGAAAAGTTCAAAGAACTGTCTCCTGATCTCGTGACGATGGATATTACGATGCCGGAAATGGACGGTATTGCTGCACTTAAGGAAATCAAGAAAATTGACAGCAATGCGAAAGTGATCATGTGTTCCGCTATGGGTCAGCAAGCGATGGTCATTGATGCCATTCAGGCAGGAGCCAAGGACTTCATTGTGAAGCCGTTCCAAGCGGACCGCGTGCTTGAAGCAATCAAGAAAACGATGGGTTGATCGACGGACTGGCGATGAAAACAGTTACTGAGGAAAGTACGATGCGACGAATAAACCGTAGAATCCTGACGGCAGCGGTCAGCTGTCTGTTGACCGCTGTACTGATGCCGAGGACATCCGCATTTGCCCAGATGGAAAATAATAGCGGGAATGAGGATTTCCCCCTTGGAAGCAGTGTCGGGAATTCTTCGGATTTATGGCTTAGTTTGATAAAGGTAATTTTTGTTCTTATTGTTATTATCGGTTTGATCGTGCTCATCGTGAAGTTCCTCGCGCAAAAAAACCAAGCTTGGTTCGGCAGAAGGTCCGTTCGTGTGCTGAGTGGCGTTCAGCTTGCGCAGAACAAATCGATGCAAATTGTGGAAATCGGCGATTGTATATATTTGCTTGGTGTCGGTGAAGACGTCAGACTGATCGATAAAATTAGTGATCCGCAGCAAGTGGAGATGATCAGGGAGCAGCTTACGATCACTCAGACAGAGTCTAGCAGCTGGCAGCGATTGCTCAAAGGCATTGCTCGCAGAAACGATCAGGAGACGGAAGAAACTTCTTTGCGGCGTGCGTCGTTTCAGGAAATTTTCCAGCAACGCATGAGCCGCGTAGCAGAACAAAATCGCCAGATGGACGATCTGCTAGCGAATCAAGAAGAGGATGAGAAAGAGCGGTCGAAGCCATGATCAGAAAAAAAATCATATACTCGTTGTCGCTCCTGCTCATCGCGAGCTTTGTTCTACCTGGACATGTATCGGCTAGTGAGCTCATTCCAGGAATTAGCCTTGGAGACTCGAGTGACCCGGATAATGTTTGGAATACCGTTAGCATAGTCTTATTGATTACGATCCTGAGCCTCTCGCCAGCGATCCTGATCATGATGACTTGTTTCACGCGAATAGTGATCGTACTGGGATTTGTGCGAACGGCACTGGCCACGCAGCAAATGCCGCCAAATCAGGTGCTGATCGCACTTGCGCTGTTTTTGAGCTTCTTCGTCATGGCTCCTACGCTCGGACAGGTGAACCAAGAAGCTGTCCAGCCTTACATGCAAGGGGAGATTACGCAAAGCGAAGCGCTTGAAAACGCCGTCGTACCGATCAAAAATTTCATGCTAAATCATACGCGTGAGAAAGATTTGCTCTTGTTCCTTAATTATTCGGGAATCGATCAGTTGGAGAGTCCACAGGACGTACCGCTGACAGCATTAATTCCGGCATTTGCAATTAGTGAATTGAAGACCGCGTTTCAGATGGGCTTTATGATTTTCATTCCGTTTCTGATCATTGACATGGTCGTATCCAGTGTACTGATGGGTATGGGAATGATGATGCTTCCACCGGTAATGATCTCGTTGCCGTTCAAAATTTTGCTGTTCATCCTTGTCGACGGATGGTATCTCGTCGTACGATCATTGCTACTGAGTTTTAACGTCTAGACGGCCAAGACTGGGGGAGAAGCCAATGAGCGCTGAATTTATCATAAGGCTGGCGGGCGAGACGGTCACCGTCATCTTAAAGGCAACTGCACCGCTATTGCTCGTTGCCCTAACGGTCGGTCTTCTGGTCAGCATATTTCAAGCGACTACACAAATTCAAGAGCAAACACTTGCCTTTATACCGAAGATAATCGCTGTATTTATCTCGGTACTCGTGTTCGGTGAGTGGATCTTGACTGTAATCGTAGACTTCACGTATAACTTGCTGAATAATTTGTATCGCTTTATAGGATGAGGCTGAAGTCATGATCGCAATATTGCAGGCATTGCCGGGTTTTTTGCTCATATTATGCCGGATTACCGCATTTTTCGTTACAGTTCCGATCTTCTCCATGCGCGGGGTCCCGGTACAATTTCGCATCGGGATCGCATTTTTCGTCACGTTTCTTACCTTTACGACAATGGAAGCCGTTAGCGTGGAGATGGATGCACTGTACATCTTACTTATTCTACGAGAGGTTCTCGTCGGAATATTGCTAGGATTAGTCGCTTATTTATTTTTTACAATTACGCAAATCGCCGGTTCATTCGTCGATATGCAGATGGGGTTCGGCATCGCGAACGTCATCGATCCGATGACCGGCGCGCAAAGTCCGGTTCTTGGTAACTTTACTTTTTTTATTGCGACCTTGTTGTTTCTAGCCATGGACGGACATCATTATTTGTTGATCGGAATCATGAACAGCTACGATTGGGTGCCGCTCGATAATGCTTTGTTTACGCGCATCCTGGAAGGCGGGATCTCCAGCTTCTTGTTGGAAACGTTAGGCACGATGTTCCTGCTGGCCTTTCAGCTTGTAGCACCGCTTATCGCTGCTTTGTTCTTGGTCGACATTGCGCTTGGCATGCTGGCGCGAACCGTACCGCAATTTAACGTGTTCGTCATCGGATTGCCGCTAAAGATCTTAGTCGGTTATTTAGTGTTGATCATCATGGTTCCGGGATTTTTGTTCTTGTTTCAGCAGCTGTTCAGCAGATTGTTCGAAGCCATGAACGAACTATTAATGATCATACGCGGATAAGTTTGTGCGGGCGCAAGGTGAGGTGAAAGTGCATGCAATCATACCGTCTGAAGCTAGATTTGCAGCTGTTCGCCCAAGAGAAGACGGAGAAGGCAACACCCCATAAGCGCCGGGAAGCCCGTAAGAAAGGGCAAGTCGCGAAGAGCTCCGATTTGCCTGGTGCGTTAATCATGTTCTTCTCTTTCTTGGCCATGTATATGCTAGGAGGATATTTTGAACATCGGTTTCACGCACTGTTCACAGTTGCGTTCAATGAATACATGCATTGGAACATTACGATGGATTCCGTGCTACACATATTCAGTCAAGTGGGCATGCAAGTGATGCTTTTGATCGCACCGATCCTGATTATTGCATTCATCATCGGAATCGTCGGTAACTATGTGCAAATCGGGTTTTTGTTAACGGGCGAACCGCTCAAAATGAAGCTAAACAAGCTCGATCCGATTCAAGGGTTCAAACGAATTTTTTCCATTCGCGCTTTGGTAGAGTTATTGAAGTCATCCATTAAATTCATCGTCGTGGCTTCTGTCGTCGGTTTGACGCTGTGGGGAGAGAAAGAGAAGCTCCTCGCCTTGGCGAGCGTGCCGCTTGAGGATACGCTTCGCTTCGCCGGGCAGCTCGTCATATGGCTTGGCGTACAAATTGGTGCTGTGCTCGTCGTGCTGGCGATATTCGATTACATGTACCAAAGATATGAGCACAACAAACAGCTGAAGATGTCCAAGCAAGAAGTCAAAGATGAATACAAGAAAACCGAAGGCGATCCGCTCATCAAGAGCAGAATTCGCGAGAAACAGCGCCGCATGGCGATGGCGCGCATGATGCAGGAAGTACCGAAGGCCGATGTCGTAATTACGAACCCGACACACTATGCAGTCGCTTTGCGATATGACGCGACGACTATGGAAGAGCCGCAAGTAATCGCCAAAGGTGTCGATTACATGGCGCTGAAGATTCGGGAAGTGGCCGAAGAGCACGACATTATTTTGATGGAAAACCGGCCCCTAGCTCGCGCGTTATACGATCAGGTTGAAATCGGAGAAAGCATACCTGCTGATCTATTCCAAGCGGTCGCGGAAGTGTTGGCCTATGTTTACAAAGTAAAGGGCAGACGTTAAGGAAGTTATTTCGATCACATCACATGCCTGTACGGGGAAGGGGAACAGCCCAGTGAAAGTACGAGATCTAGCCATACTAATCGGAATCATTGGCATCGTCCTGATGCTGGTTATACCTTTGCCGACATGGCTCCTGGACATTCTCTTCATCATCAATATATCCGTAGCGATTCTTATATTGCTCGTAGGGATGAATACTCAGGAGGCACTGCAATTTTCCATTTTTCCTGCTTTGCTGCTCGTGACGACTTTGTTCCGTCTTGCACTTAACGTTTCCTCCACACGGTTGATATTGTCGCAAGCGGATGCTGGACAAGTCATCGAGACGTTCGGGTCGTTCGTCGCTGCCGGCAGCTTGGCCGTCGGCTTTGTCGTGTTTCTCATTTTGGTCGTTGTGAACTTTATCGTCATTACGAAAGGTGCCGAACGCGTCGCGGAAGTCGGAGCAAGATTTACGCTAGATGCGATGCCCGGTAAGCAGATGAGCATTGATGCGGATCTGAATGCCGGACTGATCAATGAGCAACAGGCCAAAGAACGGCGGCAAAAAATTGAACGAGAAGCAGATTTCTACGGGGCAATGGACGGAGCGAGTAAATTCGTCAAAGGGGATGCGATCGCCGGCATCGTCATTACGCTGATCAATGTGATTGGCGGCATCATCATCGGTGTCGCTGTCAATGGCATGTCCTTCCCTGATGCATCGAATACATATTTGATCTTATCGATTGGCGACGGCTTGGTCAGCCAAATTCCAGCGCTTCTGATCTCTACAGCAACAGGCTTGATCGTGACGCGCGCGGCTTCGGAAGAGAACCTGTCTTCCGACATCGCGAAGCAATTGACCTCGTATCCGAAGCTGCTGTATATCGTTGCGGGCACACTCGTGCTGCTCGGACTCACTCCGATCGGTATCATCATCACTTGGCCGATGGCTGGTCTGCTCGTATTTGCCGGCTATCGCATGAATGAAAGGCTGAAGAAACAGCGGGAGCAGGAAGATATTCAAGAGGAAGAAGAACAGATCGAAGAAGTGCGCAGTCCAGAAAGCGTAGTCAGCTTGCTGCACGTAGATCCGATCGAATTCGAGTTCGGATACGGCCTCATCCCGCTTGCCGACAATCAGCAAGGCGGAGATTTGTTGGACAGAATCATTATGATCCGCAGACAGCTTGCTTTGGAAATTGGTATTTTAGTCCCAGTTATCCGAATTCGCGACAATATTCAACTAAAACCGAGTGAATATGTCATTAAAATTAAAGGAAATACGGTGGCGCGTGGTGAATTATTACTTAATCACTACTTGGCTATGAGTCCAGGGGTGGATGATGAGTCGATTGTCGGTATCGAAACGACGGAACCGGCGTTCGGATTACCAGCGCTCTGGGTCGATGAAGCGATGAAGGAAAGAGCTGAACTGTCTGGCTATACGGTCGTTGACCCGCCGTCTGTCGTTGCTACGCATTTGACGGAAGTGATCAAGAAACATGCGCACGAGCTGCTTGGAGACAGGAGACGAAGTCGCTGGTCGATCACTTGAAATCTTCGTATCCGGCACTTGTCGAGGAACTCATTCCGAATATTTTGTCGATTGGTGACGTACAGAAAGTGTTGATTCGTCTGCTTAAGGAGAAAGTATCTGATCCGCGACCTGGTGACGATCTTCGAGACGCTGGCCGATTACGGCACGTATACGAAAGATCCGGATATGCTGACGGAATACGTGCGGCAGTCGTTGGCGCGGCAGATTACAAACCAGTTTGCGCAGGGCAACGAATCGATGAAAGTCATTACAATCGGTCCGGTGCTGGAGAAACGGATTACCGAAGCCGTGCAGCAGACGGAACAAGGAAGTTATCTAGCTTTAGATCCAATGACGACCCAGCAAATTTACAGCGATTGTCTGAGCAGGTGAAGCGCATTGTGGAAGCGGCAATCAGCCGATCATCCTTACTTCGCCTACGATCCGCATGTATGTACGGCAAATTGTTGATCGGACGATGCCTGATGTCCCGGTTCTTTCTTACAATGAATTGGAGCCTAGCGTTGAAATTCAAAGCGTAGGGGTTGTGAATCTATGAGGGTAAAGCGATATGTTGTCGATACTTTGCCTGATGCGCTCCACAAGATTCGTCAGGAGTTAGGCAATGACGCGGTCATTTTGAATACGAAGCAACTCAAAGTAGGCGGGTTTCTTGGCATGTTCGGCAAGAAGAAGATCGAAGTGATTGCCGCGATCGACAATGAAGCGCGGCGGCCAAAGCGAAGCAGCCGCAGCGGTCGCAAGCGACCCCCGTCGATACGCTGCAGGAACCGCCGGAAGCGCGCTCGCCTCATACGGTAACACCAAATGCGCTGGCAGCTAAATTGTATCGCAGTTCGGCTAGCCGAGCGGAAGGATTGGACGCTACTGAACTTGCTAATCCGAAGTCAGCATCTGCTCCTGAGGAGGAAAAGCAGCCGGCGTCAGCTGCCATGCAAGAAAAAGTAGCTGGACAGGCGAACAATCCGATCGAACAATTCAAGCTGGCAGCGGCCAAGACGATACAAGAAGCGGCATCCAGGCCAGCTGTGATGTCGCAGGCTGATGCGAATTCGTCAGCAGCAAGTCGAGCAGAACAGCAAGAGCTGCTGAGCGAGATTAAAGAGATGAAAGCCCTCCTCGCGAATCTTTCGGCGGGGGGCTTGAGCCATGTGAAAGACGAAACTTCGCAAATGGCCGATCCGTTTCGCCATCTAGAACAAAGATTAAGCGAGCAGGGCGTACTGCCCGCTCTGATCGACAGCCTCAAGCAGACAGCAGGCCAGGAGATTACAGCCGCGCAGGAGGAATTGGACGAAGCAGCCGCACGGCGTCTTCTACGCTCACAGATCGTCCAATTGCTTGGACAAACGCCGATTTCGGGCATTGGCGCGGGCAGCCGCATTGTGCGCTTCGTAGGACCGACCGGCGTCGGCAAGACGACGACGATTGCCAAGCTCGCCGCCGAGCAAGTGCTGAAGCACAACAAAAAAATCGGCTTCATTACTTCCGATACGTATCGCATTGCAGCCATTGACCAGTTGAAAACTTATGGAACCATCTTGAACGTACCAGTTGAAGTTGTGTTTTCACCGGAGGAGATGGAAGCGGCTCTCGGCAAATTGAGCGACCGGGATCTGATCTTTATGGATACGGCTGGTCGCAATTATCGGGATGAGGCAAGCATTGCCGACGTTGTACGCTTGTTCGGCGATTACGGACAGTCCGAGACGTACTTGGTGCTTAGCCTAGCAGCCAAGTATTCTGATATTCGCGAGATCGCTGGCAATTTCAAGCCGTTCAATATTGACAAAGTACTGTGGACCAAGCTGGATGAGACGACGAGCTATGGGGCGATCTTGAATTTGCAAAGTGAATTTTCGCTGCCGATGTCGTACATTACAGATGGCCAGAACGTTCCAGATGATATTGCATTACTGGAGCCAAATACGATCGCTGACCTTATATTAGGAGAAGATGCACATGAATGACCAGGCTCAGGGTTTGCGCAATTTGGTTCAAGGATTACGTCCTGCTGGAGACAGACCGACTCGCGTCATCACGGTTACGAGCGGCAAGGGAGGGGTCGGAAAATCAAACTTCACGCTTAATTTTGCGTTGACCTTGCAAAGCCGTGGTTATAAAGTCTTAATCTTCGATGCCGACATTGGACTGGCCAATATCGATGTGTTGATGGGGGAAAGTCCCGAGTACAATTTGTACCATTTGCTCAAGCGGGAAAAAACGATTTGGGACATTATTCATCGCACGCAAAGTGGCCTGATGTTCATAGCCGGCGGCTCGGGGTTTCATGACCTGATGAAGCTGACCGAGGAGCAATTGGAGCATTTCGTCCGTGAGGTGAACAAGCTGAATGGACTTGTCGATTACATATTGTTTGATACCGGGGCAGGCTTGTCCAAGGAAACGTTAAAATTCATAGTTGCAGCAGAGGAAACGTTCGTTGTGACGACGCCCGAACCGACTTCGATCACGGATGCGTATGCCATCATGAAGATGGTCAGCGGGATGAATCTGGGCGTGCAGTTCCGGCTCGTCATTAACCGGATATCGGACAAACGCGAGGGGAAGCAGACCGCTGACAAAATTACGATGGTCGCCAAGCGATTTTTGGATTTGGAAGTTGCAACATTAGGATACGTTTACGATGACACACATGTGTCAAAGGCAGTCAAGCGGCAAATTCCGTTTACGCTTGCGTATCCGAACAGCTCCGCATCTAAAGCCGTGCAAGACTTGGTCACGCGATTCCTGTCCGGTCAACAAACGAGCGGTGCCCAAGAAGGCGGTGGAATCCGTTCATTCTTATCACGCATGGTGAGGCTGATTCAATAAGACAAACGACTCGCATATGACATACTTCAAGGAGTGATGGGGATGACTCGCCACAAAGTACTTGTCGTTGATGATTCGGCTTTTATGCGCAAGTTAATTACAGATTTGATCTCAGAAGATCCTGCATTTGAAATTGCCGGCACTGCCAAAAACGGCCGTGAAGCCGTCGACAAAACCTTACTCCTTAGACCCGACGTCATTACGATGGACATTCAAATGCCGATCATGGACGGGATTTCTGCTTTGCAGGAAATTATGGCCAAGTGCCCAACTCCGGTCATCATGCTAAGTGGCCTGACGAACGATGACGATCGGGAAACGATTGTCGCGCTTGAGCATGGAGCGGTTGATTTTATCCGCAAGCCATCGGGTGATATATCCGTTGATTTATATAAAGTGAAAGAGCTCTTGCACCAGAAGCTGTACATTGCCTTGCATGCCAAACTTGCCCATAAACCGAGCATCGCCCGCGCTTCTCAAGCGCAGTCCCTGTCACTTCCAAGCTCCACAAGCGGCAAACGGTTCAAACATTTGGTGGCGATCGGTACATCAACTGGCGGACCTAAAGCACTACAGCGCGTGCTGCCTAACTTGCCCGGCAACTTCCCGGCACCGATTCTGATCGTGCAGCATATGCCGGCGAATTTTACCCGCTCGCTCGCCCAACGGCTTGACGTCCTGTCGCAGATTCGCGTCGTGGAGGCGGAGCAGCATATGCCGATTGAAGCCGCCACCGCTTACATCGCTCCGGGAGACTTTCATATGAAGCTAGTGCGCCGCGGTAAGGATGAGTATTTGATCAAGCTTACGCAAGAAGCGCCGCAGAACGGCCACCGCCCGTCTGTCGATGTGACGTTTGATTCCTTGTTACCGTTCGACGAGCTGACGAGACATCTCGTGATTATGACCGGCATGGGCAGTGACGGCGCGAGAGCGATGAAACGCTTGGTTGATGCGGGGGTGAAATCGACGATAGCGGAATCCGAAGAAACTTGTGTTGTGTATGGCATGCCCAAGGTTGCAGTTGAATTACAAGCCGCCAAGCATATCTTGCCGCTTGATGACATACCCCAAAAACTGACCGAAATCGTACGTTGAGAACTCACCAGGAGGTGTATGGTAATGGAGACGAATCAGTATTTGTCCATGTTCATTGACGAATCGAGAGAGCATCTGCAGGCCATGAATGAAAATTTACTCGAGCTTGAGAACAATCCTTCCGACATCGGGATTGTGCAAAATATTTTCCGCTCCGCTCATACGTTGAAGGGCATGTCCGCAACGATGGGATTTGAGGATCTTGCGAACTTGACGCATGAGATGGAAAACGTGCTCGATCTCGTCCGTAATGACAAATTGTCCATGGATGAGGATATTTTCGATGTTATGTTCAAGGGTCTGGATGCGCTGGAAGCCATGGTCGCTGACATTATCGAGGGTGGAGACGGCCGCTCCGATGTGTCCGAAATCGTGCAAAACCTGAAGGCCATTATCAATGGAGATTATAAGCAAGCAGCTCAGGCCAACAATCAGGCGGCGAGCGCGGCCAGTGATTCTCATGAACTGGATCAGTTCCAGCAATCGATCATCGAGCAGTCGCTTTCGAGTGGATTTCAGGTTTACTCCATCAAGGTCATCATTGAGGAAGCGTGTGTGCTCAAGGCGGCGAGAGCATACATGGTGTTCGATGCATTGGAGAGACATGGCGAGGTCGTCAAGTCAGTTCCATCCGTACAAGACATCGAGCAGGAGAAGTTTGATCGTCAGTTCACCGTTTATTACATAACGAAGCAGTCGGCAGATGAAGTTCAGCAGCTAATCCTGGGCATATCGGAGATTGAGAGCGCAGAGCTAACCGCACTCGATAAACAGACTTTGCAGGATATGCAGGCTCGCGCCCAAGAAGCGAGTGAGGCGAAAGCGGATCGCGGAGCACCTATCGATAAGCAGGACACGAAGCAAAGTGGCACCGCGAAAAAGCAAGCGACACAAAGCAAGCAAGCGGTCGCAAGCCGGACGATTCGCGTCGATATTGAACGGCTGGATACTTTGATGAATTTATTCAGCGAGCTGTTGATTGACCGTGTTCGCTTAGAGCAATTGGCCAGCGAAATACAAAAGATCGAACTGACCGAGACGGTCGAACATATGGCCCGCGTGAGCAGCGATTTGCAAAACATCGTACTCAAGCTGCGCATGATGCCGGTCGAGACGGTATTTAACCGATTCCCGCGCATGGTGCGCGACCTCGCCAAGAGCCTGAACAAGAAAGTCGATCTGATCGTTACTGGCGCCGAAACGGAGCTGGATCGCACAGTCGTTGATGAGATTGGCGACCCTCTCGTCCATCTGCTGCGCAATGCGATCGATCACGGCCTGGAGGAAACCGCCGAGCGAGTCAACGTCGGCAAGCCTGAGACAGGCAAGGTTCATTTGCGCGCTTTCCAAAGCGGTAATCACGTGTTCATTGAGATTGAAGATGACGGGCGCGGCATCAACCGTGAGAAAGTGCTGAAGACAGCGATAAAAAATGGCGTTGTGTCCGAAGAAGAAGCAAGCAAGATGGAAGATCACGAAGTTTACCAGCTATTATTCGCTTCGGGCTTTAGTACAGCGGATAAAATTTCCGACGTTTCCGGTCGCGGTGTAGGTCTGGACGTCGTTAAGTCGAAGATTGCCTCGCTTGGCGGTAATGTCACAGTTGACTCCAGGCCGGGTGAAGGAACGAAGTTTTCTGTTCAGCTGCCGCTGACGTTGTCGATCATCACGGCGATGCTCATTCGTCTGCAGGAAGAGAAATACGCGATTCCAATCTCTTCGATCGTGGAGACCGCGCTGATCAACAAAACGGACATTCGCAACGTGCATGGCATGCGGATGATTCATTTCCGCGAGCATGTCATTCCGTTTATCGATCTTGCAGAGGTGCTGGACGTCCCAGGGCATGAGCAGCAACAAGAAGCAGACGAAATCAGCGTCGTCATCGTGCACAAAGGAGAGAAGCTGGCAGCTCTGTCCGTCAGCGATTTCATCGGCCAGCAAGAAGTCGTATTGAAAACGTTGGGTGATTACTTGAATAAAGTGTTTGCGGTTTCTGGGGCAACCATCCTTGGCGATGGGCAAGTGGCCTTAATCTTGGATACGAATACGCTCATTAAATAATGAAGGAGGCCGTCATATGGGACAGGAAATCAAAGTTGTCGTTTTTGCATTAGGCAATGAGGAATACGGAGTTGAAGTGGAGAAAGTGCGCACAATCGAGCGCATGATGCCCATGACTAGAGTTCCGAAGACACCGGATTTTGTGAAGGGCGTTATTAATTTAAGAGGCATCGTCGTTCCGGTCATCGATTTGCGTGAACGATTCGGGTTACAAGTGGGCGAATATACGGATAATACGAGAATTATTATCGTCAAGCAAGAATCGATCGAGGTCGGCTTGATCGTAGATTCAGCCAACGACGTCGTCGATGTGGACGAGGATCACATCGAAGAGCCGCCGGAGATCGTCGGCGGAATTCGCGCCAAATATTTGCGCGGGATTGCCAAACTGGAAGGAGACAGACTGCTTGTTCTAATGAATCTGCAGGAAGTGCTGAACAAGAACGAGCTCATTCAATTGGAGGAGATGGGTGAATAAGTGTGGGCAACTTTCCGTTCGCGGATTTTCAAGCCGATGTACTGAAGGAAATTGGGAATATCGGAGCCGGTCATGCAGCAACCGCGCTGTCGAAAATGATAGACAAGCAAGTAGATATGCGCGTGCCCAAAGCGCGGCTGCTGCCATTCGATGAAATTGCACTTAGTCTAGGCGGAGAGGAAGTTGTCGTCACGGCGATTTTTTTGCGCGTCATCGGCGATGCTCCAGGCAATATGTTTTTCATATTCTCCCGAAGCAGCTCGAAGAAGCTGCTCAGAGATATGATTGGCCTCGAAGTGGCGGACGAAGGTTACTCGGAGCTGGAGCGAAGTGCACTCTCGGAAATCGGTAACATTCTAGCCGGTTCATACTTGTCGTCCTTGTCGGATTTCATCAAGTTAAATATGCAGCCGACTGTTCCGTCGCTTGCGATTGATATGGCGGGCGCTGTGCTTAGTTACGGAATGATCGAGTACGGATATATGGGTGATCAGGCATTGTTAATCGATACGACATTTATGGAGGGACGCGAAAAGGTAGAGGGGCACTTCTTCTTCATTCCAGATCCAGACTCGGTTGAACGAATTTTTCGTGCGTTAGGGGTACCAACAGCATGATCATATCGGACACCAATATCATTAAGGTTGGGATGGCTGATCTTAATGCAGCCAAGTGTCCCGGGGTGCTCAAGACGTCTGGACTCGGTTCATGCATCGGCTTGTCATTGCACGATCCGGTTAAAAAAATCGCCGGCTTGGCTCACATTATGCTGCCTTCATCAGAAATTGCAAGAGAAAGCGTATTTAATGTCGCCAAGTATGCTGACACCGCAATTCCCGCACTAATTGAAAGCATGCACGAGCTTGGCGCAAACGTGCGCCATTTGCAAGCCAAGATGGCCGGTGGAGCGCAGATGTTCGCGACTACCAGCGACACGATGCGAATCGGACCGCGCAATGCAGAGATGTGCCGACAAGTGCTCGCTGCTTATTCCATCCCACTTTTGGCGGAAGACACCGGAGGGGGCTTCGGACGCTCGGTAGAAATCGACAGCGAAAGCGGGATTTTGAAGATTAGAAGCGTTCAGAATGGAGTTAAAGAGTTATGATCGGAAACGTTGTTTGGAACATTGTGATCGGCATGATATCGGGATTGATGTCGTTTTGGTTAGCCATCGTGAATCACAACTTGCTGCTCACGGCACTTACTAGAGGCGTCATTGCGTTTGTCGTCATGTTCGTGCTTACTTACTTGTTCCGCTGGTTGATCGCATTGATCCTGACGGATATCGGTATATTGGGACAAAGCGAAGAGGAGCAGCCAGAAGGAAGCACGATCGATCTGGCGACGCCGGAAGATGATATTGAATTGCCGAGTTTGCACAAAGACAGTCCGTCTGCAGCGAAGCAAGCTGATGATGCAGAAGCGGAATCGTCGCAAGAGGCGGAAGGAAAACAGTTTCAGCCGTTTGTTCCACCTCGTATCGCTAGAAAAGACGACAGCTCCAACGAACAATTGCAAGCCGAGCAACTGGCAGAAGCGGTAAGACGATTTACAGAACTATAAGGAAGATGATTCTATGAATACTAGAAAATCGTCTCCTCTTCCCAATTCAGCATTTATGGGAAGAGTGGAAGTCCGAGCAATCCTTGGAAGCGAAAAATAAATTAGTTGAAGCTTATTTGCCTTTGGTCGAGTATGTTTCCGGACGACTATCCATCGGCTTGCCTAGTAATGTTTCCAAGGATGACTTGTCTAGTTATGGTATAATGGGGTTAATAGACGCTGTAGAGAAGTTCGATCTGGAGCGCGGACTTAGGTTCGAGACTTATGCATCATGGCGCATCAGAGGTGCAATCCTTGACTCACTCCGGCAAGGGGATTGGGTGCCTCGATCGGTTCGTGAGAAGGCGAAGCGCATTGAAGAGGCATACGGCGTATTGGAGCAAAAGTATATGCGGACGGTAACCGATGAAGAAGTCAGCGAATATTTGAAAGTTTCAATGGAAGAATTCCGTCAGATGTTGCTCGATGTTTCGCTTACGTCGGTATTTTCTTTGGAGGACCCGGTTGGGGATGAAGAGTCAGATTCACGGATGGCCATGCTGATTGATGAGAAGGCTGAAGCACCTGAGTCTGCGGTGCACAAGCAGTTTTTGCAAGACATGTTGGCGCGGGCCATCGAGCGGTTAACTGAGAAGGAGCGCACAGTCGTGTCATTGTTTTATTACGAGGAGCTATCGCTCAGCGAAATTGCAGAAGTCATGTCGTTGTCACCTTCTCGAATTTCGCAATTGCATTCCAAAGCATTGCTGCGTTTGAAAGGCGTGCTGGCAAGCAGCAAAGCCGAACTAATGTCAGATTGAAACGACAGCGGGTACAAGTTTCACCAGTTATGGGGGGATACGTATGGCATTCATGGGCAATCCAAATGCGAATTTAGTGAAGGTAATCGTCTCGCCTGATAAGCTAACCGCTCACATCGCTTTAACGGCAAAAGAAGGCGTGGAGACTTTAGACATTGAGGTCTTGTCCGCCATTATTAACGACACGGTGTAAAATATGGAATTCTTCACGATGCCATCGCTCGCTTCGCGGCAAACCCCAAACAGTATGTAACGAGCCGATATTAATCGCGAAAGGAGTAGCTCCAGAGGACGGGAAAGACGGGTACGTACATTTTTTGTACAACACGGATTCGACTTCAGGTAAACCGCAAGTTTTGGAAGATGGACGTGTCGACTTTAGAGACGTGCTCAAAATTAACAACGTTAAGAAGGGACAAGTGATCGCAGAACGCGTTCCTGCGGTAGAGGGGACTCCCGGCATTGCAGTAACCGGTGAGAACATTCCTCCGAAGAAGGCGAAGGAAGCATACTTGAAACCCGGCAAAAACGTCGTAGTCGATGATGAGCGAACTCGCATGTATGCAGTCATCGACGGTCTGGTAACCTTTACGGATCATGATAAGGTGAACGTGTTCCCGGTGTATGAAGTACAGGGAGACGTTGATTATCGCAGTGGAAACGTAGATTTTGTAGGCAATGTCGTTGTACGCGGCAACGTCATATCTGGATTTAAGGTGAAGGCTGAAGGTGACATCCGCATACTCGGCAGTGTAGAAGGGGCTGAAGTTACGGCTTCTGGTTCGATCGATATTGCGGAAGGGATCGTCGCCCATAACAAAGGCTGGGTGAAAGCCGGCAAGACGATTAAATGTTCCTTCATTCAAGACGGCAACGTGGAGGCAGGCGAAGATCTGATCGTCAGCCAAAGCATTATGCATTCCAAAGTACGGGCCGGCCGCAACGTCATCTGCAAGGGTTCGAAAGGATTAATTGTCGGTGGTGTCGTGCAAGCGGGTGAAACGGTCTCCGCTAGAACGATCGGCAATATGACACATACACCTACCACGATTGAAGTTGGCGTGAAGCCCGAACTGAGAAACGAATTGAGTGAGCTTTACAAACAAATCAAGTCGTACAACGAAAATTTGGATAAGACGGAGAAAGCTCTGAAAATATTGGAGCCACTCGCTAGCAGCGGTTCTTTGCCGCCAGACAAAGCAAAGATGCTGGAAAAGCTCAGAAGAACGAAGCAGCAGCTGCTTGAGCAGCATGCCATTGCGACGGATCGGATCGCTGAGCTGGAGGGCGCGCTTGAGAACACGGAGTTGGCGAAAGTGGAAGTTGACGGACTCATATATGGTGGCGCGAAGATCGTCATCGGCAGATCAACGAGATTCCTAAAGGATACTACGCAGCAAGTCGTTTTCCGTCTGGAAGACGGTGAAGTGACGATGAGCGCGAAATTTACTTCATAAAAAGAGAACATTCGGGCAATCGTTCCAGTTGCTAGGCATCTGGAATTGCCAAGCTCGCGCGCTGCGAAACTTGAGTTACGGCAATGAGCAGCTTGCATATGATATGAGGACAGTAGACATCAAGTTGCATACTCACACGGAAAACGTTCTCCTGAATTTGCAAATGCTGATATAATAAATGTAAAGGTGCATTTGATAAATGCCACGTAAGGAGTGACGCCGGTGACGTTACGATCGATTGAGTTGCAGGTTGCGATTCCTAGAACGAGTGAAGTCGGACAAATTCAAAATCAGCTCGCGCAAAAGCCTGCCTATGATCAAAATCAACTTGCCCAGCAATCCGCTAAAAAAGCGGATGAACAATTAAAAAAAGCAACGAAATTGATCAGGCGTTCGAGCTGCAAATTCGAGATGAGGAGCAAAAGCAAGGCGGCGGCCGGAATGATCAGAAGCGGGAAAGAAGGAAGGACGAGCAGGCCGAACCTGGTCAAACCGTTTCCGTTCATCCATACAAGGGACGTCACATCGATTTGACCTTATAGACTACGGTTGAATTTTTTCAGGTATGTTCACCATAGTTTACCGCCGCAAGACCTCTTCTTTTTTCAACCTAATCTCACCACCAATTCAATCGTAACGACACCGAATGATTGTTCACCATTTTTATGCATTGTGCAAATCTAACCATATGTTTCCTGGAATTCCAGCCTCAATTATGGCCGAAATAAACCGGCTTACGTTGTTAATCTTCGGGGGTGCATGATGGCTGTTTGGCAGGTTGTCGCGTTGTTAGGCTTTGTCATACTCGTATACGCATGGGTCTTCATGAGAAAGAAAGACGCGGATGATTATGCTGCGGTCATGTCCGATGTGGAAGATACACTCGAGCATTTTGCTGCAGAAGCCGAAGCGCGCAATGAGAAGCTGATCGCGCATATTGCGCGTCTGAAGGAAGATCATCAAGCACAGATGCAGAAGCTAAGTGCTCGCATTGAACGTTTGGAAGAACGAACGGATGTGCTTGTAGCGAGCCTAGGAGCTTTCGCGACTGGACAAGCTGATCCCGAGGATCATGAGATGGAACAAATGGGACATGCGGATGCTCAGCCGCAACCAGCTGAGCTGATCTCTCATCGTTATGGCGAGTTAATCGAGCTGAAGAAGCAAGGACGAACGATTGACGAGATTGTGAAGCAAACCGGCATGAATCATGGAGAGGTAGAGCTGATCTTACAGCTTGCATCGCGGGAGGAAACGAATGTTGAATAAGAAGACATATTACCTCCTTGGTCTAGGCAGCGGCATGATCATCGGGGCACTGCTTATCTGGCTGATGTCTGCAGGCGAATCGCCGCAAGCGATTGACGAAGCAATGCTCGAAGAAGCAGCCAAGCGCTATGGCTATCGCCTTGTCGACGAGAATAGCGAAGTGAGGTTTGGCACTGAAACTGTTATACACGCTGTATACATAAATTCCGAAATGTCTATTGAAGACATCAGCGAGATGTTTGCCACCATGAGCTTAATTGACGATCAAGCTTTATTTGCAGAAGCGCTGCAAGCTGCTGCTCGCGAGCACGGGATCCACACCGGCTACCACGAGTTCCGTGCCAAACCGACAAGGGAGCAGCTCGTACGGGCGATAACCGGACAGGCAATTACCGGACAATGATCAAGCCAAAGAGACGCAGACATTGTGAAATGTTGTGACTCGTGAAGTTATTGCTCTGACGGTTGTCATAGAGCTTATAATAGCGAATGAGCGAGGGTTAGTTTTGTAACGGTTGTGCTGGCGACTATTTTGCTGTTTTTACCGCCAAATGTGCCATTTTATGATGAATAGCCTCTATGGCAACCGTAACAATTTTCAAACGCTCGATATCAGCCGAATAGCCTTTGTGGCAACCGTTACAGCCCAACTGCATACAAAGATTCTACCTGCAACCCGCTTGATACACACAAAACAGGATAAAATATTGCACTCCGGTTCAAGATTATGGTATAGTAATTGACGGTGTATAAGAACACACGTCTAGTTAATCCATTCAAGGGTGCTTTCGTCTTGAGGACGGAAGTTTTGAATGGAGATGATACTGGCGGAGGCATTATACTAAAAAACCAACAGAGGAGGTGCGTGAGGATGGCAGTCATTTCCATGAAGCAATTGCTGGAAGCCGGCGTGCATTTCGGTCACCAAACCCGCCGCTGGAATCCAAAGATGGAAAAATACATCTTCACAGAACGTAACGGGATCTACATTATCGATCTCCAGAAAACAGTTAAGAAAGTTGAAGAAGCTTACAACTTCGTCAAATCTGTAGCGGAATCAGGAGGTACGATTCTCTTCGTCGGCACGAAGAAGCAAGCGCAAGATTCCGTGAAGGAAGAAGCTGAGCGTTGCGGCATGTTCTACATCAACCAACGCTGGCTCGGCGGTACATTGACCAACTTCCAAACGATTCAAAAGCGTACAGCTCGTTTGCATGAACTGGAAAAAATGCAAGAAGACGGAACGTTCGAATTGTTGCCGAAGAAGGAAGTTATTCTTCTCCGCAAGGAGCAGGAACGTTTGGAGAAGTTCCTTGGCGGAATTAAAAATATGAAACAATTTCCTGATGCGATTGTTCGTCATCGATCCGCGCAAAGAGCGCATTGCGGTTGCGGAAGCTCGCAAGCTCGGTATCCCGATCGTAGGCATCGTCGATACGAACTGCGATCCTGATGAAATCGATTACGTGATTCCGGGTAATGATGATGCGATTCGCGCAGTCAAGCTTTTGACATCGAAGATGGCTGATGCAGTCGTGGAAGCAAATCAAGGTGAAGAAACAACTGCATAAGAGCACATACACTGATAAAGGGTGGTTGGAAGGTTTAGAAACCTATCACCGCCCTTTTTTTCCACGTACCTATAAGGTTCACTAGTTTCAATAACATCTAATTCGTGTTCGAATCATAAGGAGGCTGTATTCAGATGGCAGTAAGTGCGGCTCAAGTTAAAGAGCTTAGTGAAAAGACAGGAGCAGGAATGCTCGATTGTAAGAAAGCTCTGGAAGAAGCAAACGGTGACTTGACAAGAGCGGCGGAAATTCTTCGCGAGAAAGGTTTGTCCGCAGCTGCTAAGAAAGCTGGACGCGCAGCTACAGAAGGTCTTGTTGAATCTTATATTCATGGTGAAGGACGCATCGGCGTTCTAGTTGAAGTAAACTGTGAGACTGACTTCGTTGCGAAGACGGATAACTTCAAGTCATTCGTTCGGGATATCGCGATGCATATCGCAGCTGCAGCTCCGAAATATGTAAGCAAGGAAGAAGTTCCGGCAGAAGAACTGGATAAAGAGCGCGAAATTTTACGTGCACAAGCTCTGAATGAAGGAAAGCCGGAGAATATTGTTGACAAGATGGTTGAAGGACGCATCTCCAAATATTACAAGAAGTTTGCTTGATGGAGCAACAATTCATCAAGGATCCGGACCAAACGATTTCCAACTGGTGAACTCGATGATGGCTACAAATTGGTGAGAACATTTCGATTCGCCGTTTTGTGCGTTTTGAACTAGGTGAAGGCTTGGAGAAGAAAGAAGATAACTTCGTAGAAGAAGTTATGGCACAAGTGAAAAAATAATCCGCTTCTTATCAGACTAAGAAATGGAACACCGCCCGTGTTCCTTCTTTGGCAGATATGAGTGTTATGATCGGATATGAAATTGGGAGTAAGAGTTGAAAAGAACGGAGGAAATCATAAAGTGGTTCAGACAGCCTGAATTTAAGCGAGTTGTGTTGAAGTTAAGCGGCGAAGCTCTTGTCCGGGCAAGTCGGATACGGGATCGAGGCACAGGTGATTACCTCTATCGCCGAACAGATTAAGGAAGTGGTCGAACTAAAAGTTGAAGTGGCGATCGTAGTCGGCGGCGGCAACATATGGCGGGGCATCGCAGGCAGCGAGAAAGGAATAGATCGGGCTACTGCAGACTATATGGGCATGCTGGCCACGGTGATGAATTCCTTAGCGCTGCAGGATGCACTTGAGAAAATTGGCGTGCCAACGCGCGTGCAAACATCGATTGCTATGCAGCAAATTGCTGAACCATATATTCGCCGCCGTGCGATCCGTCACCTTGAAAAAGGGCGTGTCGTCATCTTTGCTAGCGGCACGGGAAACCCTTATTTCTCAACAGACACAACAGCAGCACTGCGTGCTGCGGAAATCGAGGCCGAAGTCATACTGATGGCCAAAAACAAAGTGGACGGCGTCTATTCTGCTGATCCATTCAAAGATAAAGATGCCGAGAAATATGAAGAGCTATCTTACTTGGACGTGTTGAACAAAGGTCTCGGCGTCATGGATTCAACAGCTTCGTCGTTATGCATGGATAACAATATCCCACTCATCGTCTTCTCTATTACGGAGAAGGGCAATATTCGCAGAGTAGTAATGGGTGAAAAAATCGGAACGATCGTAAGAGGGAGTGTTGATTAATGCCGCAATCCGTAATTCAAGATGCCAGTGAACGAATGGAAAAAGCGATTGCCTCATTAAAGAGGGAGATGGCCTCATTGCGTGCAGGCCGTGCCACACCTTCGTTATTGGATCGCGTTCAAGCGGACTACTATGGAACGCCGACACCAGTTTCCCAGATGGCAACCGTGACGACGCCTGATCCGCGCACACTCATGATTCAGCCTTGGGATAAGAGTGCAATCGACGAGATCGAGAAAGCGATTATGAAATCTGATCTCGGGTTGACGCCAGCCAACGATGGCAATGTGATTCGCATCACGATTCCGCAACTGACAGAAGAGAGAAGAACGGAGCTCGTCAAGCTGACTAAGAAGTACGGCGAGGAGTCCAAAGTAGCGATTCGCAACATTCGCCGTGATGCGAATGATGAGCTTAAGAAGCTAGAGAAGGATTCAATCTCCGAAGATGAGTCAAGACGATACCAGGATGAAGTCCAGAAGCTAACGGACAAATTCATAGCTGAAGTCGACAAGGTGTTAGCCGCAAAAGAAAAGGAAATTATGGAAATCTAAAAAGCTGCAAAGAATTAGACTTCGGCCCCCCTTCAGACGATAAGGAGGGGTCGCTTAGCATCATCTTCGTTTTCATCTGCGTCAAAGTTCTTGGCACCAGCCAATAATGGGGGACGTTGTCATGCTCGATTGGTTTAAACGAAACCAAGCACGCACTGCTCACAAAACCAAATCTTCCGTCTCTTCCGACAATATCCCGCAGCATGTAGCGATCATTATGGACGGGAACGGCAGATGGGCTAGGCAAAGGGGATTGCCGCGCGTCGCCGGGCATCACTCCGGCATGAAGACCGTTAAGAACATCACGCTCGCCGCCAATGAGCTAGGCATTCGCATCTTGACGATGTATGCTTTCTCTACGGAAAATTGGAAACGGCCGAAGGAAGAAGTCGACTATTTGATGAAGCTCCCTCAGGAATTTCTATCCATCGAACTGGATGAACTGATCGCCAACAACGTCCAAGTGAGAATGATGGGCTGGCCGGAGCATTTGCCGCCTCACACGCTTCAAGCGGTGGAGACCGCCATTCAAGAGACGAAGCACAATACGGGACTTATTCTCAACTTTGCGCTCAATTACGGTAGTCGCAAAGAGATTATTGAGGCAGTGAGAAGGATTGCAGAAGAAGTAAAGGACGGCACCATAAATCCGGAAAATATTGACGATCGAGATTTGTCGATGCGCCTTCTTTCTTACGATCTGCCTGATCCGGATCTTCTGATCCGCACGAGCGGTGAAATCCGCATTAGCAACTTTATGCTATGGCAGTGTGCTTACACAGAGTTCGTGTTCACGGATGTATTATGGCCAGCATTTACGAAAGAACATTTCTATGAAGCAATACAAACGTATCAACAACGTGTCAGACGATACGGCGGGTTGGTGAATTAATACGCTAAGGCGGCCCGCTTCCGTGTCAAAGGACAAGCTTCTACATGCCTCTAGGCAGATGGGGGAGAATGAACGTTGAGACAAAGAATCGTTACCGGGTTATTGGCAGCTCTCATCTTCATCGGCATCTTAATTTGGGGCGGATATGCTTATTCCATCTTTATCCTTCTGCTTGCTATCGCTTCGTATTATGAATTTGCGCGATTGAATCGAATTTCTGGCCTTGGCAGCGGGACAATTGCTGGGTACGCTTTCGTCATCTTCATCATCTTGCCTCTCGAACGCTGGGTGCCTTCGATATCGCTCGATGCCACTCAGTTCGTATGGCTCATGATGCTGGTGTTCTTAGCGATGACGGTTTTCTTTCACAATCGAGCCAATTTGCGCAGCGTTGCCGTGCTGATGATCGGTGTGCTCTATATCGGCTACGGCTCTCACTACATGCTGCAAACCCGCTTGCTTCCAGAAGACGGTCTCGTCTGGTCATTGTTCACCTTTGGTTGCATTTGGCTAACAGATACTGGAGCGTACTTTTCGGGGATGTTGTTCGGCAAGCATCTGCTTGCTCCAAAGATCAGCCCGAAGAAGACGATTGAAGGGGCGATTGGCGGAATGCTCGTCGCTATTCTGTTCGCTGGTGCATTCACCTTCGTTGTACCTGGCTGGCTTGACTGGCAGAAGGCAGTTGTTCTTGGTCTGGCCATCAGCATCGTCGGGCAGCTAGGCGATCTAATCCAAAGCGCCTACAAACGCATGCAAGGGGTCAAAGATTCCGGCACGCTGCTTCCCGGACACGGAGGCGTGCTTGACCGAGTGGACAGTTGGCTCATCGTGTTCCCGTTCATTCATTTGCTAGGTTTTCTTGCCTAAGAATAACACAAGCCAAAACCTGGACATATACATAAAGTGCGAGTACATATAGCAGGAGAGAAACAAGCATGAAAAAGCGAATTGCAATATTAGGCTCCACTGGTTCCATCGGCACGCAGACGCTTCAGGTCATCGCGGAAAGGCCAGATCAATTTGAGGTTGTAGCGCTTACAGCCGGGCGAAACACCGCGCTTTTAAGTGAACAGATCGAGCGGTTTCGCCCGCGTGTTGTTTCCGTGAGTGAAGAGGCGGATGCCGCCAAGCTGCAGCGCGATTTTCCAGACGTTCAAGTCGAATATGGCGAAGGTGGCATGATAACAGCCGCCGCACATGCGAACGCCGATATGCTCATTACGGCCGTACTTGGCAGCGCGGGCCTAGCTCCTACCCTTGCCGCGATCAAAGCGGGAATCCCTATCGGACTTGCCAACAAGGAGACGTTAATTAGCGCCGGACATCTGGTGATGGCGGAAGCTCAGCAGCGCGGCGTACCGATTATCCCGGTAGACAGTGAGCATTCGGCAATATTCCAATGCTTGAACGGGGAGCGGCGCGAGGAAATTCATAAGCTCATCATTACCGCCTCAGGCGGCTCCTTTCGTGATAGAACGCGTGATGAGCTGAAGGATGTTACGGTGGAGCAAGCCTTGCAGCATCCGAATTGGTCGATGGGCGCGAAAATTACGATCGACTCCGCGACGATGGTGAACAAGGGGCTTGAAGTCATTGAAGCGCATTGGCTGTTCGATATTCCGTATGAGCGAATCGAGGTGGTCATTCACCCGGAGAGCATCGTCCATTCGATGATCGAGTTCGTAGACACGAGCATCATCGCGCAGCTTGGCAATCCGGATATGCGCGTGCCGATCCAATATGCACTCACTTATCCAGAGCGGCTGGCCGGGCCGTTCCGACCTTTGGACTTAGTTCAGGCGGGGAGCTTGCATTTCCGCGCGATGGACGAAGAACGGTTTCCGTGTATTGCGCATGGCTTACGAATGCGGTAGAGCAAGGCGGCACGATGCCGGCTGTGTACAGCGCTGCGAACGAGGTGGCGGTGGCGAGATTTTTGCAGGGAGACATCACATTCCTGCAAATCGAGGACATCATAAGCGAAGTGCTGGAGCGCCACAGTCCGGTTATGTCACCAGACCTGGAAACGGTGCTTGCCGTTGATCGGTGGGCGCGACAAGAGGCGGCTAAGCTGTTTCGCTAAAGCACGAGCCTAGCGTTACATTCCATACTTGCATACAAAACCAGTACGGCTATGGTTCTCTTGAATAAATATTGTGAATAATGTTAATCTAAGTGCATGTTCGACCTTAGTAGACCTGGTAAAGCAGTCAAAGCATCGATTAGGGGTCTAGCATGTCTTAATCTATCCGGCGATTCTGCGAGAAGGAGGAATGGATGCGTGACACTCGTAACGACGATATTCTATACAATTCTGGTCTTCTTTGTCATTATCGGCATACATGAATGGGGGCATATGATCTTTGCGAAGCGAGCCGGCATTCTCGTCAGAGAGTTCGCAATCGGCTTTGGTCCGAAGCTGATCTCATTCAAGAAAGGGGAGACCAGATACTCGTTCCGCCTTCTTCCGTTTGGCGGGTTTGCTCGCATGGCTGGGGAAGATCCTGAACTCGTTCAGGTCAATCCCGGACAAACAGTCGCCGTAAGGTTGCATGACGATACCGTTACCCATATTTATTTGGATCGATTGGAGCAATATCAGCATCTTATACAAGGCGAAGTCGTGCGCCTCGATATTGAGAACGATCTGTACATCGAGCTGGAATTGGACGGACAAAAGACGCGTTACGACATTGATCCGAAGGCGCTCATGATCGCCCGTGGTCAAGAAACGCAAATTGCTCCGCTTGATCGTCAGTTTGCCAGCAAGAGCGTAGGCAAACGGGCGCTGGCCATCTTCGGTGGCCCGCTTATGAACTTTGTTTTGGCCATCGTGCTGTTCGGCTTGTATGTGGTTATGGTCGGCATTCCGAAGCCGGAAACGGGCAGCCTTGTCATCGTTGGAGTCGCCGAGCAATCTCCTGCAGAAGCGGGAGGGATGCAAGCCGGTGATCAGGTTGTGTCGATTAATGGAGAGCCGATCTGGGAGATGATGAGAAGCTGACTGGCATGATCAGTGCATCACTCGGTGAACCGATGAAATGGGAAGTGCTTCGCGATGGAGAGAAGGTAGAGCTCACGTTGACCCCGCAAATGACCGACGGCAGCGCTAAAATTGGCGTGGAAATCGGTCTGAAGTACGATGAGTATCGTCGACCGACAATCGTAGAAGTGGCGACCGGAACGTGGAAGCAGATGACTTTTGGACGGAACAAATCTTCGTCGGTTTGAAGAAATTAGCGATGTTGGACGTGGATCTGGAGGATTTGGGCGGACCTGTAGACATTGCTCGAACGACCGGGCTAGCTGCACAGGCAGGTGCCACTACACTTATTTTGTGGATGGCCGTGCTCAGCTTGTATCTGGGAATATTCAATTTGCTTCCCGATACCTGCGCTTGATGGCAGCCGTTTGGTTTTCCTTGGGATTGAAGCGGTACGCGGCAAGCCGGTCGATCCGCAGAAAGAGAAAGCCTCGTGCATTTGATCGGGTTCGCCGCCTTGATCCTATTGATGATCGCGGTCACTTACAATGATATCATTGCGATTATTTCGAAGTTAGATTCAGAGGTGAATCGAGGATGAGGTAAAGGAGCGAAGCAGTTACAAGTCAAGAAATTACGCCGCAAAGTGAAGATTTTTCAGCATGGTATATCGATGTCATCAAGAAAGCCGATCTGATGGACTATTCGCCGGTGCGCGGCTGTATCGTCTTTAAGCCGGACGGCTATGAAATCTGGGAAAATATCCAGCGAGAGTTGGACAGGCGTTTCAAGGAAACCGGACATCGCAACGCATATTTCCCGCTGTTCATTCCCGAAAGCTTCTTCCAGAAGGAGAAGGAGCACGTGGAAGGATTTAATCCGGAGCTTCCATGGGTGACGGAAGCGGGTGGTGAAAAGCTGGAGGAAAAACTGGCGATTCGTCCGACTTCCGAGACGATGATCGGCCATATGTATGCGAAGTGGATCAACTCTTACCGAGATTTGCCGCTCTTGATCAATCAATGGGCGAATGTCGTCCGTTGGGAGAAGCGAACATTGCCGTTTCTGCGAACAAGCGAGTTTCTGTGGCAGGAAGGCCATACGGCGCATGAGAATGAAGCGGAAGCTCGTGAAGAGACGATGCGAATGCTGGAAATTTATCGCGAATTCGTAGAAGATGTATTGGCGATTCCGGTCATCGTTGGCCAGAAGACACCGTCCGAGAAGTTTGCCGGTGCTGTCGATACGTATTCCATTGAAGCGATGATGAAGGATGGCAAAGCTGTACAAGCAGGGACATCCCATTACATGGGGACGAACTTCGCAGAAGCATTCGATATCAAATATTTAGACCGTGATAATGAGCAGCAATATTGTCCATACGACTTCTTGGGGCGTCAGCACGCGGCTGATCGGCGCGTTAATTATGGTGCACGGCGATGACAAGGGACTTGGTGCTGCCGCCGAAGGTAGCCCCGACGCAAGTGATTATGATTCCGATCGGACCTCCGAAGACGCGCGAGCAAGTGATCGCCAAGACAGACGAGCTGTATGACCAGCTGAAGCAGGCGGGCATCCGCGTCCGTGTCGATGACCGGCCGGACTTAAGTCCTGGATGGAAGTTTAACGAATATGAAATGCGCGGCGTACCGCTTCGCATCGAGCTAGGACCGAGGGATCTAGAGAACGGTCAAGTGGTGCTCGCGACGCGGCTTGGCGAGAAGAAAATCGTGGGGCAGGAACAATTGCTCGAGGAAGTGAAGCAAATGCTGGACGCAATCCAGCAGCAAATGTTCGAGCGCGCGCGCGCGTTTATGAAAGAGCATACGTATTCCGTCGATTCGCTGGATGAATTAAAGACTCTGTTCGCGGACAAGCGCGGCTTCGTGCTTGCGGGTTGGTGTGGCTCCGACGCTTGTGAGCACCAAGTGAAGCTGGAGACGAAAGCGACGAGTCGCAACATTCCATTCATCGTGGATGAGCATAAGAGCAAATGTCTCGTCTGTGAGGAGCAGGCGAAGCATACGGTTGTCTTTGCTAGAGCTTATTAGTAGAACGTAGCAAAACGGATATGGTAAGATAATAAAAGATGGGTAGACGAAGGGCCGAGGAATCGTAGATTCTGACAGCCCTTGCCTATTTTATACGGGAGGGAAGGACGATGGATGAAGTAGCGAAGAAGCGCAGTCGCTTCGAGCTATTGCTGCGCCATGCCGAAATTCCAGGGGAGATGGTCGGAGAATATTTCGGTGACGGATACATAGACCGTGTGGAAGTGAATCGTACGAACAGCGCTTGGACGTTGCATATCGTGAAGAATAAGCTGCTTCCGCAAACTGTTTTTCTGACATTTTGCAAGAAGATTCAGCAGCATTTTTCCCATATCGCCTCCATCTCCTTTGTCATTCGCTATCTGGAGGAAGTCAGAGACCATGAAGTGATCGAAGAGTATTGGCCTCTATGTGTCGAATGGTTGAGACGAGAGCTTGTATCGGTTAACGGCTGGATGGCGAAGGCCCGTATCGAAACGGAAGGCAATAAGCTGACCGTCTTGCTGCTTGACTCCACGAGCCTTGAACTGGCGAAACGAAAAGAAATAGATCAATATATTGTCCGTTTTTATCGCGACTACTTCGGCAGGGACGTTCGCGTATTGCTTGCGGTCGGTGAATCTCCTGTTGATGAGTTCGAGCGGTTCCTGAAGGAGCGCGAGGAAGAGGATCGGCTGTTAATGAGGTCGATGATCGAAGAGGCTGAGAAAGAGGCGAAGAGCAAACCGACTTCCAACGTCGACGACAGTCAGCCGTTCGTCTACGGCTATGAGATTAAGGATCAACCTGTGCCGATTCAAGACATTCAGGACGAGGAGAAGCGGATCACCATACAAGGGATGGTATTCGCGCTCGAAGTGAAGGAATTGCGCAATGGAACGACGCTGTATACGTTCAACTTAACGGATTTCAGCGATTCGTTGTCTTTGAAAGTATTCGTGAAAAACAAAGAAGACTTGCACAAGATGCAAGGTTTGCGCGAGGGCAAATGGCTGCGCGCACGCGGTAAGGTCGAGTATGATCGGTTTGCGCAAGTGCCTGAGCTCGTCATGATCCCGAATGATTTGAATGAGGTTGCACCGCCGCCGGAACGTATGGACGATGCGGAAGAGAAGCGGGTTGAGTTTCATCTGCATACGAATATGAGCACGATGGACGCGGTTACATCCATCACGGAATATATGAAACTAGCAGCCAAGTGGGGGCACAAAGCGATCGCCATCACCGATCACGCAGGCGTACAGGCGTTCCCTGAGGCGGACAAAGCTGCGCAAAAAAAATCGGCATCAAGTCGATTTACGGCGTGGAAGCGAACGTGGTCAACGACGCTGTGCCGATCGTGACACAGCCTCGCGACGGCGACTTGCAGAAGCCGAGTACGTCGTGTTCGACATCGAAACGACCGGCTTGTCTATCAACCATAACAAGATCATCGAAATCGCAGCGGTGAAGCTAGTGGAAGGCAAGGAAGTTGGCCGATATTCCACCTTCGTCAATCCGCACGAAAAAATTCCTTATCACATCATGCAGCTGACCAATATATACTGATGATATGGTCAAGGATGCGCCGGAGCTTGCCGATGTGATGAAGGAATTCGTTGAATTCGTCGGAGACGGTGTGCTGGTCGCTCACAACGCCCAGTTCGACATGGGCTTCATCCAAGCCGCAGCCGCAATCTCGGCATGCAGCCGCTGAGCAACCCGTCGCTCGATACGTTGGAACTGGCGCGCATGCTGCTTCCTTCGATGAAAAATCACCGGCTGAACACATTGGCGGACAAGTTCAAGGTAAGTCTGGAAAATCATCACCGTGCGATTGACGACACAGTGGCGCTGGCGGTTCTATCCTGCTTGCACTGTTGAAGGAATGCGAAGCGCGCAAGATCACACGGCTTGAGCGGCTGAACGATTATGTCGGCAAGGATTTGTCGAACACGCGGCCGTTCCATTGCATGCATCTATGCGAAAACGAATGCAAGGCAGGAAAAATTTATACAAGCTCATGTCGCTGTCACATACTGAATATTTCAACCGTGTACCGTGCATTCCGAAGAGCAAGCTGCAGGAATTGCGGGAAGGGCTCATTATTTCCTCTGGCTGTGAGAAAGGGGAGTTGTTCGAGACCGTCCTGAACAAAACACAGGATGAAGCGGAAGAAGACAGCGGAATTCTACGATGTGCTGGAAGTGCAGCCGATCGGCATGAACATGCATCTGCGTGGACAAGGGCTTAGTCGGCAGCGTACATCAGTTGGAAGATGCGAATAGACGCATTGTCGAAATCGGCGAAAAACTCGGCAAACCGGTAATCGCAACCGGTAATGTCCATTACTTGCATCCGCGTGACAAGATGTATCCGCGACATTACGATACACGGCATTACGGGCTTCAGTCCGCTCAAAGATCATTCGCAAGCCTGACGCCCATCTGCGCACGACTGAGGAAATGCTGGAGGAGATGGCGCACTTGGGCGAGAAGACGCCTACGAAGTCGTCGTGACGCAATACCGAATCGCAATTGCCGATACGATCGAGGAGTTCGAGCTGTTCCCGTCCAAGCTGTTCACGCCGATCATCGAAGGGGCCGATGAGGAGATCCGCAGCAAGTGTTACGAAACGGCGAACTCAATGTACGGCGATCCGCTGCCGCGAAGTCGTGGTCGAGCGCTTGGAGAAGGAACTGGTGCCGATTATCAAGTACGGGTTTTCGGCCAACTATCTCATCTCCGAACGGCTCGTCAAAAAGTCGAACGAGGACGGATATTTGGTCGGCTCCCGCGGTTCGGTCGGCTCCTCGGTCGTGGCCACATTCCTAGGCATATCCGAGGTCAATCCGCTGCCGCCGCATTACTGTATGCAGAAATCCGGAGTGCAAGCATAGCGAATGGTTTCTCGGACGGCAGCGTCCCGAGCGGCTTTGACTTGCCGGACAAGGATTGCCCGAAATGCGGCAACACGCATGAAGGGCGACGGACAGGATATTCCGTTCGAGACGTTCCTCGGGTTCAAGGGTGACAAAGTGCCGGATATCGATCTGAACTTCTCCGGCGAATATCAGCCGCACGCCCACAACTATACGAAGGAGCTGTTCGGCGAGAAAAACGTGTTCCGGGCTGGAACGATCGGCACGGTGGCTGAAAAAACCGCGTACGGCTATGTGAAGAAATACGAGGAAGAACACGGCAAGAAGTGGCGAGGTGCGGAGATTGCCCGGCTTGCTAGCGGCTGCACCGGCGTCAAGCGAAATACCGGCCAGCATCCCGGCGGAATCGTCGTCGTGCCGGATTATATGGAGGTCGAGGACATTACGCCGGTGCAATACCCGGCGGATGACACAAGCTCGGAATGGAAGACGACGCATTTTGACTACCACGCCTTCGACGAGAACTTGCTAAAGCTCGATATTCTCGGCCACGATGATCCGACGATGATGCGCATGCTGCAGGACTTGACCGGCGTCGATCCGACGACGATCCCGATGAACGATCCGAAGGTGATGAGCATCTTCAGCTCGACGGAAGCGCTCGGCGTGACGCCGGAGCAGATCCGATCGCCGGTCGCCACGTACGGCGTTCCGGAGATGGGCACGCGATTCGTGCGCCAGATGCTGGAGGAGACGCAGCCGAAAACATTCGCCGACCTGCTGCAAATATCCGGCCTGTCCCACGGCACCGGCGTCTGGCTCGGCAATGCCCAGGAGCTGATCCGAAACGGTACCTGTACGATCAAGACGGTCATCGGATGTCGTGACGACATTATGCTGTACTTAATTTATAAAGCCGGAATGGACGCCAGCCTCGCCTTCAAGATTACGGAGAGCGTGCGTAAGGGCAAAGGGCTGACGCCGATGAGTGGATCGAGGAGATGAAGCGGTGCGGAGTGCCGGAATGGTATATCGAATCATGTTTGCGCATCCAGTACATGTTCCCGAAGGCGCATGCCGCTGCGTATGTCATCTCGGCGGTTCGTACAGCCTATTTCAAGGTGTATTATCCGATCGCTTTTTATGCGACATATTTCTCCGTGCGAGCCGAAGACTTTGACGTGGAAATCTTCACGCAAGGGTACGATGCGATTCGCAGCAAGCTGGAAGAAATAGAAGCGAAAGGATTCCAAGCGACTCCGAAGGAGAAAGCGATGACTTCGATATTGGAGATGGGATTGGAGATGACAGCTCGCGGCTTCGGCTTTAAGCAGATTGATCTGTACCGTTCCGATGCGACTCGCTTTGTGATCGACGGGGATGAGCTCATCCCACCGTTCTCGGCTATTCCGGGCGTCGGCCTGAATGCCGCACGCAATATTGCGGCGGCTAGGGATGACGGAGAATTTTTGTCAGTGGAAGATTTTCAGACCCGCTCCAAGGCGTCCAAGACGATCGTGGAAATTTTAACTCAGCTTGGCTGCTTCCGCGGCTTGCCAGAATCGAATCAATTGTCCTTATTCTAAAAGTGGAGAACATGTATGCTGCCTAGGTGTTGGCATTATCCTGCATGGTCTTGCAGAGATTTACAGAAGTATGCTATAATCGTTAGCGGCAGATATGAAACGTTAATCTGTCTGCTTTCACAGCAACTTTTCGATATTGACGGCTGTAAGAGTGGGGAAACCCACTCTTTACATTTTGTCCACAAAAGGTCATTCAATAAAACTTCTGTTCACGCGGAAGCAAGGGAATTGGAACCTATACTTTTACAATCGTTCGAACATCTCGTATTCGAGAAGGCGAAATAAGCAGACGAAGATCATGAAGGAGGATGCGTTTATTTGAGCGGATCGATCAAGCAAACCGTCGAACAAATGCTTGAACCTTATTTGCAAGAGCACAGCGAATTTGAACTGGTGGACATTGAATTCGTGAAGGAAGGCAGCAACCGATTTTTGCGTGTATTTGTCGACAAAGAAGGCGGTATCGATATCGAGGAATGCGGCAAGATCAGCGAATATTTGAGCGCCAAGTTAGATGAGAAGGATCCGATTCCGTATGCGTATTTTCTGGAGGTATCGTCGCCCGGGGCAGAGCGGCCCTTGAAGACCGAACGGGACTATGAGCGGGCTGTCGGTAAGTACGTATACTTTAAGACGTATGAACCGATTGACGGGATGAAAGAGTTTGAAGGAACCTTGACCTCTTATGATGGTCAGGAGTTTGCTATACATATTGGTAACAAAACGCATGTCTTGCCTGCAGCGAAGGTAGCCGCGGCTAGATTAGCGATCAAAATGTAACGTCTGGATAAGCGAAAGGAGGAACAACATAGCCATGAATGCAGATTTTATCGAAGCTTTGCATGAAATTGAACGTGAAAAAGGAATCGATAAAGATGTGCTGATCGATGCGATTGAAGCTGCTTTGATCTCCAGCTACAAACGGAACTTCAATACAGCGCAAAACGTGCGCGTCGATATCGATCGGCAAACAGGCATGATTAAAGTGTTTGCAAGAAAAACAGTCGTAGACGAAGCGCTCGACCCGCGTCTTGAAATCTCCCTCGATGCGGCGCGTGAAATCAATGTGAATTATCAACTGGATGACATCGTGGAGATCGAGGTCACGCCAGCTGATTTTGGGCGCATCGCAGCGCAGACGGCCAAGCAGGTCGTCACACAGCGCATTCGTGAGGCGGAGCGCGGCCTTATTTATGAAGCATTTATTGATAAAGAAGAGGATATTGTTACCGGTATCGTACAGCGTCAAGATACCCGTAATATTTATGTCGATCTGGGCAAGGTAGAAGCGGTGCTGCCACTTGCTGAAGTGATGCCCGGTGAGCAGTTCCGGCAAAGCGACCGGATTAAAGCGTATATTACGAAGGTAGAAAATACGACGAAAGGTCCGCAAATTTTGTTATCTCGGACTCATCCCGGATTGTTGAAACGGTTGTTCGAACTTGAAGTGCCGGAAATCTACGACGGAATCGTTGAGATTAAGTCGGTTGCTCGCGAGGCTGGCTTCCGTTCCAAAATTGCTGTATATTCGCGCAATGAAGAAGTCGATCCGGTCGGCTCGTGCGTCGGTCCGAAAGGCATGCGGGTGCAGACGATCGTCGGTGAACTGCGCGGCGAAAAAATCGACATTGTGCGCTGGTCGGAAGACGTTGAACAGTATGTGTCCAACGCACTGAGTCCGGCAAAGGTGATCGAAGTGCATGTCATGGAGGAAGAGAAGGTAGCTAGAGTGATCGTGCCGGACCACCAGCTGTCGCTCGCGATTGGCATCAAGGGGCAAAATGCACGGCTGGCGGCGAAATTGACAGGCTGGAAAATCGACATTAAGAGCGAAACGCAAGCAGAAGAGGAGTTCGGCCGTCCGCGGACGGGCGATGAAGATTGGGAAGAAGCTTATGACCATGACGAGTTCGGCACAGAGTAAGCTTAGGAGGGACAGCGTATGAGACGTCGCAAAGTACCTCTTCGCAAATGTGTAGCTTGTCAGGAAATGAAAAGCAAGAAAGAGTTGATCAGAGTCGTTCGTACGCCGGAAGAAGAAATACTGATCGATCTGACTGGCAAAAAGTCCGGCAGAGGTGCCTATTTATGCGGTGATGTTAGTTGCTTCCGCTTGGCTCGCAAAACTCGTGCGCTAGACCGTGCTCTAAAGGCAGGGGTAAGCGAGGACATATACGAGCAGCTGGCGCAAGATTTCATTCGCGTAGAGGATGAGTTTCAAGCTCAGAAAGAGGCATCCAGCGATGACGAATAAATTTTTGTCCATGCTTGGCCTTGCGCAGCGCGCCGGAAAGCTCGTAAGCGGTGAAGAGACGGTGCTGCAAACGATTCAGAAACGCAAAGCGCATCTCGTCCTATTAGCGAGTGATGCGTCGGCGAATACGGCCAAAAAATTTACAGACAAATGTCGGTTTTATCATATTCCGTTAAATCAGGACTATGAAAGACAGGCGCTCGGTCAAGCAATCGGCAAGAAGGAGCGTGTCATTATTGCCGTAACCGATAAAGGGTTCGCAGATGCGTTATTGGCGAACTCCCGGCCCTAAAGTGAGCCGGAAACTGTGGAGGTGAAGGGTATTGAGTAAACAAGACAACAAGGAGAAAATCAGAGTATACGAATATGCGAAGTCGCTCAACATGAGCAGCAAAGAAATTATAACGATCCTTAAGCGAGTGAATATGCCGGTCAATAACCATATGAGCGTGATGGAGCCTGCGATGATTGAGAAGGTCGAGCAGTTCTTCCGCGATATTAAAGCGAGCGCTGCGGCCAAACGATCGGCTTCCGAGTCAGCAGCACCAAGCAAGCCGTCTAGCCAAGAGCAGAAAACAAGCAACAAAGCTACGGCGAAGGAGCAAAAACCGGCTGGCAGCGAAGCAAAGGTGAAGAAGGCAGCGGAAACGAGCAGTGCAGAGGCGGATAGCAAGCGTCCTGCAGCAGACAGTGCATCGCGCGGCGCCAAACGCTCATCCGGCCAAGCGAGTCAAGATCGTAGCGCGCAGCGTAGCGAAGGACGGACGAATGCGGGAGCATCCGATAGCCAGCGCAATGATCGTCCACGGCAACCGCAAAGCGCAGCTCGCAGCCAAGGGACAGCAGCAAACAAAAGCTCTGCTGCGACGCAAGCGCCAGCTGGGCGTGCTGCGGATACGAGCGAATCATATCCAGATACTGAGGTAGCGAAGAGCCGCAGCAAAATTGGCGGTAAATTCGATGACGCAAGCAAAGGCAAGACGACGAAGAAAACGAAACCGAGCGGTAAGCGGTTTGATGATCATAAAGCGAGCAATATAAACAAAGGCGGCCGCCGCGGTCAAGGCAAGAACAACCGCCGTCCGCAAGAACGCCGCGAGAAGATCGACAATACGCCGAAGAAAGTCATCGTTCGCGGAGCTATGACTGTTGGCGAGCTTGCTAAGCTCCTGCATAAGGATGCTTCTGAAGTCATTAAGAAGCTCTTGCTAATGGGCGTCATGGCGACGATCAACCAAGAGGTTGATCTCGATACGATTCAGCTTGTAGCAGACGATTACGGCATTGAAGTGGAACTGAAAATCCCAGTGGACGAAGATAACTTCGAGGACATCGAAGAACAAGATGATGAGAAAGATCTTTTGCCGCGTCCGCCTGTCGTTACGATTATGGGTCACGTTGACCATGGGAAGACGACGCTGCTTGACGCCATTCGCCATACGAGCGTAACGGAAGGCGAAGCAGGCGGGATTACGCAGCACATCGGTGCCTATCAGGTGGAAATTCAAGGAAAGAAAATAACGTTTTTAGATACACCTGGTCACGAAGCGTTCACGACGATGCGGGCGCGCGGTGCTCAGGTTACGGACATTACAATTCTCGTTGTCGCTGCTGACGATGGCGTTATGCCGCAGACGGTCGAGGCGATCAATCACGCGAAAGCAGCAGACGTGCCGATCATCGTTGCCGTGAACAAGATGGATAAGCCGGAAGCGAACCCGGAACGCATTAAGCAGGAATTAATGGAGCACGGAATAGTACCGGAAGACTGGGGCGGAGATAAGATATTCGTCAACGTTTCAGCCAAAGAGCGCATCGGCTTGGAAGAGCTGCTCGAGACGGTCCTGCTCGTAGCCGAAGTGCAGGAATTGAAGGCGAATCCTGACAAGCGAGCTCGCGGTACGGTAATTGAAGCAGAGCTTGATAAGCAGCGCGGTCCGGTCGCACGCTTGTTGATTCAGCACGGAACGTTGAAGGTCGGCGACGCATTCGTAGCCGGTGTCAAGTTTCGGCCGCGTGCGGGCGATGATGAACGATCGGGGACGCAGAATTAAAGAAGCGGGACCTTCCACTCCGGTTGAAATTACGGGTCTTGCTGAAGTGCCGCAAGCCGGCGATCCGTTCATGGTATTTGAAGATGAACGCAAAGCGAAGGAAATTGCCGAGCGGCGCAGCATCAAAGTGCGTCAAGAGGAACTCAATGCTCACTCCCGCGTGACGCTAGACGATCTGTATAAGCATATTCAGGAAGGCGAAATGAAGGAATTGAACGTCATCCTGAAGGCGGATGTGCAAGGCTCGCTCGAAGCGCTCAAAGGCTCGCTTGAAAAGATCGATATCGAAGGTGTGCGCGTGAAGACGATCCATACGGCGGTCGGCGCGATCAATGAATCTGACATTACGCTGGCATCAGCCTCGAATGCGATCGTCATCGGCTTTAACGTACGCCCTGAGCCGCAAGCGAAATTAGCAGCCGAGATTGAGCAAGTTGACATTCGTCTGTACCGCATCATTTATCAGGCGATCGAAGAGATTGAAGCGGCCATGAAAGGAATGCTGGATCCGGAATATAAGGAAGTAGTGATCGGGCATGCCGAAGTGCGCAACATCTTTAAAGTGAGCAGAATCGGCACGATTGCAGGTTGCATGGTGACAGACGGGAAGATTACGCGTGCCGCGGAAGCACGCATCGTCCGCAACGGCATCGTAATTTATGAAGGTCAGATTGACTCGCTCAAGCGGTTTAAGGACGATGTAAGAGAAGTGGCACAAGGGTATGAGTGCGGCATTTCGTTCGAGAAATTCAATGATATTAAGGAAGGCGACATCATAGAAGCATATGTGATGGAAGCGATCGAGAGGTGAATCGTTCATGTCGAATATTCGCGTTGGCAGAGTCGGCGAGCAAATCAAGAAAGAACTTAGCCAAATTCTGCAGACTGAACTGAAAGATCCACGCATTGGATTTATTACCGTAACTGGCGTCGATGTGACGAACGATCTGTCCCAGGCACGTGTCTATTTGAGCGTTCTGGGTAGAGACGAACAGAAGGAAGAAACGCTGAAGGCGCTGGCCAAAGGACAAGGCTTTATTCGATCTGAGCTTGGACGCCGGATCCGCCTGCGTCATACGCCGGAGCTGATCTTCAAGTTCGATACGTCGATTGAATACGGCAGCCATATTGAGAAGCTGTTGCAACAGATCAATCAAGAGGAAAGATGATATGACAAGAAATAAGCTTGCATATGAGGAACAGTTACAAGAAACCAAAGCATTCATCGAGTCTGTAGATGATGTGCTCGTCGTTTCCCATGTCAATCCGGACGGGGATGCGATTAGTTCGACTGCGGCTGTCGGCTGGCTTCTGCAGTCGCTTGGCAAGACGTACACCATGATGAATGAAGGGCCTTGCCCGCCCAAGTTCCATTACTTGTACGGGGCAGATCGCATTATAGATGCATCCAAAGAGACGGACCGCCGTCTCTTTCGCCATGTGATCGCGGTTGATTGTGCGGATTTCCAGCGCATCGGCAAAGTTGCGGAATGGTTTGCTGATGATGTGCGGATCGTCAATATCGATCATCATCCGACGAACGATTACTACGGTGAAGTAAATCTCATTCGTGCGGATGCTGCGGCCACTGCAGAAATTTTGTTTGATTTGCTGGACCTGTTCGGTATTGAGTGGGATCAAGACATTGCAACTTGCATCTATACTGGACTTCTCACCGATACCGGCGGGTTCCGCTATGCCAATACGAATTCACACGTGATGAACGTTGCTGCGCGTCTCTTGAATTACGGCGTCGAGGCTAGCCATATAGCAGAACATCTGCTGGAAAGAATGACCAAATCGCATGTGTCCTTACTGAAGCGCGCATTAAATACGCTAAAGTTCAATGAGGATGAAACGATTGGCTGGCTGGCGGTGCGACTGTCCGATATGGAAGAAACAAAGGCAGCGAACGAGGACTTGGAAGGGCTCGTCAATTATGCGCGCAATGTCGAAGGTGTGGAAGTCGGCATCTTGTTCAAAGAGGTGCAAGAGGACGTCTACAAAGTAAGCATGCGGTCGGCGGGGAAAGCCAATGTTGCGGAAATTGCCCAATCTTTCGGCGGCGGCGGTCATATCCGTGCCGCCGGTTGTACGATTGAAGGCAAGCTGGAGGATATCATTCAGGCCGTTGTTGAACGGACGAAGAAGGATTTGAACAGGTCATGAACGTGCCTGAACTTGAAGGGGTTCTGCCTGTTCACAAACCTGCCGGCTGGACATCGCATGACGTCGTGGCGAAACTAAGAGGCTTGCTTCGCATCAAAAAAATCGGTCATGCTGGAACGCTCGATCCGTTCGTCACGGGAGTACTGCCGCTTGCGATCGGCCGGGCGACGCGCATGATCGAATACTTGCAGGACATGCCCAAGGCGTATACCGCTCAGATGATCGTCGGATACGCAACTGATACGGAGGATAGCTCCGGTACCGTGATCGAACGTTGCGAGCACGTCGCATTAGATCGCAAGCAAGTGGAAGATGTGCTCGCAACGTTTGTTGGCACGATCAAGCAGGTGCCGCCGATGTATTCTGCGGTGAAGGTGGGCGGCAAGCGGCTGTACGAATTGGCTAGACAAGGGATTGAAGTAGAGCGCAAAGCACGCGAGGTCACGATTCACGAGCTTCAACTGGAAAGCTTTGCACCGGACGATCCATATCCGAAGCTCGTCATTCGGGTTGTCTGCTCGAAAGGCACTTACATCCGCACCTTGTGCAAAGACATTGGTTCCGCACTCGGCTATCCGGCGGTTATGGGCGAGCTTGTGCGTACGATGTCTTGCGGGATTTCGCTTGATCAGTGTCTCGATCTGGAAGAGATCCAGGAGCTACATCGCGCGGGTAAGCTGGCGGAGCACATCATTCCGACCGGCGATGCCTTGCCGCATCTCACGGCTGTTGAGCTGGACCATCATGAGGCCAAGCGGCTATTGCAAGGTCAGAAGGTGAATGTTCGCTCGGCACGGATCGACCCTGATGGACACAACGTAATGGACAAAGAAGCGCAGCTTGTGCGCGTGTTCACCCCAGACGGGGTCTTCATCGGGATATGCCGGCTAAAGCATCATCGACTGATTCCGCACAAAATGTTCCACACTTAATCCAATCATGAGTGCGCCATACCGGCATTAATAGGCAAAGTTGAATTTCAATTTCATTTAGAAGAACTAACACCTTATCATAGAAAGTGATGGATGCAAGTGGAAGTTCATACAATTAGCTATCCGTTGCAGGATCGTTCGCTTGTGCCGGAAGCGGGACAGGTGCTCGCCATTGGGGATTTCGACGGTGTTCATCTTGGGCATCGCGAAGTCATCGGGCGAGCGGTGCAGCATGCCAAATCTCTTCAGGTTCCGTCCGCCGTCATGACGTTCGATCCACATCCGCGGGAAGTGCTAGGGAAACCTCAATATTCCAAATATATAACGCCGATCGGTGAGAAGATGCGGCAGTTTGCGGCATTAGGGGTCGATGATGTGTACATCGTCGACTTTACCAGCGAGCTGGCACGTGTGCTGCCGGAGCAATATTTTGAAAATATGTTGCTGCCGCTCGGTCTGCGTGCGATCATCGTCGGGTTCGATTTCACCTTCGGGTATAAGGGACAAGGTACGGTGGAGACGCTCGTGCGACTTGCGAGAGAACGTATGCATGTCGAGATCGTGCCGCCGTACAATATGGACGGGGAGAAGGTCAGCAGTACGTTGATCCGTGAACAGCTTCATCTCGGTGAGTTGGATCGCGTATTGCAGCTTCTCGGTCGCAATTATAAGATTGAAGGCAAAGTGGTGAAAGGGGAAGGTCGCGGCAAGACGATCGGCTTCCCGACGGCCAACTTATCGCTGACGGAGCAATATGTCATTCCACGACAAGGCGTATATGCGGTGAAAGTTTCCACAGCGGGTTCCTCGCGCTGGAACGGCGTGATGAATATCGGTGTCAAGCCGACGTTTCACAATGGCAAGGATCTGGCTCCGAGCTTGGAAGTGCATCTGTTCGACTGTTCAGACGATCTGTACGGCGAAGTGCTGCAAGTGGAGTTTGTCTCGTTCCTGCGACCGGAAATGAAGTTCGCCTCGGTATCGTTACTGATCGAGCAAATTCAACAAGATGTGAAACGCGCGAGGGAAATTCTTGCATAAGAGCATTCATTCATGGTATACTTGGCGTTGTGGCTGAAATCACATTTTGCTTCAGCTTTGAACCTCGGCGCGGCATATGATTCACCGACGTATGCTGGGCTGTTGGCGATTTTATTTACAAACAAAGGAGGTGGACAGGATGGCAATAACTCAAGAGCGTAAGCAGCAAATTATCGACGAATATAAGACACACGAGAACGATACAGGATCCCCTGAAGTGCAGATCGCTATCCTAACGGAGAACATTCAGAACCTGACGGAGCATCTTCGTGATCATAAGAAAGATCATCATTCCCGCCGCGGCTTGCTGAAGATGGTCGGACAACGGCGCAGATTGCTGGCATATTTGAAAAACAAAGATGTGAAACGTTACAGTGCTCTGATTGAAAAATTGGGCCTGCGCAGATAAACGTGATAAGCAACCTGGTCATGAATCGGCATCAGCGGCGGCCAAACGCCGCGTCGATTCATATTCTGGGTTGCTTTTTACAAATATAAAGGTATGCACCTTTACTTTACATATGAGGATTCGCTGAAGAACAGGAGGGTATGTATGCTGCAATCAGTAGAAATGGACCTTGCTGGCCGCAAGCTAGTTCTGGAAACAGGAAAGCTGGCCAAGCAAGCCAATGCCGCCGTCACAGTCCGCTACGGCGATACGGTGATCCTGAGCACTGTAACGGCTTCACCGGAACCGAAGGATCTTGATTTCTTTCCGCTGACGGTCAACTATGAAGAGAAGCTTTACGCCGTTGGGAAAATTCCTGGAGGCTTCATTAAGCGTGAAGGCCGACCGAGCGAAAAGGCGATTTTGGCCAGCCGCTTGACGGACAGGCCGATTCGTCCGTTATTCCCGGAAGGATTCCGCAATGAAGTGCAAATTGTCAATCTGGTCATGAGTGTCGATCAGGATTGCTCGCCGGAAATCGCTGCGATGATCGGTACGTCTGCGGCGTTGTCAATTTCCGATGTGCCGTTCAAAGGTCCGATCGGCGGGGTAATCGTCGGCCGCATCGACGGGAAATTTATCATTAATCCGACGGTAGAGCAAGAAGAAAAGAGCGACATCTATGTCGTCGTCGCCGGCACGAAAAACGCCATTATGATGGTGGAGGCTGAGGCCGAGCAAGTACCGGAGGACGTCATGCTGGAAGCGATCATGTTCGGGCATGAGGAAATCAAGAAGATCGTAGAGACGATCGAGGAGCTGACGGCGATTGCCGGAAAGCCGAAGATGGAAGTACAACTGCACACCATCGAGGAAGATGTGGACAACGCGGTGCGCGAGTATGCAGCTGAACGCCTCATTGAGGCGGTCAAAATCGCCGAGAAGCATGCGCGTCAGGATGCGATCGATGCGATTAATGAAGAAGCGATCGCGCATTTTACAGAAGTATATGCGGAAGAGCCGGAAAAGCTGGCCGATGTGAAAGAAGTGCTCTACAACATCGTGAAAGAAGAAGTTCGCCGCTTAATTACGCATGACAAAGTGCGGCCCGATGGTAGAGAGCTCACAGAAATCCGTCCGATCGAATGCGAGGTCAATTTGTTGCCGCGCACACACGGCTCCGGCTTGTTTACACGTGGGCAAACGCAGGCGCTCAGCGTATGTACGTTGGGAGCGCTCGGCGAGGAGCAAATATTGGACGGCATCGACTTGGAAGAGTCGAAGCGATTCATGCACCACTACAATTTTCCGCCGTTCAGCGTAGGGGAAGCTCGTCCGCTACGTGCGCCGGGACGACGCGAAATAGGACATGGAGCGTTAGGTGAACGCGCACTTGCCAAGGTGATCCCGAGTGAGGAAGAATTCCCGTACACGATTCGTCTCGTATCCGAGGTTCTCGAATCGAACGGCTCCACTTCCCAGGCTAGCATCTGTGCGAGTACATTAGCCATGATGGATGCCGGCGTGCCGATCAAGGCTCCGGTAGCAGGCATTGCAATGGGTCTGATTAAGGATGGAGACCATGTCTCGATCTTGACAGACATTCAAGGGATGGAAGATCACCTCGGCGATATGGACTTTAAAGTAGCGGGTACGGCTGCAGGGGTTACGGCAATCCAGATGGACATTAAGATCGATGGGATCGACCGCGCGATTCTCGAACAAGCATTGGAGCAGGCACGAGAAGGACGTCTGTTCATCTTAGGCAAGATGATGGAGGTTATTCAGGAGCCTAGACCGCAACTGTCCAAGTATGCACCGAAGATCTTGACGATGCAGATTAATCCGGACAAGATTCGCGATGTGATCGGTGCCGGCGGGAAGATCATCAATAAGATTATCGATGAGACTGGCGTCAAGATCGATATTGAGCAAGATGGCCGCGTCTTTATCGCATCAAGCGATGCAGAGCGCAATGAGAAGGCACGACAAATCATTGAAAATATTGTCAAGGAAGTCGAAGTTGGCGAAACGTATCTCGGTACGGTGAAGCGGATTGAGAAGTTTGGCGCATTCGTCGAGATCTTGCCAGGCAAGGAAGGGCTTGTCCATATTTCGCAGCTGTCTACTGAACGCGTAGGCAAAGTTGAGGACGTCGTGAAGATCGGCGACTCGATCACGGTTAAGGTGACGGAAATCGACAGCCAAGGGCGGGTTAACTTGTCACGGAAAGCGACGCTAACGTCGACAGTAGCTGCGAAGCCAAAAGCTTGATTTGAATCAGATCGGTTCAATATTCCGGTGCATAAGCGTTCGTATCGCTTGTGCATCGATGGATTCAACCGAAGCAAGGTGAAAGAGATGGAGCGTGAAATCTGTCTCTTTTTTACGTTTTATTCACTTTAACAAGATGAAGCGACACTGCATTGAAGGATGCGTCCGATGTTGTCTCAGGCATATTCGTTACTTTTCGGTCATAGGCATAGGACAAAGCCTGGGATGGGAGGGCGGACGATGCAGCGGCGCAAAAAATCATTTTACCATGCGGCGAAAATTACCTCCTTGTTCGCATTATTGATGGTAGTGATCCAATTTTCCCCAATCAACGACTATATCCAAAGTGTCAAAGGGACATCCGCACCTGAACATGCAGCTTACACGTTTGTTTCTTCACAAGGGGACGATCAGTCTGAACTTCATGCGAAGCTGCTCGAGCAAATTCGCGAGCAAGCGAAACTGTCGTACGAAGCACCGATCAATGCAAAGGTCGATCCCGTTTGGCAAGCCATACCTGGATACAACGGAATTGAAGTAGATATTAAGCGTACATATGAATGGAACAAGAAGCACCCGGCCGAGACCATCACTTATTTGTACCGAGAAGTGGAGCCGGACATCGGACTTGACGACTTGGGCGCTTACCCGATCTATAAAGGCAATCCTAACAAAAAAATGGTGGCGATTATGATCAATGTGGCTTGGGGAGATGAATACTTGCCGGCCATCTTGACGACTTTGCAAGATGAAGACGTGAAGGCGACCTTCTTCTTCGACGGCTCCTGGCTTAGCGATCATTTGGAAATCGCACGCAGCATATGTGAGGCTGGGCACGAGTGCTCCAACCATGCGTATTCACACAAAAATATGAGCGAGCTAAGCCGTCATGAAGCGCGTAAGGAAATTGTGCGAACTGAGCAGCTGCTGAAGCAAGAGCTCGGTGTTCGCAATCGATGGTTCGCACCGCCTTCCGGCGATTACGATCAAGAAACGGTGGCAATCGCTGATGAACTAGGCTTGAAAACGGTGCTGTGGACGATTGATACGGTCGACTGGAAAAATCCGCAGCCGCAATGGATCGTGCGAAGGATCGGCGCGGCGCTGGAGCCGGGTTCGCTCATATTAATGCATCCAACTTCGTCTTCTTCTCAAGCGCTTGCGCAAATGATTTCCCTCATCAAGCAGGAGGGGTACCGACTTGGCACGGTTTCAGAAGTGCTCAGTTCAGAGCGGCTAACGATGATTGAGGAACCGTTTGATTTTTGATAGTATTAGAGAAGTTTAGCTTCATATTTTTATGATTATAAATGTAGCGACTTAACAGGAGGCATAAGTGGACAAATATACGTTATCGAACGGACTTCGCGTCGTGCTCGAACAGATCCCGACGGTTCGCTCCGTTTCTTTAGGCATATGGGTGAAAGTTGGCTCTCGTTCCGAGAAGCCGCACGAGAACGGCATTTCTCATTTTATCGAACACATGATGTTCAAAGGTACGGAAAAGTACAACGCACGCGAGATTGCGGAAATTTTCGACGGCATCGGCGGCAATGTGAATGCGTTCACTGCCAAGGAATACACGTGTTATTATTGCAAAGTGTTAGATGAGCATTTGCCGCTGGCGATCGATGTGCTGTCTGAGATGGTGCTGCATGCGAAGCTGGATGAAGGCGAGCTTGAGAAGGAGAAGAAAGTCATCTTTGAGGAAATTGCCATGTACGAGGATACGCCGGACGATATGGTGCACGATTTGATCACACAGGCAGCATACGGCAGTCATCCGCTTGCCTATCCGATCCTCGGAACAGAGGAGAAGCTTATGGCCATGAATCCCGACATGCTGCGCTCATTTATGGATCAGCATTACCATGCCGGCAATATTGTCATTAGCGCAGCCGGCAATGTGGATGAATCACTGCTGCCGGAATTGGAGCGTCGGTTTGCTGGCGTAAAGAGCCGGCCATCTTCTGCGGAACTAGCCGTGCCGAAGTTTGCTGGCGAAGCGATCTTCTACGAGAAACAGACGGAGCAGCATCATATTTGCCTCGCTTTGCCCGGCTGCTCCATTCACGATAAACGGCAAACCGCGATGATCATTTTGAACAATGTGATCGGCGGCAGCATGAGCTCGCGCCTGTTCCAAGAAATTCGTGAAGAACGCGGGCTAGCTTATTCAGTTTACTCGTATCATTCTGCGCACGAGGATAGCGGAGTGTTCACGATATATACGGGTACAGCGCCGGAGCAAACCGAGGAAGTGCTGGAGACGATGATGTCGGTGCTGCGCCACATTCGTGATCATGGAATTACGGATCAGGAACTAAGCAAATCGAAGGAACAAATGAAGGGGAATTTGATCATCAGTCTGGAAAGCACCAGCAGTCGCATGAATCGCAACGGGAAGAAGGAGCTTATGGGCGAGAAGCACGAAACGCTGGATGAGATGATCGCGAGGATCGAAAGTGTGACGCACGATCAGATCCACGAGGTTATACAGAGCATGTTTGCACAGCCGTTTGCTCTGGCTATGGCAGGGGACTCGGAGCAAGCGATTGCAAAATTTGGGAGGGATCAACTTGTTATATAATGTTCAAGTGAAACGTCTGCCTGGCAACGAAGATATCGAGTTGCCGCGCAAAATGTCTGAGCTAGCGAGCGGCTTCGATCTTTATGCAGCCGTGGAAGCACCGGTTACGCTCGCTCCGGGGGAGCGTGTGCTCATTCCGACGGGAATTGCGATCAGCATGCCCGGTGAGCTGGAAGCGCAAATTCGACCGCGCAGCGGACTCGCTTACAAGCATGGCATCACTTGCTTGAATACACCGGGGACGATTGACGCGGATTACCGCGGAGAAATTAAAGTTTTGCTCATCAACCTTGGACAAGCTCCGTTTACGATCGAACGAAATGAGCGCATCGCCCAGATGGTGTTTCAGCTCGTGCCGCAAGTCGAGCTTGAGCTCGTCGAGGAGCTTTCTGAGACGGCGCGAGGAGCGGGCGGCTTCGGGCATACCGGCACGAAATAATAGTAAGTTTTCGTTCCGCTTCACCAATGTAATGGCATTGGATAGGCATAAAAAATCTCTTGTGACTGTTCCTTTACGGACAGTATTCACAAGAGATTTTTCATTATTAGGCTGATAAAGCGTGTGAGAAAGTTCAACAAGCACCAATCCTCCGCCCATGCATACGATGAAATATCTGATGCAGCGTGGGAAGGAGTTGGTGGCTACATGTTGACGGGAATTCAGATCGCTGTCATCGGAGGAGACGCACGTCAACTGGAAGTCATTCAGCGAACTTTCGGAGCTGATGCGACGATTTCGTTTGTCGGCTTCGACAGCTTGCAGAATGAATTCAGCGGAGCGGTAAAGAAGCCGTTTACTCCGGAGCTACTGGCGAATGTGGATGCGGTTATTTTGCCGGTCGTCGGTACGGATGACGACGGCAAGGTGCAGACGATATTTTCGTCCGAGCAACATTGTGCTGCAGGAAGAGCATTTGCTTGCCATGCCGAAACAAGCGAAGATATATACCGGAATGGCACCGGTTATTTAAAGAGACTCAGCCGCCGCACCGGCACACAGATCGTGGAATTGTTGGAGCTGGATGACGTGGCGATCTACAATTCGATTCCGACGGCGGAAGGCGCCGTAATGATGGCGATTCAAAACACGGATATTACGATCCATGGAGCCAATTGCATGGTGCTCGGACTGGGACGCACCGGCATGACGTTGGCCAGAACGTTGCAAGGGTTTAGGGGCGAACGTAACGGTCGGCGTGCGGCGCGACGAACATTTTGCAAGGGCTTGGGAGATGGGTTTTGACCCTTTTTATACGAAGGATCTGCAGGAGAAGGCAAGGAATATTGACTTGCTTTTTAATACAATTCCGACTATGATAATCACAGCGCAAATAATAGCGGGAATGCCGCATCGTGCCGTGATTATCGATCTGGCTTCGAAGCCGGGCGGCACGGATTTCCGCTTCGCGGAAAAACGCGGAATCAAAGCGCTTCTTGCCCCGGGTTTGCCTGGTATCGTCGCTCCGAAGACAGCCGGTCGTATTCTCGCGAATACGCTCAGCAGATTGATCTTGGAAGACACCAGGGAACGGGGGGATGCGCAGTGAAATGGGACGGAATTGACAGTAGGTTTTGCCCTGACAGGTTCACATTGCACGTATGATGAGGTGATGCCGCAGATTCAGCGGTTTATCGATGCCGGTGCGAATGTGACGCCAATTGCTTCACACACGGTGATGTCGACTGATACGCGATTCGGTCAATCAGCGGATTGGCAGAAGAAACTGAGGGATATGACAGGTAACGAGATCATTTCTTCAATTGTCGATGCGGAGCCGCTCGGTCCGTCGAAGAAGCTTGGACATACTCGTCATCGCGCCGTGTACAGGCAATACGACGAGCAGACTGGCCAATGCGATAACGGATTCATCCCGTTCTGATGGCGGCGAAAGCGCAAATGCGCAATCAGCGTCCGCTCGTGCTGGCGATTTCAACGAATGACGGCCTTAGGCCTGAATATGCCGAATATCGCAAAGCTGATGTTCGCTAAGCATATTTATTTTGTTCCGTTCGGTCAGGACAATCCGTTCGTAAAGCCGAATTCGCTTGTTTCGCGCATGGATCTCATTATGGAAACGTGCGAGGCTTCTTTGCAAGGTAAACAACTGCAGCCGATATTGATCGAATCACCAAGCATGACGAAGCGGGAGGAATATGGAATATGCGGATACTCGTGCAGAAGTTCGGAGGTACGTCACTGTCCACTCGGCAAGCAAGAAGTGAAGCAGCACGCCATATAACGTGCGCTGAATGAAGGATATGCGGTCGTGGTTGTCGTTTCTGCCATGGGCAGAAACGGCGACCCCTATGCGACGGATTCTTTGCTTGATCTTGATTAGTCAAAACGGCGGATCGCTGCCGCGTCGTGAAACGGATCTGCTGCTTAGCTGCGGCGAATTCATCTCCGCTTCGGTTATGTGCAGCTTACTTAGCTCGCAAGGGATACCTTCTACCGTGATGACCGGTGGGCAAGCTGGAATTCGTACAGACGGACGTTATGGCAATGCGCGCATTCGCAAGGTCAATGGGAAAGCGATGATCGAACGGCTCAAGCAAGGGTTCACAGTGATCGTAACCGGATTTCAAGGTCAGTCTGAGAAGGAGAGCTGACGACATTTGGACGAGGCGGTAGCGATACGACAGCCACGGCGCTCGGGGCTGCTTTGCAGGCAGAAGCTGTCGAAATTTATACGGATGTAGACGGCATACTTACGGCCGATCCGAAGATCGTCCATGATGCAAAACCGCTCGCTCATATTTCATATGCGGAAGTATGCAATATGGCCAATTACGGGGCTAAGGTCATCCATCCTCGTGCTGTTGAAATCGCCATGCATGCGCAAATTCCGATTCATATCCGCTCAACATTCTCTGAATCTGGAAGGAACATGGGTTAGACATGGGCACAGCTCGCAAGATCGATCAAACGGTCTGTCACAGACCGCTATGTGACAGGGATTGCACATACGGAGAACATCACACAAATTCAGGTGGATGCTGAAGAGGCGGCTTAGGATCTTCATGCGCAAGTGTTTAAAGCGATGGCTGAGGCGGAGATTAGCGTTGATTTTATTAATGTCAATCCGTCAAGCATCGTATATACCGTCCATGACCGGGATGCAGCGCAGCGCGTAACATTCTTAGAGGGAATTAGGAATCAAGCCGAAGATGCAAGTCGAACTGTGCGAAAGTCGCGGTCATCGGCGGCGGCATTAACGGGGTGCCTGGCATTATGAGCGCCATTGTTTCGGCTTTGGCTGAAAAGCAAATCGCGATATTACAGTCGGCGGATTCGAATACGACGATATGGGTGCTGGTGAACCGCACCGATATGGAATCCGCTTTCGGGCATTGCACGAAACATTTGGTTTAGGAGGGCGTTCATAAAGTCTCTGTAGCTCTCATTGGTGCACCAAGCAAATGGCGGATTATCCCATACAGGGACATCTATGAACGACGCCTTTAAATAGTTGTTAAGTGAGAAGGAGGGCTTATCTTGGATTTTGGCAGAGTCATTACGGCCATGGTGACGCCGTTCGATGGAAATCTAAACGTAAACTTTGACTACGTGGAACAGTTTGTCGATTATCTGATTGATGAGCAGGGCAGTGAAAGCTTAGTGGTGTGCGGGACGACCGGGGAATCTCCCACACTTACCGAGGAAGAGAAGTTGGAATTGTTCAGAATTGTGACAGCCGAGCCAAAGGCCGTTGTAAGGTCATTGCAGGAACAGGAACCTATGATACTGCACACTCGATGAAATTGACAAAGCAGGCTGAGAAGCTCGGGGTAGACGGAATCTTGCTCGTATCCCCTTACTATAATCGTCCTGATCAAGAAGGCTTGTATGCGCATTTCCGCGCAGTTGCCGAGCAAACGAGCCTGCCTGTATGCTTTACAATATTCCGAAGCGGACAGGTGTGACAATAGCTGCGGATACGATCGTACGCTTGGCGCGCGATTGCTCCAATATCGTAGCGACGAAGGAAGCACATGTTGATCTGGATTTGATCACTTCTATAATTGGCCAAGCTCCGGAAGGCTTCAAGGTATATTCTGGTGATGATATCATGACGTTGCCGATGATGTCGATCGGCGCTCACGGTGTAGTGAGTGTCGCCAGTCATCTGATCGGTCGTGAGATTCATCGATTGCTGCAAACGTTCTTATCCGGGTAACGTTGCGGAAGCTGCGCGCATGCATGTAAGCATTCAGGAGAAATTTAATGCACTGTTTCTCCGTCCGAATCCAGTTATGGTCAAGACGGTGCTGCGTAACAAAGGCATAGATGTAGGCGGCGTGCGTTTGCCACTCGTGAACGGAAGCGCTGAGGAAGAACGTTATATTACCGAGTTGTTTGCGTGATTAATTATTTTTCAAGCTTAGTTTATGTCCGCATGAATTGTTCCGGATTGGCAACACTTTAAGTATAGTCAGCTGGTTCAAGGGGGCGGACAGAAAAACTTGTCACGGGCAATTTCAATCATGTATAATGAAGGCTAAGTGACTGGTGCGGTATAAATGGTTTGTTTTCCATATTTAAATCGTCGTCAATTTAACCATAGGGAGGGTTACGATTCACTTGAAACAATCGAAAAATAAAGCTGATAAGCTGTCCATTTTCGCACTTGGCGGCGTGGGCGAAATTGGAAAAAATATGTACGTTATTCAGTATGGTTCTGATATCATCGTCATTGATTCCGGATTGAAATTTCCCGAAGAGGACATGCTCGGCGTAGATATTGTCATTCCGGATATTAGTTATTTGGTCGAAAATCAGGACAATGTAAAAGGCATCGTATTAACACATGGTCATGAGGATCATATCGGTGGTTTGCCTTATGTGCTGAAGCACTTGAACGTTCCGGTTTACGGAACAAAGCTGACACTCGGACTTGTGGAGAGTAAGCTGAAGGAAGCCGGAATGCTCGGTGAAACGAAGCGCGTGCTAATTAATCCGGATTCGCGGCTCGACCTCGGCTCGATGAAAGTGTCGTTCTTTAAAACAAATCACAGTATACCCGATTCAGTAGGCGTCTGTGTAGATACACCGGAAGGTACGGTCGTTCATACGGGTGACTTTAAATTTGATCAAACTCCGGTCAATCAAGACTTTGCGGATTTACATCGGATGAGTGAGATCGGAAAGCGCGGCGTGCTTGCGCTGTTATCGGACAGCACGAATGCAGAGCGTCCTGGATATACTGGCTCAGAAACCGGTGTCGGAGACTCAGCTGAAGGAAGTATTCCGCTCAGCGGAGCAGCGTGTCGTCGTGGCGACATTCGCTTCGAATGTTCACCGCTTGCAGCAAGTGATTGATGCTGCTGCGGAGTCGAACCGGAAACTTACAATCGTCGGACAGAAGCATGGTGAATGTGGTGACGATCGCGTCTGAGCTTGGATACTTGCGTATTCCGGAAGGCATGCTGATTGAGCCAGATGAAATCAATAAGCTGCCGGCAGATCGCGTGGCGATCTTGTCGACAGGAATCACAAGGTGAACCGATGTCGGCGTTGACGCGAATGGCACGTTCCACGCACAAGAAAGTGGAAATTTTGCCTGGCGACACCGTGATCATTGCAGCCAATCCGATTCCTGGCAATGAGAAACATGTGGGACGGACGGTAGATGAATTGTTCCGTCTGGGAGCGAATGTCATTTACGGTCCGGGACAAGCGACAGGAGTTCACGTATCAGGCCACGGTTCGCAAGAAGAATTGAAGCTCATGCTTGAACTTGATGAAGCCGAAGTATTTTATTCCGATTCACGGAGAATATCGGATGCTACGACAACATGGGTTGTTGGCAGAATCTGTCGGCATTGACAAAGAAAATATTTTCATTTGCGATCTCGGCGAAGTCGTGGAGATCCATCAAGGAGTCGCTCGCAAGGCAGGGAAAATCCCGGTTGGTAACGTATTGATTGACGGACTAGGCGTTGGTGACGTCGGCAACATCGTCTTGCGTGACCGCAAGCTGCTGTCGCAGGACGGCATTCTCGTCGTCGTTGTTACGCTCAGCAAGCAGGACGGCAAGATCGTATCTGGACCTGACATTATCTCGCGCGGATTCGTCTATGTACGCGAATCTGAAGGTTTGCTTGATGAAGCGAACCGCATCGTAAGCAGTACCTTGCAGAAGCTGACCGGTGAAAATATTAATGAATGGGCATCACTGAAAACAAATGTGAAAGATGCTTTAGGACGATTTTTATATGAACAAACCAGAAGAAGACCAATGATACTGCCAATTATTATGGAAGTATAAGGCAAATACCATAACGACCAGCACATATATAACGTGGAAAACAACAGCTTCTCTGTAGATTCGTTCTCTGGAACGATTCTGCGAGAAGCTTTTGTTTGTTAAAGAGATTGTGAACGGACAGCCATTCTTCAGAAAGCGCGAGGCAGGCAACGATTTCATTCGCGCGTGCGGAATAAATCGTCACGATCGTTTCATAATAGAGATGATGCCGCAATAGCCAGCGTATGTTCAGATGAACCCGAAAGGAATGGATGCCATGACTCATCGTCAGCCTTATAATGCACCCGTGCTGCCGGATGAAGAGAAGAAGAAGCCGTCCGTTGTCGATAACATTCAGCAGTTAGGCCAGACGAATGTACCAGCGGTTTCACACGATTCCAATATTTTTTGCCTGACCATCATCGGTCAAGTCGAAGGACATGTCGTCTTGCCCCCGCAAAACAAAACGACAAAATATGAGCATATCATTCCTCAGCTTGTAGCTGCAGAGCAAAACCCGAAGATCGAAGGAGTTCTCATTATATTGAATACGGTGGGCGGAGACGTGGAAGCAGGACTCGCCATAGCGGAGATGATCGCTTCCTTATCCAAGCCAACTGTTACGCTAGTGCTCGGTGGTGGTCATAGCATCGGCGTACCGATCGCGGTGTCTGCTGATTACTCGATCATAGCGGAAACGGCGACGATGACGATCCATCCGATTCGTCTTAACGGACTGGTAATCGGCGTGCCGCAAACGTTTGAGTACTTGGACAAAATGCAGGAAAGAGTGTTGCGATTCATCCTGACACATTCCTCGATTACGGAGCATGAATTGAAATCTTTAATGTTCAAGACGGGTGAGTTGACGCGCGATATCGGAACGACGGTCATTGGAATGGACGCCGTGAGCAAAGGCTTGATCAACCAAGTCGGCGGCATCGGCGACGCGATTCGTGAATTGAATCGCCGCATTGAAGAGAAGAGAGCCGCTGGTGTCGGTGAGGTGGTCCAATGATCTATTCGATCATTCCAACGGAGGAGTTGTTTTTTGACGGCTGGGAGAAGACGATATCCGCGGCCACAGATGTCACAATCGGCGGCATTACGATGCAAGTGGTGAGCGGCAATGACGGACAAGCGCAGATCGTCAGGTTAATTAGCGGGAATCCCAACGACTATATGAACCCGGCTTTTATGCCAGGAAGCAAGATTCGCTTCGAAGCGAAATTTGACTAGCTCTTTCATGACAGGAGCTAGTTTTTTTCTTCTTTCTATACGACCGAGTGTCATTTCCTTTAACCAAATGTGTGTTCCGGTTTTGCTTCTGTGCTATAATGAATTCGGAGGTGTTGGCGCTTGCCCGGAACAAGAAAACGAAAGAAAAAATCACTCAAAAAAACTTTACGGTATGAAGTTTATGGCATACTATTCCTTATTTTTTCGGTCATTACGCTCGCCAGCACAGGGACTGACGCGGGCGTAGGCAGCGTAGGCCGCAGTCTCGGTTCGATCTGTTATTTCATTGCGGGCAGATTGCCATATGTCATTCCTCTGGTATTTATTTATATCGGATTGTATGTAATGATCTATCGGCAATGGCCTAAGCGTTGGACATACCGCAGAACGGGATTGTTGCTTGCCGTTATTGCCGTGCTCATCACGTATCAGATGAATTTGTTCAGTCAGCTCGGCGGCACGTTTACGGCAGGCGATATTATGATGCAGCCACTTCAAAACTTGCGCGATGTGCTGACGATGGATATTGACCAAAGAGCGTTCCAAAGCCATGCGGGCGGCGGCATCATCGGCGCATTAGGGTACGGCATCCTTTACTTTCTGTTCGCGGATATCGGAGCTTCTCTAATGGTCGTGGCATTGTTCGCAATTAGTTTCGTTTACATAACCGGTCTTACGTATACAGAGATTTTCAGGTCGCTACGCGTACGCCTTGCAGAGTTTGGCAAAGTGTTGAAGATGCGTTGGCGGGAAATGTGGAGCAAATCTAAGAAGCGAAGCGCGGCGGATGAATTTCTGGACGATGCGGATGACGATGATCTGCCGCCTGTCATTGATGAGGAGACGTATAATCCGCACCGCAAGCAAAGGAAAAAAACGATCTTTATGGAGTTGTTCTTCCCGAGTGAGAAGAAGCGGGAGGATGATGCGCCAGACGCAGATGAAGATGAGGATGACGAAAACCTGTATGCGCATGAAGAGGTTGAGAAAGATTGGCGCGTACGGCCTGACCATCAAGAAGAGGCGGAGCCGGATGCTGATGAGCCTGTGATCGTTTATCGTGAAGCAGAGGAAGAGCCGGTCTTTCGCGACTTTATGGAGCGAGTGGAGCAACAGGTAGAAGGGCTAGAAGCAGATGAAGAAAGCGAGCTGAGCGATGAAGCGGCAGGGGAGCCGGGTGAACACGCTGAAGTGGATCCAGCCGCGCATCACATCGCGAATGAATCGCCGGACGAGGACGCTACGCCAAGTAAGGAACCGGATATCCGAATTCAGTTAACTCCTTCGCAGGTGAAGGAGCAGAAGCCTTACCAGCTGCCGCCGTTTAGCTTGCTTGTGAAGCCCGGCAGTAGCGGCAAGCCAGGGGGGCAAGCGGATTACAGGGCGAATGCCCGCAAGCTGGAAGCCACGCTGGAAAGCTTTGGTGTGCGAGCCAAAGTGCTCGAGGTCGTGCGCGGTCCGGCTGTGACACGTTACGAAATTCAACCCGATATCGGGCGTGAAGGTAAGCCGTATCGTAGGCTTGACAGATGATATTGCACTTGCATTGGCGGCGAAGGATATACGGATGGAGGCGCCCATCCCGGGTAAATCAGCGATCGGCATTGAAGTGCCGAATGATGAAATTTCCGTCGTGACGATGCGAGAAGTGATGGAAAGCCCGTCATTCCAGGAATCTTCTTCGCGGCTTTCCATCGCTCTTGGCCGCGACATTAGCGGACAAGCGATCGTCGCCAACCTGGCGAGGATGCCGCATTTACTCGTCGCCGGTGCGACCGGCTCCGGTAAATCGGTCTGTATAAACGGCATTATTACGAGCATTTTGTACAAAGCGAAGCCGCATGAGGTAAAGTTTCTGCTAGTCGATCCGAAGATGGTTGAGCTCAATGTTTACAACGGCATACCGCATTTGCTGTCGCCGGTCGTGACTGATCCGCGGCGCGCCTCCTTGGCGCTCAAGAAGATCGTCGTGGAGATGGAGAAGCGGTATGAGCTGTTTTCCAAATCCGGCACGCGCAATATCGAAGGCTATAATGCTCTCGTACAAGAAAAAATATCGTCCGGCGATACTAGTGAGTCGCTGCTTCCTTATATCGTCGTCATCGTCGACGAATTGGCGGATCTAATGATGGTCGCCGCCGGTGACGTAGAGGAAGCGATCACGAGACTGGCGCAAATGGCTCGCGCGGCAGGCATTCATTTAATTATCGCCACACAGCGTCCGTCCGTTGACGTCATTACGGGAGTAATCAAGGCGAATATTCCGTCACGAATTGCATTCGGTGTCTCCTCTGGAGTCGACTCGCGTACGATCCTTGACAGCACGGGAGCAGAGAAGTTGCTTGGACGCGGTGACATGCTGTTCCTGCCCGTCGGTGCGACGAAACCGATGCGAATTCAAGGCGCCTTCTTGTCAGATCAAGAGGTGGAAGCGGTATGTGATTTTGTCCGCAAGCAGGAGCAAGCGGAGTACCAGACGGACCTTGTGCCGGAAGTAGACGAAGCGCAAGATGCGATGCCGGAGCATGAGGATGAGCTTTATGACCAAGCTGTACAAGTTGTCATTGAGGCGAAGCAAGCCTCTGTCTCTCTGTCTGCAGCGCCGCATGCGCATCGGTTATACGCGTGCCGCAAGGCTGATTGATGCCATGGAAGCGAGCGGTGTTGTCGGCCCATATGAAGGAAGCAAACCGCGTGAAGTGTTGCTGACGATGGAACAGTATGAACAACGCAAGATGAGCTCTTGAGCGATTGTTAGCGATATACAAGGACACTCTTGTTCTGCCGCCTGCTATAAGGGCAGGAGCAACAGCTTGAATAGCTGCCCGTCCCTTGTCTCATAATAAGCGTGTTCGCACCTATGAGAGACATTGGAAGGCGGGATCATGATGCAAAGAAGACGGATCATCATTGGCTTATCATTGTTCTTGATCGCCTTGGCAGCATCAGGCTGGACACTTCTTCAGATTGTCTACACGACACCGGCATTCAGCAAGACGATTACGAAATATGGAGCCGTCGGAAGTGACGTGCGTGAATTACAAGGACGGCTGAAGTTTCTAGGCTACTATAAAGGCGATGTCGATGGTGATTTTGGTTATCAAACGCTGCAATCGCTCAAGCAGTTTCAGAGCGCTTTCGGATTGAAAGCGGACGGAATCGCCGGCAACACAACGAAGCTTAAGCTGTGGGAAGCGACGAAAAACTGGCAGCCAGGTGCAAATGAAGATGGCAGAGGGCAAGAACCGTCCACAGAGCAGACTGAACCGGATGCCAGTCAACACAATGACAATCTCGCTGCCGCCGATCATCTCGGGTTGTCGGAGACTGATATGAAATATATGGCCAATGCGGTATATGGAGAAGCTAGAGGTGAACCGTATGAGGGCAAGGTGGCAGTGGCTGCCGTCATCTTGAATCGGGTCAAATCAAGTAGCTTCCCGAATACAGTATATGGCGTCATCTTTGAGCCGCGCGCGTTTACGGCGGTTGCTGACGGACAAATCTGGCTGACGCCGGATGAGGAAGCGATGCGAGCAGTGCGAGATGCGGTCAATGGCATGGATCCGACAGGCGGCTGCATTTATTATTTTAACCCGGATACCGCTACGTCCGGTTGGATCTGGACGAGACAACAAGTGAAAACGATCGGCAAACATATTTTTTGCATTTGACACACACCTTGCGAATATGACTTTCAAGGGGGCATAGAAAGAAACCTTTTCTTTGCGTGAAAGGAATATTCGTTTTTTTTATACGTATAGAGTTTATAAATATCGGCTAACCTCACAAGCATAAGCAATAATAAGCAGTCACCTGCGCCTGAAGGACTTGGCGCCAGCCAAGTATTGCTTTATGACGAACTAACAACTTCGTAAATGGCTTGCCGCGCTTGGATGTCAAATGCGCAATTGTGCGGTCAGTGTGTTAGAATGGAAGTTAATGGAGGAGATTACTGATGCCAACCTTTACAAGTGCGGAAGTGAATCGCATGCGGCTGCACGTGCTGCCGTCCAATCAGTTCAAAACGTATTCGATCGCGCTCTATATCGGACTTCCGCTTGCAGAGGAAACGGTGACACCTACTGCATTGCTGCCTTTCGTATGGCGAAGAGGGAACAGCCGTTATCCGGAGACGCAAGCATTTCGCGAGCGACTGGATGAGTTGTACGGAGCAGGCTTCGGATTTGATATCGTGAAGCGGGGCAACGATCAAATTGTGATCATCCGCATGGACATCGTGAATGATGCCTTTATCAAAGATGAGCAGCAATCCTTGCTACGTGAAGCGCTGCAATTTTTGTCCGATACCGTGCTTAGACCGTTAATCGAGGATGGGACCTTCAAAGCACAATATGTCGCCTCCGAGAAGGAGACACTTCGCAAGCGTATCGAATCGATCATTAATGATAAGATTCGCTATGCTGCGGAACGCTGCATAGCGGAGATGTGTAGAAATGAAGCTTATCGTCTACCTGCACTTGGCCAAGTTCAAGACCTTCCCAACATCGATGCCAAGTCGCTGTATCAACATTACCAACGAGTGCTCGATCAGTCCTGTGTCGATTTATTCGTCGTCGGAGACACGACCGCAGAAGAAGTGCAATCGATCGTCTCTCAGCTCTTTCCGTCGTTCGGTTCGAGCTTGGCGAGTTATGTACCTGCAGCGATCGATCGCAGTGCAGTACAAGAGAGGGAAGTCGTCGAGCGACTAGACGTCAAGCAAGGCAAGCTGAACATGGGTCTAAGGGCTTATGTGCGATATGGTGATGAAGCTTATCCGGCTGCGCTCGTATATAATGGTATACTGGGTGGATACCCGCATTCCAAGCTGTTTATCAATGTGCGCGAGAAGGAAAGTCTTGCCTATTATGCGTCCTCGCGCTTCGATGGGCATAAGGGGATCATTATGGTGCAGACCGGCATTGAAATCAGTAACAAAGAGAAGGCGGAGGACATTATTCGCAAGCAATTGAACGATATGAGGCAAGGCAACATCAGTGAGGATGAACTGTCTAAGACGAAGGCGATGATTGCCGGTTCCCTTCGTGAAATGAACGATTCCGCCTTTGAGCAAATCGCTTTTCATTTTAATTCTGTGCTCTCTGGCAACAAGCGCAGCAAACAGCAATTGATCGATGCCGTCATGCAAGTTAACAAGGACAGAGTAGTCGAGATCGCACAGCAAGTATCGCTCGATACGATTTATTTTTTGCGTGACGATGAACAAGGAGGGGAGCAGCAAGGATGAAACAAATCCGTTACGATCATGTGAAAGAAACGTTATATTATGAACAATTGGATAACGGTTTGCAGCTTTATGTGCTTCCAAAGGACGGCTTTAGCAAAACATATGCTACATTCTCTACCCGATACGGTTCGATCGATAATTACTTCCAGGTGGGAGATCAAGAGCCGACACGCGTTCCCGACGGCATCGCCCACTTCTTAGAACATAAGATGTTTGAAGAGCCAGACGGGGATGTGTTTGCGAAATTTTCAGCAAGCGGCGCGTCAGCGAACGCCTTTACGAGCTTTGACCGAACGGTATATTTGTTCACCGCTGCCAGCAATGTGGAGGACAATCTGATCACGTTGTTGAACTTCGTGCAGCATCCGTATTTTACGGAGGAAAGCGTAAATAAGGAGAAGGGCATCATCGGCCAAGAAATAAAGATGTATCAGGATAATCCCGACTGGCGCTTGTACTACGGATTGTTGGAGGCCTTGTTCCAAAAGCACCCTGTACGCATTGATATCGCCGGTTCGATCGAGTCCATTGCACAAATTAACCGGGAAACATTGATGCAGTGTTATGAGACGTTCTATCATCCAAGCAATATGATGGTCTTCGTAGCAGGTGGTGTTGATCCGGATCGCATCGCGCAGCTTGTACGCGATAATCAAGCGGGCAAGGCTTATGAGCCGCAAGGGGAGATCAAGCGTTATTATGATGAAGAACCAGACGCAGTCAGCGAACAGGTGCGCCGCACGAAGCTTCCGGTCGCGCTGCCGAAATGCTTGATCGGATTTAAAGAGACGGTGGCGACCGAAGCGGGGGAGCCGTCTTTGCGAAAGGAAGCGGCCAGTAAGCTGATGCTGGATCTGTTATTTCGGCCCCAGCTCCAAATGCTACCAACAGTTGTATGAAGAAGAGCTGATTTCGGACAATTTCGGAGTGGAGTTTAATCTTTATCCCGATTTTGCTTATTCTGCAATTGGCGGGGATACGAAAGATCCAGAGCTGCTTGTAGAAAGGCTGAAGCAATTTATTACCGAATATTTGCAAAATGGTTTGGATGAAGCGTCGTTTGAGCGCTGCAAGCGGAAGAAGATCGGCGGTTTTCTTCGCATGCTCAATTCTCCGGAAGCGATCGCAGGCGAATTTACACGATGCAAATTCCGCGGTATGGACTGGTTTGAGCTGCTTCCCGCATACGAGTCCATCACGCTGCAAGATGTTACGCAGCGGATGCGCGACCACCTAAACTTCGATCGCATGTCTGTTTCTATCGTGACAAGTGAGGTCGTGTAGGCAAGGCATGTTGACACGGAGGATTGCATTAGTGACCGGGGGAAGCAGGGGAATTGGAGCGGCAATCGCGAGGAAATTAGCCTCCGCGGGTTGTCAAGTCGTCATTCATTATGGTCAGTCACAAGAAGCTGCTGAGGCAGTCGCTGAACAATGCCGCCAGCACAACGTAGAAGCGGTCGTCATGCAAGCGGATCTTAGGAGCAAAGAGCAGATTGTGAAGATGAAGGAGCAGTTAGCACAGCTAAACATGCTGCCGGACATTCTCATTAACAATGCAGGGATCGCTCATTACGGAATGCTGGCTGATGTGACCGAAGAGGAATGGGATCAAGTCATGGACGTCAATTTGAAAGGCATGTTTCTTATGACACAGACGTTCATGGATTCGATGATCGCGGCGAGGTTCGGTCGCATCATTAACGTTTCTTCAATATGGGGTTTGACTGGAGCGTCTTGCGAAGTATTGTATTCAGCTGCGAAAGGCGGGGTGAACGCCTTTACGAAGGCATTGGCCAAGGAACTCGCCCCTTCTGGCGTTACGGTCAACGCTGTCGCTCCTGGTGCGGTAGATACTTCCATGTTACAGCATTTGCATGCTGATGAACTCGCCTCGTTGCAAGCAGAAATCCCCGCAGGAAGACTCGCTACGCCTGAAGAAATTGCTTCATTAGTCTATTTTCTTACATTGCCTGAGTCCGGCTATTTGACCGGGCAAATTATTAGTCCAAACGGCGGCTGGTTGACTTAGGCACCTTCCATGAAAACGACTGTGCATACAGGAATATTTCCACACGGAGTTGCGAATATTACGGATGATCATCAATATTCTTTCCTAAGGAGGATGCCTGTATGAACACCGTTCTTGAAACTTTCGACAGATGGAAACAGTTCCTTGCCGAACGCGTGAACCAGGCTCAAGCAGCGGGCATGGACGAGGAGACGATTTCCAAGCTGGCTTTTCAAATCGGGGAATTTTTGGATGAGAAGGTCGATCCCCAGAATGGGGAAGAGCAATTGCTCAAAAATTTATGGGACGTCGGTACAGAAGATGAGCGCAAAACGATTGCACGCTTAATGGTTAAGATGGTTGATCAGAAATAATGCCGATGCCAAATGACTGTCTTCTTTATCGGAAGACAGTCATTTCACGGCTTCTTCAAGACGTAGCCAATTACATTTATGCGAATAAATTGTTATCGATTTACATTTTTATGATCATTTTCAAAAACCTTTTGTAGAAATAAGAAGGATTTGCGCGAATCATGTAGAAATTGAAATTGAGAGAATAGAAGCATTGGTAATGAGAGTTCATTTTGACATAGTAAGACAAAATACCTAAATCATTTGAATGATATTATGTCCTTATACCTATATTTATGTAGATTGAATTGTGGGAATTTAGACAGACATGTATCCGTGATTGAAGTAGGCCTTTGGACGGATTGATTGTGAACGCAATCATGGTTGTACCCCTACTACATAATGATCGATCTAAATATGTGATTTGTCCGGGAGGTAGGTGCAGGCGTGCAAGAACTTGGTCAACTGTTACGTGAAGCTCGGTTGGAAAAAGGCATGACTCTTGAAGAAGTTGAAGACTTAACAAAAATTCGCAAACGGTATTTGCAAGCGATTGAAGAAGGTCAATATAAGGTGCTTCCAGGATCGTTCTATGTCCGAGCTTTCGTAAAAAATTACGCAGAAGTCGTGGGACTCGATGCCGATCAAGTGTTAAGGATGTATCGGAATGTCATTCCTGATCCAGGTGCAGAAGCTAGCAGCGAAGTGTATACACAGCCTCGGAGAAGAAGAAATATTAATACAGAGAAATGGTCCAAACTAGCCTCGACACTAGTATTTATTTGTTTTCTCATGGTCATTATCGGTGTTATCTATTACTATCAAGAACAAAATCACGAGCCCCGCGACAGAGTTGACGATCAAATTCCTATCACGCAGGAGTTGGACTATTCGGATAACGCCAGCAATAACCCTGGCGGCAATCCATCCGCGCAAGGCGGTCATGATCCATCCAATACGAATCCGCTAACCGATCCTAGCAAACAGCAGCCCGAACAGGCGCCAGAGCCGGTGCTGGCCAAGGTCGGTACGCAGGGCGGCGCCGACGTTTATGTGCTGAAAAATGCAGAAAAGCTGTATGTTCGTATGGAATCAGAACGGGCGGATTGCTGGTACGCGGTGAAAGACGGCGGGGAAAATGGCACACAAATCGATACAGGCACGATTAAAGCAGGCGATGCGAAGGATTATGAATTCGCCGAAGCAGGCTTCTTTCATCTCGGCTATGCTGACACGGTCAAGCTAATCGTCAACGGAATTGAGTTTAAGCCAAGCGAAAGAGAAGGATCGTTTAAAGTGTTGATTGAGCTGGAAGAAGCATAAGCATAACTTTGTTTATATTTAGCAAGGATTTAGTTTAAGGTTTAGCAAAGGGAAACTGTTCTCGCTCGTGCGAATGAACAGTTTCTTGGCTTTTATGGACGAAAATTCCATATGTATCCGTCCAGGACTTGGCGCCAGCCAAGTATTACTTTATAATTTGAGATTATAAGAACTTACTATAATGGAAAGGGCGTTTCGTGATGAGTGAATTTTCTTTTGATATCGTATCGAAGGTTGATTCTCAGGAACTCAGCAATGCGATAAGCCAAGCATTGAGGGAAATTGAGAACCGCTATGACTTTAAAGGCAGCAAAAGTGACATTAAACAAGAAAAGGAAAACGTCATCATTACGTCCGATGATGATTTTAAACTGAAGTCTGTCATTGACATCTTACAATCGAAGATGGTGAAGCGCGGCATTTCCTTGAAAAGCCTGGAATACGGCAAGGTGGAGCCGGCAGCCGGAGGTACGGTGAGACAGACGATCACGGTCAAGCAAGGCATTGATAAAGACAATGGGAAGAAAATTAATACGTTGATTCGCGATGCGAAGCTAAAGGTGAAGAGCCAGATCCAAGGAGATCAAATTCGCGTCTCAAGCAAAAGTAAGGACGATTTGCAAAAGGTGATGGCCATCCTTCGGGAAGCGGATCTCCCCATCGATCTGCAATTCGTGAATCTTCGCTGACCATACACTCGGTTTTGCTACATTTCAAAGGCTGGATTTGCGCGAAACAGGCGCGCCAGCTTTTTTTGACACGTCTATCCATCATTCGCTATACTTAACCAGACTAGTGTCGCAGGGAGGAACTGCAAGATGACGGAACGAGTGAAAGTCGTAACGTTAGGCTGTGAGAAAAACTTGGTGGACTCCGAGATCATGTCCGGCTTGATCGAGGGCAGAGGGTATTCTCTTGTGAGGATGAAGAGGAGGCCTCCGTAATCATCGTAAACACTTGCGGGTTTATCGATATGGCCAAGGAAGAATCAATCCATACGATCTTGCAGATGGCAGAGCTTAAAAAAACCGGCCAATTAAAAGCACTCATCGTGTCCGGTTGTTTGACGCAGCGATATAAGGAAGACATTGATGCAGGAAATGCCAGAAATTGATGGAATCGTTGGCACCGGGGATTTTCATCATATTACAGATATCGTCGATGAGGCGCTGCGCGGCAAGAAACCAGTAATGGTCGGCAATCCGATCTTTAACTATGAAGAAATATTGCCTCGTAAAGTTTCCACAGCCAAGCATTTTGCTCATATTAAGATTGCCGAAGGCTGCGATAACAACTGCACTTTCTGCAGCATTCCGATTATGCGAGGCAAATTCCGTAGCCGTTCGATCGAATCGATCGTGCGCGAAGCGGAGATGCTCGCCGAGTCAAGGGGTGCGGGAATCAGTCTTATCGCCCAAGATTCAACGAATTATGGCTCAGATTTTATGATCAATTTATGCTGCCGACGCTGCTGAACAAAGTAAGCGAAGTGCCAGGCATTGAATGGGTAAGATTACACTATGCCTATCCGGGCTTCTTTACCGATGAATTGATTGACGTATTCGCGAACAATCCGAAAGTGTGCAAATATGTTGATGTACCGCTCCAACATAGTGAAGATTTGATCTTGAAGCGTATGCGCAGACCGGGGCGGCAGAAAGACGCACGTGAATTAATCGAGAAAATTCGTTCTCGGGTGCCTGATGTTGCGATACGCACTTCATTAATCGTTGGATTCCCAGGAGAGACAGAGGAAGATTTTGAAAATTTATGCAAATTTGTTGAAGAAATGCGCTTTGAGCGTCTAGGCGTATTTACCTATTCGTTGCAGGAGGACACGCCTGCTGCTCGCTTGCCTGATCATGTGCCAGAAGAGGTGAAGGAATATCGTGCGGCGACGCTGATGGAACTGCAACGCAGCATCTCGAGCGAAATCAACAGCAACAAAGTAGGTCGCGTACTCGATGTGCTAATTGAACGGTATGACGGGCGCAACGACGTATACATCGGCCGCTCTCAGTATGATGCTCCGGAAATAGACGGCGAAGTGTTTGTCAAATCGGACAAAGCTAAGATCGGCGACATAATGCCAGTGAAGATTACTCATGCTTTCGAGTTCGATTTGTCAGGGGTGGGAGCATAAATGAATATTGCGAATAAAATTACGATTGCGCGGATTTTTCTCGTCCCGCTTATTATGTTTTTCTTGCTTGTGAACTTAGAACTGCCGCCCATTCGGATTGAAACGTTTGAAATTACTTATAATCAAATCATCGCCGCGCTAATCTTTATTATTGCTGCTTCAACGGACGGGATTGACGGCTACATCGCGCGTAAGCGGAAGATTGTTACGAATCTCGGCAAGTTACTCGATCCGCTTGCCGATAAGCTATTGGTGTCCGCCGTATTAATCTCGCTTGTAGAGATGGGAAAGCTGGACGCGTGGATTGCGGTCGTCATCATTAGCCGTGAATTTGCCGTGACCGGGCTTAGGCAGATCGCGCTCTTGAAGGCAAGGTCATGGCGGCTAGCAAGTGGGGCAAGTGGAAAACAGCCGTGCAAATTACAGCGATTATCGCGCTGCTCATTAACAATTTTCCGTTTCATTTTATCGGCTTTCCCTTCGATGTCATCGCCAGCTGGATCATGGCAGTGATTACGATTTATAGCGGTATTGACTATTTTGCGAAGAACAAAGATTTGATTCCGATTGAATAATGACTTCAAACAGGTCGTTGCTCATTCAACCTGACAGCAGGCTGGTGATGCTGCATGTCATCGGATGGGAATGAGCTTTTTCATGTTTGGCTGAACGCTCGATACATACATAAAGGCGGGTGGAAATTTGAAAGCTGAAATCATTGCGATCGGTACGGAACTCTTGGTCGGCCAAATTGCCAATACGAATGCCCAGTTTTTGTCTCAAGCGCTCAATGATCTCGGTGTTGATGTGTATTACCACACTGTAGTCGGTGATAATCCGCGTAGAATGCTGGAGTCGTTTCGGATTGCTGCCGCGCGTTCTGAGCTTGTAATCGTAACGGGCGGCCTCGGACCTACGCAAGATGACATAACGAAGGAAGTGCTCGGGCAGTTTACCGGCCGCTCTATACAAATGGATGATCACGCGCTGCGCAAAATATCAGATTATTTTGTGGCGCGGGGACTGCCGATGTCTGACAATAATGCTCGACAAGCGATGACATTAAGCGGTGCGACGGTGCTGCCGAACGATAACGGTATGGCCGTCGGCATTGCGCTAACGGAACGCGGGGTGCATTGGCTCGTTTCCCGGCCCGCCACGGGAGATGAGAACGATGTTCCGCAATTATGCAGCACCGTGGATTCGTTCGCAGCATAGCGGCTTGCAGCCGCTATACTCGGTTACCTTGAAGTTTGCCGGCATCGGAGAATCGCTGCTTGCGGAGCAGCTTGCGGATCTTATCGAAAGGCAGACCGATCCGACGATTGCGCCGTATGCGAAAGACGGAGAGGTGGCGTTGCGGCTGTCTACCAAGGCGGCTAGTCAGGCGGAGGCCGATCGCAAGATGAAAGCTATGATCGAAGAGATTCAGAATAGGGTGGGCCGATATTTGTATGCCACTCGCGACGTTCCGCTCGAGCAGGCTGTGGTGGAATGGCTGATGGACGCAAAACAGACTTTGTCAGTGGCAGAGAGCTGCACCGGGGGACTGCTTGGCGAATTGATCACGAGCATTCCGGGCAGCTCGAACGTGCTGATGGGCGGGGTTATCAGCTACTCTGCGAAAGCCAAGATTGAGCAATTGGGCGTAAGTGAGCAGACGATCTCGCGTCATGGCACGATTAGTGGGGAAACCGCTGAGCAGATGGCAGCAGGCTGTCGGCGTCTGTTCGCTACGGATTGGGCGTTGTCCGTTACCGGGGTTGCCGGGCTGGCGAGGCGGAAGGCAAGAAGCCGGGAACCGTGTTCGTTGCGATCGCTGGACGTGAAGGTGTTGAATCGTACGCGCTACAGCTTAGCGGCGATCGGGAGATCATCCGGCTCAGAGCGGCCAAGGCCGTCTTGTACCGACTGTGGCAAAAGCTCAGAAAAAGTGCCGATGAGAGAAAATTATAGTTGCACCTTTCTTGAAAATTCACTATAATATAGCTAGCGGAAGAACCGCAGCAACTGTCGCGACAGATGCTGCGGTTTTTTATTTCATCTGCAGTTGAAATGTTCATTTTAAAAAAAAAGCGAATATATGTTCGAAAAAATGCTTGGCAACAGCGCAGAAAGACGGTATCATAGAAATCTCTATATGATGAATAAGGGAAGTGAGCTTGTGACAGATCGTCAAGCCGCATTAGAGATGGCTTTAAGACAAATTGAGAAACAATTCGGCAAAGGTTCGATCATGAAGCTGGGCGAGAACGCCCATACGGTAGTAGAAACCGTATCCAGCGGCGCATTGGCGCTCGATATCGCACTCGGAGTCGGCGGGTTTCCGCGGGGGAGAATCATGGAAATTTACGGTCCGGAATCTTCCGGTAAGACGACGGTTGCCCTGCATGCAATTGCGGAAGTTCAGAAGATCGGCGGACAAGCTGCCTTCATCGATGCCGAGCATGCCCTAGATCCGCTCTATGCACGGAATCTCGGCGTCAATATCGACGAGCTGCTGCTGTCTCAGCCGGATACCGGAGAGCAAGCGCTGGAGATTGCAGAAGCGTTTAGTACGAAGTGGAGCGATTGACGTGATCGTCATCGACTCTGTTGCCGCTCTTGTGCCGAAAGCAGAGATCGAAGGGGAGATGGGGGACTCGCACGTCGGCTTGCAGGCACGCTTAATGTCGCAAGCTTTGCGGAAGCTCTCCGGAGCAATCAGCAAGTCGAAGACCATCGCGATCTTTATTAACCAGTTGCGGGAGAAGGTCGGCATCATGTTTGGCAATCCGGAGACGACGCCGGGCGGTCGTGCGCTGAAGTTCTACTCCTCGGTTCGTCTGGAGGTCAGGAGAGTGGAATCGATCAAGCAAGGCAATGACCTTGTGGGCAACCGCACGCGAGTAAAGGTTGTGAAGAATAAAGTTGCACCTCCATTCAAACAAGCCGAACTGGATATTATGTACGGGGAAGGAATTTCTCGCGAAGGCAGCATTATTGATATCGGCACCGAGCTAGACATTATTCAGAAAAGCGGCGCGTGGTATTCCTTTGACGGTGAACGGCTTGGACAAGGCCGGGAGAATGCGAAGCAATATTTAAAGGATCATCCGGATCAAGCACTCATCATAGAGAATCGCATTCGCGAATCGGTAAATTTGACCGGCAGCTCACCTCTGCCAAGTGCAAGTGACGATCTGCTGGATGAAGCAGAATAACTGAGGCAATGGATATGGAATAAGGGATTGAAGTGCTCCTTCACATCGGTGGCGGCTTAACAGCCAGCTAAACCCGAAGCGCGTGTGGAGGGGATCTTCGTCCCTTGTTTTTGCTATTTCGAGCGATAGGATGATGAACAAGCGATGGTGGAGACGATGAGCCAATTTGAGCCGGGGAATGAGCCTGAGACGTATGAGATCACACGGGTCGAACAACAGGTCAAAAATCCGCGCAAATATGATCTGTACTTTAACGGTGAATATGCGCTGACCGTGCACGAGGATACGGTCGTGGCATTGCGTCTGTTGAAAGGCTCGCGCCTCACAAGCGATGACGTTCGCGCGATTGAACGGGAGGAGCACATCCGGAAAGCGCTGAATCAAGCGCTGCGCTGGATCGCAAGACGCGCTCATGCGGCGAAGGAAATCGAACGCAAGCTAAGGCAGCATGAGATGGACGAGACCACGATCGAGGCGGTCATGCGGCGATTAGCTGAGCAGAAGCTGATCGATGATCGGCTATTCGCCATCCAGTGGGCGCAGCATCGCATCAGGCAGCAGGCGAAAGGCAGACACTTCGTGCGGTATGAGCTCATGCAGAAAGGTGTAGCCAAGGCGGACATAGAAGCCGCGTTAGGCGACGTGGACGGCGAGGAGGAATTGGAGCATGCATTGCAGCTTGCTCGCAAGAAATGGCGACAGACGAAGGGTGAGCCGCTTGCAAGGAAGCATAAGACGGCGGCTTATTTGATGCGGCGGGGATTCCCATCGGAAATCGTGAAACGAGCCGTGCGGGAATGTGCGGCAGAGGTTGATATCGGACGAAGATGGGCTTTTTTGACGTGTAATTTTGGAGAATATTGTCGAATATCCAGCACCTTCTGCTTGACAATTGCATTTTACAAAATATACAATAAATAAGATGGTATAGTCGCATTATTTTATTAGCGACATGAATTCGCCAATAACTCACCATCTGCCCAATGGAATGTTTTTATCCGAAATTCAGCTTAATCCGAAGCTATTTTGCAAGACGGCAGTCAGCATGACTGTCGGTAATGGTTGATATGAAATGATTGGAAACTGAACATGATCCCAAGCAACCCTTGGTGTTGTCAACGAGGAGGTGAAACAGTATGCCCGGTATTGTTATCGGAATCATCGCAGCTCTCGTTGGTGTAGCTCTAGGCTTTGGGATTGGATATTTTATCCGCAAGTCTCTTGCTGAGGCTAAGATTTCCAGTGCTGAAGAAGCAGCGAAGCGTATCGTAGAGGATGCGCCAAGGAAGCGGAAGCACTGAAAAAGGAAACGGTTCTGGAAGCAAAAGATGAAATTCATAAATTTAGAACCGAAGCTGAAAAAGACATTCGCGAGCGTCGTAATGAAATCGGACGCCAAGAACGTCGGTTGTTGCAAAAAGAGGAAACGCTGGATAAAAAATTAGAATCTTTAGAGCGCAGAGAAGAGAAGTCACCAACAAAGAGAAGCGGATTGAAGAAACTCAAGCTCAGATTGAACAATTGTACAGCAACAAGATGACAGAACTTGAACGTGTTTCTGGACTGACAACGGAAGAAGCGAAGGAATTATTCTTTCCAACGTTGAGAAAGAAGTTAGACATGAAGCAGCTCAGATGATTAAAGATATTGAACAACAAGCGAAAGAAGAAGCCGACAAGCGCGCGCGAAATCATTGCACTTGCCGTTCAAAGATGTGCCGCCGATCATGTCGCAGAGACGACTGTTTCCGTCGTGTCATCCCGAACGAGGAGATGAAAGGCCGGATCATTGGCCGTGAAGGACGCAATATTCGCGCATTGGAAACGCTGACGGGCATTGATCTGATCATCGATGATACTCCAGAAGCCGTTATTTTGTCAGGATTCGATCCGATTCGTCGAGAGATTGCCAGAACTTCACTGGAGAAGTTGGTAGCTGACGGCCGGATTCATCCGGCGAGAATTGAAGAAATGGTGGAGAAATCACGTAAGGAAATGGACGAACGCATCCGTGAATACGGCGAACAAGCACGTTCGAAGTTGGCGTGCACGGATTGCACCCAGATTTGATCAAAATTCTGGGACGTCTGAAGTTCCGGACAAGCTACGGTCAAAACGTGTTGAAACACTCGATGGAAGTCGCTTATTTGACCGGATTAATGGCAGCTGAATTGGGAGAAGACATTACATTGGCGAAACGTGCCGGACTTCTGCATGACATCGGCAAAGCGCTCGATCACGAAGTGGAAGGCTCGCATGTCGAGATCGGAGTGGAGCTTGCGAAGAAGTACAAGGAACATCCGGTTGTCATTAACAGCATTGCTTCTCATCACGGCGATACTGAGGCCACATCGGTTATCGCCATGCTCGTAGGAGCCGCGGACGCACTTGTCTGCAGCGAGACCGGGTGCAAGACGAGAAACGCTGGAGACGTATATCAAACGTCTCGAGAAGCTCGAAGGAATCACCGAATCTTTCGAAGGCGTGGAAAAATCATTCGCCATTCAAGCTGGACGCGAAGTTCGGGTTATGGTATATCCGGATAAGATTGATGATGCGGAAGCTTCCGTCTGGCCAGAGATATTTCCAAGAAAATCGAAAGTGAATTAGATTATCCGGGGCATATCAAGGTGACGGTCATCCGTGAAACAAGAGCAGTCGAATATGCGAAATAATGGAGAAGAAAGTGGCTGATTCGGCCACTTTCTTCTGCTTCATCATAAAGAGCAAGGGGGAATCCGTCATAAAAGTTTTGTTTATCGGTGACATCGTCGGCAATGTCGGACGGAAGGCGGTCGAGACGTATTTGCCGGTCCTTGAAGCAGAAATATAATCCGGACATCATCATCGCCAATGGAGAAAATGCAGCGGGCGGACGTGGCTCAACTGCCGCAGTTGCGCAAGCAATTGTTTGAGCTGGGAATACACGGTTTGACGCTCGGCAATCATGCATGGGATCAAGAAAGAAATCTTTGACTTTATCGACAATGATGAGCGGATCGTTCGCCCGGCTAATTATCCCGAAGGATACGCCGGGCAGAGGATTTAGCGTAATTCGTGCGAAACGGCAAAGAACTTAGTCGTCGTCAATCTACAGGGCAGAACGTTCTTGCCGCCGTTGGAATGTCCGTTTCGAAAGATGGATCAGCTGCTTAACAGGAAATCAAGAAAAGCATATAAGTGTGTTTTGGTCGATTTTCATGCGGAAGCGACATCGGAGAAAATTGCGATGGGTTGGTATTTAGACGGCAAGGTTTCGGTGTTCTGGGCACGCATACGCATGTGCAAACACATGATGAGCGATCTTGCCAAACGGCACCGCCTATGTGACGGATGTCGGCATGACCGGTTCCAGTGAAGGTGTACTGGGAATGGAACGGCAGGCAGTGCTGCAGAAATTTTTGACGCAGCTGCCCGTCAGGTTTACAGTGGATGATGGCAAATGGCATTTTCATGCGGTGTTGATCGAGATCGACGAGGACAGCGGACGAGCTAAATCGATTCGTCTGATCCGGCAATATGAAGATCAATTAATGTTCGAATCTTATTGACGTCACAGCGCAATCGATCCTCGGCAATTGAACGCCCATACAGTCACATCGATCAAAGTGCTTGCAGTATGGAGCAAGGGCGAATCGTTCCGCGCTCTTACAAGAATAATCTGAAGACTAGTGAAATGTCTAAATATTTCGATTATTGCTTGCGGGATGAAGGAATTATTTTGCTTTTCTCGAATAAGTATTACAACAGGAATCAACATCGTTCCCGAGGAGGTACTGTTCATGGAAGTATTAAAAGTTTCTGCAAAGTCCAACCCAAACTCGGTGGCCGGTGCACTTGCAGGTGTTCTGCGCGAACGGGGCGCCGCTGAATTGCAGGCAATTGGTGCAGGTGCGCTAAATCAAGCGATTAAGGCGGTAGCAATCGCAAGAGGATTTGTAGCGCCTAGTGGAGTTGACCTGATCTGTATTCCTGCTTTTACCGATATCGTCATTGACGGAGAAGATCGCACCGCGATCAAGTTGATTGTAGAACCAAGATAATAGCTGAAGATTCGTTCAACCTGTTTACAATGTAGACAGGTTTTTTGTTATTTATAGAGTTAACATTCGCTAACCTCACAAGCATAAGAAATACTAAGCAGTCTCCTGCGTTCTGAAGGACTTGGCGCCAGCTAAGTATTTCTATATGATATAGGGGAGACTAACTTTAATTAACGCGTTAAAGCATTGGATATATTTTTGCAATTGTTGTGAAAACCTGCCTCGATTCGCGATCTATTCATGATCGGAGCGGCCTCGGGTAGAGGTTTTCTGACACTTAGAAGCATGATAAAAGGAGGACTTAGTGTTGAAAATTTTCGATATGCACTGTGATGTGCTATACAAAATGCTGCTTGATCCGAATTTACATTTCTCCGATCAACAAGTGCTTGGATGTCACGCATGAACGCTTGCAAGAAGGCAACATCAACTGCAAACGTTCGCGATCTTTCTGCCCGAGGAAAGACCGCCTTCCTTCGCGATGATCGAGCAAGCGATTCACTTGTTCCATCGCTCCGTGCTTAGTCGTCCAGATATGACGTTCATCAGGACAGCGGCTGATCTGCAGCTGGCGGAGAAAGAAGGGAAGATCGGCGCGCTGCTGAGTTTGGAAGGTGCGGACGGCTTGCAGGGCAGCATGCTATACGTACGCAGAGCATTATGAGCTTGGCGTGCGCTGTCTGGGGCTAACTTGGAATTATGCGAACTGGGCAGCGGACGGTGTATTGGAGCGACGGCAGGCCGGCTTATCACTGAAAGGCAGGGAGCTCATTGAAGTGTGCAACGAGATCGGCATGATCGATGGATATTTCTCATTTGAACGAACCCGGCTTCTGGGAGGTGATGGAATTGTCCGCAGCGCCGGTTATCGCTTCGCATTCCAACTGCGCAGCCATTGAGCCGCATCCGCGTAACTTAAGCGACGAGCAGATCAAGGCGATCGTTCAGAAGCAAGGCCGCATCGGCTTGACGTTTGTTCCGGACTTTATCGGTGGCAAGCAAAGCATTCGACGATATTGCTTAAGCATTTGGATCACATATGTGCGTTAGGCGGTGAGGATGCGGTCGGCTTCGGCTCCGACTTCGACGGCATCGATGACCATGTGCAAGGATCTGGCCCATCCGGCTGATTATATCCATCTCGGCGAAGTGCTACTCAATCATTACAGCGCGGAGCAAACCGATAAATTTTTGTACAAAAACTGGCATCAGTTTCTCTTGCAGCATCTTCCTTCGTAGGAATGTGCGAATTTTGCATAAGTTAAGGTATAATCCAAATTAGATACGGTGTAAAATCATGACCGAAGACTTGATTTTACGATCAATCGCAAATTGGAATCAATTCAATCTAAAATAGCTATCTATCTACCCCTTGCTTTTTCCTTAGGGTGAATCTTAATATTTAATGAGAGATCAAGAGTTGATAATGAAAATATTTCTAGGAGATGAACTTTACATGATCAGCCAATTATCATGGAAGATCGGCGGACAACAAGGGGAAGGGCTGGAAAGTACGGACCGGATTTTCTCAACTGCTCTGAATCGTCTAGGTTATTATTTGTACGGTTATCGTCATTTTTCCTCACGAATCAAAGGCGGGCACACAAACAACAAAATTCGGATCAGTACGAATCCGATTCGTGCGATTTCCGACGACCTGGACATTTTGGTAGCATTCGACCAGGAGACGATCGATCTGAATGCTCGTGAGTTAAGGGACGGCGGAGTTATCATTGCCGATGACAAGTTTAACCCGACGATCCCGGAGGGCATTCGATGCTGTTCTGTATCCGGTACCGATTACGGCGATTGCGGAAGAGCTCGGTACATCCCTGATGAAGAACATGGTCGCATCCGGCGCATCCTGGGCGTTGCTAGGATTGCCGATGGAAGTGTTCAACAAAGCGGTAGAAGAGGAATTTGGCCGTAAAGGTCCGGCGATTGTCGAGAAGAACATTGAAGCGGTGCGCCGCGGCGCCGAATTCATAATGGAACAAGCCGGCGGTCCGCTGGACGAGTTCAAGCTGGCTCCGGCGGACGGCGAGCAGAAGCTGTTCATGATCGGCAACGAAGCGATTGGACTCGGTGCAATCGCGGCGGGTTGCCGATTCATGTCTGCATATCCGATTACACCGGCTTCTGAAATCATGGAATATTTGATCAAGAAGCTGCCGAAATTCGGCGGTACGGTCGTCCAGACAGAAGACGAAATCGCTGCCGTAACGATGGCGATCGGTGCTGACTACGGCGGCGTTCGGGCGATGACCGCATCGGCTGGTCCGGGTTTGTCGCTGATGATGGAAGCGATCGGACTTTCCGGTATGACGGAAACGCCACTCGTGATCGTCGACACGCAGCGCGGCGGTCCGAGTACGGGCTTGCCGACAAAGCAAGAGCAAAGTGATATCAATGCGCTTGATTTACGGTACACACGGGGAAATTCCGAAGGTCGTCATTGCGCCGAGCACGATCGAAGAATGCTTCTACGATACGATCGAAGCGTTCAACATTGCGGAGAAATATCAATGTCCGGTCATTATCATGACGGATTTGCAGCTTTCCCTCGGCAAGCAATCCTCGAAGCGCTTGATTACGACAAAATCGTCATCGATCGCGGCAAGCTGGTGACAGACGATTTGCCGGAGCTTGAAGACCACAAGCTGTTCAAGCGTTATGAGTTGACGGAAGACGGCATATCCCCGCGCGTGATTCCGGGACAGAAGAACGGCATTCACCACGTAACCGGCGTCGAGCACGATGAGGAAGGACGTCCATCGGAAAATGCGATGAACCGCGAGAAAATGATGGATAAGCGTCTGAGGCAAGATGCAAGAACTTGCGTGATCACGAATGCGATCAAGGCCGATGCTCCGCATGAGGAACCGGACTTGCTCATCATCGGCATGGGCTCCACCGGCGGCACGATCGATGAGGCGCGCGAGCCGTCTTGACGAAGACGGCATCAAAACGAACCATATAACGGTTCGCCAAATGCATCCGTTCCCGGCTGAAGAGCTTAAAGCCATATCTCGAGAAGGCGAAGAAAGTCGTTGTCCTCGAGAACAACGCAACCGGCCAGCTAGCAAATCTGATCAAGCAGAATGTCGGCTATCACGATAAAATCAAAAGCATGCTTGAAGTACGACGGAACGCCGTTCTTGCCTTCGGAAATTCACAAAGCCTGTAAGGAGCTGAACTAAGATGGCGACATTCAAAGAGTTTCGCAACAATGTCAAGCCGAACTGGTGTCCGGGCTGCGGCGATTTCTCCGTGCAGGCCGCGATCCAACGAGCGGCGGCGAATGTCGGTCTAGAGCCGGAGCAATTGGCCGTCGTTTCGGGGATCGGTTGTTCGGGCCGGATTTCCGGTTATATTAACTGCTACGGCTTCCACGGCATTCACGGCCGTGCGCTTCCGATCGCGCAAGGCGTTAAGCTGGCGAACCGCGAGCTGACCGTCATCGCTTCCGGCGGCGACGGCGACGGCTTCGCGATCGGCATGGGTCATACGGTTCATGCGATCCGCCGAAATATGGACATCACTTACATCGTCATGGACAACCAGATTTACGGGTTGACGAAAGGCCAAACGTCGCCGCGCAGCGCCGAAGGCTTCAAGACGAAGTCGACGCCGGAAGGCTCGATCGAGTCCGCGCTTGTCGCCGCTGGAGATCGCGTTGTCAGCTGGCGCGACGTTCGTCGCGCAATCGTTCTCCAGCGATCTGAAGCAGCTGACGTCCTTGATCGAAGAAGGGATGAAGCACAAAGGCTTCTCGTTGATTAACGTGTTCAGCCCATGCGTAACGTTCAACAAAGTGAACACGTACGATTGGTTCAAGGAGAACATCGTCGAACCTGGATCAGTTCCCGGATTATGATCCTTCGAACCGCGTGGCGGCCATGACACAAGATCATGGAAACGAACGGCATGCTGACCGGCCTGATCTATCAGAACAAAGAGCGCAAATCCTATGAAGAATCTGTTACCGTCGGCTTCAAGGAAGAGGCGCTTGCCAAGCAGGATCTTAAGCTGTCGCGGGAAGAGTTCGACAAATTGGTGACAGAATTCAAATAAGATTTGATGAAGCTTAAGAGAGGCGTACGGGTTTGACCCGTGCGCCTCTTGCGTTATACTGGATAATAGGTAATCATGGAATCGTTGGAAGCGATGGATCGCTCATGACAAGGAAGATCAAGGAAAAGTACCAGTCGGCGTATCCGCGCGCCATATTCATTTGTCGCAGGAGCACGTGGAAATCTTGTTCGGACCGGGTACGCAGCTTAACGGAGCTTCAAGCCGCTGTCGCAGCCCGGACAATTTGCGGCGCAAGAAACGGTGGCGGTCATACGGACCGAAAGGTCTTTCCGAAAGTGCGCATTCTCGGTCCGGCGCGCAGGGCGACGCAGCTCGAAATATCCCGTACAGATGCGTTCACGCTCGGGATTGATCCGCTCCAGTGCGGGAATCGGGCAATATTGCGGGAACACCCGGGCATTCGAATCGTCGGGCCCGCCGGGGAAGTGACGGTGGAAGAAGGCGTCATCGTCGCGGCGCGGCATATTCATTTCCATACATCAGATGCGGAAAAATGGGGCATTACGGACAAGCAGATGCTGAAAGTGCGGGTAGGCGGCGAACGCGGCGTTCATATTCGAGCAGGTGCTTGCGCGGGTATCGGATCAATTCGCGCTGGACATGCATATCGATACGGACGAAGGCAACGCGGCCGGCGTTACAACCGGAGATTCGGCGAGATCGTAGGATTAACGCTGCATCGATATCCGATGGCGACGCCCGGCAGGTTCATGCTATAATACGAGAGATTGGACAGTCGCTTGAGGCTACGAAACTCCCTGGATAGCAGGAGGGATATGATATGGCCAAATCGAGAGCGACAAAGATTACAGCAAATACTTCGATTTCTCCGATGCCAAGGTCATTTCCGAGGATGAACATGGCAGCACGATCCGTCTGAACGGACGGGATATTCATATATTTCCGAGCCGAATCTATCGAGCAGGAGAAGCACGCGGCAAAGAAGAATTCAAGTCCATTACGAGAATGCGGTTGCCGGATGAGCTTGAGAACAGCTCGGACAGGCAAGAAATATTATATCCACACGTACGGCTGTCAGATGAACGAGCATGATACCGAAGCGATGACGGGTATGTCGAAGAGATGGGCTATGCGTCGACGGAAGATCGCACGGAAGCGGACGTCATTCTGCTCAATACGTGCGCGGTGCGTGAGAATGCGGAGGACAAGGTGTTCGGCGAGCTCGGACATCTGAAGCCGCTCAAGCGGAGAAGCCGGAGCTCATTCTTGGCGTATGCGGCTGCATGTCGCAGGAAGAGGCGGTCGTCAACCGGATTATGCAGAAGCATGCGTATCGTCGATCTCATTTTCGGAACGCATAACATTCATCGTTTGCCGCACTTGCTGCAGGAAGCGCATTTCGGCAAAGAGATGGTCGTCGAAGTATGGTCCAAGGAAGGCGACATCATCGAGAATTTGCCGAAGAAACGCGAAGGCCTGAGAGCATGGGTTAACATTATGTACGGCTGCGATAAGTTCTGCACGTATTGCATCGTTCCGTATACGCGCGGCAAGGAACGAAGCCGTCGACCGGAGGACGTCATCGCCGAGGTGCGGGACTTGCGCGGCAAGGGTTCAAAGAAATTACGCTGCTCGGCCAGAACGTGAACGCTTACGGCAAAGATTTCGACGGATATTAATTATCGGTTCGGCGATCTGATGGACGATATTCAGAAGATCGATATTCCGCGTGTGCGGTTCACGACTTCACATCCGCGCGATTTCGACGACCATCTGATCGAAGTGCTGGCAAGGGCGGCAATATGGTGGAGCATATTCATCTGCCGGTGCAGTCGGGCAGCACGGAAATGTTGAAGCGGATGAGCCGGAAATATACGCGGGAATCAGTATCTGGAGCTCGTGCGCAAGATTAAGGCAGGCGATTCCGGATGTCGTGCTTACGACGGATATTATCGTCGGTTTTCCGGGCGAGACGGAGGAGCAGTTTGAAGAGACGATGTCGCTCGTGCGTGAAGTCGGATTCGCTTCGGCGTTTACGTTCATCTATTCGCCGCGTGAAGGAACGCCGGCCGCGACAGATGGCAGGACGACGTGCCGATGGAAGTGAAGAAGCAGCGTCTTATGCGCCTGAACGAGCTGATCAGCGAATTGAGCAGGAAGGACAATGAGAAGTTACGCGGTAAGACGGTGGAAGTGCTGGTGGAAGGGGAAAGCAAGAACAATCCCGAATTTCTTACCGGACGTACGCGGACGAACAAGCTCGTTCACTTCAAGGGGCCGAAGTCGCTTACCGGCCATTTCATCGATGTGACGATTACCGAGGTGCAAACTTGGTTGTTCAAAGGTGAGATCGCAGCCCCGCAAGCGTTAGAAGCGTAACGATGTTGAAGCAAATTAAGCCCAAAAGGAGTGTCAGCGATGTCTGAACAACCCGAACAATTAAAGCTCGTACATGTTCGCGATCAGTACGTCCGCGGTGATATCTTGAAGAAAGCGAAGGAGCTCGCTGATGTCATCGCAGCGTCTGAAGAAGTGGAAATATACCGCAAAGCGGAAAAGCAAATTCAAAATCATGAACGTGTGCAAACGTTAATCAAAACGATCAAGAAAAAGCAAAAAGAATTAGTCGCCTTTCAAACCACTTTCAAAAACGAGAAAATGGTGCAAAAGATCGAAGAGGAAATTAACGAGCTGCAGGACGAACTCGACAGCATTCCGATTGTTAGTCAATTTCAACAGACGCAAGACGATATTAACTATTTGTTGCAGATGGTCGTGTCCGTCATTCGCGATTCGGTATCGGAAAAAATTAATGTCGAAACTGGTAACGTAACCCCACCTGCAAAATGCGACTAATACCTTCCAATTTTTCTCAAAGTGCTATACAATTCTCTTGAACAGCTAGTTCCAGAGAACTTGTATAGCACTTTTTTTCATTCCTGTGATTGGGGAGGTGTGTGCATGATCGAAATGATTCATGTCGAAAAAAGCTACCGTGACATCGCGGTGTTGCAGGATGTGAACATCACGATCGGGCGCGGGGAATTCGTTTTTTTGAAAGGGGGTTCAGGGTCAGGAAAAAGTACGCTGCTAAAAATATTGTACCGCGACATCGAAGACTATAAAGGGGAAGTGAGGTTGGACGGGCAGCCTTTGCAAGCACAAGCCAAATATGTCACGAGACGGATGGTAAGCACGATCTTCCAAACGTTCGAGCTGCTTGAACGCAAGACGGTGTATGAAAATATCGCGCTGGCGGGAGAGGTGATCGGCCGCCTAGAAGCTGATATCAAAGCGGATGTTACTGCGCTACTTGACAAGGTAGGTCTGTCCGATAAGCGGGATCGCTTCCCGCATGAGCTGTCCGGCGGTGAGCAGCAACGTGTAGCGATTGCCCGTGCGCTACTTAATAAGCCGAAGGTGTTGCTGGCAGATGAGCCGACCGGCAATTTGGATCCGGACAATGCGCGTCTTGTGCTAGATTTGCTCAAGGAGCTGAATGAGTCGGACGAGATTACGATGTTTATTGTCACGCATGCAGAGGAGTTGTCCGTTCGCTATGCAGCGCGAACGCTGTATGTCAGGGGAGGGCGCGTAGAGGAATGAAGATTGAGAAGGTTCCATTGCCGGAGCAAAGCTTGCCGGAGCAAAAAGGAAAGACAAATCCGCAGTTTCGTTCTGGTTCTGTGCTGAAATATTATATGCGTGATGCGCAAGAAGGAATTCGTCGAAATCTCGGAGCAGTGACCGCAACGATATTGCTGATGTTTATCTCCCTTACGATAACGGGAGCAATGGTGCTCCTGCAAACCGGCGTCGACGATGTCATTCGATATTTGAACGATCAGGTCAAGCTCAAGGTGCTCGTAGACGTTCAAGTAGATACGGAGCAAGTTGCGGATATTTTGCGTGAGCAATCTTATGTGAAGAGCGCCGTCATCGAAACGAAAGAGGAGACGCTGGACAAGCTGCAGCAGTTTTTTCGCGATATGCCGCATTTATTCGATTCGTTCCGCGACAGCAATTTGCCGGATACGATTATGATCGAGCTACACGACCAACGTCAGGCCGAGATCGTCGCGAACGAACTGAAGAAGACAAAGGGCATTACCGATGTCATCTATGCGCAAGCATTTGCTGAGCGAGTCGTTGCATGGTCAAATGCAGCGAGTACATACGGATTTCTCGTGCTTGCAGTTTTTTTGCTGGCTTCGATCTTGACGGTCAGCATCGCCATGAATCTTGGCTTATATCAAAGGCAGAAGGATATACGAGTCAAGCTGCTGCTGGGTGCCAAAGAGACGCACGTTCGCGGTCAGTTTATGTTTGAGGGCTTCCTGATCGGCTTTATCGGTAGCTTGCTTGCGGCGATAGCCGTCTATATTGTGTATTATTACGGGCTATATCAATTGCAGCTAGCCTTCCGTGCGGTTTTTGACTTTACAGCTGTTGCACTCAATCTTACATTGCTTGGCATCATTCTGTTCGGCATATTGATCGGACTAATCGGAACGTATCTCTCGACAAGGAAGATGATCAAGCATGGGTAAGAGAGCGATTGTCATCGTTGGGCTGCTGATTTTCATTCCGACTGTAGCTTATGCTCATGTCGTCGGTGCATTTAAGGATTTTCTTGCTGGCATCGATGATGAGCAAGCGACGCAAAGACTTGTTGAAGAGCTGGACAATACGCGCCTTTCAATTGAGCTCTTGACGCCGCGGGTAGATCGGCTGCAAGAAACGTTTGCCGTCAAGCAGGACGAACAGCTGCCGCTTCTGACGTTCTACCATACGATCGGACCGGATGTGTATATGAATTTTATTGTAGAGGCCGAATCGATCGTGGATGCTATGGCGAACGTACGACTGTTGGAAGTGAAGCTGGCGGAAGATTTGACGAAGTTGAATCGGCTTTATTTGGACTACATGCAGGTGAAGACGGCACGTGACGTGCTGGGTAATTATGAACGGCTGTTGGAAATGATCAAGCTGAACCTGACAGCGCGCGAGCAGTTTCTCGCCGAGTATGGTCATTTGTCTGAAGAAGAGATCGCGAAGGCTGCGGAAGACAAATGGGCGAAAGATGCCAACGTGTTGGATGAGTGGTTGCTGGATGATCGGCAGAAAATTGATCGCAGAATTCGCCAAGTCACGACGCGGGCTCGCTCGGATGCTCCTTTTCGCATAGAAGAAGAGCTGGTGAATCAGTATACCGAGCTCGATTATTACTTGCAGTCGGATCATGTCTATGTTCACTATGCCAAAAATAACGTCGACATTATCTTAATCGGGATCGTGACGAAAGACGATGAAAAGACCGCCAGTCTGAAATTTGAAGCTGGTTTTATGAATGGGATACGCATATCGGACTTGTATATGAATCAGATGGTCGGTTTCACGATTGATTACAGCAAGCTGGCGCCGCAGTCGCGAGACTTTCATGTGGAGCAAACGAATGGTGCCATCGTGTTGATGCCGGTTGAAATTAGCGGGGAATAAAGGAGAGTCGTGATAAAGATGAAAAAATTTTGCATGATGTTATGCTTGGTGCTTGGCATTGTCGGAGCTACAGCTTCCGCTTCTGTTCTGGCACACGTACAAAATGAAAAAAACTTATACAGCGATATCGAATATTCGGAAGCGACAGAGGAAATTGTTCTGCTCCATGGCATACGTGTCATCAGCATGGAAGGCGGAGCGAACTTGTACAAGCCGTTCGAGCTGCTCACGAAGTCGGATCTCGCTTACTGGGCGGGGACGTTTCACGGATTGGGTGGCGAAGGTGCCACTGCGGATCGCATTCGCGAAGCAGCATTAAACGAAGGGTTGGTCGATTCATTGGAAGGACATGCGACATATGCGGATGTCAATCAGGCATATTTTGCAGGTAAGGCAGAAACTCTGCAGCCAGATGAAACACTCACTAGGGAACAGTTCGCCTTATATATGTCTACATATTTTACTGCTGAAGTCGACGGCAAGACGTTGTTCGATATGGCGGAGTATGTGGAAGGGCCGACAGGTATTGTAGCAGACGTAGAGAAGTCCGAGGTTACGGAAGGCGGCAACACCTACGACGTGTTCCGCATCAACATTGACGGAGAATGGGTGCAAGTGAGCAACCATCCGAAAATTTTGAACGGTCCGGTCGATCTTACCTTGTGGAAGGATAAAGCGGTTGTGGCGAGCTGGTATGGTAAGGCGGAGCCGGGCAGCGAGCCACAGCTGGAGATCATTCGCGTCGCGGAAGCGGAATTCACGCCGGAGGAGATCGCAGCTGAAGCGGGAGCGGCTCTCGATCATACGGATCATACCGACGCACACGATGCCGCATCACATGATTCACAAGAAGCAGATCGCGATGAAGAGAGCAGTCAAGCGAACAGTGGTGGTGACAGAGCAGCGGGGAATGCGGCCGATGTTACGCATACAGAGAGCGCCTCGTCAGAAGAAAACAAAGCAGCCATCATGCCGTTTCCGGTCATCTTGATCGTCGGCATCGCGCTATTGATCGTCATTATCATATGGTTGTTCGTACGCAGAAAGTAGACGCATGCGATATGCATTTTTGGCCGTTTCGCCTAACTGATCAAGCAGATTATAATTGGCGTAAGCACCGACGATTGCCCCGAAGCCGGGTACGAGCTGCAGCATCTTGATGAAGTCGATGTAATCCCTGTATTCCTGTTGCATGATACGCCAGTCGATATCTGTAATCTGTGATCGATAGTATTCCCAATGCTCGATCGTCTCCAGCATCTTCTTCCGATGGGTGTCGCTAGAGAAGGCAAGCTGGAAAATAAGCAAAATAAAAATTCGTTCTTCCTTGCATTTGACATCCATGCCGTAAACGGCTGCGGTTGCAAATAAATATTTCATCTTAATGGAAATAAGCAGCGGAAAGTCCGCTACTCCGAGCAGAAGGCCGCCGGCTCCAGTGCCGGCTCCTTCGGCTACGGCGATTTTTTTGTAACGATTCAACGTTTCGTCGGCCAATCGGTCTCGTTCCTGCAGTGATAGATGCTGTTCGCTTCGAGATTGATCGTCCGTCGTAAACTCCGAACCGATTAGCGCTGCCTGCACAACTTTCTTCATCGTCTCCGTTATGATCTGGTGCACGCGCTCCGGCAATAAGGAGTTGATCTTGTTTTGCATCTTCTTGCCTAGCCGGCTGAAGGTATTCGATTGTGGTCCAGCTTGCGCTTCCATTCCTCAACAGCTTGCGCAACGTATTGTTCATAAGCATCCATCACACGTCTCACCTTTCCCTCAGATAGAGTTCGCAAGGTCGACCCCAAGACCAATCGGCTCGTACATCGCGTTCCATGGAAGTGAATCAATATCTATAGATATAGATATGTTCGAAAGAAGAAGTCGCTATGCATACAACTGGGTGATCATCTGCTGTGGAACCAAGACCGGGGTCTTCGGCACAGCTGACCATCGAAAATGCTGGAGCAGCTCGCCCGCGGTAAGCGGTTCAGGCGATGAAAGCTGTCCGTACAAATAGGCGATCCAGCCAATTAATCGTTCGGGCGGAAAGTTCGCTTTGCGCAATTCATAGGTCGAAACCGCTCCGCGGCTGTGGCGCTTCGATATTTTCTCGTTCGTCTGCATATGCATAAGCGGCACATGGGTAAACTCGGGAACGGAATAGGATAAAGCCTTATATAATTGAATTTGCCGAGGGGTGGAATCGAGTAAATCAATCCCTCGCACAACATGCGTGATGTTCATCATGGCGTCATCGACGACGACAGCAAGCTGATACGCAAAGATCCCATCGGCACGCTTAATGATAAAGTCACCGCCATATCCGCTGCGAAACTGCTGCTTACCTAGCAGTCCGTCCTCATAAGCGATAGCGGCTTCCCCAATTAGAAATCGCATTGCTGGCGTCTTGTGTTTTGCCTTCTCTAGCTGCTCCGACTCACTTAAGCCGCGGCACGTACCGGGATAGATGGCCAACCCTTCGGACGCAAGACCGTGAGGCGCAGATGCATGCGCTGCTAGCTGAGCGCGGCTGCAGTAACACGGATAGACGTGTCGTGATTGCTGCAATAAGCGTAATGCTTGCTCATAATATGCGTGGCGTTCACTTTGTATGTAGGGTCCCATCGATCCGCCGACATAGGAGCCTTCATCCCAATCGATGCCAAGCCACCGCAAATCTTCAAGGATGGCTTCATAATACTCCGGCTTGCAGCGCGGACGGTCAATATCTTCCATACGTAAGACGAACTCCCCGCCCAATTGACGAATTTGCAGCCAAGCTAGCAGCGCAGTCGCTAGATTGCCGATATGCATATTGCCAGAAGGTGTAGGAGCGAAGCGTCCTCGCGGATTCATCGCGATCACCTCGAAACATTGCAAGACTTATACGTTTCGGATACAAAGAAAGCAGAGATATCGTATCTCTGCTTAAACATTCATTATGTAATGGCGGAGCTGACGGGATTCGAACCCGCGATCTCCTGCGTGACAGGCAGGCATGTTAGGCCTCTACACCACAGCTCCATAAGGAAGACTTGTCTTTGGACACAATAGACATCTTAGCATAAAGTTTGCAGAGTGGCAATAGAAAATATTGAAAAGTGACAATCGTTTAGGCAAAGCACCGATGGGCGGGCGAATGCATACACATACAGCAGGAAATAGTTACTTATGTGAGGAGGACTACGATGCAAATCCATGTTGTACAGCCTGGTCAAACGCTGTATGGCATTGCCCAAGCCTATGGAGTAAGCGTGGAGACGATCGCCGCGGCGAACGAGCTCAATGTTGATAATTCACTTGTGGTCGGGCAAGCGCTCGTGATCCCGGTCACCGGCAGATACCATTTCGTGCAGCCCGGGCAAAGCCTATTTACGATCGCACAGCGCTATGGAGTCGATCCAGCCGTATTAGCCATGGTGAACGCGATCGCTCCGGGCCAGACGTTGCCCGTCGGATTGCGCCTTTATATTCCGCCGCGTGTGAAGCGGGACATCGAAGTGAACGCTTATGTAGAGCCCGGAGTGGAAGTGAGCGAGCGTCTCCGGCAAGACGTGGAGCAGGTCGCACCGCTGCTTACTTATCTGGCGCCGTTCAGCTTCCAAATTCAGCGCGACGGCACGTTGTCTCAGCCCGAATCTTGACGTGTTTCCGGAAATCGCAGCTTCAGAGAATGTCACCTTTAATGATGGTCATTACGAATCTGGAAAATGATCAATTCAGCGCGGAATTAGCGTCTGAAATATTAAACAATCGCGAGCTGGAGAATACGCTGTTGGACAACATTATTGCGACTGCCAAGGAGCTTGGTTTCCGTGATATTCATTTCGACATGGAATTTATCCGGCCTGCGGATCGCGACGCTTACAATGCATTTTTGCGCAGGGCGCGCGAGCGCATTCACGCAGAAGGATTTCTCATGTCAACGGCGCTGGCGCCGAAGGTTAGCAGGGAGCAGACGGGCGAATGGTATACCGCGCACGATTACGCGACGCATGGGGAGGTGGCGGATTTCGTCGTCATTATGACTTATGAATGGGGATATAGCGGCGGTCCGCCGATGCCGGTATCGCCGATCAATTCCGTGCGCCGCGTCCTGGAATATGCGCTGACCGAAATGCCGGGTGACAAAATTATGATGGGACAAAATTTGTATGGATATGATTGGACGCTGCCATATGAGCCGGGAGGCGAGTATGCGCGAGCACTCAGCCCGCAAGCGGCCATTGACTTGGCAAGAAGAATGGGGGCTGAAATCATGTACGATTATACAGCGCAAGCGCCGCATTTTGACTACATCGATGAAGAAGGACGTGCACATAAGGTGTGGTTTGAAGACGCCCGATCGATTGATGCGAAATTTAACCTGATTAAGGAATTAGGACTGCGCGGCATCAGCTATTGGAAGCTAGGCTTGTCATTTCCGCAAAACTGGCTGCTGCTGGATGATCATTTCAACGTCGTGAAGCGGTAGCTGCCCAGCTATGCATTGGAAAGAATAATGCCGAATGATTCGTCAATAGCCAGACGAACATTCGGCATGATTCGACCAAGACCAACAAGCAGTGACTACAGAGCAGCCCAAAAGAACGTTTTATTTGCCGGATTGCAGCTGGAACGTATATTTGGGCTCGTCGTTTTCAATCGTGACGCTCATCTCGTAATCGTCAAGGAACCACTTATCGCTTTCGGCAAAGAAGAACATGATGCCGCCGACTTCTGTGCGAACGGTCGCATCGGCGCTTGGCGTATCCCGCATAATGCCAAGCGAATAGTTGTGATGCTCTGTGCCTGACGATCCGTAGAGCTGAATGTAGAAACGAATCGCTTCTCCCGCTGCCAGGTCCATCTCTTCCATGAACCATTTCGCCGCTTCCGGCGTGACCTGCAATTTCATGTGAAAACCTCCGATCGTATTATAGATGTTGATAATAAGTACGGTTCTCTGCTGGTCACTATTCTTTATGAACATACTCTATGTTCCATCAACCCTGTGTGGTCCGGCTATACTGCTACAGGGTGAGTGGCCCTAAGCCTTTATACGTACTTGCGAGCTGCTGTACAGAACCGCTGCAAGGCTTCCTGCAAAATGGCGCGCGGACAAGCGAGATTAATACGGAGGAAGCCTGTGCCTTCCGCGCCGAAGGTCGAGCCTTCGTTGAAGGCGACTTTCGCTTCTTTGTACATCAGGTTCTTCAGTCCCGGTACATCTAATCCGAGCGAGCGGCAATCGATCCACAACAAGTAAGTGCCTTCCGGTCGGAAAGGTTTAATTTGCGGCAGATGCTCGGCAAAATATTGGATAGCATAGTCTACGTTGCCTTGAACGTACTGAAGCAGTTCGTCCAGCCACGCTTCACCGTGTTCATACGCCGCTTGCATAGCAAGCGGTCCGAAGAAGCTTGACATATGTAAGCTTAACGTTTTGATGCGTTGATCGAACGCTTGTTTCATCTGTTTGTTCGTTGTGACGATCGATGAGATGTGCAGCCCCGGCATGTTGAATGTTTTCGTCGGCGCGATACACGTGATGGTGATCTCGGCTAGCTCCGGCGATAGTGAGGCGAACGGAATGTGGCGATGCCCGGGGAGGACGAGGTCGCAATGAATCTCATCCGACACAACCTTCACACCGTACCGTAGGCAAAGCTCACCTAACTTTAGCAGTTCTTCGCGCTCCCAAACCCGGCCGCCGGGATTGTGCGGACTGCACAGAAGCAGCAAGCGAGCGCCGTCCTTCATTAATTGCTCCAAATGATCGTAATCCATCTCGTATCTGCCGTCTCGTTCAATCAGTGGATTGCTCGCGACCTCGCGACCATTGTTGCGGATGACATCATAGAACGGATAATAAACCGGAGACTGCAGAATTACTTTGCTTCCCGGTTCGCTATACAAGTCTACCGCAAGGCTGAGTGAGGTGACGACGCTAGGAGAGTCAGTAATCCAAGCTTCTTGCAACTGCCAATCGTGCTTGCGGGCGTACCATTTGATGAGCGCTTCGGTACTTTCCTCCGGCTTGAATGAATATCCGTAGATGCCTTCAGCCGCTCTTCGCTGCAATACTTCCTTCACGGCAGGCGGGCTTTCAAAGTCCATATCCGCTACCCACAGCGGCAGCACGTCCTCACTGCCGAACAGCTTGGATACGTAGTCCCACTTATACGAATGCGTATGTTTCCGATCGTTGATCCGATTGAAATCCATATTAGCTCTCCCCAATCTTTCTCTTGACTTACTCTTATTATACCGAATCCCACCTTATGAAACCAATGTGATCTGGGTAATTTTCCAAGGCATATGCAAAGCCTCACGCGTTACCATGAACGTAAATTGTTGGCGGACGCGCCCTTCATGCCTACGGTAAAGCTCCGCTTGCACCGTTATTTCACGAACGAGCTCTTGCTTGCCTGCTTCCGTGTTCGTTCTCATGTTCTGCTCGAAGTGCGCGGAGGCGATGCGCGCCATCTCTTGCTTGAAGAATGTAAGGTGCGGATGATTGGCAGCTGTAAAGCACCCGCTGAGCAGTACGTCGTCTTGCTGATTTAACGCACTGAAGAAGCTGTGCACCAGCGCTTCGGGTGATGCTGCCGCATAAAACTCCATCAGCTTGCCCGCAGCCTTATAGATCATCAAATGATGATCAAAATCTTCGCGTCCGCTGCCATGCGTCTTGCTGTGCAAAAAATGGATGCAAAAATGACCCGCGAAGGCATTGTCTGGTATGCCATCCCCGCCATGTGGCATGCCGTGCATGGAGGCAGCATACGTTTGTCCGTTTAGACTATCGAGCGGATGCCAGACGAGAATGGCGCGACGTTTCCAGCTCCATCTTCCGTTATAAATTTGTTTCATGACACGTGTGTCCTCACGGGTTAACGGTTGAACGTCAGCATGGGAGGAACCGGCTCTGCGCTGCACGCGAAACGATCGCCCGGTTTCGAGATCCATCACGGTGAAAATATCTTGTCGAGGGAAGAGCGTTTGCATGTCACTCCAAGGCAGCATGATGCCGTAATGCTCACTTCGCAGCTGCCGTACTTGGCGGATGAGCTCTTGTCGCATCGCATCCGGTGGTCTTAGCTGTCTGCCTCCAGAAAGCTCGTACAAATATCCGGACTCGTCGATGAGGTAAGTCGCAAGCTGTCCGGAGCGGTGAACGGTCAGCAGAGCGTCGGTGATCGGCAGCCAATTTGCTTCATGTACGCTTGCGGGACGTTCCAGCCACTTCAGCCAGTCTTTAGAGCGAATTGCCGCCCGAGTGACGTACCCGGCATCACGCGAAGCCTTGACCACGATATGTACAGTCGGTTCATTGCGAGCTGCGGCGCTGACAGAGCTTTGCAGAGTAAATATAGGAATGATGAGCATACTGAGGATAATTAGCAAGCGAGTCAAAGTTGTCGCCTCCTTCTCCGTTATTATTTTGTATTCGCGGCAATCTTATGAACGTATAAAGGACGGTTATAATGTGGCGGGATGGTTGGAAACTAGGTATGGCGCATTTGTTGTTCACCGTGCTTGCTGTGCTGGCAGCCTGGCTACCTGAGACTGCTTTAGCAGACGGTAAGGACGGACCAGAGATTCATCAGGAGCCGATAGGCGCACAAGGAGAAGTAGAGCTTGAAGTTGATCCTGTGCAGCATGTGCTGACGGTATATGTGCGGGGGGAAGTATACAAGCAATATCCGATCGCTTTAGGAAAGCAGGAAACTCCGACGCCGGTCGGCGACTATGTCGTCATAAACAAATACAAAAATTGGGCGGAATGGTTTGGCACACGCTGGATCGGACTGAATGTGATGTGGGGAACGTATGGCATTCACGGAACAAATCGGCCGGAAAGCATTGGCAAGCATGCGAGTCACGGGTGCATTCGCATGTTAAACCGGGACGTAGAGGAGCTGTATGAAATGGTGAGGATCGGTACGAAAGTGCGTATTCTCGGCCATGTGCTCGGTGAACCGGATCAAGAACCGCGCAGGCTGGCGAAGGGACATGTTGGAGCTGATGTGATGCTTCATTCAGAACCGACTGCATGCGATGGGTTATTTTCACGGTGTCATTAACGGCAAGTTCGGGGAGCGGACGGAGCGGGCGATGAAAAGGTTTGAAAAGGACAATCAATTGCAAATCGATGGAGTAGTTGGCATAAAGGATTATATGGCGCTTGGACTGATCGAATAACGGATGATCTCGCAAGCTTCCGCTGGCAGTTTCGCATAAATTTAGTAGAAAACTGCTGTCAAAAAAGGTATGATGGACTTTGCAGCAAACAATTGAGCGGACAACGGTTGCAAGCTACAAACACGGGCGGGATCGAACATGTTGCAATGGATAGCAATGCTCACGATGCTGATCGATCATATCGGCATCGTATGGTATGCGGATGAAGCGATCTTTCGGATCATCGGCAGAGCGGCATTCCCTATATATGCTTACTATATCGTACAAGGCATGGCTTATACAGCAAATCGCAAGCGCTACATCCTGCGTCTTGCTTTGCTTGCCTTGCTGTCGCAGCTCCCATTTTCCTTATTGTTTGACACGATGACGTTGAATGTGATCGCCACATTCTTCATTGCTGTGCTAAGTATGTACGGGTTTACGTTGCTGCGACATTCAGCAGCACGATGGGGAAGCTTGCTCGCCGGGGCGATCATCTTGCTCTTCGTACCTTGTGATTATGGCATTTACGCATTGCTACTGATGTTAATTTATCGATATGCTAGAGGCCTTCAAGTCGTCCTCTATCATTTGGCCTTAAATATCGTTTATGTGCTTGCGGCTATGACTTCCATCATACAGATCTTTAGCTTGCTGCCGAGCATGATCTTCGCAATGGCTATAAATGACGATGCAGCAAAGCGGATTCGTCATTCTCGCGCGCCCAAATGGCTTTGGCGCACGTTCTATCCTGCCCATCTTCTCACGCTCTATCTTCTCATGCAGGGATTAAGTTAGGCTTAGGATCGAAATGCTTGAAACAGCTATGGTAAAATAATAGAAGTAAGCCATGATATCGTTGTAAACGGAGGGAAATCGGATGAAACCAATAGAGAAGACTGAAGTACAGCGTATGCTGGATGCTTTCCGCAATCAGGATGTATACATACATCTGGAAATGACGATGGGGGCTTATGCTGCTCATAACGGCGAAGCCAAAATGACAGGCTCGACATTCATACGCAATGCTCGAGTACGCTATACGCATGGCCGAATTGAAGGCAGTCTTCCTTATCGTGTGGGGCTGAAGATGGAAAACGGCTGGATATACTCAGAAGGCTTGACCCATATGGAAGAAACGGAGACTGAGCGCTTGATTATGGCCGGTCTGAACGAAGAAGGGAAACTTGTGGTCGCCTTGCAAATTAGCAGCACCCCTTTCTGAAATCAAGCTTGAGCCGTGATTATCTTTCATCATCTCAATCATCTTCGAATGGAGGTTACTTTCGTTATGGATCGTTTATTAGTAATCTTGCCGCATCCTGACGACGAAGCTTTCGGTCTATCCGGCACGCTGGCCAAAGCGATCGATCAAGGTGCGCATGTTACTTATGTTTGCTTGACACTCGGTCAAATGGGACGGAATCTCGGAAATCCGCCAATTGCCAATCGCGAAACGCTGCCGGACGTTCGCCGGCTAGAGCTGGAACAATCATGCCGAGTCATCGGCATTCAGGATCTTCGCCTGTTCGGCTTGCATGACAAGACGATCGAGTTCGAGGATCACGATCGATTAGTTGCTCGCATACGCGACGTAATCGATGAGGTACAGCCGTCGATTGTTTATACGTTCTATCCCGGCTTCAGCGTTCATCCGGATCACGATGCGACGGGTGCTGTCGTCATTCGGGCTGTTCAGGAAATGCCGGCGGAAGCTCGTCCCGAGGTGCACTGTTTAGCCTTCTCCCGCGGCTGCGAACAAATTCTTGGCAAGCCGCAAATCGTAAATGATGTTAGTGACTACTTCGAGCAAAAGGTCGGCGCTATCCGGGCGCATCGCTCCCAGTTTTTGTTCAATATGGACGATGAGGACGAAGTGAAGAAGCGATTCGGACAAGAACGGTTTTGGGTATATACGTTCGTGTAATCGAGCCGCCCGAAGTGTTCGCGCGCATATCACCCTCCTTGTTTCTAAGCATATCCTGATGGAAGAGCTATCGACAGCTCGTGAGGATTATTCGGAAGCAGGGAGGGTGATTTGCGTATTGAGACCGAATATTATCATGCTGCAATCGATGCGTAGCTTAGACGGGCAGCAAGTTGCGGACTGGTCTCGTGAAGATCTCGAACCAATCATGCTGTTTACCGATCGTGACATGCGCGTGTATCCTTTCTTTACGGAATTATTGTTCACACCCGGCCGCTCGACGAAAGGCCGATTTTATTGCGATTTATATGCCGGTTATCAACGTGCCGATAAGCAAGATTGGGAGGAATGGGCGGAGTTTCTTTTTCAGAAGGACAAGATGTTGGATGCTGCCGCGGCCGTCGGAACGATGTACCTTCAGCCGCAAACCGGCATTTGGCTACGCTTGCCCTATCCCGTCATCGATACGGGTAACATGTCGATCAATCTAACGCGAAAAGCGGCGCTCTTTGATTGGATCGGCTATGTGCTGTATTTGTGGGAACTGTATCGTCCGTCATCCCAGCTTGCGTTAAGAGGTTTTGCCTGGGGACGAGAATCGATCCCCGTGCATGACGTCGAACTCGTCACCCAGTGTAACGAATTGATTCGTGATCTCGGCTTTGAGACGTTATGGATGGCCAATTATCGTTCGCTGCATGTAGCTGATTGGCGGAAAATGCACTTTAGCCAAATCGTTCTGTATCCGAATTATACAGGCAATACCGAGTACGGTGTACAGTGGCTGTCCGATACGGCATTGTTTGCTGCGCTGAATCATATGGGGATCCAAATGGTGATGGGACAAGGCAAGCTATATCACCCCGATCATTTCCGCCATTATTGCGAGTTTATGAAGCAATATTTGCAGCAAGGGGGAAGCGGGCCGATCCTGTATCGTTTTCCCAAGCAATCGTTAACTCAGCTGTATCGCAATCGAAACAAGCAGGCCTATCGCTCTGTATATCGGTCTATGGCGCGGCTACAGGGAGGGAGAAGGCGGTGAAAGTGTTACACCTTCCGATGGAGATTGCCGGTCAGGTTGGTCTGATTTGCCGGGAATTGCGGCAGTCAGGCGTAGAAGCAGTAGCCTATAACTGGCGTGACAACTATTTGCAATATCCACATGAAGTGCAATATTCCGACGCTTATGAAATGATCAATACGCTGGAGACGGCCACACAATATTTCGATATTTTTCATTACCATACCGGATATACGCTGTTCAAGGACAAATCGGATCTGCAATACGTGCATGAAGCTGGCAAAAAAATTGTCATGCACCATCGCGGCAATGACGTGCGGATGGCTTCAAAAGCTGTTCAAGGCAAGTATGGCTACAATTTTTATGTGAACACGAAAGATTCACAGCCGGAAGAGCAAATTATTCGCAATTTGAAGATTTTCTCTCGTTATGTTTCGGATGTGATCGTTCAAGATTATGAATTGTACGATTATGTGGAGGATTATTATGAACGCGTGCACGTGCTGCCGCGTCTGTTTGCTGCTGCCGATATCCGGCCGCCGCGCAAGCGGTCGCAAGCGCATCGCCCGCTCGTCGTACATGCCCCTACTAGCCGAGCATTCAAGGGCACCGAATATATTGAGGGAACCGTACAACGGCTGAAGCGAGAAATAAATTTTGACTTTCGTTTAATTGAGAAGCAATCGCTGGCGGCTACCAGGTCGATGATCGAGGAAGCGGATATCGTCATCGATCAAGTGTTATGCGGCATGTATGGCAATGTCAGTGTGGAAGGGATGGGCAAGGGGAAGCCGGTCATTTGTTATATTCGCCCTGATATTGCGAAGCGATTGCCCAAATCGCTGCCGATCGTCTCTGCCAATCCCGAGACGCTGTATGAGGCTTTGAAAGCACTGCTGTTAGATGCCGAATGGCGCGAATGGCTGGGGCATGCGGGCAATCATTTCGTCCGACATTATCATGATGCCGGCAAGGTTGTGAAGCAATTGATCGCGATCTATCAATCACTTTTTCAAGAAAAATAGTCCAATAGTCTCACAACATATTCTCTCGCATGTAGTATGATTGTTTGTAGAGGCTGTACGACTGCAAGAAATTGGCAGCCTCTACGTAAGCATAGCATAGCGATAAAGCTGTGCTGTTGCAAATGCGAGAGAGGTGATGATCCATTCGAAAGATTGCATGGCTGATCTTCGCTCTGGTAGCTGTCTTGACGATGTCGCCGGTGATGGTCTTAGCGGATTCGGCGAGTCAAGAGGAGGAAGCTTTCACAGAAGAGCCAGATCAGACCGCAAACGAAGCAGACGAACCTCCTTTGCAAGAGGAGGAGGCGGATGCAAGTGGGGAACACTTATTTCCGACAATTGCACTGAATGAGAAGCAGTTGGAGTTTGATGAACCGGTCATCATTTTGCACGGACGCCTGATGGTGCCGATTCGTGACTTAGTGGAAACACTTGACGGGGAAGTCGTCTGGGATGAAGAAGCACAGCATGTGCTAATTACGTCTTCACTTGAGGAAGAGATCGTGTTTCAGCCCGATCATGATGTGCTGGTGTTGAACGGTGCGGAATACCGGATGGATGCTGCAGCGATTAATTTGGAAGGACGCATCTATGTGCCGCTCCGTCATGCAGCACAATTCTTGCATACAGAAGTCGTATGGGACGAAGCAACCTATACAGCGGACTTGGTTCCAGTAGAGCCGCACGCAGTCCAAGCAGGCGAAAGCCTGGAGACGATCAGCGAGGAGCTGCGCATCGATCAAGACCTCTTGCTTGAACGCAACCAATTGCAAGAAGCGGTTGTACAAGAGGGAGATATACTGAAGATTTTAATTCCGGATATTATGGCAAACAAGATTCCTGAACCGGTAGAAGCTGAGCCTGTCGCTGAGGAGAAAGCTTATACAGAAGAGGAGCTCGAATTGCTCGCCAAGATCGTCATGATCGAAGCCGGATATGAATCATATGAAGGTCAGCTGGCGGTTGCGAATGTTATCTTGAATCGCGTCGCAGATTCGAGATTTCCGAATTCGATCCGCGAAGTCATCTACGCACCGAATCAATTCCCGCCAGCGCATAACGGTATGCTTGATGCGGTAGAACCGAATGAAAGCTCATGGAAGGCGGCAGAAGCTGCGCTGAATGGTGAAAACAACGTAGAAGGTGCAGTCTACTTCCACAACCCGAAAGTAACATCCGGCGGATTCTGGAGCAAGCTAACCGTTGTTGCGACCATAGGCAATCATCGATTTTTAAAATAATGCTATCCTCGCTTAGGATTATTGCCCGGCAAGCGAATTCGCTATTGCCGGGTCTTTTCATTTATCGAGTTTGTAATAATTTTAATTTCTCGGAAGACACGACATTTACTTCGACGTGAAGATCGAGGGAGTCTTTGTCCAGCTTGAGCCCGCCCATTTCCTTAACCCTTTTCCACTCTTTGTTATTCTTCCGATACAACACATGCTCCAGTTGATATAGATCAACTTTTTTCTCCAATGCCTTCTCATAAGTGGACATGATTTCTTCGTAGACGTGTTCCTCAGCCAGCTTCTCAATCTGCTGCTCGGTCATCGGCTCGATTACTTCCATGACAATGCCGTCTAACGATGTTTCCAAGCGGAACGTGATGCGATCCCCTTTCATTAGCGGTGTAATCTTCACTTTTGGATTTCGCAGGGCGATTTCGGTATAGATGTCCGCACCGTCTCGCACGACGAGTGGTGTGCGATCAGTCTCCTCAATGACAAAGCGAAGTCCCATAATATCCGGTGTATCAAAATATCCGTTGTAATTCATTTCATAAAAGGAAAATACGCCGTCTCTGTCCAGCAAAGTTTTCGGCTTCATATCAGCTTTCCAATCGTCCTTAATAATTTGCAGACCGGGCAGAAGGGCGGTTCTTCCTGGTTCACGGTAAGAAGTGATGAACTCGCGTAGCATGACCGGAGGCAGCATCGACTTCTGCTTATAATTTTCTTGCGGCTGATGCAGTATGGAAGCAAGCGGCGACATATTGAAGAAAGGGGACGCGCTTAACAGTTCTTCTATATTATTTTTCGTGCCGAAAATCCAAGGCGTATACCGCAGTTCATGATAGCGGCTAATCACATCAAAAACACTATTCAGCCCGTGATTCATAATATTCTCACTTAATACGATGGCGTTCACATGTCCGAAAAAAACCCGCAATTGCGTTGATTCATACAGATCATTAAAGGCGCTTGCAGCCGTATCGCCAGTCCCTGTACCGGTCCATACTGGAACATGCTCGGACGGCTTAGCGTTATCGGGACCTGCGATGCTGGCGAAGTCAAGCATTTGTGCATACACGGTAAATTGTTTGTCCTTATAGTCAAAGCCTATGGCAGTAAAGTAATTGATATCTTGCGGGTCTTTCAAATCCCAGCAGCCGGTAAGCAGACAGGGAATCATAAGCAGAAAAATGGTTAAGCTTTTGCTCCGATTCATGATTGTTCACCGTAACGATTTTCTTGTTCATCCTTTAAAAATTGAGTTTCTTCAGACTTTAACGGCTTCTTGAACAAGGCTGCGATGATGCCTTCTCGCTTCAGCGGGCTGAGCGGTGTCAAATATGGAACGCCGAACGATTCGAGCTTGGCCAAATATAGCACGACTCCAATGGTGGCGAGAATAAATCCGTACATTCCGAGAAACGAAGCGAAAACCATCACAATCGTTCTGATGATCGTTACCGCGCTGCCCAATGTTTGATTAACTAGCGTGAAGGTGGAAACCGCCGTGAGCGCAGCCATGATCAGCATGGGAGTAGAAGCTAGACCAGCCTGAATCACGGCGTCGCCCACGATAATTCCGCCTACGACAGCGATCGTCTGGCCGACGGCCTTCGGCAGCCGGACGCCGGCTTCCCGGAATATTTCGAACATCGCCAGCATCATGAACGCTTCCAGCGTTCCCGGCATCGGTAGGCCGATGCGCGAGGTCACGACCGTTGCAAGAAGCGGAAACGGAACCTGCTCGAGATTAAAAGAGACAAGAGCAATCCAAAAGCCGGGCAAAAATAATGCGATGAGCAGACCGAAATGTCGGATCATAATTTCGAAAGAAACGATCGGCGCAGGAAAGTAGATATCCTCCGGGCTCTTCATCAGCAGCGTCAAATTCACCGGAGCAATGACGGCAATCGGCGCACCGTCGACGATAATTGCGATCCTGCCATGGACGAGGCAATCGACAACGAAGTCCGGCCTTCCCGTATATGTGAGCAATGGGAAAAATGAGTATGCGGAGTCCGACAAAATCTCTTCCAGCTGCGCACTGCTGAACAAAATGTCCATATCGATGTTCTGAATGCGGCGGCGAGCTTCGTTAATGATCTCCGGACGTACAAAATCATGGATGTACAGCAGGGCAACGCGTGTTTCACTTCGCTTGCCGACGATGAATTGTTCGTAATGCAGGGAGTTTGTGCGCAGCCTCTTACGCACGAGTGCGACGTTCTTGTTGAGGTCTTCAACAAACCCGTCGCGCGGCCCTTTGATCGATAGCTCCGTATTGGCTTCTTCCGGGCTGCGCTCGGGAATATTAGACGCATCAAAGGCATACAACGCTTGGGATTTGGTGAAATAGATGATGAGATTGCCAGAGAAAACACGGGTGACGATCTGCTCAATCTCTTTAATCTTGGTTAGCTCCAAATCGATCATTGCTTCTGGATGGGTGCTAGCTTGCGTGGTCGCCTCTTTGATTCGAGGAATGACGTATTCATTGATCTGCTTAATATCCACCATACCGAGACAGGAAACGGGTATGGCTCGGTCTCTGAATCCTTGGTATTTAATCGTAAGGTGTAGATGTGAATATCCGCGCAGTCGACGAACAAATCCTGGAACCATTGCTCGTTTAACTCACCGCTCGCAGGAAGATGAACAGGAACGGACGGCGGGAGAGAAACCGATTGTTTTCTCCTTAATAATTGCGACAATATTCGCGATTGTTTGGCCATCATTTATTCATCCCCTTTGCTGTTGTTTTGTTTGGTTTGCGAAACAAGCATAGCAATAAAATGACGAACGACATGAGCAGAACAGAAATTAAAGCGAACGGGAAATAAATATTTTCCATAAACGCCATATATTTCATATCACCGAACGGTAATGTCGGGATGAACACCAGCGGGATGCCGATGAAGAGGAGGTAGCGGGACCTTGCTTTTTGGTGTTTCACTGGTAATAGTTCCGTAATGATCAGCATGGCCGCTGAGATCCGGATGACTGCACCGGATAGCCATTGATAAATCGATAGGAAATCGACGTGCTGAATGTACTTGCCAATACTGACTAATCGCCATTCCTCATAAGCAGGAAAACGCAGATCGTCGCTTCGAATGGCCCGAACTCCGCGATGGCTCCGGTCACGGGACCGAATACGAGAATAACTAAAAAAAAGGCAAGGATAGCGAGCCACCAAAATTTTATACGCGACTTAAAATAATGCTGCAGCAGCAAGATGACGATCAGTTCGACGAGTCCGCCACCTATGTAGACCATGCCATGCAGCACAGGTCCGATTCCGTTCTCCATTATTGGGAATAGCAAGGAGTAGTTTTTTTTCGGCAAGTTGGCACTCATGACAAAATCGCCAAACACGATTACAAATGGCAGTAATACCCCCGAGGCGATCGCAATCGAGCGCATGCCCCAGCGTGCGGCAAAGAAGCAAAACAGCATCAGGCCAAAGCTAAGCATGAATAGTGGGGTCCGATTTAAGTATGTGATCTTGGTCCAGAAGGTCGTCTCAACGACGGTAATGGAGCAAATCACGTATAAATAAACGATAAAAAAAATTCGCACAATCATAGCGACAGCAGGGTGGTAGTGCTGATTCAGCCACAAAAGTAATGGCTGTTGGTTCGTTCGTTTCATAATCGTATAGATTATCGTACACCACAATAAGTAAGGAATCGTGATGGCCAGAACGCTTAACCAAGCATCTTGTTATTGGCCACTTTCATTGACGGTCATTTCGGAACCGACAGTGACGGTGGTTTTTTGCTTTCGTCACTGCCAATGGCGAGGCGAACATGTTTATTCAATTCGTTGTCGGAATGGAAAAAACCTGCTTTTCAGCAGGTTAGAATCGTGGTTTCACCGTGTATTCCGTTTTGTGGTGCAACCAAAATTTCGTCATCCCGAGCTTCACGTACCACTCCGTATCTAGTTCCAAGTTTACTTGGAACCATTCATCGTCAATCTGAAGAAAGAGCGGATCCCCACAATGCAGCGGATACAACATTCGCTTACCCTCATACAGCCTCCAACGTTCCGTCTCCCTGTCGAATCGCATCCGCTTGGTCATCGATCATCAAACTCCGTTAAGATCCGGGACACATGGATCGCATCAATCAACTTATCCTTTCTCAGCACAGCATCCAACAAACAGGCAGTGCACACATTGTTAATCTCTCGGCTAATGCCTTGCGCATGTGCATAAATCGCATCCATCGCTTCGCTCGTAAATACCGGGTGCTCGCTGCCTGCAACCTCCAGATGATGCGCGATGTAGTCACGCGTCTCATGCAAAGATAATCGTTCCAGATGAAATCGCACGTTCATCCGCTGTGTAATCGGCTTAAAGACACGAAGTTGCAGCGTGGTTTGCAGTTCCGGCTGTCCCACCAGGATCAAGGCCAGCGGTGACACCGAATCCATCTGGAAATTCGTTAAGAAGCGAATTTCCTGCAGCATGTCGCCGGAAAGCAGGTGCGCTTCATCGATCACAACAACGGCGACCTTATTTTGGTTCTCATACAAATCCCAAACGAGCTGCTGGAATTGCCGTTTGGCTTCCCCACGCAGGAATTTCGGCGCAGCGCCGAACTGATGCAAGAGCTCCCGGTAAAAATCCCGGGGTTTCAAGCTGGCGTCAGACAGGTACAGGAACCGGTATTTGTTCGCATCCAATCGATCCTTTAATGCGCGGATTGAGGTGGACTTTCCGCAGCCAATCTCGCCGGTCACACAGCCAATCGAGCGCGTCATCACCATGTACTGCAGCCGGGCCACACATTGCTTCAAACCGCTCGGAGCGATGGAAGTGCCGCAGTGTCAATCTCCTTGGTAAACGGAGTGCGTTCCCAACCGAAGAAACTGCGAATCATCGCTTGTTCGCCCCCTTGCAGCAGGTCTCTTAAGACGTTGCCTTGGTTTTGCTCGGATTTGACGAAGATGCTCCGCATAAAGCAGTTCTACATAATTCAGTCCGGTAGACGGCGCTGTGGGCTTCGTTTCCGGCACTTTCGCTCGGGGTTGTTTCGGATCCCGGAGCTTCAACGGACGTCGCATTTTCGTACCGGGTTCCGTCCTTCCACACCTGGATTTCGCTGAGATCATACGGATCAAAGCGAACTTGAACGTGCTGACCAGCTAGCACCGTTTCTACTTCGTATGAATGACCGAGCAAGGAGATGCAGCCCGTTTTGTCCACCTTTCGCGTCTCCTCAAGCAGAAACACTTCGGCCAGCTCATGCGGCGGCAGGGTGCGAATGGGGTGGTCATCTTTCTGGTATCGGTCGATCGGGCGCTGTTTGAAGCTGTTATGGACTTTCTGGTGGTAAGCGACCTCCAGCCAAGCTGTAAAGAAACGATTCAAATCGGCTAAGGTTTGGATCTTGCCTTGCTCAATCAGGTCATAGGCTTCGGGCACAAAGCTCTGGTCCACAAATCGGAAGAATTTTTCTTGTTTGCCGCGTCCTTGCGGCCGTCCACGGTAGAGTGACGTTAAGATCGGTTCCCAGACGTCCGCAAATCCGTGCAAAGTGATGAGAGGAATAGATCGAGCCATTATCCACATAGATCATTTCCGGAATCCCAAACTTCAACATCGCCTTCTTCAGGCAATCTTCCAGTCGCGGCAGCCGTTCTTCGAAATAGAATTGTCCATGCACACAGACGCGGGAATAATCGTCGAGGAATACGACCAGATAGGCCATCGCCTTCTTACCGGGCTTGGTCCGGATGCGGCAAGTATAAGGTATGCTGCACATCGCCCTGCCACATGCGCATTGCGGTGTGCAGCTTCAAATCGGCGAAACTAGCTCCTTCGCCTGCGCTGCGGTCAAGGTTTGCGGGTCATGCCGCGTTTGCGAAGCTGCTTGCTGAGCGTGCTTTCCTTCAGCTCGCCGGGAGCGACATACTGCGCCAGCTCCAAAATGGCGATGATCTGGCGAACACTGCGTCCGGGTTGTTCCTGCTTCAAGGCAATGGCCTTGTGCAGCACATCCTCGGCGATCTCGCGCGCTTGCAGATTGTCTGCACGGACGGAGGGAAGCAATGCATCCCAACCGCCTTGTGCGGTAAGCATTGAACATACCGTTCCAAGGTTCGCAGACTCATCTTTTTTGCTTGTCCATCCGGGAGCTTATACACATGGCTTACAATCTCTCGCATTAGAGCCATCTGTTCTCCAGACTCTAGTTTCCGGCTGACGAGCGGAGCGATCAAGCCATAACGAAAGTTGGCGATCGCTTGTCTTTGTTGTTCATTCATCGTTTTACATCTCCTCCTGCATAAGATCTTAAGGTAGTATCCCAAGATCACCCCGGTACCTGAGGAGCATGCATATGTTGTGGGATTTGAAACGGGAGAAGGGTGGATCGTCCCTTTTGAAGGCTATTTTTGGGGGAGGCGATGGACGTTCGCTGCGTTTTCGGTGACGGACGAAAGAAGAGTGATATTAGAGAATATGTTCATGTGGCAATCTCGCTATTCAGTAACGACCAAAAACCCCGTTAGACCGATGGTCTTGGGGTATAATATTGGCTGAAGTTTGTTCAAACCAATCGATCGTATCTATCGGGTTGCGGATTCACCGGGTGGGGATACATCCGTAAGCAGATCTGCCTCTCACCCGGATCGCACCAATTGCCCGGCAAATCCAAAGTGACGCATCAGCGCTCTTAAGTATGCGCTTCCACCAACGTTTAACGTCGAGTGGATAGACGCCGATCGTTGGGTGAAATCGACTTCAGTGATTTGTCGAAAGGATGTACCTTGTCGTTTTCGACGAATCGCCGCTTCTCGAACCCAAGTCGCAAATCGTGCCCAGGGCACCAGAAAATCTGGAATAAGGAAACCGTCGTGCGACAATTTCGGACAGAACCATCGGTAGATAGGAATGAGGATGATATTCATGTTTGGTCGCAACCCATCGATAGTACCGACCATGTTTATGAAGTAGGTGTGCCGCAATCCTCACAGCAGAAGCGTCACATTCGGCCCGCTGATTTTGTAAAGGTCGTAAATAAGCCTTGCAAGAACGACCAAAAGATAGTATTTTGTACATGTACATGATTGTTATAGAATGCTCCCGGGAGTCCTCGCCAAAGGTCGGGAGCATTTTCTTTTTTAAACAACAATAGCCTATATCTCCGTCATTGTACAGAAGGAATAGGCTATTGTCGGTAAAACCAACGGAGAGGCGCCGCCAACTCCGATGGCGAAATCCTGATTTTTTGCCGACAAAGAATCTGGCGGTGAACATGCATCACTTACGTCTACGAATTTCAAGTTTCGTACGATATAACCGATCAGTTCCGTTTCTCGATGGAGCCTGTCCTCCACATTGTGAATCAAGGTTTCTTTCGCCTTCCAGTACGAGCTTAATCCTACTGCACCGATCGATATGGCTAGGAGGATGATAAATAGCACTAACAGCCTGTCTCGCAAGCTGAATTTTAATAGAAAGCTTTGCCCGCGAGCAATTTTGTCCAGATGGGTGTTGTCTGCAATGCCGTGTCTAATAGCTACAGCTGACCTTATCGATTTTACCGTCAGTTTAAGACCCTCCTCTATATGTAGAATTACCCTGATTATAAAGCCGGAGTATTCTCACTATGTAAATGGAGCTTTAGAACAATATAAAATTTTGATTTTGTCGATCTCCATCCTTTAGATATCGTTAATACACAATTAAGAAATACTTAAGATTTGTCATCTATACTAGAGGTAAGGTAGGGCAGTTATGCAGAAAAATAAGCAATACCGGAGAGGGGCCTTATTCATGAAGACACACGACCAACATTTACATATTTTGAGATTGTACGAAATTTATTGTTATCGAGTTTGTTACTTTTTGCTGCAAAATGAAGTGCTCGCATCAGAATCGTCCAAGACAGCCTTGCTGGAATTGTTTCGTCATGAAAGCTTCTTCCAAAGCTCAGAGAGCGAGAAGAAGCGAATCGTCTATAAAGTTGCAACCAAGCATTCCTTGCAAACTTATTATGACAGCCTCTCGCATAATAAAAGAGAGGATGGCGTGACATCCATCCTCTCTCGTTAATTTGTTTCATGTCTGAACGCGAATTTTAAATCAAATCCGCTGTTCCAGAAGCCGCACAATCAGCGTAGCCGCTTCAGCCCGGGTCAAATTCCCTTGTGGAGCGAGCTGTCGCCCGCTGCCGCGTACGATTTCCGCATCGATACAAGCTGCAACTGCAGCCTTCGCCCAGTCACTGACGCTCGCACCGTCAGAGAACTTACCAAGCAACGCCTCTATTTGCTCATGCGTATGCGTCATGTTCTCTCCTGCCAGGATCAACGCACGACTCAACATCACCATGCTTTCTTCCCTTGTGATCGTTGCGTTCGGTTTGAACGTTCCGTCCTCGGCGCCGCTGATGAGACCGTACTGCGCGCCAATCTGTACGGCATCATAGAACCAATCCGCAGGCGATACATCATGGAACTTCAAAGATTCCGTCGCCTGATGCAGTCCAAGTGCACGGTTCAGCATCGTGGTGAATTCCGCTCGTGTGACGAAGCTGTCCGGATCAAAGGCTTGCTCTGATTTTCCAAATACGATCAAACGCGCCGCGCTCTCACTCACTACAGATTGTGACCAATGATGTGCCACGTCGGCGAAGGTCACTTTACGATGAATGAGCGCATACGTGCTATTCGTTAAACTGCTCAGCTCAGCGATATATTGCCCATTTTCTCGTGTTATCCTCGTCGGTACATGATGCAGCGTACCGTCAGAGCGAACGAGAACACCTGTCGTCACCTGATTCGGATGGAGAGAATCCGACAGCATGAAGCTTCTTGTAACGTATCCGAGAAAATGCGTAATTTCCTCGCGTTCGCTGCCTTGGACGATCTCAATCGTGAATCGATACGGTGGCTGCAGAAGCTCAGACCCGCTTTGCTCTGCATAGTCGGCAACTTGCGCAATTTCTTCCTCTGTCAAGGCTGTAATCTTGACCTCGAATACCGACTCCGAATCCAATTTGTCCTGCAACTGAGACCAATCTACTTCGTGTAAAGGCAGCTCATAGCGTACGTCTGGCGTTTGAATCACGAGCGTCGATTGCCTGGAAATCATAAGTGAAAGCAATGCGTGATCCATTCTCGTGACCGTTTGCCCGTAAGGTTCTGGAATGGCGATCAAGATTTCCTGCAGCTGGCCAATCTCTTGTAAGTCATCCTGCAAATTGTCCCCAACCAATGTGACAGAAATTGTCGATTGTCCATTTGCTGCGGTTCCCTTTACAACTTTGCCATATTGCTTCACTACCTTACCGTCTACAAATATGCCCAGACTATCAGATGAAGATGATCGTGGTGAAGAAGACGACGACGAACCGCGGGAACTGCTAGATGGTGTCGGCACAACCGTCACCGTTAGCTCTGCTTCTAGCATTTGGTAGCTGGCCTTAACCTTCGTAGTGCCCGGCTGCAACGCTTTGACCACTCCACCGCTGCCTATCTCCAGCACTGTAGGATCTTCGATGTCATATATAGCTAATGGAGTCGGCTGAAAGCCTTTGTTACTGGCCAGCCCTTCAAAGGGCTCTGAATGGTTCGCCAACCGCACTACTTTCCCAGCCACCCCTAAAGGGGCTCTACGTTATTATTTCTTTTTTCGTTTCTCTTTATTTCTTCTCCTGTGAATGGATCTATATACTCCTCCATACTGTGATTTGTTCCGCTACGATATCTTCCTGAATTTGGTTTCGAATATATTCTTCGATCACTTTCTTGTTCCTGCCGACGGTGTCCACATAAAATCCTTTACACCAAAATTTTCGATTACCGTATCGATACTTCAAATTTGCATGACGATCAAATATCATCAGACTGCTTTTTCCTTTCAAGTATCCCATGAAAGACGACACACTTAGCTTGGGCGGTATACTTACTAACATGTGAATGTGATCCTTACATGCTTCCGCCTCAATGATTTCAACACCTTTTCTTTCACATAATTGCCTCAAAATTATTCCAATATCTCGCTTAAGATTTCCATAAATCACCTGTCTCCGAAATTTCGGAGCGAAGACTAAATGATACTTACAATTCCACTTTGTGTGTGCTAAACTATTCACATCAGATGACATCTGAGTTCCTCCTTGTGCTAATAAATTCGGTTGGCAATAACTAATTCCGAACCATCGGAATATACGGCCTTCAACACCGTCGTATATGATTCACCTTGTTTAAGCTCCAGTACGGAAGGTTCGAATTGCAAATTGACAATGACGGGCCGCACGATAATGGACGCCTGCGCGGTGTGCGCATGATATACAGCTTCGATCACCGTAGTGCCAGCTTGCTCCCCGTACAAGACTCCTGGTGCATGAAGACTCACGATTCCGTGGGTGGAAAAGTCAAACGCCGTGAACGGTGTGACATCTTCCTTGCTTCCATCCGAATAAGTCATGGAAACGGTGAAAGGCTTCGTCTCGTCCTCATCAAGTGTGTAAGAAGCAGCGTCGAAGCTAAGTCCGGTCGGTCTTGGTATGACATGCACGGTTCTTGTCACTTGTGAGACATTGCCAGCCAAATCCACAGCTTCATAACGCAGCGTGTAAGTGCCCACCGTGTGAGTATCGACGCTGCCGATCACTGTTGGTGTTATGGCTGGTGTGAGGTTATCGTTCACGATCACACCTGGATCATCAAATGTCTCTTCAACATATATAGTCAATACCGGATCGCCAAGCAGTTGGATGTCAGGAGCGGTTTTGTCGATTTTCACCTCCGCCTGTGCTGTTAAGCTCACATTGCTGGAAGCGTCGGTCGCTCTGGCATATATGAAGTAATTCCCTTCTTCGGTTAAGGTGATGGCCCTGTATAGGCTTGCCATCCCCCATCTTTCACTCGATATTCCAATAAGCTTCCCGCTTCCCCGGAAATCGTCGCTTCCACATCTGTGTTGGACCAATCTGTATGGCTCAAATCAATGGTCGGCATATCCGGCGGCGTAACGTCCTCTACGGTAATCGTGACGGTCGCTGTGTTGGAATATGCCGTTCCGTCGTACGCCTTGTACGTGAAGCTGTCCGTGCCATGGAAGTTCGCATCCGGCGTATACGTGAACGTACCGTCCGGTTGTAAGCTGAGCGTGCCGTGCGCGACACCGTTCTCCAATATAGCGGTGAGCGGATCACCGTCGATATCTGTATCATTGGCCAGCACATTGTACCCGCTTAACGCTCATCCTCATCCACCGTATACGCATCATCGACCGCTACCGGGTCATCGTTCACGGGATTGACGGTAATCGTGACGGTCGCTGTATTGGAATATGCCGTTCCGTCGTACGCCTTGTACGTGAAGCTATCCGTGCCATGGAAATTCGCATCAGGCGTATACGTGAACGTACCGTCCGGTTGTAAGCTGAGCGTGCCGTGTGCGACATCGTCCTCCAATATAGCGGTGAGCGGATCGCCGTCGACATCTGTATCATTGTCCAGCACATTGTACCCGCTTAGCACTTCATCCTCATCCACCGTATACGCATCATCGACCGCTACCGGGTCATCGTTCACAGGATTGACGGTAATCGTGACGGTCGCTAATATTGGAATCTGCCTTGCCATCGTACGCCTTGTACGTGAAGCTGTCCGTGCCATGGAAATTTGCATCCGGCGTATACGTGAACGTACCGTCCGTTTGTAAGCTGAGCGTGCCGTGCGCGACACCGTTCTCCAATATAGCGGTGAGCGGATCGCCGTCGATATCTGTATCATTGGCCAGCACATTGTACCCGCTTAGCACGTCATCCTCATCCACCGTATACGCATCATCAGCCGCCACTGGTGGATTGTTCATCTCAGTTATCGTGATTGACTCAAAGTTTAGATCAACCGCACTGTTTGACATCAACCATTCAAATTGCAGTTCTTTGATGTTGTCTCTGGAAACGTCGGAATCAAAATGCATGCTTAAGGAATATATCCCGTCCGTGTAAAGGGACGGACTCCAAGCTATGATTCAACAATACATCAGTATAATCCCCTTCATAAACGGCGGTAATTTTCATGTTTAACAACTCGTTTGTTGATTGGAAGAAACTAATCTTCACTTCCTCAAGCCTAAACTTCGTAAGCGTTGTTCCGTTCGCCTTCAAAGTGAAGTGTCCTTCTTCAAAAGTGCTTCCTGGGCAGTCAAAACCACAAAAAATATAGTTCTGACCTAAATCCTGCATCATATATTCCGAAACGAGCAAATGATCTCCCCAAGGACGGTACCTCCATCCGCTTCACCTAAAGGACCCGATAACTCTAGCGTAGCCGCACTACTGCCAATTGGAAAAAGAACGGCTGCCACCAAGAATGCCAGCAACATGACCAGCACAGGTCGTATGAATCTCATGCTTAGGCTACATAGTTTGAATCGTTTGACCGCTTCCCTACTGTACATTTCCCAAACCTCTTCCCTAATAGATTCATTTAAATCCGATGTTACTTCTAAGGCCGTGGAGGCATTTCGCCGTACAAGCAAATAATGTAATTCAGCACTAAGTACGGCTGCATATTGTTATGCGGCGCGGATGCGCCAACTGCGGCTAATGCATCGGATATCATCGTCACATTGGGAGTCTGAGCATAAGCTGGAGGTTGTTCTCCGAATCGATCACCTGCTCTTTCCCCCCAATAATGGTTGGTAGGTATTTTTTTATCCCCTACTCCGTTGTAGCCGCGAGCTTCATGCGTATGAGATGGCATCTGTGCAGAAGACAGCGTCACCGCCTCTGTACCGATCGCATCTCCTACCGACCGCGGAGTCAACCCAGGTCCAGCTCCCTGCCCGATCGGCGCTCTGCCTGACAAATTCGGCAGGGCAAAAGTCGTCACACCATCACCCCCGTATCGCGTACCAAGTATGGAATACAAGGCGGCATTTGTCGAAATAGGCAACAACGAACCGTCACAAAAATGCCAATCTTTAGGTGCGAAATTTCCGGCAAATATACGAATCTCTCCAATATATGCGTCAGACATAAATTTAAACCCCCTTAATTTCGCGTCGGATAAATTCCTTGTAAGGCAATACAATAGTGCAAGCCTATATAGGGTTGCATGTTCGGATGCGCTGTGCTGTTGCCAGACTGAGAAACGGCCTGTGCATGCATGGTTACTTTATGTCCGGAAGTTGCATACGATGGTGTGGAATACTGGCCCATACATGCCCGGCGGGTTCGACTTGGTCAGCATTGCTTGTAGAGGCAAACACGGGATGAGTATGTGCCGGCATTTCATTCACAGTCAGCGTATGAGTTTCTTCACCACCCTGAGCACCCAGCGAATATTGGGGTGCAGCATGTATGGGTACTCTTCCTCTAAGATCAGGCAGGGCGAACGTCGTCACACCATTTCCTCCATATACCGTGCCTAACAAGGAAAAAAGCGCTTGATTTTGATTGATCGCCAGCAACTGTCCTTCACAATATGCCCAGCCTTGCGGAGCATAGCCGATCGGGAATAAACGGATTTCACCCAAAAACGGTTCAGACATATCACATCAACCTCCTAAACTTGACAAAACAATTGAATAACCAGCTAGTTTTGTGGTGGATACAAACCACTTAAAGCGATAATGAAAGAGATCGAAAGTGAAGGCATCATATTGTCGTGCGGTTCATTGTTCCCTGCAGCTTGGATCGCTTGCGGGTTCATCGTGACGAGACTTCCAACTGAGCCGTCCGCATAATGATACATTCCGCTGTTCGACCAATAAGCGCCATTGGGAGAGCCGGTCGTCCCTTCATCTTCGATCGCTTGTGCCGGATGGGTATGCACTGGCAGCTGACTTGGCGTAAGCGTTACTGCTTCTGTACCGCCCGTGCTGCCTCGCAAAATCGTCGACCCGTTCGGGTGAACGGGCAATCGGCCGCGAAGATCCGGTAAGCCGAATGTAGTGACTCCATCACCGCCATACGTAGTACCGAGTAAGGAAAACAACAATTCATTCTCAGAAATTTGTAACAATTGGCCGTTGCACAAAGCCCAGCCTTCCGGCGCATAATCACCGGCAAACATGCGAATTTCGCCGATATAGCGTTCAATCATCCTGCTATCAACCCTTTCCTTTCAAACTATGACAATCTTCCTCTACACTTCGCTGTATGGACATCATCTGCTTCCCAGCTCGGCTTGATGTGGTTCTTCCGTCCCACCCCCCACGCGATAACTGCTTCCTGCGGCTACTGCAAGCTTGCTCGTCCAATCATTCAGCATCTTGTGCACTTACAAGCTGAACGGTTGCGGATTACCTGCTACAAAGACAAATACCTATAATAAGAAAAGGTTAATTATTGGACCTTTTACCTAATTTAAGGTATTCGTTTACACTTCGACATAAAATCACTAATTCCTTCCTCTTAGTGGATAAAAAATGCAGAAGAGTTTTATTCTATCTCTTCTGCTTGATTAGCATTTCTTTTAATTTGTTGTCTCGCTTCCTTGCCCTCTTAACTGCTCCTCCTTTGACTCTCAAATTGCTCCATCGCTTGACGAAGCCGGTCTGCTAATTGCGTATTTCCGCTCTTGACAGCTAAATCCAATGCGGTGCATCCGTCATGACCTTTAAGCAGCGGATTGGCGCCGCACTCCAACAAAACTTCGGCTGCTTCCAAATGACCATGCCAAGCAGCATCGTGAAGTGCTGTATAGCCGTTATAAGGCCCTTGCTCATCGATAATGGAAGCAAATGCGGGGGACTTCGCCAGCACTCTGAGCACATCGGCATGGCCCATGTATGCTGCTTTATGTGCAGGAGTCGCATGCATGTATTCATCGACGATCCGCATATCGGCACCGGCTTGAAGGAGTCGTTCCAAGGCCGCTGCCAAGCCGTCTCTAGCAGCTACCAGCAATGCACTGTGCCCGTCAATTCCGCTGCTTAATACAGGATATCGCTTGTTCACATCCGTTTCCTTCGCCAAGCGATCGATAAGCTCCGCAATTTCTTGTTCATTCTTTTCTTCCCTGGATAGTAAAGCCTGGATCAAAGGGTGGGAGCAAGCAGCCTCCATCTGCTTCTCATGCCGATCAAACAACCTACGCCATTCATTATTGTCTTCTTCCCCTTCATCCGCTTCTCTTCCGAGCACGGCTGTAGCCTCGATCAAATCTCTAGCCGTCGCGCCAAACGTAGAGCGTAAATTCGGATTGATCCGTTCCTGACTTAATAAGTACTCAGTCATTGCAAAATTTTGATGCCAGACAGCGGTCATCAGCGGGGTCATGCCGTGCGTAGGCGATTGCAGATTGAGATGTGCCCCATGTTCCAGCAATCGCTTGGCAACCTCCACACTACCGCCTTGTGCTGCATAATGTAGTGCGGAAGCTCCCATCACACTGTCCAAAATATGAACGTCCGCTCCTGCAGCAAGTAAGCAATCGACGATTTCCGCATATCCCAATCCGGAAGCTATCATCAGTGGTGTTCGTCCGCTCGATTCCTTGTTATTGACGGGGAAGTCGTCCTGCAGCAATCGTTTCACTGCCGTTATGTCGCGATTCCGAATGGCCTTTATCAGTTCATCGACCTCCATAGATCGTGCTTGGTGCTGGGGAAGCAAGGTGAAGTCGTCGCTATAATGGGATAGAGGGTGGAATTTGAGCGGCTCTGTCCGGTCCCAAGCTTGCAAACGCTGTGCAAATTGCTGCAAATAATCACGTCGCTCTTGCTCCGATACGCGAGCCGGCTCCCAAGCAACGAACGGTGGGAGCACCTCAAATCCGGCAAAATACAAAATTCCGTGATGAATAGGATACAAGATGGAATCAATGGAGCCGTGGATCCCAAACTCGCTGAACATTTCAGCCGTGCCTCCGGTCGTCAGCGCCAGCATCGCTCTTTTGCCTTTTAGTCCGCCGTTCGAGTACCACTTCCCTCCTCCGTAAACGAAACCAGGTGTAAATACACGATCGACCCAGCCTTTCAATACTGCAGGGAAGGAAAACCACCATAAAGGAAATTGAAACAATACGAAGTCGGCCCATGTCAGTTTCTCTTGCTCCAGCTGAATGTCCGAGGCGAGTGTGCCTGAACGGTAGGCCTGCTCCTGTTCAAATTGAAATTTTAAATATTCGCGGATCAGCGCGCTTCGAAAAATCTTGCTCCGACGCCACTGCCTGAAACGATTCCGCATACAGATCTGTGACTTGAACAGCATGGCCCTGCTCGCGAAATACCTCCATAGCCTGCCTCAGCATCGCACCGTTGAATGACTTCGGTTCTGGATGAGCATACACAATCAATACGTTCATACAAAAACCTCCATTAGTTAGTTGTACATACAAATAATAATTGAAAGGTTTTATTTAAAAACCTTTGGACTCCAAAAGACGCGCTACATCATACACTTCTTGATTGAATTCGTCCCCGTATTCACGGCCCAGCACGTCGGCATATCTATCGTGGAGACGACTCCAAGCCTTGTCAATGTCGGGACGAAGCTTCATACCGGCTTCAGTCGGATAGATACGTACGCTGCGTCCTTCCTGCTGTCTGACGACCAGTTGCTTATAGACGAGCTTATCAATCAGCCGGGTCATCGTCGAAGGCGTAAGATGCATAATTCGACTGAGCTCATTATGCGTTGCCCCCTTTCTCTCCAGTATCGCAACTAGAAGGAAACTGTATGTTGGAGACAGACCGATCTTGCCAAATTCCTCCTCCGCCATCCGGTTGATCACACGCGCCAAATGATTCGCGGTAAAATAAAGACAACCGCTTAGCAGCTGATCGACTTGTTTATTCGCCATGATGAACACCTTTCAATTAGAATTTGTTGTACATACAAATGATAAATGACGGAAATGTTTGATGTCAACAATTGTTATTTGGGTTGTCTCACGGACCATACATACAATACCCCGCCTAAGATCCAGAACGGCTCCCAGAAGATTAATCGCCATGTCATCGCATATGCGTCCAGATCAAAATCGAGCACATGCATAGCCGCTAATGAAATGGTAATGAAATTCAGCAGACCGTACAAAATCATGAATATCCCGGCTAGTGCGATGATCCACATGAGCCACTTCCGGAAATTTGGCGTTCCTATTCCCTTTAATAGCATCCATAGCAGAGCGACTCCACCAAGCTTGACAAACCCGGTCGCCCAGACGATAGGTACAAATTCCGGATCTTGTGCAAGCGCCCGCCTGTATATTTCTCCCCCCAATGACCGCACGCCGACCATTCCGCCTGCCGCCCAATAAAAGCTCATCAGAGCAAACAGCAAAGTCCACAATATCGCAGCGTAAATAATTGATTTGGACTGCATGACACTTCCTCCCGGTAAAATTCGCTTCATCTCCATTATCCAAAATTAGGAGCGTATAATCCATTCTTTTTTCGTGTGAGTGGAGTGCATACCGCTTTGATCCTAACTGGATTGCGTGTATTTATTTCGCGGAACGGTCCGCAGAATCAGTAGTTTTACTGGATTTCATGTCCTTATTTCCACTAAATCCGCCGATTTTACGGACAGCGAAGGAGGATAAGGACATGAAATCCAATTAGACTGTAAATTATTTGCGCCAAGAATCCAATAAAGTATATTTCGCGATGTGTTGTATCGAGGCGGACTTTCACCTTAAAGCCCGCTGAATTAATGATTCAAGAATGCTATTAGCTCACTTAAAAGCTTTTGCGGATGGTTCACGATGTAGGAGGCATGGTCTCCAGGGACGATCAGCAAATCTGTTTCGAGCAACCGCGCCATTTTTTCTGCGTGCTCGAGTCGGATGATATCTTGATCCCCGATGATCACAAGAGAAGGGGCTTCAATCTTCGCAAGCTGCTCAGGTTGAAGGTTTTCGGGATGCTTCGCCATCTCAGCACTTTTTCTAACGAGTTCGTGCAAACCATTTGGGTCAGGTGCCACGCGAATATAAGACTCGCGGATAATCGGTGGCAAAAAATGAGCAGACAGGTTCTGCAATCGGTCAGCCATACCTGGTAAATAGCCATCGATGTCATACACAGCTGATGCAACGATAAGCTTTCGTATCCGCTCAGGATGATGTACAGCCAAATGGAGCGCAATGGAACCTCCTTCGCTATATCCAAAAACATCCGCTTGTTCCACTCCAATTTTGCTTAACAGCTTGGCAGTATCGCCCGCCATAAGACTAGCTCGAAGCGGACGATCGATATCCGCTGTATGACCATGACCTTGTTGTTCAATGATAATGACCTGCCTGGATTTGACTAGTTCAGGGAGTATGTGATAAAACATCCCTCCTGTGGCAAATTGCCCATGCAACAACACTAGAGGAGGCTCATCGCCTGCCTGACCATGTATCTCATAGTACATGTGAAGTCCATTAACTTCTTTATAGCCGCAGACAGTATGATCAATGTACACACATGCTCCACTGTTTCCTTTAAACTGAAAACCGGATACAGCCGCCAGTATGAGGAGCAGCAAGGCGATGAAAACAGCTACTGTGCGAGAATAGTTCCAGAAGTTCCAGCGTTTTGCGAAATGTTCCCGAGTTCGGGTGACTTCCTCTGATGAGATTTGCTCAATCCTGATCTTAGATAATTTTCTACGTTGTAAACTGGTAAACACCGTCGCTCCCATCACACCCAAGATATATACCACTGATGAAGCCGCAATAAGCAGCACACGAGGCTGTCCTTCAGGAAATGAAGCATATGTGGTGAGCGGCAGCAAAATAGCCGGCAAAACAACCAGCAGAGGCATGAACATGCTCCTCCTTGATCCCATCATCTCAAGATACTCGTGATCTTTAAGCCCTTTTAGCGCTCTTCGTCCCGGTCCAGCATAACCAAGCCATATCCCTGCAAGCAGCGTGAGAATGAATCCTGTCCCGACGATTAACCATTGATCTGTTGTCATACGAATCCCTACCTTCAATGAAATGAGAAATTAAGCAGATGACTGCCAAGTTAATCCTCCTGCTTAACAATGTGCCTCATTTCATTGATGGCTTCTTGTCATTCCGTGCTTGGATTGGACAGATGAGTGAGTCATATGAACCTGTCCCTAGCAAGCACAATATGACAGGTTTCAGAAAATCAAGTATGATAGGATGAAAAACAAGGAGTGAGTCGGATGTCACTGATGAAATCCATGCAGAAGGCGATCGATTTCATAGAAAGTCAGCTGCTAAGCGATCTGACGATCCGTGATATCGCCGCTCAAGCTCACATGTCGCCTTATCACTTTCAACGCACTTTTTATATTCTGACTGATCTTACGGTAATGGATTACATAAGGCGACGACGACTAACGAAAGCAGCTCACGAACTATACAACTCGGATGCCAAGATTATCGATCTCGCCTATAAGTACGGCTATGACACTCCGGAATCGTTCACCAAAGCCTTCCGCAAGCAGCACGGCATGAGCCCCTCACAAGCACGAAAAGGCTTGGGAAGCTTGCAATCATTTAACCGTCTGGTCATCCAAGTCCATTTGAAAGGAGCAGAGCCTATGAAGTACAAGTTGATCAAAAGAGAAGCATTCAAAGCCATCGGCTTCAAGTATTCGCTACCATGTGATGGTGAGATGGCGCCTTCCGCAGATATTGCCGAGCTTTGGGAGAAAGCTGCACAGAATGGTACTGTGCCTCGGTTACTGGCGTTGAATTCCGGTGAAATAAATGGTCTGATGGGAATTACCGTCGATTTCAGCCAAGTATCTAACGAAATTGAATACTGGATAGCAGCTGAGAACAATCATGACGAACCGGATGGTTTGTCACGCCTAGTTATCCCAGCTTCTAATTGGGCTGTTTTTGAAGTCACTGGACCATATAACACTGCTCTGCCGCAAGCCTGGAAACAAATCCACACCGAATGGTTTCCGTCCAATGATTATGAACATGGCGGCGGACCGTCCATCGAAGTATACAAAAGCACTGATTACACGAGTGGCGATGCGAAGTCTGAAATATGGGTGCCGATCAAGTAAGCCCACTATATTGATCAGATCAAAAGAAAAAGCTGCCCTAACGCTGATATGATATGCTCCCTTACAGTAGACACCTGAAATAAAAAAATCAGGACTACTTGAGGGGAGCATATCACGTATAGAATAGGGTCAGCTTTTTCAATTGAAATCTGATTTACCTCAATCGTTAACCTTCTCGAACGGTCTTTAATGCTTTGCTCCACGCTACGACCTGATCGAGCATCGCATTGACGGAATCGTTGTGATGTTCTCCGGGCTTGAATACGGAGAAGTTTTCGAAATCGGTAAATAACGAAAGTCCGACTTGTGCGCGGACGTCAGCCACCTGCAATTCGCCCATGATGATCCGGAGATTTTCCACCGCTCGTGCTCCTAAGAAGCTGCCGTAAGAAACAAATCCTGCCGCCTTATTGTTCCACTCTTGATACAAGAAGTCTATGGCGTTCTTCAATGCACCGCTCGTCGCACGGTTGTACTCTGGTGTCACAAAGACAAACCCGTCAAGCGAAGCGATCTTAGCCGACCACTTCTTTGTATGTTCGTTGGCGTACGATGTAGACATCGACGGCGGAACAGGTTCATCATACATAGGCAAATTGTAATCTGCAATATCGACCAATTCAAACTCCGCAATGTTGCGCGACTTAGCAATATCGTACACCCACTTGGCAACGGCTGGACAGTTCCTTCCAGGGCGTGTGCTCCCGATAATAATGCCGATCTTGACCACGATTTGGCCTCCTAAGATAAACGTTTAGAGGAAGAGTGACCCACCTCAGGTCATATTATGTTACGCCCGCAACAAAAATATTACTTAGGAGCGACAAATTCCCCATTTTTATAGGCTGGCTTTATGAATGGTTGTTTATCTCGGATTTCGTCGACGTGCCAATCTTGGCTGCAGAGGAAGAAGGGCGATGGACAATTCGATCGACGTAAGACGGACTGATCCATTTATTTCGAGTGAAATTGTCTATGAAGCTCTCGTATTTCATCCGCTAGTTGCGGCACAGGTCCTTCGACTACGGTGTCTGTGATCACATCTTGAATCGGCAATGTTCGTACTCGTGGCGGAGCAACGCCAAATTCCTGCAACCACTCGGACAGCTGTTTGGATGAAGATGCATATACGATTCTGCCTAGTCCGACCCAACCATGCGCAGCCGCACACATCGGGCAATGTTCACCGGACGTGTAGACTGTCGCTTGCGCACGTTCTTCCTTGGTCAGATGATTGGCAGCCCATCTGGCAAGGTTAAACTCAGGATGTTGAGTATGATCGCCGCCAGCAACACGGTTGTGGTCTTCAGCGAGCACTTGTCCATCGGCTGATACGAGCACGGAACCGAACGGCTCATCTCCAAGCTCCAGTGCTGTTCGCGCTAGCTCCACACATCGCCGAAGATGCTTCAGATCCGTTTCATTAATCATACTTTGCACTCCTTTCGTTCTATGAAATGACATTCCTCATCGTTTGGTTTATCATTTCCTATTTTCATCGTCCATCCGATTAGCTCTATCATAATGTTCATGATCTGTTGTTTTCAAGATGCCTGCTAATGGCCGACATGGAGACTGGGCGCAAAGTTGCTCCGTTGGCAATTTTGCTTCCTTTCCATAGCTCTGTCAGCTGTCCATCGGTTTTTTATTTTTTGTGTAATTTTTAACACTTAACTTTTATGTGATTAGTCACGATTGACTAATCACGATTGATTACCTTATACTTGTATTCTGTAAATGAAATAGATGTGTGTTTGCATCTTGTTGCAATCAAGCGGCAAAGAAGGGGGGATACTTTGGAAAGGGAATTATTAATTCTTGGTCTATTAATGTCACAAAGCCAGCATGGGTATCAAATTAACGAATTTATAGACCGCAATTTAGGACGAGTTTCGAATATGAAAAAATCAACCGCTTACTCGATCCTAAAGCGATTGGAGAAGTCGGGAGATGTGATTTCCACTATTGGTCAAGAAGGGAATCGTCCAGTCCGACAAATCTATACGATTACCGAGCAAGGGAAACACACATTTCTAACATTATTGCGCAAAATCCTTTCCTGTCCTGGGGACATGGTTCCAGAAGGAAACATCGGCATCATGTTCCTAGATCACTTGTCTCCAAGCGAAGTTGTGGAGTGCTTAAATCAAAGGCTGAAGAAGATCGAGGAAAGATTGGAGATGTACGCGAACATCCCCTTACATGGAGACCAGCAAGGTATGGGGGTGGACCTGGCGATCAACCATCGAATCAGGCTTATGACAGCAGATAGAGATTGGTTGGTCGAAACAATCGAGAAGCTAACGAACAAAAGTTGACTTCCCTACGGCAAAAGAGCAGAATTTGAAGCAAAAAAATTCTTAAAAATTGTGAGGTAGATAATATGTATGGATGGATGTTTTTTATTCACATTGTCGGTCTAGCCGCTTGGTTTGGCGTAACGTTGATGGGGGTCATGATGCTGCTTTCCATAAAGGGCAAACTCACCGAGACCAATCTTGCTGGAGTAGCTCTGACATATCTAAGAAATATAAATCGGGTTACACATCCTGCGGCGTTTTTGGTGCTGCTTAGCGGCGTCATGATGATTATGCAGTGGGACCGTGCTGGAATGCCATTTTGGCTAGCATTTATGGAGCGAGTCGGCGGGATGGTCATTATTTTATTTATGATTGTCTTGTCCATTTTTGGAGCAAGATTGAAGAAAAAGTTAGTCCAGGGCGATGGCATGCAGGCTGCCAAAAGTATCAGCACTTATGCATGGACTTCCATAATATTTATGCTCGGCATATTAGTCGTCACTCTAATTGTAAGTCTAAAGCTGTAATCTTTCCATGAAGGCCTCCTGTCCTTTTAGGACAAGGAGGCTTATTTTACGATTTGGCGATTCTAACGAAGAATTGTAGCCTTATCCTCCACATTTCCGATATTACGGATTCTAATGAAGATTTAATAGCTTATTACAGCAAAAACAGTTGAATACCCGCCTATTCGGCAGGAATAGCTTTATAAATCTTCTTTAAATTATTCAAACGTCCGGTAATTTGACATTTAAGACGACGAATCTTCGTTAGCAAACAAGCGGTTCTATTACTCAATGCTACTTGGCAAACGATAGGTGCGGTATCTTTGGTTCCCGCTTGCCACGACCATTAAGCGCTTCTCAACTAACTGATGCAAAATGACTCTAACGTGTTGTTCAGAGTATCGTAGATGGATAGCCAGTTCTTTCGGTGAAAAGGGGCGCATCAGACGTTTCGCAAAACGGATCGTTTCCGCTTCGACCCAATTTAATTTTGATGGAACATCAGTGGACAGGAATTTCCCCACAAAGGCAAGAACTAATTGCTTACATAACTCTGGATCCTCGCGGATCGATAAATAGGCTATGGGCAGGAAGTGCCAATCATCCAGGACTAATAAAGCTTGCTTCATACATAAATCTTTAAACCTGCTAGCCTCAATGTCTCTGGCATGAGAGGAGAATCCATGGATTTCAATGCACCCTTTATCGCCGCTTGGCATATATGCGAGGTCTAGGTAACGAATGCGATTATGTAAATCTCGCACCTCATATTCGGGGTATAAGTGATCAAAATTTTGGATGGTCGGAAACCAAATCTTTCTCAGAAACTCAACCGTTCCATGCCCTAGACCATCGGAAAGTATTTCGCGCCTTCTTGCACTTTTCTCCTCTGCAATTTGTTGTTGCAACCATGCCTTGTATGCGTGTTCAAATAAAGTCAACTCATCACTTCCTTGGAAAAAATTAAAAAACCGCTTCATTACGATTGGCTCAATGGCTCAAAATCGTACTGAAGCGGTATGTGCTTCACACCGTCATAATGATATGTTCATCTTATTCATTTATGATAACATACAATGCCAGTTTATGAAAACCGCTTTATATCGTGATCCTGTACATACCTTCACCTCTCTTATGTATGGGTCTGCTTTATTTGATTCTACCATTGTCTGTGACCATGCCCAATTGCCCGCATCACGTCTCTAAGCTCTTGCTCCATTCGGCTACCCTGCGATAGCTTTCTTCTTCTGAGATATCTTCGATTCGCGACATGATCGACCATCGAATGCCAAACGGATCCAATATGCTGCAATATCGATCGCCCGAAACAAAATTTTCCGGATGCTCTCTAACCGTCGCTCCGTTGGCCGTTGCTAAGGCGAATGTATGGTCAACATCGGAGACATATATTCCCAAAGAATAGCACGCCATATCTTCCCCTGGCGGTGGCACTAATCGATATGTAGGATTTGCGACCCCCAATTGTAAATACCCGTTGCCAAAATCGAGATCAGCATGAATAATCATTTTGTTTTCGTCATCGCCAATCTCCGTTACGCTTTTGGCCTTCGCTCCGAAAACGGTTTCATAAAAATGGATTGCCTCCGAAGGCCGGCTGACAACGATAAATGGCGTAATCGTCGTATATCCGTTCGGCTTACCATGGTCGGTAAATACCCCGGTCGCACCCGTCACTCCTGCATGGTTTTGCTGATTCGTCATCGTTCATTCCTCCATTGATTTTATTCGTGAATCGCCGGTTCCGTGCGAATGGATTGTCGTGGTTGCTTTTGCGGAATCGGACTAGTTCTGCTAATCTCAATTATAGGAATTCCACAATACGGATGTATTGTAAAAACGCGACGTCAATGGCAGTGAGGAGGCTGACGTGGATGAAGGAGGCGGATCACTCGATTACTCGCGGCATTCTAAATGCCGCGGCAGGACGAGACAAGTTTACGCTGACACGTTATGAACCTGGGCCACTGCTACAGCCGTTCATCGAGCATTACTGGGCCGTTCGTTACGATCTGAACGTTGAGAAGCCTTATGTCCAAACGGTCTTGTCTTATCCGAATGTCCATCTGGCATTCGAACAAGATGTGGAGGGTCGTCGAGCGCTGCTGTACGGCATTCCGAGACAACCATTTGTTCGCGAGCTGCGTGGATCAGGACGAGTGCTTGGCATAAAGTTTCGTGCGGGCGGCTTTTACCCGTTCTGGCAGAAGGACGTCTCATTGTTGACAGGAACGACAGTTGCAGCGTCCGAGGTGTACGGATCTGATATCGACGAATGGACAAGCCGTGTGCTGGATGCGAACAGCGATGCGGAGATGGCCGAGCAGGCGGAGGCTTACCTTGCAACGCGACTGCCAAACCGCGATCCTCAAGCAGAACTGGCAGATCGGATCGTACGGGAAACGATGAACGACAGAAACATCATGAAAGTCGAGCATTTGAGCGCGCATACCGGGCTATCGATCCGGCAATTGCAGCGTCTATTTCACAAATATATCGGCGTCACTCCAAAATGGGTCATCAAACGGTTCCGGCTGCAAGAAGCCGCAGAGCGTCTCGAACAAGAGGATTCGGCGGATTGGGCAGACATTGCAATGCAGCTCGGATACTTCGATCAGGCGCACTTCATTAAAGATTTCAAATCCGTTATCGGCCAATCGCCGGTCGCTTACAAAAAGAGCTGTCACAACCGCTGAGAGCAACTGACGATGCGAACACGACCAAGCTAGTATTCACGCAAAGTGATAAGAAGCCGACCGATAAGGTCGACTTTTTGCATTTATCATTCTGCCCTGTCCTCTCACGAATTTCTCCGAGTCAATCCTTATGATCCAGATAAGGTGTCACACTTTGCCATGCTATCCCGTCATCTAAGTAAGGAGGGAGGCAGAAATGAAAATTGCAGTTGTCGGTGGAACGGGAATGTTAGGACGGCGCATCTCTGCAGAGCTGCTTCGGCGCGGACATGACGTGCGCGTATTGAGCCGCAGTTCTTCGGCACATCAAGTGAACCTCGAAACAGGCGAAGGGCTGGAAGCCGCCTTGGAAGGCTGCAATGCGCTTATAAATGCTAGCAACGCTTCTGCGAATGCAAGAAGCATTTTGATCGATGGGACAAATCGACTGCTGGCGGCTGGTAAACGAGCGGGGATTGATCATCACCTGTGCGTCTCTATCGTAGGTTGCGAGCGTGTTCCAATGGGATATTTCGGAATCAAAGCTGAACAAGAGCTTGCGGTCGAACAGAGTGATGTCCCATGGACGATTGTCCGCGCGACACAATTTCATGAATACATCGCGGGCATGTTCGAACAGGCAGCGCGATGGAGGATCTTACCTTTACTCAATTTCCCGATTCAAACTGTGGCGGCTCATGAAGTCGCACACGCGATAGCCGATGCGATCGAGGCAAAACCTCGCCATAGCCGCATAGAAATCGCCGGTCCTGAAATTATTAATGCGAAGCAGGTAGCTCGTACTTGGGCTTCGTTATTGGGGCGGCGCGTCATTGGGCTGCCGATCTATCTTCCCGGCCACCTGGGGCGCCAGCTTCGTTCTGGTGCCGCTACGGCCAAATATCCAAACGTTAGCGGGCAAGTCACGTTCGAATCATGGTTGAAAGAGGGGCGACGTCATGATTGAACCGCAAGAGAACAACACTTTGCTATCATTGTTTGAAGCCGAGCGGCCGCGTTTGCTTCGCGTGGCCTATTCCATCACCAGTTCCGTTGCAGAAGCGGAGGATTGTGTGCAGGAAGCTTGGATGAGGCTGCAATCAGTAGATGATGTGGAGTCGATTCGAAATATGCCGGGATGGCTGACAACGACCGTAGCACGGCTTGCCTTGGATATGTTGAACAGCGCTCGATCACGACGGGAGCACTATGTCGGCCATCAGCTGCCAGAGCCGCTAGTCGAAGAAGTCAACCTGGACGATCCGTCTGAACGCGTGTCGCTGGACGAAAGTGTCAGCTTCGCATTGATGATCGTTTTGCAGCATCTAACACCGTTGGAACGAACCGCTTTTTTGCTACATGACGTGTTCGGTCTTTCGTTCGTTGAAATCTCAGCGATCGTCGGTCGAACTCCGGCAGCCATTCGCAAGCTCGCTTCCCGCGCTCGCAAGCACATTGAGCAAGGTAAACCGCGGTTTACTCCTACATTCACAGAACAGAAAGAGCTTGTTTCTGCGTTCGCCTCCGCTTGTCAGGAAGGAGACATGGAAAAACTCGTCTCGACACTCGACCCGAACGTGGTCTGGCGTGGAGATGGCGGCGGCAATATAGAGAAGGTCGCCCGTGTTGAACAAGGCGCTGTACGTGTAGCGGATGGCGTAATGGCATTCACCAAGCAAGCCAAACTTCGGATACGCTTCGCCTTAGTTAATGATGCGCCGGGACTCGTGTTGATCGATGACGAGAATCAATTGTCAGTCGTTTCTTTTGCGGTGGCGAATGGACGCATTACGACGATTGATGTCGTGCGTGATCCCGCCAAGCTGTGTAATGTTAAGACGATATTTACGGATCAGGATCGACAATTGGAATCCTAAAGAAAAGAGGCTGATCACTCGGATCAACCTCTTCCTTCCATGATGCCCAAGGCGTAGGAATGTTCTCCTTTGGACTTAAAAGCCCGCTTCAATTGTACGATCTAATTTGTCGTCACCAATCAAAGTCCACCTGGCTGCCGGTAATAAAATTCCATCCCAATCGTCATGTTCTGTGTGTTCGAGACACCGATTGCGGATGTTTCGGTCACGCTAAATCCAGGCCACGTGTCCGTAATACCATTAGGCACTTCCTTGAGACCGATTAAATATTCGTCCATCGTGTTGCCTGTCTCGTCCGGCTTCAAATATTTATCGAAAAATGCGGTGATGAAATGTTGATTGGTTACGGCTAACCTGCCAAAATCCCAAGCGTACTCGCCATGCATATTATAAGTATTAGGGTCCATCCCTTCTAAAGTTGTCTCCAATGCTGATGGATTCGTAATGATATTGTGGCGTGCATTTTGGTAAACCAGCAAATATCGTTCATTAGCATTCATCTTGTCCAATACGAAATGTTTCATCGCATCAGAGTTGGAAATGTGATCCTGATCCCCCATAATGACGAACAATGGCTTCGAATATGCCGCAATCGCATGATCGTCGCTAAAGAAACTTCCATCCTGCGTTCCATACGGTGCTGCAGCAACGACAGCTTTAATAATATTGTCCGGGATTAACTCCACAGGGTCTCCATATACATCCTCTGTGACGACCTTGCGGTCGTTATATGCTGGATTGCCGGCGTGTCTTTCTGGGTTGTTCTTAGTAAAAGCCATATCGGCATATCCAAGACCTGATGCATTAAAAGCACCCAGAGCACCCATCGAGTAACCCATCAGACCTACATTGGTCGGATCCACCTTTCCCTTAAAACCATATTCGTTCCGATCGACGAGCATGTACATCTGACCGATAACGAATTCAACATCCTGGCTCCTCGTCGCAGACAGGGAGGCAAAATCCAACTCGCTGTTCATCAGATCACGTGTCGTGCCAGTGTGATTAATATAAGCAATGACATACCCTTTGGAAGCCAGGTTTTCCGTTAAGTAGGTCATCTGAGAGCTGCTTCCCGGATAGCCATGAGAGAACACGAGCAAAGGAAATTTTCCGCTTCCGTTAGGGGTTGCCATCTCCGCATCACGTAAAGCACGACCAGTGAAGGAAACATTAACGGTTGGCGAATTCCCCCCATCGGGACGAATATAATCCGTCGTATATGTCGTTAGCTGTTCCACGCCGTTAGGTATCACCGCTGGGTACCATAGCTCCACTTTTAGTTCGCGGTTGTCCCGGCTGCTGTCGGCCATCGTGATCAACCGCGTTCCTACGTCGTAGTCGCCTCGCGCTGACAAAGTAGGGGAGAACGGGCGTTGATCGCCATACACATAATCTTTCGTATAAGTTGTCGAGTTGTACTCTCGCACCGATGAGGAACCCCCGATTGAAAGGGTCGGTTTCTCATCCGATGACAATGTAATCAGTTTGCCGGTCACCCGGACATTGTCCAATATCACCGTACCTCCAAGGCCTGGAGCTACATAGAGATTCCCTTTGATCGTTAACCCTTGCAAGGTTACATTGGCTGAAGAGATCAGGGCATCGCCATCGACGTCTCTCGTATAGATACCCTCTTTATTATATACGGTGGCATATGATGGCGCCGCTGTAACGCTACTAGAGAACATACCTATTAACATAGCAACTATAATCAGATTCACTGTGAGTTTCGCTGCTCTTTTCATCGCTTCTGCCTCCTGATTCTTTTCAATGCGATGCCGATGATCCGACACTCCATGCTTACGTTACTTTGCCTTTCCTTCAGTGCCTTTCGCAGCATAATAAAACTGCATACCTAATGCGGTATTTTCAGGGAAGCCGTACCATGTGTCGCTACCCGTGTGGTCGTTGGACTCTATAGGCAGTTGGAGATAAGCGTCCATGGATGTATCTCCCTTTAGATATTTATTAAGAAATGCGGTCACGAAATGTTGATTGATATTGTTCAACCGCGTTTGATCCCATGCTGGCTCTTGATAGTGTGTAAATTCTACGGGATTTACGCCAGGCTCCACCGTGATTCGAGGCGGCATATTCGCTATCGGATTATGGCGAACGTTTTTATAAACCAGCATGTAACGTTCCGCATTAATCGTGTGATTAAATCCGTTTCGAATACCATTAAACCCGACGACATTATCCTTATTTCCACCAATCCAAAGCATAGGAGCCGTTATACCCTGTAGTGAATCCTCACTGAATGGCGCCATATTAGGTGCCGCCGCAATCACTGCTTTGACGCGATCTAGCATATCACGGCGTTCCTCACTATTCTCATATGCTTCATGTCCATAACGACGGTCCGTGATGCTAGCATCCAACGTGTATCCCGCACCTGCCACGTTGATTACGCCTTGACCTCCATTCGAGTAGCCAATTAGAGCAACATTGCGGGTATCCGCTAATTGATATAGGAAATCGCTTGACTCATTGCCACGCTGTTCCAACTCACGAATCACAAATTCGATATCATCGGCTCTGTACTTGTAAGCCGCGTATGGCACCCCGTCCATATCTGAATGCAAGGAGTCTTTGTGGTCGATCGCCGCGACAACATACCCTTTAGATGCAAGATTTTCCGCCAAATAAGAGATCATCACACTAAAGCCGGGATCTCCATGCGAATAAATAACGAGCGGATATGCGCCTCCTGAAGTGTCTGGCTCAGCATCACGCAGAGCACGCCCGATAAAGTCTACTGGAACTAGCGGACGATTCGGTTTAATGCCTCTACCAAGTACATCTCGATCATAAACAGTGATCTCCTCAGCTCCCTCCGGAATGATTGCCGGATACCAGACTTCCACAGACAACGGACGATCATCCCGATTTTCATCGACTGTATAAATCGTACGAACTCCGACGCCATAATCACCTCTAGCAGATAGTTCAGGTGCATTCGGCATCGCATCGCCATATACATAATCCTTGTGAATGGCTGTTCTGTTCAACTCGCCAAAAGTCGTGGAATTTTGAATGATGATCGCCGTCGATGCTCCATTAAAAGCAATGATTTCTCCACCTACACGCACATTGTTCAGAACAACGGATTCAACATTTTTGTTTACATATAGATTTCCTTTGATTTCAACGCCTGACAAAGTGACGCCGGATGCGGATATGCGTGCGTGACCGTCGACGTAACCGATATCTCCTTGACTGATGCCATAATAATAAGTCTGGCTGTACGTTCCTGGTGTGTCATACTCTTTAGCCATAACACCTAGATCGCTCGCTTTGACCAATACTTCAGAATTGACTGTTAGCGTCTCATTGTTCAAAGTAAGTTGCACGGTAACTGTACCGGCAACATCCAATGGACGGTACACCGCTTTACCACTTCCACTGATACCTTCATGTTCGATCTTTCGTAATGATATTCGAATGTTCGGATGATCGATTAAGGAAGCCATCTTGTGCAAGAGATGGACATCGGTTCCGTCTTCCATGCTGATGTTCGCAATCTTCTTAGCCGCAGCTTGTAACGTGTCGAGATCCGAAGAGTCCGAAGGAGTTGAAAGAAGGACCGGAAGGACCAGAAGGTCTACTTGGGCTCCTCGTTCCGCTATCCCCCGCTGACTCCACGCTCTCTTCCTCTGCCTCAACTGACACGACGCCCGATTTGACAGTAGCTACTTGGCCGCCAGTCATCGTTATAGTAGATTGTGTACCGTCCGTATTTGTAAAAGTAATTTGAACTGGTGATTGCGTACGAAGCTCCCCGATATTTACTCCTTCAGCAAGCGTAAGGGATATTCCGCTACCTGTAATCGAGACAGTCTCAAACTGGCCAGCCAGATTAACGAGGGAATGTTGTCCAGATATGTTTACTGAACCGGCAAACGCATCAGAACCTTCTATTTCAACGCTCGCATGGCTGTTGATTTCGATATCCGCTTGGCTTCCCGTCCTGCTAATTTCTACTTCTGAGCCAATCACCATATGCACCGGAACAGAAGATACGACCTTGTGGATGACGATTCCTTGCTTCACAGTCGTTTTTCCCTTTAACTTCACGCTGTGATCGCCACCCCCTTGAACAATCAGCTTCCCATTAACGGTAACATTGTCCAATTCAACGTTTCCGTCCAGTACACCGCCGGTAATATATAGATTTCCATTAATCGTGACATTCTTTAAATCTCTGTCACGGGTTAGTAGCACATTGCCCCACAAAACATCATCTTCAACATCACTTGTCAAGATTTCACCCGTCATCGAACTAAGAAGTCGAGCTACTTCTGCTCGGGTAATATAATCTTGTGGGCGCATATAACCGTCATTCCCGACCATATATCCTTCATTCGCCATTGCGTTCAAATAACGAGCCGCCCATCCAAACTGGTCAGCATCCCGGAAAGAAATATTGCTTACCGAATCTGGCTCTAGCTCGTAAGCTCTTGTTAGAATCGTTGCTGCTTCTGCACGGGTGATATATCCTTCTGGATCCATCTGGGAGTCACTCTTGCCGTTAATAATCCCCGCTGACACACCTTTAGCAATTTCAGTGTAGTACCACTGATCATTTTTCATATCTTTAAATTTCGTAATATCGGCTGTACTTACAATCCCGAACAGTCTAACCACCAAAGCCGTGAATTCCGCACGAGTTATTGGCTCGGAAGGTCTGAATGCTCCCGACGAATCCCCTTTCATAATTCCCATAGTATGAAGGCGAACTATGTGGTCCGCCGCCCAATGTCCTTCAATATCAGTCTGGACAGCAGGAGCTTGTGGTGCCGCAGAAGCGACCGTGATCGAACTTACCATCATCATGATCGACATTACCAATGACGCAATTTTCTGAATCTTCGTTCTAAACATATGTAATCCTCCTGTCTAAACTTACCCATGATGCTCAACTCCGTCTTCAAATCTGCTAGTCACGATAACGATCCATGGATCCCTGCTGTTCCCTACACCATAAGCAGAAAAACACCACCTTTCTTGTAATCGCTTACATAATGATCTTTAAAAAAATGTCATTACATAGTTATCTATACGAGATATATAACATACGTCATTACGTTTGTCAAAGCTTTCAAAATAAAAAATGGGCTATCCAGTAAGGCGAAAGTCCGCCTCGATACGCCACATCGCTAAATTTGCTTAACTCGATTTTGTGTGCTTCTTTCCATATTTGGTGCCAAAACTGACAGTCTAATTGGATTCCATGTCCTTATTCTCCTTCGATGTCCCTAAAATTGGCAGATTTAGTCGGAATAAGGACATGAAATCCAGTACAACTACTGATATTGCGGACGGCTCCGCGAAATAAATACACGAAGTTAGGATCAGAGCAGTATACACGAGGGATGTTTCATCGATCAACGAAATGTAACTTTATGTAACTTTTCGGACATCCTCTTCGTGGTCCTATCTATCCTTTATCTCACTGGTTTACCGTCGAATTATAATCTCGAATCCGCTGTGTAATCTCATCAGCAGCATGCTGCATCGCTTCCTCTGCACTGCGCGCGCCGTTTACAATCTCCTCCATCGCCGTCTCAACAATCTGGCGCGCCTCAGGGAATACGCCCATTACAGCACCTTGCGTTGCCGTGCTTTGCTTTGATGCGTGAAGCTGGTCTACAGCCGTCTGAAACTGAGGAAATTGCTTCGCATTTTCTTTCACAAGATCAAGATCGTAGGCAGCCTTCGTAATTGGGAAATAACCGGTGTTGACATGCCAATATGCTTGCTGTTCCGGCTCTGCGAGGAACTTCATGAACTCCCAAGCGGCTTGCTGCTCCGCTTCAGAACGGTTGTTAAGCATCCACAGGCTGGCTCCGCCGATGATGACTCCGCCATCCTCTGCACCTTCAAGCTTCGGCAGGAAGCCCGTTCCTACCTCAAACTTGCCGCCAACAGCATCGACATAGCCGCGAAGTCCTGCTGTGGAATCTAGTGTCATCGCCACCTGACCCGCTGCGAATGCCGCTTTCGTATCCGATGTTTTACGTCCCAGATTCAGCGCGATGCCTTCATCCACCATCCGCTTCCACCATTCCATCGTACGCACGCCGACCTCACCATTCACAAGTGAAGTTTCAGCCAGTGCATGGCGACCATTGCCATGATCGACATAATCAGCGCCCGCATTCGCATGGAACTGCTCCATAAACCAGCCATACAGCGCGAACGAGACACCGTACTGGCCATCCTTCGTCAACATACGCGCATAAGTCTCGACTTCTTCGTAAGTTTGCGGTGGCTTCTCCGGATCCAAACCCGCTTCCTTGAACATATCTTTGTTGTAGTAAAGGATCGGGTTCGAGGAGTTGAATGGCATCGAGTATAACTCACCATCGAATGTATAGTAGGCCAAAATGTTCTCTTCTAACTGTGTCAGATCGTAACCGTCCGCATCGATGAATTTCTGGATCGGTTGGATCATCTGCGAATCAATCATAAAGCGACTGCCGATCTCGTATACTTGCACGATGGTGGGTCCGTCGTTCGTTCCTAAGCTTGCTCTCAGCTTGTTCAAGCTTTCGTCATACGATCCTTGATATACAGCCTCAACGAGAATATCGTCACGCTGCTCATTGAAGTCTGCGACCATCTTATCGATCGCCTTCCCCGGTTCGCCGCCCATCGAGTGCCAGAACATCACCTTGATCGGATCCGCTTGTCCCCCTTGCGATGCTGAATTTTGATTATTCGTTGCATTCGTTTGCGGATTGTTCGCCGCGCCTGCACCGGTCTCTTGGTTACCGCCGGCACTGCTGCAAGCTGCTAGAAATAATAGCGACATAATGGCTACAAATAAAAGCATTTTTCGAATCATGTTCATTGTTCCTGTCCTTTTCCCTGAATCATCATCCATCGATATCATATGAAGCTGCTAGAGAAGCAGCCTTGTTGATGCGTGCATAGGTTCGAGCCCCGTCGTTATCTTGGGCACAGTCTTTGAGCGCGAGTCAATATGAAGCTCGTCTGTCACTGGCGTATATTCTCAACGGCGTATATCTCAACCTTTGACCGCGCCAGCCGTAATGCCTCTGACCAGCTGCCTTAGTCCAAACGCGAGAAGCAGCAGCGAAGGTAAAAGCACCAAGGACACACCCGCTAGGACGAGGTTCCATGACATCGACTCCTCCCATTGCAGCATCGTAATGCCGATTTGAACCGTTCGCATCTGCTTGCCATTCGTGACTAGGAGCGGCCATAAATAGCTGTTCCACGTGTTTAAGAAGGCATATACTCCTAATGTCGCAAGCGCAGGCCGGGCAAGAGGAAGCACCAGTTGCACAAAGATGCGCGCATGTCCGCAGCCATCCATCCTCGCCGCTTCGAACAACTCCGCTGGCAGCTGCATAAACAGCTGTCTAAGCAGGAACACACCGAAGGCCGAAGCCAGGAAAGGCACAATCAAACCGGGAAAAGAATCCATCCAGTTCAGCGACTTGATCGTGAGATAATTCGGGATCATCGTAACTTCCCAAGGAATCATCATCGTGGATAAGCAAGCTGCAAAGAGAATAACCTTTCCTCTAAATCGCATGAAGGCGAAAGCGTACGCCGCCATACTGCATGTGATCAGCTGACCAATCGTGACAGCGCTCGCCATAATAAAGCTGTTCAATAGAAAGCGCGGGATCGGTGCTAGCTCTAAAGCAGTTATAAAGTTCCCCATATATAAGCTTTCAGGTATGAGCGGCGGCGGATATCGTCCGGCTTCTTCAGCCGTCATCAGACTGGCAATGAACGCGTAAAGCACCGGATACAGCACGAGAAATGCGATGACGATCAAGAACACATACCGTAGGCCCGTTAATAGATCGAGCTTCAATCTGCTTATCGAATTCACTGGCCATGCACCTCCTCCCAGACCCAGACGACGGACGTAGGAATTAGGCGAGCAAGATATGTATATCTCACTGATAATGCACCTTCCTCTCCACGATTCGGAACTGGATGATCGTCAGCAGGAGGATGCCCGTGAACAAGATTAGTGCTTGTGCACTTCCGATCCCGAATCTGTAATTGACGAAGGCTTCTTGGTAGATCTGGTAAACGATCGTATTCGTCGCATTCATCGGGCCGCCCTTCGTTAAAATGTGAAACTGACCGAACGCTTGGAAGGAACCGATGATCGAGACGATCGTGATGAAGAACAGCGAAGGTGAGACTAGCGGCAAGATTACTCTTGCATATCGGCGAATCGGTCCGGCACCATCAATCGACAAACTGTCATAAATATCGTCCGATATGGCATTCAGTCCGCCTAGCAGCACAATGTAGACGAAGCCGAGATTCATCCATATCGTCATGATTGACACGGAGATCATCGCTTGCTTCGGGTCAGATAGCCAGAATATCGGCTCCATGCCTAGCCAGCCTAACACTTGGTTGAACATCCCGATGCTCGGATGAAATAGCTGCAGCCAGATCACAGCGGTCGTCCCTACGGACAGAGCAACAGGCAAGGAGAAGATGAAGCGAAACAGCCTCATACCGGCCAGTGCACGATGTGTCAAGATCGCCAAAAATAAAGCAAACAAGATCGTCGTCGGCACGGTGTACAAGATGAACTGAGCAGTCACAACTAAACCGTCATAAAATACAGAGGAAGTAAAAAGCTTCACATAATTCTCTAAACCTATGTATCTTGAGACGCGGCCTAGTGGATCCGTAACATGCAAGCTAAGATAAATCGATTGCACCATCGGATAAAAGACAAAGATACTAAACAGGATTAGAGTTGGCGCGAGAAACACGTATGCTGTTAGCTCTTCCCTCCAGTTTTTGAGACTTAGCGCTAATCTCTTGTTATGCTTGGCACTGCGCACACGACCAAGCTCGCTAGCAGGTAACGCTTCTTGTCTAAGATTCACTTCGCCGACACATCCTTTGTCCGTTGTATCGGCTTCATGATAACTTCCGATTGTAAAGGGTGTGTTAGGGATTTTTTAATAATGTGTAAATATTTGGGTTTTGGAGAATAAATTGAGGAACGCTTTGTGTCTTAACAAATTGGAATTTCATGCTATAATTGAGGTGCAATAAACAAATACATGCAACACTTTTCAACGGTGTGAAGCACATGCCGCTTTGATACGATTTCTTGCTTAATTCAAGTGAATCGTGTTAAAGCGGTTTTTATTTTTACCAAAGGAAGTGATGAAATGACTTTATTTGATCAAGCATACGAGACGTGGTTACGCAAACAAATTACAGAGGAGAAAAACGTAAGAAGACGAGAGATTCTTGCTAAAGGATTGAGTCATGGCACTGTGACATTTTTGCGATCCATCTGGTATCCTGCCATTGGAAATTTGAATGATTTGTTTGCCGAATATGAGGTGCGGGATTTAAATAACCGCTACCGGTATTTGGATCTCGCATATATGCCAGGCGGTGCAAAAGGATGCATTGAGATACAAGACTACAGCAGTCATGCAAGAGATGTTAGCGCAGCTAGGTTTAAGGATTTGTGTATGAAACAAGCGTTGCTGACGCTAGAGGATTGGCATTTCCTGCCGATCGCCTACTTGTCCATTCGGGATGATCCAAAAGTATGTACAAATTTGGTGTTATCCTTTGTCGGTAAGTTTTTGTCAATCGATGTGGCTTCCGATCTGAGCTGGGCTGAAGCGGAGACACTGCGTTTTGCTCGTAGACTGATGCGTCCATTTACTGCTGCCGAATTATCAACGCATCTTGCACTATCCGATAATCGCACCAGAGTCATTCTCCGTCAACTAATCAGCAAAAAATCACTCATCGTTGCAAGTGGAAAGCAGCGCTACCGTTCCTTTCAGCTGAACGTGTAACTTAACGGTTGCCACAGAGGCTATTGGCGCAAATTTAGGAGGTTTGCAAGTTTAACGGTTGCCACAGCCGCTATTGAAGCCAAATCTAGCAAAAAACGCACCATTTCGCCAAAATAAGCTCTGCTAGAACCGTTAGATTTTTAACAGCTAAAGAAAAGGCAAAATAGCCTTCGTGGCAACCGTTAGAAATTTAGCGCCCGTTCGTCTGTCTACGGAAGCACCCGGGTTCGGATCCCCAGCGACCCTGTAACAAAGAAAGAGGCTGATTCTCACGAATCAACCTCTTTCTTATTATGGAGCCAAGGGGGATGTCTGAATCCTGATCTAAAACTAACGATCTTAATCTGTCATAGAGATGCTCTAATGTAGATTCAGACGCCGCGCTCGTTCGCTGATGCCGACCTACGAGACGCAAAATCGCTTGCTACCTGCGCGCGGACGAACCCGGTGTGCCCCCTTACTGGAACTCGAAAATAAAAGAACCGACCCTAAAGGATCGGTTCTTTATTTATGGAGCCAAGGGGGATGTCTGAATCTTGATCTAAAACTAACGAAGCTTAATCTCTCATAGAGATGCTCTAATGTAGATTCAGACGCCGTGCTCGTTCGCTGATGCCGACCTACGAGGCAAAATCGCTTGCTACCTGCGCGCGGACGAACCTTCGGTTCGGATCCACTGCCTCAGCAGCCGAATGGTCGACTTTTGTTTTATGGAGCCAAGGGGGATCGAACCCCTGACCTCTTCACTGCCAGCGAAGCGCTCTCCCAGCTGAGCTATGGCCCCGCAGTAATCATGTTTTTAGCGGAACATTACCGATTATAGTACATTTTCATTCGTCTGACAAGATGGATGATCAGATGTAAAAATGTGTATCGGATATCCCCGGCCTATCCGAGGCGGCAGAGCCGCATCTGTTGAAGCCGAAAAGAGACCCTAAGGTCTCTTTTCAGCTGCTTCCATCATCTATAATATCGACGAATATCGCTGAATGCCAATCGTGGTGCTGTACTTCATCGTCGAACCTTGTGCTGCATTCTTTATCATGGAAGTGAGATTCCGATGATTGGTTCACAAAGCTGTACATTTCTGCAATTCAAATGATGAATGAGGCGAAACGTATAATCCATGAAAATCACTTGATGTGCTTATCCAGATCCTTCACGATATCGTTCATCACTTGAACTTCAAGCATCTGATTGTCCTTCATAAATTTGAAGATACCGTTATTAAAGTCTGTGCCGACTTCCTTGTAGAAAATTCCTTCATATTCATCTTCCGCCGTATGCTTAAAGCTTAGCAGATATCCCGCCTCTGTTTTCTTCAAGTAAGCTCGTACACCCTTTTCGAAGAAGCCCTCTGTCTGTTTGAGCTCGCGAGACACCGAGACGATATGCAGATCCACAAATGGAATTTCATGCAGAAGCACATTAATGAATGAGCCTTTCGTAATTTCTTCCCATCGGCTTTGCGCAGTCTGGCCGATAATAATCTGCGTAACGTGGCGGCTTCTTGCCACCTCACCGATCACCTTGGCAACAGGGCGCTTCTCGTTATATTTCACGATAAATTCCTTCGCCCCGTGCTCTTCCGCCAACTCTCTCCATCTGGTGACATAATGAATCTTCTCGATGTCCCATTCATCCTCCGGCTGAGGATCTACTGTCAATATATAAAGGGGGCAGTTCAGCATTCTTGCAATTTTGCAACCCCTTTTGATTAGGCGTTCTCCGTTAGGCCCGTAGTAAACACAGACAAGTATACTCTCATCCATGATTGTCTGTTGCAATTGGACCATTCACCTCCAGGAGATTGTTCATCGCTTCTAATTCCTTTTATTGAAGTTGATAATAGCTATAGGTTACAATGAATATTAGACAGTGTCAATGTTGACCATAGAGGAAACTTTCACTATAGGGGGGACCATATTGTCGCTGCTTCACATCTCAGTCTTATTACCGTTTATTTTTGCACTTTTTGTTCCAACCCTTCACAAATCCATGCATCGCGTTCATACGGGATGGTTTGTGCTGGGCGTCCCTATGGTACTTTTCGGATATTTCGTCACTTTCCTTTCGTACGATTTATCAAGCGGACCTATTATTTATTCCGTACCATGGATTTCCCAGCTCCACATTCACTTTACCGTCTATCTGGACAGCCTGTCACTTTTGTTTGCCCTCATTATTACAGGTGTTGGATCACTTGTCGTCCTATACTCAATCTTCTACATGTCAAAGAGAGAAGCGTTACATAACTTTTATGTTTATTTGCTGATCTTCATGGGGGCAATGCTAGGTGTTGTTCTGTCCGATAACTTATTAGTGCTGTACACCTTCTGGGAGATGACCAGCTTTTCCTCATTTTTGTTGATCGCATACTGGTATCAAAGAAAAAATTCACGCTATGGTGCGACCAAATCTCTACTGATTACGGTGTTGGGCGGATTTTCCATGCTGCTTGGCTTTATTATGCTCTACGTAGCAACAGGAACGTTTTCGGTACGAGAAATCATCGCACAAGCTGCCGATCTACAAAGTCATGATCTGTTTATTCCGGCGATGCTGTTTATTTTGCTGGGTGCTTTTACGAAATCTGCGCAATTTCCATTCCATATATGGCTACCGGATGCGATGGAGGCACCGACACCGATAAGCGCCTACCTGCATTCCGCTACCATGGTGAAAGCAGGCGTGTATCTCGTAGCCCGACTAACGCCGATATTCGGTGGCAATATGTCGTGGTTTTGGATCGTGACGATCTTCGGTATTGTCACGCTATTCTGGGGCTCGTTCATGGCTGTTAAGCAAGTTGACCTGAAAGCGATGCTCGCTTTTTCGACGGTCAGTCAGCTCGGCCTCATCATGAGCTTGCTCGGTATCGGTTCGCTGGCTCTTCATGCCGAATTATCATACAGCAAATCGAGCTGTTTTCCGCAGCGATCGTAGCGGCGATCTTCCACCTAGTCAACCATTCGATATTTAAAGGCAGCTTGTTTATGGTCGTCGGTATACTCGACCATGAACTAGGCACCCGTGACATCCGAAAGCTAGGTGGATTAATGAGCTTTATGCCGATTTCTTTCACGCTGACGTTGATCGGCGCATTCTCAATGGCCGGACTTGCCCCCGTTTAGCGGATTTCTGAGCAAGGAAATGTTTTTTACCGGTGTATTAGACGCCGCAAGGCATATTGGCGGCTGGGCAACGCTTATCCCGATTGTCGCCTGGATCGCCAGCGTTTTTACCTTCGTATATTGTATGATACTTGTGTTCAAAACATTTACAGGCAAGCACAAGCCTGAGCTATTAGATGAAGAGGCCGGCTGAAGCACCGTTTGGCATGCTGATATCTCCAACGATTTTAGCGTCCTTGTCATTGTTTTGTTTTTTTCCCGAACATCTTATCGCAATCGATTTTGCAGCCGTCCTTACATGCGATCGTGCCAACGTTACTTACGTCAAATGTTCCGTTTGACGTCTATATCCGTCCTTGGCACGGTTTGAACATAGAGCTGTTCATGACAATCGGTGTCGTGCTTATCGGCTCGTTGCTATTTATTGGATCGGCGCGATGGATAGGGATTTACAACAGCTTACCGTATAAATTTACATTAAACCATGCGTTTAACCAAAGCTTAGAAGGCATGGAACGCATTTCTGCCCGCATTACGGGGACGTATATGACCGGCTTTACTCGCCATTATTTCGTATTTATCTTCGGTTTCTTGTTCGTCATCACCGGTTGGGCGTTATTGTCGCAACAAGCGTTTGGAATTCGATTTCTCCGACGAATGCCCCCATTTATCTGTTTGAATTTGTCGTCGGCATCTCGCTTGCCGTATCAGCCATTGTCATCATCTTTAGCAAGTCGAGACTAACTTCCATCATCGCATTAAGCGTGGTCGGATTTCTAATGTCGCTGTTATATCATCAATTTCCGTGCGCCTGACTTAGCCTTGACACAACTCGTCGTGGAAACGATATCCACCGCGCTGTTCTTGTTGTGCTTTTACTTTTTGCCCAAATTCAAAAAAGAAATGACTCGGATTCCGTTCCGCTTGACGAATTTGATCATCTCCATCGGGGTTGGTCTAACGCTTACCTTAATTGGCCTTGTCGACGCAAGGAAACCGGTTGTTTGAACCGATTTCCCATTATTTTGAGCAAGCGGAATTGTTGACGGGAGCCCGTAATATGGTCAATGCCATCCTGGTTGATTTCCGCGGCTTTGATACGATGTTAGAAATCGTCGTATTGTTCATGGCGGGCATAGGCGTGTTCACGCTCGATGAAAGTTCGTCAATCGAGGAGGAATGACTCATGAAGTTTACCGACTTGATCTTACAGACTGCAACGAAATTACTCGTGTTTGTCATCTTAACCTTCTCCGTTTATGTACTCTTTGCCGGCCATCATAACCCTGGCGGCGGCTTTATCGGAGGACTGATTACCGCTTCTGCGATCGTCTTGTTATATATTGCATTCGATGCGAAAACCGTCAGCGAAATCATTCCGCTTGATTTCAAACTGATCGGCGTCGTTGGCGTGTTGCTAGCTGTAGGAACAGCTGCTTCCAGCCTGTTCTTCGGCCAGCCGTTTCTACTCAGGTGCGCATCTTGAAGCGAATTGCCGCTAATCGGCGAGATTGAGCTCGGCTCTGCCCTTATCTTTGATATCGGCGTATATTTAACCGTTATCGGCACAACCTTAACCATAATCACAAGCATAAGTGAGGATGAGTAACGATGGAAACTTTCATGATCATCTATCGCGGTATCTTGTTTACCGTCGGAACGTATCTTGTGCTGAGCAAAGGTTTGCTGCGTATAATTCTCGGCATATCGCTGTTTAGCCATGCGGCACACCTGATGCTATTGGCGGTCAATGGTTTGAAAAAAGGGGCTGCTCCGCTGATCGGAGAAGAGGCGGCCGCGTATACGGATCCGGTGCCGCAGGCTTTGATATTGACTTCGATCGTCATCAGCTTCGCCTTAACCGCATTTGTGCTCGTGCTTGGTTACCGCACATATGTGGAATCAGGTTCTGATGATATGCAGCAGATTGAAAGGAAGATGACGATGAATAATTTACTTGTATTGCCCATCATCATTCCGTTGCTTACCGCGTATGATCTTATTTTTCTTGAGAAAACAGATCCAACTGCAACGTTGGCTAAGTATACTTAGCTCTCGCGGCCACTCGACTGTCTCGCGGCTATCTCATTTACGACATCGCATACAAATGGTGTCCAAGTATTGCATATCGGCGGATGGGAAGCGCCTTCGGAATTTCCCTCGTAGCTGACATGATGCCGGCGTTGCTCGTATTCACGTCCTCACTTGTCATGTATGTTTGGCGTGCTTTATGCATTTGGGTCTATCAGGGAGCAACATGAACGATTTTACTTATATCCGTTTATTTTGTTGTTATTATGCGGTGTGAACGGCTCTTTTCTTACAGGAGATATCTTTAACTTGTTCGTCTTTTTTGAAGTCATGTTAATTGCTTCCTATGTATTGCTTAGCTTGGGCGGGGGCAAGAGGCAGCTTAGGAAGGCGCTCAAATATGTCATGATCAATATGATCTCTTCCACGTTGTTTGTCGTCGCCATCGCCTATTTGTATTCCATCATCGGCACACTAAATATGGCTCATCTATCCGAACGCATCGCGATTTCCGGCCAGGACGGGCTAAGCACGGCGGTAAGCATCTTGTTTTTGGTCGTATTCTCCATTAAAGCGGCGCTTGTGCTATACTTCTGGCTGCCTGGTTCTTACAGCGTACCGCCTGCAGCGATCTCTGCTATCTTTGCCGCTCTCTTGACCAAAGTCGGCATTTACGCCATCTTGCGCTTATTTACGTTAATCTTCTATCATCAACCAGGCATTACGCATACGATTCTCATCTGGATGGGAGCGGTGACGATGATTTTCGGCGCGATTGGCGCGGTGGCCTATTGGGGAATTCGCAAAATTCTGGCCTATAATGTGATCATTTCTGTTGGTTTGATCATCTTCGGCATCGGGATCGCAACATCAACGTCACTCTCGGGAGCATTGTATTATCTTATCCATGACATGATTGCCAAAGCGTTGATCTTCATACTAGGCGGAGCCATCATCAGCATCGCAGGAACCGACCAGCTTCGCGACATTAACGGCCTTATCCGGTATCGTCCGCTGTTAGGTTGGCTATTCTTCCTATCTGCGCTAGCTCTTGCTGGCGTACCGCCGCTAAGCGGCTTTGTAGGCAAAATGCATGATTTTACAAGGCGGCATCGAAGAGGAGTATTACGTCGTCACGATTATAAGTGTCCTGACAAGCTTGCTCGTCCTTTACTCCGTCATGAAAGTGTTTATCCAGAGCTTCTGGGGGGAGACGCTGCTCAGTGAAGGGGAGGAGAAAGCTACAGGCAAAAGCGCGCTCCTGCCAGGTGCCATCTTGACCTCCTTGCTAATTGCAATGGGAGTAGGCGCAGACTGGGTATTGCCATACGTGGACAAAGCGGTCGAAGTATTGCTCGATCCTTCGCCTATATATTGATGCGGTGCTACTTCCTGCTGAAGAGGTGGTGCTGTGAATGACGCTGCAAATAGTCGTGAACTTATTAATCGGACTCGTATGGATGCTTCTGCATGACCAGTGGAATCCAGAGTCGTTCATCATTGGGTATTTTATCGGCTTGCTATTTATCTTTGTGCTTAGAAGGTTTTTCCCGCATCCCTTCTATCTCAAAAAATTGTGGGCGATCATTCACTTGTTTCATTTGTTTAACGTTGAATTAATCAAATCAACGTTCGTCGTCGCCCGGCAAGTGACCCGGCCGCGATTAAATATTGAGCCCGGCATCTTCAAAGTCAAGACGGATTTAACGAAGGATTGGGAAATTACCTTATTGTCGAAATTGATTACCCTTACCCCAGGCTCCGTTGTGATGGAGGTTGATCCCCTCATGAAGGGATCTTGTACATTCATGCGATGGATGCGAGCGAATTCGAAAGCAGTATCATGGAATACAAAGCGAATATTCGAAAAAGCCATCATGGAGGTGACGCAATTAATGTTTACCCAAATCATGTATTTGTCCGCATTTCTTTTATCCATATCGCTTGTCGTCGCACTATATCGCATCTTTAAACGTTCTTCGAGCACGTCGGATCGCGTGCTGCTGATCGACTCCATCAGTTATATCATCATTGCGCTCGTCGCGATTTTATCGATTGTCATGGATAGCCTGGCATATATTGACTCCATATTATTGATCGCAATACTCGGCTTCCTCAGCACGATAGCCTTAAGCAGATTTATTGAAAGAGGTGTCGTCATTGAACGCAGACGCGATGATTGAAGTCGCCGTTGCGGTCTGTATTTTGATCGGAACTGCCGCAACCCTTTTAAGCTCGCTCGGGGTTCTTCGCTTGCCTGATGTTTATACGCGTGCTCATGCCACAACGAAGAGCACAACTTTAGGCATTTTGTTTATCTTGCTCGGCGCTTTCCTCTACTTTTTGTTTACGCATCAAACGATCAGCATCCGCCTTTTACTCGGAGTCGTGTTCGTTTATTTTACCGCGCCAATCGCCGGGCATATGATCATTCGATCCGCACATCGCTCAGGCGTGCCCTTAGCGGACATAAGCATACAAGATCAGCTGCAGCAAGATTTGGATTCGCTAAAGGAAAGCAAGAAGCAGACGGAAGTCGAATGATTTATACCTCGAACGTTACATGATATCCGATCACATCAAATAAGACATAAATAACGACGCAATCCCGAAATAAATGAGTAGAGACAAAATATCATTTAATGTCGTAATGAGCGGCCCAGAAGCAATCGCTGGGTCGATTTTTAATTTGTACAGCAGGATCGGAACAAATGTCCCGGCCAGCGTTCCGATAACTAGCGTGATCGATAACGAGCTACCTACCACGACGCCAAGCATCATACTTCCTTGCCAAATGTAAGCGACCAAGGTAATGAGCGCACCACATATAATGCCAAGAATGATGCCCACTAACAATTCACGTGCTAAGAGTCGCATGACGATGGCCGCATTGACCTCTCGCGTACTCAGGCCTCTAACGACTACAGCGAGCGACTGCGTACCTGTATTCCCGGTCATACCCGCGATCATCGGCATAAAGAACGCCAATGCTACCACATTTGCCAGTGTGCTTTCAAACATGCTGATGATCGATCCGGATAGGATGCCGATCAGAAGCAGCAGAACGAGCCACGGAAGCCTGCGGTATGCGGCGACGGTCGCTTTAGTATCGAAATCAATATCCTTACCGGAAGCTGACAGCTTCTCAATATCCTCCGTCGCTTCTTGAATGACGACGTCAATGATGTCGTCTACTGTAATGATCCCGACCAGCCGATTGTCGTGCTCCACTACCGGCACAGCCAAAAAATCGTAACGGGCGATAACGCGCGCCACTTCCTCCTGATCCGCATCTACGTTGACGGAGATTACACGTTCATACATAATTTGCTCAATCGCTTCTTCAGGTTCAGCCAGGAGCAAATCTCGATACGAGAGAACGCCTATTAGTCTCTTCTCTTCATCGATGACGAATAAGTAATGAATCGTTTCAGCCAGTTCCGCAAATTCCCTTAGCTTCGCCATTACATCCTTGACCGTATAGTGCCGAGGAATCCAAACATAACGGTTGGTCATAATCCCGCCAGCTGTTTCCGGACCGTACCGCATGAGATTTTGTACCGCTTGCGATTCTTCAATCTTCATGCTGCTTAAGATGCGCTGCTTTTCTTCTTCGCTCACTTTCCCGAGCAAGTCCGCAAGGTCGTCATTATCCATCAAGTCCAACACTTGTGCGGCCTTCTCCGGTCCGAGCTTCGTCAAGACTTCAATTTGTAGTGGCTGCTCAAGCTCCTGGACGAAGCCCGTCGTTTGCTTGATTGGCATAAAAGAAAGAAAGCGTGTGCGGTATTGCTCAGGCAATCTCTCATATATATCGGCCAAATCATACGGATGAAGCTCTTTCGTCAAATTAAGGAACTGCTGCTTCTTCCCTTCCTTTAAGCTCAAAAATATAATTTGATCGAGTTCTTTTTCCGCAGCGATATTCATCTCCAACATCCCTCCTGCCGTTCATCATTAGCTTTTACCAGATGAACAATCATCAATCAGATGCTTTATTCCATGAGCGGGCACAAACAACGACATAAAGAAATACTTAGCTGGCGCCAAGTCCTTTAAGACGCAGGTGAGTGACTGCTTAGTATTTCTTATGCTTGTGAGGTTAGCGAAATTTATAAACTCTATACGTACAAAAAATCGGCATTGCTGCCGATCTCTGTTTTTCACACTTTGCCGTTTTGTGCTAGAAATTTCCATGACAAGCGACACTTCAAAACGGGGTACTCTAATACAAGCTACGAATCCACTGGATGATCGTCTTGTTTGTGATACCCACTTCTTGTAAGCAAAGTTGACAGTTCCTTCATAAACATATTGATATCCTTAAATTGCCGATATACCGAGGCAAAGCGAACATAGGCAACTTCATCGACAGGATACAATTGTTCCATCACAAGCTCACCGATCTTCCGACTGTCAATCTCATTGACGGCAGTATTTCGCAATTGCTGCTCAACCTCCGACACCATACGTTCGAGACGCTCAACGGATACCGGACGTTTCTCACAGGCGCGGAGCAGGCCGCGCAGCATCTTGTCTCTGCTGAATTCTTCCCGGCTACCGTCCTTCTTAATGACGATGAGCGGAGTTTCTTCCACCATTTCGAACGTTGTAAACCTTCGTTGGCAGCTTTCACACTCTCTGCGCCGGCGAATCGATTTGTTATCGTTCGCGGGCCTAGAGTCCAACACTTTCGTACCGTTAAAATCGCAATATGGACATCTCATCTTTCGAATCACCACCGTACCATACATTTCCTGAATACAAGACATATCCGTGCAGACATACTAGGACTACACTCAACAAGGAGGTGAACAAACAATGGCTGAAGGACAATCTCGCAGCAGCAACGTACTTGTTGTACCTCAAGCTACTGCAGCATTGGATCAATTGAAATATGAGGTTGCACAAGAGCTTGGAATCCAAATTCCGCAAGATGGTTACATGGGTCATATGGCAACCCGTGACACAGGTGCAATCGGGGGCCACATTACTCGACGTCTTGTTCAAATCGCGGAACAACAACTGGCTGGACAATTTAAATAATTCTGACTTATAGAAGAGGTCCCGGGCGGCTCAGCCGTCTGGGCCTTTTTAACAATGTAGACACTATCCTTACGAGCTCAGAAATGTGCCTGTAATTCATTATACAGGTTTTTATATTTTTTGTAATAATAATTTACACGTTGAACGTAATGTCTTGTTTCTTTGTACGGAATGTTGACGCTTGTGGCGAGTCTGCCGTCCCATACTCCCGAAGACAGCCATTCTTGCACCGCTCCTTGTCCTGCATTATAGGATGCCGATATGACGGCTATTCGGTCGAAATCATCGTCATGCAATCCGCTCTCATCGAACAGCCGATCAAAAAACTGATATAAATAACTAATGTACCAAGTGCCCATACGAATGTTGATTGTCGGGATCGTCAACAGCTCCGGCGATGCGTCAGAAAACTCCGGCCGCTGCTCGGCAATCCAATATGCGGTATCCGGCATAATTTGCATGACACCGGTTGCCCCTTTGCGCGACACAGTGTCCGGGCGAAAATTACTTTCTACCCGGATGATTGCCGTAATGAGCAAAGGATCGACATCATAAGCTTTGGCACTTGCCAAGATTTCTTCTTTATATTCAATCGGATAGATCAACCTACCGATATTGTTCGCGTTCAGAAATAAAATCACCAAGCCAATGATAATGACTCCCGCATAAAAACGTTTCTTACGAAAAAATGTCATTGCAAACCCTTTCTCATTACATATTGATCGACTTGTTTCTCTGTATCTTCTAGTGAACGGCTGTTATCAATGACGACATCAGCCCGTTCACGCTTGTCCGATAAAGGCATTTGCGAGGCGATGCGCTCCTTCGCATGCTCCTCAGAAATGCCATCACGTTGCATCAGCCGCTTAATTTGGACAGTCTCTGGCACGTACACCACGACGACTTCTTCAAACATATGCTGTAAGTTCGATTCATATAACAATGGAATATCGGCCACCACGAGCCGCTGTGGATACGCGGTTTCATATTCATTCATCTGCTGCATCATGTGGGCTCTAATCGGCGGATGCATGATCGCATTCAATGTGCGCCGCTTCTCGTCATCTGCAAAAATGATAGCACCGAGCCGCTTGCGATCCAGCGTGCCGTCCCCTTGCAAGATGTCAGAACCGAAAGCTTCGGCGATTTGCTGCAACACTGGACTGCCCGGCATGACAATTTCCCGGGAAATTTGGTCCGCATCCACAATCAAAGCTCCCCGCTCTTTTAACATTCTAGATACCGTGCTTTTGCCGCTGGCAATGCCACCTGTCAAGCCAATTTTCATCCAAACCCCTCACATTTACAGCAATTTTGATAACCCTAATGCGATCAAGATGAGTCCAGGTAGAAAGGAAAGCTTCTTCACCCAATCGAAGCTTGCAAACATCTTGCCAGTGCCTATGCCCACCCACAAGAAGACGGCGCTAAACAATGCGATAACCGGTGCTGTCAGCCACGGCGATAAACCGATAAACGCCGCGCCAATGCCCGCGCCGAATGCATCAAGGGAGAGAGCTGCTCCCAGCAAGGCTGCTTCACTGGCCGTAATGATTCCTGAGCGGTCAACGTCAGCTCGTGAAGGGGTACGAAGGATGTCAATGACCAGTCCCAATCTGCGCAGTTCGATATGCAGAAGCCGTCGTTCTTCTGGCTGTGGCACTGTCGGTGGCGCTAGCATATCTTCTTCCGCCTCCGACTTCTGCTGCAGCCAAATCTGGACAAAAGCCCAAACTCCGATCATGATTAAGATCGCACCGCCAAGCCCTGTCGCCAAAGCTTCAGGCAATATAGGTGCAAGCACCGAGCCGAGCAGCATGGAGATGAGCATAATCATCCCGGAGCAAAGCGCGATAATGAAAATCGAGCCTGCCGGGATCTGAATCTTCCGCAATCCGTAGCCAAGTCCTGCACCAAAACTGTCTAGGCTTACCGCAAAAGCAAGCAGCATAACGGATAAATAGGACAGCATCCGCTTTCCCTCCTCGGATGAGTTTCATACCCATCATATGAGGTAGGCGGTATTTGGTGTGCAGGATGTTACGAATTCACCCAGTTACGAAAGTCGAAGCTTTGTTGCGTTTCATTCTTTGGCAGTTGGAGCAATAATGCGTGCCGCGGCCGCCGACGACGATTTTGCGGAGCGGTCTGCCGCATCTCTGACAAGGTTCATGCTCCCGCCCATATGCTTGCAGCTGCTGCTGAAACATCCCCATCTCGCCCTGACCGTTCACATAGGACTTGATCGAGCTTCCGCCTTGCTCCACTGCATCCTGCAAAGTAGTGACAATTGCTTCATGCAGTCTCTTCCATTCTGGCACCGTCAGTGAGTCCGCGCTTCGCTCCGGATGTATGCGAGCTGCGAACAACGCCTCATCCGCGTAAATATTCCCAATTCCAACAATATAATACTGATTCAGCAAGAGCGATTTGATCTTGCCCTTGCGATGCTGCAGCACTTCTCGCAATACTTGCCACGTAAACGAATCATCCAGCGGCTCGATGCCTAATCGGTTAAGTGGAGGATGCTCCCATTCCTCTCCCGGCAAAAACAAGTGCATGGTGCCGAATTGGCGCACATCTTTATAGCGAAGCTCTGTCCCGTCTTGGAAACGAAAGATGACGTGCGTATGCTTCTCTACCGGCTCATCGGTCTGATATAAGCCGTATCGGCCTTCCATCCGCAGATGGGAGACGAGCACAAGATTGTCCATGCACAGTCTGAGAAACTTGCCGCGACGCTCTACTTTTATGAAAAGTACGACCCGCCAGCCATTGTGCAAACACGTGTGGATCATCCGGCTTTTGAATAATGCGCGGCAGACGCACTTCAACCGATTCGATCGTTTTGCCGGTAATAAGCTCGTTCAATGTTCGCTTAACGGTCTCTACCTCGGGCAGCTCCGGCATCACGCGTCACTCCTCTTTTTCGTCATTATTTCGCTTCGTACCAATCCTTGCCTACGCTGACGTCGGCCTTGAGCGGGACATCAAGCTGTAATGCATGCTCCATCACGTCCGGCACGAGCGATTTCATTCGTTCCAGTTCATCCGGCGCGACTTCAAATACGAGCTCGTCGTGCACTTGCAGAAGCATGCGGCTCTTCAGTCCTTCAGCCTTCATCCTTTCGGCACATTTCACCATCGCCAGCTTAATAATGTCCGCGGCTGATCCTTGAATCGGCGTATTCATAGCGGTTCGTTCCGCGAAGGACCTGCGGTTAAAGTTCGAAGCGTTAATATCCGGCAGGAAGCGTCTGCGGTGGAGTAAGGTCGATACATAGCCGTCCCGCTTCGCCTTCGCCACAATGTCATCCATGAACTTGCGAACGCCCTTGAACACATTGAAATATTGTTCAATGAAGGCTGCGGCTTCCTTGCGCGTAATGTGCAAATTCTGTGACAGTCCATAATCGCTGATGCCATACACGATGCCGAAGTTGACGGCCTTCGCTTGGCGGCGCATATTCGCATCCACTTCATCAGCCGATACACCGAATACGTCCATCGCTGTCTTCGTATGAATGTCCATATCTTCATTAAACGCCTCAATCAACCGTTCATCCTGTGAAATATGCGCCAATACGCGCAGCTCGATCTGCGAATAATCGGCGGCCAATATAAGCCACCCTTCCTCCGAAGGTACGAAAGCACGACGAATGAGTCGTCCTTCTTCGAGACGGATCGGGATGTTTTGCAGGTTGGGGAATTGACTGCTCAGTCTGCCTGTCGCGGCAATCGTCTGACGATAATACGTATGGATCTTACCCGTCGACTCGCGAATTTCTTTCAGCAGTCCCTCCACATAGGTGGATTGCAGCTTCGTCAACTGCCGATACTGTACGATATTCGCAGCGATTTCGTGGTACGGTGCCAGCTTCTCCAACACTTCAGCATCCGTTGAATAGCCCGTTTTCGTCTTCTTCACAACAGGCAAACCAAGCTTATCGAACAAAATCTCGCCAAGCTGTTTCGGCGATCCGATATTAAATTCCGTGCCGGCCATGCGATAAATTTCTTGTTCAATCTGGACGATCTTCGTATCGAGATCCTTGCCGATCTCCTCAAGCGTATTTCTCTCTACGCGAATGCCATGCAGCTCCATTTCGGCCAGCACATCAGACAGCTTCAATTCCAAATCGTAATAAAGCTCGTCCATGCCGCTCTTTACAAGCTCCTCATGCATCGGCTGCTTTAGCCTTGCCGCGGCGTTCGCCTTGCGTCCCAAATACGTGCTGACAACTTCTATCTCCGGAATGCGAAACTTCGCACCCTTGCCGAATATTTCTTCATCCTCCGGCACTGCAGGTTGTCCGTAGCGTCTGGACAGCTCACCTAAGCTTTGTGAGCTCTGCGTCGGGTCCAAAACATAAGCAGCAAGGAGAGTATCGAATGCTACGCCGCGCAGCTCGATCCCTTGCCAAGCAAGCGCTAGCCGGACTTTGTGCGCATCGTACAACGTTTTCGGCACGCTGCTGTCTGCCAGCCATTCACGTACGGGCTTTGCTTCGTCTTGCTTAAGCACATCGAGTGGCATATAGCAGACGAAGTCTTCTCCGTCAAATGCGATGCCGAGCACTTCCCCTTGATGCGGGTTCTCCCCCGTAATCTCGACGTGTATCGCTCGAACGTCGTCCATTCGTTGCACCATCGCCTGAATGTCTTCGGTCGAGGCCACGACTTCAACATCAAGTTCGGTCATCTCTTCTTCTTGCACGGCACCCGAAATGTCCAGCTTTTCCAGTAGTGATTTGAATTCCAGCTTCTTAAACAGCTCCGCCAGCTTCTCCTCATCTGGACCTGACAACTTTAGATCATCCCAGGTCATCGTAAGCGGCACTTCGCGATAGATCGTAGCCAGCTGTTTGCTCATACGGGCGTCTTCGGCATGAGCTCGAATCTTCTCGCCGAGCTTGCCTTTTATTTCGTCCGCATGCTCGAGCACCCGCTCGACCGTTTCATATTGATGCAGCAATTTCAGTGCAGTCTTCTCCCCTACGCCGGGAATGCCGGGAATATTGTCCGACGAATCGCCCATAAGTCCCTTCATATCAATAATTTGCTCAGGCTTAAGGCCGTACTTCTCTTCAATATAGGCCGGATCATATCGTTCCACCTCGCTGATCCCTTTGCGGGTCAAGGCGATCGTCACATATTCAGAGGCGAGCTGCAGCATATCTTTGTCTCCGGTCACCACGATGACCTGTAACTTGTCACCTTCCGCCCGCTTCGTCAGCGTGCCGATAATATCGTCCGCTTCATAGCCTTCCAGCTCGTATTGCTCAATGCCGAATGCCGCCACCAATTCCTTGATGAGCGGCCATTGCTCTGACAGCTCCGGCGGCGTCTTGGCTCTTCCACCTTTGTAATCCTTATAATCAGCATGGCGAAACGTAATTTTGCCCGCATCGAAAGCAAATAAGAAGTGCGTCGGCTTCTCATCCTCAAGCAATTTCATCAGCATCGTAGTCACACCGTATACGGCGTTCGTATGTAAACCTTGCGAGTTGCTAAGTAGCGGCAATGCATAAAAGGCTCGATTGGCTATGCTGTTGCCGTCCACGACGATCAATTTGGACATGCTAACACCTCGTCCTCGATAATTTCTCATTGTTTTCATCATAGCACAGCAGCTACCCGGATAGAAATAGTTCGACAATTTCTTCTCATCACGGACACGCGCAAGCTCTGATGCATAGCCTAATATAAGTACGATTAGGGAGTTGAGGAAGTGATGAGTGCGAATTCGGGAGCCTCAAAAAAAGTAATCTTCTTCGATCTGCACGGAACCTTGATCCCGAAGAAAGTAACTCCTGCCAGTGCTTTGGGCGTAGTTTTACAGCAATATACGGCTCGTTGGGATTCCGAGGATAAGTCAGCATTGATTAAGAAAGCATGCAAAATATACAATCATGCATTAACGAAATATGCGCGGAATTTCAAAGAGACGACGAGTAGCATGAGGATGGCCGCGATCAAACGAGCGCTTGCCATCTTGCCGCTTCCAAGCGATGAAGCGATGCTCATGCGCATAGATCGCGACGTCATGCTGCTTCAACAAGCAAGCGAGGAGAAAAATCGAAAAACGATCCGCCTGCTAAAGAAATTAAAGAGCCGTTATCAACTTGCCATCATTTCCAACGGCAAGGATAAGGCGATACGCAATAAATTGCGTCGATATCGGCTGAATTCGGTCATTTCCAGCAAGGCGGTATTCGCTTCTGAACGACTGGGCAAAGCTTACAGCAAGCCGCACCCGGCCATCTTCCAGCATGCGCTGAAGCAAATGGGGATTAAAGCCCAGCAAGCAATCGTGATCGGCGACTCTTGGCACCACGACATCGCCGGGGCTGCCCGCTCGGGGATTGATGCCGTCTGGTTAAATCCGTTCGATCTGCCGCTGCCGCAGCAATTTCCCAATGTACGCGTCACCTCTGTACGTGATCTTACAGGGCTTGTGGATTTTCTTCTATAAATGATAAACACCCCACTTCGGGATGAACGACCGAAATGAGGTGTAGGAATTACACACTTAAGTATATTTACGTATTGAGATCGGGACGCTTGCCTTGTACAAGATATACGACGCTCTCGCCGATATTCGTTGCGTGATCAGCCACACGCTCCAAATACCTGCTGACGAAACAAAGCTGCAGTGCTTGATTGACATGTTTGGCCGCTTCCATAATGTATGTGAACAGCTCACGCAAAATTTGACTGTGCAACTGATCGACCTCGTCATCCATCTGCGCCATCTTATATGCCAGTTGTACGTCTTCGTTAATATATGAATGAATGCTGTCGTTGATCATAATCTGCACGATCTCGGCCATGCGCGGAATATCCACTAGCGGCTTTATCAGCTCCTCATGCTGAATACGCAAGGTCACCTTCGCGATGTCTACCGCTAGATCAGCCATGCGCTCCAGATCATTCGCCATGCGGAAGGCAATGATTATGCGGCGCAAGTCCTTGGCGACCGGCTGCTGGGTAGCAATTAGTCGTGTGCCGATTTCTTCGATATTTTCTTCCATATCATTAATCTTCTGATCGTTTTCGATCACGCTGTTCGCCAATTCAACATCTACTGTTCGAAGTGAGGTGACCGATCGCTGAATCGCCTGCTCCACTTCTTTCCCCATTGTGATGATAGCCTGCCTTAACTCGTCAAGGTAAGCATCAAACTGTACACGTGTAATCATTCAGTCAGTTTCCTCCCCATAAATCGCTTAGCCAAACCGGCCGCTGATATAATCTTCCGTACGCTGCTTGCTTGGATTGGAGAACAGCTTATCCGTCGCGTCAAATTCAATCACTTCACCGTTAAGGAAAAATGCCGTTTGATCGGAAATTCTGCCCGCTTGTTGCATATTATGTGTCACGATTATGATCGAATACTTTTCTTTTAGATCCTGCACCAATTCTTCGATCTTTAGCGTAGAGATTGGATCAAGTGCTGAAGTCGGTTCATCCATAAGCAGAACCTCCGGCTCTACTGCGAGCGCTCTTGCGATGCACAACCGCTGCTGCTGTCCACCGGACAAGCCGTATGCCGACTTCTTGAGGGAATCCTTCACTTCGTCCCACAAGGCAGCAGCCTTCAGGCTTCGCTCCACAATCTCGTCGAGCTCGGCTTTTTTCTTAATGCCGTGGATTCTCGGTCCATAAGCAATATTGTCATAGATGGACTTCGGAAATGGATTTGGCTGCTGGAACACCATACCGACCTTTTTGCGTAGCATTTCCACATTAATACGCGGACTATAGATGTCGATGTTCCCGATATTTACAGTGCCTTGAATACGCACGCCCCTGATCGTATCATTCATGCGATTTAACGTGCGAAGCAGTGTGGACTTGCCGCAGCCTGACGGACCGATGAACGCCGTAATCGAACGCTCCGGTATGGACATGTTGATTTTTTTTAATGCATGAAAATCACTATAATATAAATCCAAGTCTTGGATTTCGACGATCGCCTTTGACATATGCTCCCCCCGCAAATTGATGCATTGATGAAAATCCGACTGAAAGACAGACTTGGGCTTAGCCAAATTGACCTTTACTACTGCTTATTAAAACAATCTTAACCTGCAATTGTTTTCGTCGTTTTAATAAATTGTAAAGGCAATGTAAAATCAAGGGGCTGAAAAGGGAGGAACAAATAATCGGAATCGGAAGGAAACAGGCGGAAAAACTTTGCAAAAAACAAAAAAAGCTGGCGTCTGCACTGATCAGCCCGTAAGCTAGGACTGTCTGACGACCAGCTTATACCCGACCCCGCGGATGGAATCGATCTTAACGGATTCTTGATTGAGCTCCAGCTTCTTGCGAAGTGAGCTGACATGAACATCGACCGTCCGCTGCCCGCCGATATAGTCAAATCCCCACACGCGGTTCATCAAGTCATCGCGAGTCACGACGGTGCCCGGGTGCTGAACGAGATACAGCAGCACTTCAAACTCCTTCGGACGCATCGGAATGATCTCGCCATGCAGCAAAACCTCGTACTTATCAGGATAGATCAGAACATCGCCGAGTCTGATGACCTTCTCGTCGCTCACCTTTACGTCCCCGTCCCCGGTGCGGCGCAGCACAGCAGACACTCTGGCAAGCAGTTCAGCTACGCCAAAAGGCTTGGTCACATAATCGTCAGCACCAAGCTTTAAGCCTTGCACAATCTCCTCTTCTCCGTTTCTAGCGGTCAAGATAATCACCGGCGTCCGGATCGCTTTGTTCCGTAATTTCTCCAGCACTTCAAAGCCGCTCATTCCAGGCAGCATTAAATCGAGGATGATCAAATCGAATGATTGCTCCTGACAAATCTGCAAAGCTTCGCTGCCGTTTTCAATCACCATCGTGTCATAGCCTTCTTGCGACAAATTGTACGATAGCAATCGCGACAAAGTCGGCTCATCTTCGACAACTAAAATTTTGTGCTGCATGAAACTGCCCCCGCTTCTGTAAACATTTCATGATTTCTCCTTCATCATATCATGGAAAAGCGTCATGAGTGTTAAATCTTTGTAAAGGCAATGTTAAATCGACGGGAACTCAGCTTTGCAAGGCAGGCAATTTGACGGTAAATTTCGACCCATATCCGAGCTCGCTTTCCACGTGAATGGAACCATGATGCAGCTCGATCAAATGCTTGACGATCGACAGTCCCAGTCCTGTACCGCCGGAACTACGCGACCGAGCCTTATCGACCCGATAAAATCTTTCAAAAATTCGCGGCAAATCCTTCTTCGGTATGCCGATCCCTGTATCGACGACACTGACGACCACATGCTCATATTCTCCGTCTCGCTCCCCTGCCGTCTGCAGCAACACTTTCACTGTACCGTTCTCCGGCGTATAGTTGATGGCATTCGACACGAGATTGATGAACACTTGCCTTAGTCTGTCCTCATCGGCTTCGATATAGATGTTGTCAGGAGCATGAAGAGTGAGTTTTATATTTTTCTTATTGGCGGTCGGCTCCATCACTTCCACAACGCTCTTGAGGAATTTCTCCAGCTGGATCGGTGCGAGATTGAGCGGCTCCCGCTTCGACTCAATCTTCGACAATTCCAGGATATCCGCAATGAGTCGGTTTAAGCGTTCGCTTTCATCATAAATAATTTGCAGGAACGAGTTCGTCGTCTCCTCGTCCTGCACCGATCCGGACAGCAAGGTTTCTGCGAAGCCCTTCACAGCCGCGATCGGCGTTTTCAATTCATGCGATACATTGGCCACAAATTCACTGCGCATTCGCTCCAGCTTGCGAATCGCCGTAATGTCATGAAGCACGATGACGATGCCCGAATTGTTCAACGTTTCTTGGTGCAAGGGAACCATATGAATATCGATCGTCCGCTCCTCCGGATAGAACAGCGTAATCTCATCGCGAATATGCTCTCCCTTGTATATGCAATCTACGATTAGTGCCTCAAACGGGAACGGCTGTTTTAACTTGTCGTATGCTTGGCCGATCACCTGTTCCGCCGGGTAGCCGAGAATGTCCTCTGCTGCCTTATTCATCAGGACGATGCGGTCTTCTTTGCCTAGCACGATAATCCCGCTGATCATATTATCAATGACACTTTCAAGCCGGTTTTCATTTTCCGTAATTTGTTCCATCTGCTCCTGCAAGCTGCTGGCCATCGTATTGATGGCTTGCCCTAACTGTCCGATCTCATCCCGGTTCTTGAGCCGAACACGGGCATTATAATTTTGCTTCGTAATCCGCTTGGCAACGGTAATAATGTGCTCAAGTGGTCGAATAAAACCGTATGCGAAGCGGTAGCTGATCAAACCGGCTACGATAAGCAGGAATGACAAGCCGAGCAGCAAATACACCCATAAAGAATAAATCGTGCGGCTTAGCTCGCCGAGACCGATGGCCATCCGCACATAGCCCACTTGTTCACCTTGATGATATACAGGTGCGGCCGCATACATCATTCTCTCTCCAAGCGTATCACTGTAGCGTATGGAGCTGCCAATCCATTCTCCTGCAAGCAATTCCTGGATTTCGGGCCGATCGTGATGGTTGTTCATCTGCGAGGGGTCATAAGCGGAATCGCCCAGCACCTTACCGTCGCGTCGGACGAATGTAATGCGGGCATCGGTTAACTCCGCATAGTGCTGGGCTTGTGCGCTGTAATACTCAACCGCCTGCTGCTGATTTTCGCGAAACATGTCCGGATCGATCATCGACACGATCATGCTCACTTCGTGATTGAGATTGCTGCGTTGCGCCTCTATATGATTATCCTGAATCATCTTGCCGGAAAATATGCCGGCTGCGAGCACCGAAGAACCGATCAAGACGATAAACATCATAAACAGACGGGTGCGTATGCGCATCGTTTTCCCTCTCTTTGTAAGATACATATGAGCCCGATCGTTTCTCTCCACATGACTATCGGGCTTAGACGATTACACGAACACCGGATCTTGGAATTGACTCAGCTTCTCCAGCGAATGCTTCTCAACATCGGCATGCAAGCTGTTGCCATGCGAATCCATCGTCACGATCGCGGCGAAGCCTTCTACTTCCAGATGCCACATCGCTTCAGGCACCCCGAATTCCATGAAATCCACACCTTTTACATCCTTTATCGTATCCGCATAATATTGCGCGGCGCCACCGATCGCATTCAAGTACACCGCGCCGTGCTCCTGCAGCGCTGCAGCGTCTTCGCACCCATGCCACCTTTGCCGATAACAGCGCGAATGCCGAACTTCTTCAAAATCTCCCCTTGATACGGCTCTTCACGAATGCTCGTCGTCGGACCTGCTGCCTTCACATGCCATTGCCGTCTTCATCCTTCAGCATAACCGGACCGCAATGGTAAAGCGCCGCGCCTTCAGATCAACCGGGGAATCATGATCCATCAAATACTTATGAAGCGCATCTCGTCCCGTATACATCGGACCATTGAGAATGACGACATCGCCAACATTCAGCTCGCGAATTTGCTCCTCCGTAATCGGCGTATGTAACACGATTTCACGCCGCTCTCCTTGCGCTGCAGCCGACTGCTGCTGCCATTCGGCAGCTTTCGTATCGTTCATCTTTTCCTCTGATCCGCTTTCATACAGCCATTCATTAATACCGCCTGTATTCGCATCGATCAGAACGCCTTGCCTGCGATAAGCCCAGCAATTGTAAGCGACCGATACGAAGAAGCTCGCTGGCAGACGGTTTTCACGCCGACTTTACAGCCAAGCAGAGTCACTTGTCCGCCAAAGCCCATCGTACCGATGCCGAGCTTGTTGGCATTTTCCATCACATACTCTTCCAGCTTGCGCAGTTCTTCATTCGGGTTGACATCGTCTACATGGCGGAACAGTTGCTGCTTAGCCAGTTCATAGCCCGTCGTGCGGTCGCCACCGATGCCGACACCGATAAAGCCAGCGCTGCAGCCTTGACCTTGCGCTTGATAAACGGCATGCATGATGCATTTGCGAATGCCATCCAAGATCACGACCCGCCTTGCCTAGTCCTTCAAGCTCCGCCGGCAAGCTGTATTGAATGTTTTTGTTCTCACAGCCGCCGCCTTTCAGAATTAAGCCGCACATCGATCTCGTCTTGCTCCCACTGTTCGAAATGAATGACCGGCGTGCCTTCGCCAAGATTGTCTCCGCTATTCGCTCCGGTTAGTGAATCTACCGAGTTCGAACGAAGCTTGCCATCCTTTGTCGCGCTGTGCAATCGCGCTTCGGATTTGCTTCTTCATCACAATCTGGTTCGCCCCTACCGGGCAATGAATAATAGAAGGTCGGCATGCCCGTATCCTGACAGATCGGCGATACATTGCATTCCGCCATCTCGATATTGTCCGCAATCGTGGAAAGCGACAGCGCTGCACGCGTGCCTGCATCTTCTCTTTCTTGCGCTTGTTTAATCGCACGCCTTACGTCTGCCGGCAAATTCGTAGATGTTTCCTCAATTAAACGATAGATGCTCTCTTCAAAATGTTGCATGAGGCCTGTAATCTCCTTTCAGTCATCAGCTACTCTATTATATAATTATATATTATCATATGGGTGATGATCTTGTATAAACGATGTTAAGAATGCGTAAAGGTCTTATAGCCTGGTGTGATGTGAGAGGAGTTAAGAAGATTGGACAGTCATTTTTATGCCCATCTATACCGCCTTCGCTTTATCGAGCGTTGGAGTTTGATGCGCAACACGATGCGGGAGAACGTTGCCGAGCATTCTTATCATGTCGCGGTGCTGACGCATGCGTTATGTACGATTGCCAATGAAATTTTTGGGCGCAGCATTCCGACGGATCAGATCGTGACGATGGCGTTGTTTCACGATGTCACCGAAGTCATTACCGGCGACATTCCAACCCCTGTTAAACACCATAACCACAACATCCTGCGACACTTTCGCGAGCTTGAAGATCACGCTGCCGAACGTCTGACGTCGATGATTCCAGACCCGCTGCGCAAGGTATACGAGCCGCTCATCACTGGCAAGCGGGAGATGACGCTACACCGCCGTTACGTGAAAGCCGCTGATCTGTTAGACGCTTATTTGAAATGCTCCTCAGAGCTATCAGCAGGCAATCGTGAATTTTCCGTTGCCAAGCGGCAAATCGAACAATCGCTGGCTGAGCTTAAGATGGAGGAAGTCGAGTATTTTCTGAAGCATTTTGCCCCGAGCTTCGAGAAGACGTTGGATGAAATGACCGAATAATTGGGCTTATCCCGTGGGAATCAAGCGGGGAGAGCAAAGCTGGATGGATGGTTGAATCGAGGGAACACAGTGCGGAAACACAGTAAAGTGAAACGGAACTAAAGAGCGAAGATGCAGCGCGCTCTCCAGTTCCGTTTTTGCTTAGCGGATTACAGCAATGTCGGGTCTGACATGATGATGACGATGATCAAGTAGGAAATCGCCACCAGGATGCTAAAGATCCGAATGCGACGCACATCGGACGCATTGGAATCTACGGATGCGTTCAAAATTCTCCTTAGTGGAGCTCCCATCATACCGCTAAACGCACCGATCAAAATGACGATGATGACGGATACGACCCACCATGCGGTCGAGTAATTGCCACCCGACAGCAAATATCCGCCCGTCAGCAGCTGCACGATTAGCACAAATTGCGCGACGCGATTAAACATTTTGACCGAGCTGACGAAGCCTTTGCGCGTTTCACCGCTTAGCTTTGCCAGCTTGCCTACGAAGAACGGCATAAGCAAGTAGTAGCCCATGACGATCGCCCCAAGCAAATGCAAGAACAAAATAAACTGAACCATCCAATCACTCCTTATTGAATATGTATAGAAACACCCTCGCCTGACGGCTGCAAGTGAGTTGATGGATTTACAAGGTTCTATTCAAATTGTGCCGGAAAAAGCCCCTGGACCTTGATGCCGTTTGGGGCTTTTTCCTGTCACCTGCATTACAATACCGCCTTGTCCGGCTGCTTAGCCCCTTTGTACGATTTCGATAACTTGGCGGACGGATTGCGCAGACTTATCCAGCTGTGCTTTCTCTTCCGGTGTCAGCTCTAGCTCAATGACTCGTTCTATACCGTCTCCGCCAAGCACGACGGGCACGCCCATAAACAAGTGATCGTAGCCGTACTCGCCTTCCAGATAAGCAATGGCCGGAATACACGTTTTTTGTCCTTCAGGATCGCTTCCGCCATGCGGACGAGTGAAGCTGCGGGGGCATAATAAGCACTACCGTCCCCCAACAAGCTGACGATCTCTCCGCCTCCGACTCGCGTGCGCTGGACGATCGCATCGATCCGTTCCTGGAAAGGAGCTTAGATATCGGAATGCCGCCAACGTTCGTATAGCGCACAAGCGGTACCATATCGTCTCCATGACCGCCGAGCACAGCGCCATGAACATCTTCCACGGACACATCCAGTTCCTTCGCAATAAAAGTGAAATAGCGAGCGGTGTCCAATACACCGGATTGTCCGATGACGCGATTTTTCGGAAACCCGAGCGATTGAAAAGCTTCATAAGTCATCGCATCGACCGGATTGCTCAAAATTAATACATAAGCGTCTGGACAGTGTTGCTTCACCTTCTCACAAACAGACTTTATAATGCCTGCATTCGTCCTAACAAGATCGTCGCGGCTCATGCCCGGTTTGCGCGCAATGCCGGCAGTAATGATGACGAGGTCGGAATCCTGCGTCAACCTCATAATAGGAAGTCCGACGATTTTGCATCAAAACCTTGAGACCGGACCCGCTTCCTGCATATCGAGTGCCTTACCTTTCGTCGGATCCTCCAACTGAGGGATATCAACAAGAACGATATCACCGAGTTGCTTCTGCGCCACATAAAATGCGGTCGTTGATCCGGTAAAACCAGCGCCGACAATACTGATTTTATGACGTCGAATCGCCAACGTTAGATACTCCTCTTCTATCCGTATTTACAAATGGGTCACCAGCAAAGAATCCATTTCTGATCGATGATAAAGGGCACGATTACATGTTTTTAATAATTTCAGTAGCCGAATTCGGAGCATTTAATTTGTGTCGCGCCTTCCATCAGACGGGCAAAATCATAAGTAACCGTTTTGTTCTGCGATCGTTTTCTCCATCCCTTTGTAGATCAAATCGGCAGCTTCTTGCCAGCCCAGATGCTCAAGCATCAAAACACCAGACAAGATAACAGAACCCGGATTAACGACGTCCTGACCTGCATATTTCGGTGCCGTACCATGTGTTGCTTCGAAGATCGCATGACCTGTCAAATAGTTGATGTTCGCTCCAGGCGCGATGCCGATGCCTCCAACTTGTGCAGCCAAAGCGTCGGACAAGTAGTCGCCGTTCAAGTTCAGCGTTGCGATGACATCGAAGTCAGTCGGACGAGTCAATACTTGTTGCAAAGCGATATCGGCAATGGCGTCCTTAATAAGAATCTTCCCTGCTGCAAACGCTTCTTCTTGAGCTTTGTTCGCTGCTTCTGCGCCTTCGTGCTTCCTTAATGCGGTCATATTGACCCCAAGTAAAGGTTTTGTCGGCATATTCTTGTTCAGCCAGCTTCATAGCCCCAGTTTTTGAACGCACCTTCTGTAAATTTCATAATGTTACCTTTATGCACGAGCGTTACGCTCTTACGGCCATGCTTAATCGCATACTCGATCGCGCCGCGGATCAAGCGCTTGAGCCTTCCGAGGAAACCGGCTTAATGCCGATTCCGGACGTTTCAGGGAAACGAATTTTATTAACGCCCATTTCGTTTTGCAAGAATTAAATCACTTTCTTCACTTCTGCAGAACCAGCTTCGCTATTCAATTCCCGCATAAATGTCTTCCGTATTCTCACGGAAAATAACCATATCCACAAGTTCCGGACGCTTCACCGGAGAAGGAACACCATTAAAGTAGCGAACAGGACGCAGACAAGTATACAGATCAAGCTCTTGACGCAGCGCAACGTTCAAAGAGCGAAAACCTCCGCCGATCGGCGTAGTCAATGGACCTTTAATCGCCACGATATATTCGCGGATCGCCGTCAATGTATCTTCCGGTAGCCATTCGTCGAATTTATTAAATGCTTTCTCGCCGGCATACACTTCATACCATGCGATTTTCTTTTCGCCTTTATATGCTTTCTCAACAGCTGCATCAAGCACGCGCTGGCTGCGCCCAAATATCTGGGCCCGTTCCGTCTCCTTCGATAAATGGAACGATCGGGTTGTTCGGCACTTGCAAGCTTGCCGCCTTCAATCGTAATTCTTTCACCTTGTGTCGGCGGTGTAAATTTTTCAAATTGTGGCATCTCTGTTCCTCCTAGAGTAGTTTAATATTTTCTATGTATATTCACAGACAACGGGCGTTCCAGTCCACTAGCTACGGACCAGTAACGTCCCGTCAACCTGGTGCAGTATAGATAGCTGTTCAAGCTGCGTTATGCTTACCTGCGCTGATCGATCGGAATGTATTGTTGATTCACCGGTCCCACATATTCTGCCCGCGGACGAATCAGGCGATTGTCCTCATATTGCTCTAAGAATATGCGCGGTCCAACCGGATACACGGCTCATGGCAAAGATCGGCGTAAACAGATCGCGCGGAATTTCAAGAGCGGTGTATACGGATGCGGAATAGAAGTCGACATTCGGCTTCAAGCCTTTCTTGCCTGTTACGATCTTCTTCGATCTAAACGGACATATCATACCATTTCATATTGCCGGTCAGCTTGCCAAGCTCATTCGACATCTTCTGCAGATGCTTAGCACGCGGATCGCCGTTTTTATATACGCGATGACCGAAGCCCATAATTTTCACTTTATTATTCAGCGCATTGTCAATGTAAGATTCCACGTTCTCGATGCTTCCGATCTCCTCAAGCATCGCCATCACTTGCTTCATTCGCGCCGCCGTGAAGCGGTCCTTTCAACGTGCCGATTGCAGAAGTGATGCCGGAATAAATATCCGACAGCGTAGCTACGGTCACGCGTGCTGCAAATGTGCTGGCATTCAGCTCATGATCCGCATGAAGCACAAGCGCCTTGTTCAATGCTTCTTCTGCAATTTGATCCGGTTCCTTGCCCGTAAGCATATACAAGAAATTGTAAGAGAGGGATTTGCCTGCTTGCGGATTGACCGGCTCCTTGCCTTCGCGAATACGAGCCATCGCGGCAATAATGACGGGCATTTGGCTTGTAAGCGAATGGCCTTGCGAACATTGGCTTCACGGCTCATATCGTCCGCTTCCTCATCGATACAGTGCCAGACTGGAAACAGCCGTACGCAATGCGGCCATCGTGTTCATATCCTTCGGGAATAATTTCAATTGTTCCATCACGGCGCTGGAATGCTCATGTCTCGCGACCAGCTTGCTTCGAAAATCATCAAGTTCCGATTGTGTAGGAAGTTTGCCGAACCAGAGCAAGTATACGACTTCTTCATAACCAGCATGTTCTGCAAGATCATCGATGTTAATTCCCCGGTATGTTAACACACCGTCAATGATCGAACTGATTGAGGAAGAAGCTGCTACGATTCCTTCCAGACCTTTCGTTACCGTCATCCTCATTCTCTCCTTAGTCTAAAATTCATATATCATGCTAAGTTCGCAGCCGTCTTGTCGGAATGCGCTGAGAAAGGTTGAACCGAACTAAGCCACATGATAGGACCGATCATGCGGTAAGATTTCCTGCGCAATGACGACATGCTGGGGTAAGAAGGCGCGCTGTACCTATTATTGTTTCAGACTTCACATAGGAAGATACGCCCAATTGACCTAAACTTAATCATAATCGATTTTCCCGTGAAAGAAAACCGTTATCCAGCATCAAATATCGTGATCCATGCTAGAGAAAACCTCTATCGATCCTTTGCCGGGTAAGAGAAAACGTAAACACATCCATTCATTGCAAGTAAGAAAGCGATCGCCATTATGGCTAGTCCCCTCATCCGAAGCACTCATGCTTGACGTTACAATTCACGCCAAAAAATGTGTTACAATATGTAAATCGTACCGGAAGGGGTCAAAAGCACAATGAATCAACGTATTGGCATTATCGACATCGGTTCGAATTCCGTCAGACTCGTGATCTATGAAACCACATGGGCGAACGGATACAGAGTTATCGACGAAAGCAAGGAATCCGCACGGCTAAGTGAGCGAATTGACCATAATGGCGTGCTGCAAGATCCGCATATCAAGACGCTTGCGGAAATCTTGTGCCGCTTCAAAATGATCTGTGCCGCTCATCATGTAAGCGATATTAATGCAGTCGCTACTGCCGCTATTCGCAATGCTTCCAACCAACATCATATCATGACTACGCTGAAAGAGACAACCTCTCTAAACATCCGATGTTTGAGCGGTGAGGAAGAAGCCCTGCACGGACATCATCATTCGCGTACTTCCACCTCCTCACGGCTTCATGCCATAATGCAATAATGCGTCACCATCTATAAAAGCGAATCCAGCTGCTGTTCAACAATTTTTTGATCAAATGGAGGATCCACCCGCGCAGCAGTAGCCTCGTAGGCGGCAGCACGAGAAACAAGCCCACAGCATCCGTAATAAACCCTGGAACCAGGAGCAACAGTCCCCCACAAACAAGCAGATGCCATCTATGATCGACGGCCGGGCAAACGTCCAGCTGCAAATTCTTCCCTCGCTTCCATCATTAGCTTCCTTACTTCAATTCTCGTCAAATAATAGCCGAACAGTCCTGTCAGTACGAGGAGCGCAAACGTCGACCATCCCCCTATCGCTTGCCCAACCTCGATAAGCAGCCAAATTTCTAGAGCGGGGATGACGATGAGTAGGATGAGTAGCAATCGTTTCAACAAGCAGCATCACCAACCTAGATGAAATATGCCTTCCCGATCTTCATAAGCATCGCTGTCAGATCGATGCTAGGCACTTTAACGGCCACATGCGGACATAAGCAAGGCATACAATTCAGGCGCTTCCCGGTCAATGCGCACCGGCTTCCAGCTGCGATTCAGCCACACGTGCTTGGTATGCCCTGTCACAAGCAATTGTTCGTTCTCTTCTTCTGTGGCCTCCCTTACAATGTGAACTTCAAACGAGATGCGAATTTGACTCGCGTCGGTTATCCGTGTGCGGATACAGATCTGATCATCATAATACGCCGGTTTGATAAACTTCGCATCCAAATCAACGACAGGCAGCAGAAGTCCTCTCTCTTCCAAACTGCGATAAGGGATGCCAAGCTCACGAATCATCTCCGTGCGTCCGATTTCGAACCAATTGAAGTAGTTCGCATGATAGATCACGCCCATCTGATCCGTCTCTGCATATCTGGCTCGCAGCCGATGCTCGTACCAATCGCTTACAGCCACTTCTGTTCACCTCTGTATTTCACTTTATCGCTGTAACGAAGAGAAAGCGAATCAGAATTCACCCTAGGCTGCTTCCGATTCGCTTCCCCTTTAAATGTTCTATTGTTTGCTACACCTCAGAGCAAAAAATGACGCCAAGCTCAGCATATACGGTTACATCCATGCCGTCCTTCAGCAAATTCAGCGCGTTGTCCACACCGACGATCACCGGCTTGCCGAGACTCAATCCGACGATGGCCGCGTGCGATGTAATGCCGCCAGCTTCCGTAATTACGGCTGCCGCTTTCTCAAATGCTGGCATATATTCTTTGTTCGTGCTCGGGCAAACCAAGATCGAGCCTTGCGTCGTCTTCTCAATCGCTTCTTGCGGATTGCTTGCGACGACAACTTTACCGGTAGCAATCTGCGTTCCTATCCCTTGACCTTTACCCACCATTTCCCCAATGTGATGAATCTTGATCAGGTTGGTCGTTCCGGAACGTCCGACCGGCACGCCTGCTGTAATCACGACGAGATCACCAGGCTCTACGATGCCGGTCTTCAATGCGCCGTCTACCGCCATTTCAAACATGATGTCTGTAGAAGGCACATGCTCGCCCTTCACCGGAAGCACGCCCCAGTTCAAGCACATTCTGCGCATGACATCCTCATTAGGCGTCACGGCAACGATCGGTGCTTGCGGGCGATACTTCGCGACCATGCGAGCTGTAAACCCGCTCTCCGTAGCGGTGATGATCGCTTTGGCATGCAGATCGTGCGCGGATTTGGCAACAGATTGACTGATCGCCTCCGTAATGCTGATCTCTTGCGCCAAGCTTAGCTTTTGGAACATGTCATGATAAGGCAGCTCTGCTTCCGCTCGTTCGGCGATGCGGGACATCGTCATCACTGATTCGACCGGATATTTGCCGGCTGCGGTTTCCCCGGACAGCATGATGGCATCCGTTCCGTCGAAAATCGCGTTCGCGACATCACTCGCCTCAGCGCGAGTCGGCCTTGGATTGCGTTGCATAGAATCGAGCATTTGCGTCGCAGTAATGACCGGTTTGCCGACGAGATTGCATTTTTCAATCATTCGCTTCTGCACAAGCGGCACGTCTTCTGCAGGAATCTCCACACCCAAGTCGCCGCGAGCGACCATCAAGCCGTCCGACACTTCCAAAATTTCGTCCAGGTTGTCGACGCCTTCTTGGTTTTCGATCTTCGAAATAATTTGAATGTGACCCGCGTTATGCTTCTCAAGCAATTCGCGAATCTCCAGTACATCGCTGGCCTTGCGTACGAACGATGCCGCGATAAAATCAATGCCTTGCTCGATTCCAAAAATGATATCCGCCGCATCTTTCTCCGTGATGCCCGGCAAGGAAATTTTCACTCCAGGTACGTTAACGCCCTTGCGTCCCTTGATTTGACCGCCATTCACAATTCGGCACTTAATTTCAGTCCCGTTGATTTCCACGACACTGAGACCGATCAGACCGTCATCGATCAAAATCGTCGAGCCGACATGGACATCGTTCGGCAAATTTTTGATACGTCACATGAATACGATCTTTATCGCCGATAATTTCTTCGGTCGTCAGCGTCAAATATTCGTCCTGAACAAGCTCGATACGAGTCTTCCTTCAGTTGTCCGATACGGATTTCCGGCCCTTTCGTATCAAGCAAAATCGCTACCGTCTTGCCAAGCTCCTTGCTGGCTTGTCTGATGTTTTTGATGCGATTGCCGTGTTCTTCATAATCGCCGTGCGAGAAGTTTAATCTCGCAACGTTGAGTCCGGCATCGATCAATTTCTTCAGCATGTCCAACGATTCGCTTGCCGGCCCGATCGTACATACAATTTTTGTTTTTCGCATGGATCTGTCCTCCTATGGCTTCCTAAACATATGTAAACTCTTATTGCACATCCCCAATATGCGACGCAAATTTGCCGATTCCGCGGAATTTCATATAGCGGTCTTCGACAAGCTCCTCTTCACTCATCGCAAGCAGCGGCTCGAGATGCTCAAGCAGCGCTTGCTTAATATTCGCTGCCTGCTTCTGCAAATCGCGATGCGCCCCGCCGCGAGGCTCCGGTACGATCCCGTCGGCTACACCAAGCTCCACAATATGATTCGCAGTAATCTTCATCGCCTCCGCCGCTTTCAGCGATTGCGAAGCATCCTTGTACAGGATGGAAGCCGCCGCTTCCGGAGAGCTGACTGAATAGACGGCATTTTCCAGCATTAAGATGCGATTGCCGACACCGAGTGCAAGCGCCCCGCCGCTTCCTCCTTCTCCAATGATCACACAGATGATCGGCACGCGAAAATTCGCCATCTCAATGAGATTGCGCGCGATCGCTTCAGCTTGTCCGCGTTCTTCAGCCGCACCGCCTGGATAAGCGCCAGGCGTATCGATGAACGTAATGATCGGACGGCGAAACTTGTTCGCCTGTCTCATCATACGCAATCCTTTGCGGAAGCCTTCCGGATGAGGCATGCCGAAGTTGCGGGCTATGTTATCTTTCGTATCTTTGCCTTTCTGGTGGCCGACTACCGTAACAGGGAGGCCGTCCAGCTTGCCGATGCCGCCGACAATCGCAAGATCGTCCCCGTACAGCCTGTCGCCATGAAACTCAATGAACGAGTCGAAAATTTCGTTTATGTAGTCGAGCGTCGTCGGCCTTTGCGGATGTCTAGCAATTTGTAATTTTTCGGAAGCCTTCAAGTTGTCATAAATCTCGTCTTCCAATTTCGCACAGCGTTCTTCCAATCTGGCAATTTCGTCCGAGAAATCGATCCCCTTCTCCTCGCCGAAAGCTTTCAATTCCTCAATCTTCGCCCGCAGCTCTTCCAGGGGCTTCTCAAAAGGCAAATCACCTGCCATGAGCCTGTCCCCCCTCTATGCTGTGTAATTCCAATATCGCAGACAGCACTTGCTTCATGTCTTTGCGATGCACAACCTTGTCTAATTGACCGTGCTTTAAGTTGAACTCCGCCGTTTGGAAGTTGTCCGGAAGCTTCTGACGAATCGTCTGTTCAATGACGCGCCGTCCGGTAAAGCCGAAAGCAGCGCCCGGCTCAGCTAGTATATAGTCGCCGAGCATGGCAAAGCTCGCCGGCACGCCGCCAAATGTCGGGTCTGTAATGACGGAGATGTACAGTCCGCGCTGCTCGTTGAAGCGGGCAAGCGCTGCACTTGTTTTCGCCATTTGCATGAGGCTGAGAATGCTTTCTTCCATGCGAGCGCCGCCAGATGTAGAAAAGATAATGAGCGGGTATTGCTTCTGAATAGCGGCCTCAATCGCTCTCGTTACCTTCTCACCGACAACCGAGCCCATACTGCCGCCAAAAAACTCAAAGCTCATCGCGCAGACGACTACTGGATAACCGTTGATCGTTCCTTCGCCGGTTATAACGGCATCCTTAAAGCCGGTCTTGGCGCTATGCTTCTCAAGCTTTTCCACATAGCCCGGAAAGCCTAGTGGATCGACGGACACCATGTCGCGGTCATACTCAAACAGTCTGCCGTCATCCAGCATCATTTCCAATCGTTCCGCTGCATTCAGCCGAAAATGATATCCGCAAGCACTGCAAACTTTCAAGTTTTTCTCCAATTCCTTGGAATATCCAATCGTCCCACACTTGGCACACTTGGTCATCAGACCGTCCGGGATATCCCGCTTCGTCTTCTCCGAAGGGATCGTGGCATACTTTCGCTTCTTCTGAAAAATATCTTTTAACACTCCGCATCTCCCCAAGCGTATGATTCATACCTATGAATGCAGAATCGTATTCAACACCTCTTGCACTTCTTCCAGCTCACCTTCGGGAACCAATATTTCATATTGTTGTTTTGTCAAATTAATTGCCCGAATTTTCACCAGAAATCCTTCGGCGGTTAGCCGTTCTTCAATTCGCTCAGCCGCCTTCTGTGTCGGGGCGATGTAAATAACCGTCCACATCTTTATCCTCCCGTTCTTATCAGCAGGCATATTATGATTTGTTTTCGAGTATGGAAATTTCTATACCCGTGCCGATGCTTATAATCACTTGATGAATCCATCCGCTTACAAACCGTGTCTGCTCGCTTCTTGTGATGCTTTGTGATCAGCAGGGCTTGTCAGAACTCACTCTTCACAATGGAATCATGATACCATATCCCCGCTCAAGCCCGCAACAAAACAAGTCGGCTTCGCGCCTATCATAAGCGTTAAAATTCCATTAATTCCCCGTCCTGCCGCTCCAGTCATAGTTTATCGTTTGCTTACTCTTATGTGCAATTCTGGCGGAAGCGGCTGCCGCAAGTGCGGCGACCAAATCATCTAAAAAAACATGAACATGCTTACCTTTCTCATTCAATTTGCGGATGATGCCGACTTTCTCTTTGTCGAGATATCCAAAGCTGGTTAGACCGATCATGCCATAAGCACTCGTAATGCCAAGAGCGAGCACCTCATCGACACCGTACAACGATTCGTCTTGCTCCATGATGTCTTGCAACGGTTGCGGCAACAGCTTCTTCTCGGCCAGTTCGTCCAGTGCGATGCCCGTCAACAGCGTATATTGTACATCGCGTTTTTCCATAACGGCAAGCACGCTTTCCACACAATCCTCAAGCGTAAGCGATGCGTTGTACGGACGCTGCAAATCGTACACGATGGCAGCGATATCAGCAGCTTGAACGCCTCGCTCAGCCAGCAGCTTTAACATATGCTCTGCAGCCTCTGATCCCATCAATCTCCCTCCCGCGGTTCCAGCCTGATGCCCTTAGCTTCGTCTAGTCTGTTGTCGGTGGGGGCATGTACAACTATTGTATGCGCGAGAAGTTCGAATTGTGTCTGCGATTGAGGCACTCTGGCTAAGTCCAACTTTGTTGCGTTCAACTCATCTTGTTGCGTCCAACTCATCTTATTCCGTCTAACTAACCTTATTGTTATAACGTCACTCTTGATTCCGTCTAACTCACCTTGTCGATGATTGGATGCGCACGGTACCTTGACCCATGATCGCTTCGATCATGCGGATCAACTCGCTGGAAGGCTGCACGCGGTATTCATCCTTCAGGGCGAGCACTTTGTTCGTCCGCTCGTAATATAAGACGATCGGCACATCACCAGAATGCTGCATAAGAAGCTCTTTAAGCTTTGTCAGCCTAGATGGCTGTTCCTTATCGCCAGGAATCTTCACGAACATGCGCTGCTTGGCTCCGCCACTTCGGGAAGAAGGTCGTCGTTTGAAGCGACCCGCAGCCTCGGGATCGTCCAGCCGCGCCGCATCGTCGACGAGCAGCTTCACTTCTTCCTCCTGTAGCTGCAGCTTCGCGCGAATGATGAGCAGCTCTCCTTTGTCAAACAAGGAGGAATATTTTTGCCAAACGGTCGGGAAGATGACGAGCTCCGCACGTGCCGCCGTCTGATCTTCCAGCTCTGCGAACGCCATTTGCTGCCCTTTCTTCGTGAAAATCGTACGCACGGAGACGATCATCCCGGCGGTGACCACTTCTGTGCCATCCGTATATTCCGGTAGCAACAAGAGCGGGTCGGCTGCGAGCTTCTCAATGTGCTCAGCGTAATCCTCCAGCGGATGACCGGAAATGTACAAGCCGAGCAGCTCACGCTCCAATTCCAGCTGCTGCAGCTTCTGGAAACGGCCGAACGTCCGGCAGCTCCACGGTCCATTGCACTTCTTCCGTGAAGCCGAACAGATGAAGCTGCAGATCGTCCCGCTCCTTCTTCCATTTCTGCGCAGCTTCCATCGTTTCGTCGAGCATGGCGAGCAGCTGCGCCCGATGCCCGGGCAGCGAATCGAAGGCGCCGCCCAGAATGAGCGATTCCAGCACGCGCTTGTTGCACACCTGCAGATCGACGCGTGCGACAAAAATCGAGCAAATCCTCATACGGTCCCGCTTGCCGCTCGGCGATGATCGACTCCATCGCCTGGGTGCCGACATTTTTGATCGCGGCGAGGCCAAAGCGGATGCGCGCCGTCCTCTGCAGCGGCGTGAAAGTATGCCGCTTTCATTGACATCCGGCGGCAGCACGTCGATGCCCATCCTGCGGCATTCGTCGACATATTCCGCCATTTTGCGATGGTTGCCCATCACAGCGGTCAGCATCGACGCCATAAATGCCATCGGATAATGCGCCTTCAGATAGGCGGTTTGAAAGGCGAGTACGCCGTATGCGGTCGCATGGGCCCGCGGGAATCCGTAATCGGCGAAGCGGACGATCATATCATACACAGCGTTCGCATCGTCCGCGGTATGCCCTGCTGCACGCAGCCATTGACGAAATGCTCGCGCTCCTGATCCAGCACTTCGCGCTTCTTCTTTGATACCGCGCGTCGCAGCAAATCCGCTTCGCCAAGCGTAAAGCCGGCCATCTGCGAAGCGATCTGCATGATCTGCTCCTGATAGACGATAATGCCGTACGTATCCGCCAGGATCGGCTCCAAGCGACGGATGCGGATATTCCACCTGGATCCGCGCCGTGCTTGCCTTGATATATTTGGGAATAAACTCCATCGGACCCGGGCGATACAGCGCGAGAACCGAAATAATGTCTTCAAATTCCGTCGGCTTCAGCTCCCGCAGCACCCGCCGCATACCCGCCGACTCCAATTGGAAAATCCCCGTCGTATCGCCGCGGCCCAGCAACTCATACGTGAGCGGATCGTCATCCGGCAACCTGCATCGAAGTCGAAGCTCCTGCCGCCGTCGCTCCTCAATCGAGCGCTAGCGTCCGCTCAATAATCGACAACGTGCGCAGGCCGAGGAAATCCATCTTCAGCAGCCCGATCGCTTCCAGATGCTCCATCGAATATTGGGTCAGCGGCGCGTCTTCCGTGCCTTCCTGCAACGGCACATAATCGGTGAGCGGCTCGCGGGAAATAACCACACCGGCCGCATGGGTCGAAGCATGGCGCGGCATGCCTTCCACTCGCGGGCCATCGTCGATCAGCTGCGCTGTCTTCGCGCTCGCTGCGCGCACAGCTTCGCGAGCTCCGGACTGTGCTGCAGCGCCGCGTCGATGCGTCATCCCGAGCTGTCCGGAATCAGCTTCGCCGCCCGATCGACTTCGTCGTACGGCATATTCATCACCCGTCCGACATCGCGAACCGCCGCCTTCGCCGCCATCGTTCCGAAGGTGATGATCTGTGCGACATGCTCGCTGCCGTATTTGCGGACGACATAGTCGATCACTTCATCACGCCGCTCATCGTTAAAGTCGATATCGATATCCGGCATGCGAGATGCGCTCCGGGTTCAGAAACCGCTCGAACAGCAACCTGTATTTGATCGGATCCACATTGGTGATCTTCAGCACATAGGCGACCAGGCTGCCTGCAGAAGAGCCGCGGCCGGGCCCCGTCGCGATCTTCTGCTCATGCGCGTAGCGGATAAAATCCCAGACGATCAAAAAATAATCGCGAATATCCCATGCGCTCGATGACGCTCAGCTCATACTCCAACCGCTCTACGGCCGCGTTTGCGGAACGCCTCATCCGCCCATTGCGGCGTATGCTTATAGCGGTGCTCTAAGCCTTCACGCACAAAGCTTCAGCAAATATTCATGCGCCGTCATGCCGTCAGGAATCGGCTTGAAAGCCGGCAGGATCGACTGGCCGAAGCGAAGCTCCAGCTCGCATTGTTGGCCGCTTCCACCGTATTGCGGCAACGCTTCCGGCACATGCGCGAACAGCTGCGCCATCTCCTCGGCGCTTTTCAAATAGAGCTGGTCGGTTGGAAATTTCAACCGGTCCTCGTCCTCGATCGTCTTGCCCGTGCCGATGCAGACAGCACATCCTGCACCGCAGCGTCCTCGCGCAACCGTATAGTGCACGTCATTCGTCGCGACAAGCGGTATTTGCGTGCTGCGAGACAGCTCGATGAGCGCCTGCATGACCTTCTTCTGTTCCATCAGGCCGTGATCTTGCAATTCCAGGTAGAAATCATCCCCGAATATGCGCTTGTATCGCAGCGCCGCATCCTTCGCCTCTTGCAGCCGGTCGTGCAGCACATGCTGAGCGATCTCGCCGCCCAGACATGCGGATAGCGCAATGAGTCCTTCCCTGTGCTTCTCCAAGCTGGCCAGGTCGACGCGCGGCTTGTAGTGATAACCTTGCAAATGTCCGATGGACACAAGGCGCAGCAAGTTTTGATAGCCGGTCATGTTCTTAGCCAGCAAGATCAGGTGATAGATCGGGTTATCTTTGCGCGAGCCTTTCTCTGTGAGCGCCCCTGTCGTCATGTACACTTCGCATCCGATAATCGGTTTGATGCCGTGTGCCCGGCACGCCTTGTAGAAAGGAATGGCGCCATATAAAACTCCGTGATCTGTCAGAGCGAGCTGCTTCATCCCGAGCCGCGCCGCAGCTTGCACTAGATCGTCAATGCGCGCCGCGCCATCGAGCAGACTGTATTCGCTATGTACATGCAAATGCACAAACTCGCCCACGTATGATCACTCCTTATCGTTCTATTCATCGGGCCGATTCATTGCCCATAAACTATTGCAAAATCAGCTAGCATGTTACTTGTTCATCAGTGAGATTTTCTTAAGGCTACGGTATCAATATTTTATCATACAAGCGGGGAGTCGTCCCATACATATAGTATTACGGACGAGCCGGATCGGCTGAATCGGTTTCATTAGGATGAAGGGGGATCAACGATGAGTTTGCAAGATTTCCTAGGCAAACTGACGCTCGATTTTTTTATCGCTTTCGGCGTTATTTTTGGTGCGGCGATGCTGGCCGGGATCGGTTCTGTGCTGACGTTGCAGCCGCCGAAAGCGGAAATGCTGCGCATCGCCACGAATTTTAAAATTTGGGCGGTCGTCATCGTCATTGGCGGAACGATCGATCCGATTCGCTATATCGAATCGAATTTGCTCGTCGGCGCCATCTCCCCGGCGATCAAACAGCTTCTTCATATCGTCAGCGCATTCTGCGGCGCCTATGTGGCATCCAAGCTCGTAGAATGGATTTGCGGAGGGGGCGTCCAGCCTTGAAAGTGCCGGATTTTCGGCAATTCGTCGATTGGATGCAAGGGGCGGGACTGTTCCTTGCAGGACTCATTGTCGGAGCTGCTGTCTTCATGTCCCTGTATGTGGAAAACTTCGATCTGCTCATCCAGCAGAACGAAATATTGAAGGAAGAGAACGATCAGCTGCAAGAACGGATCGAAGCACAAAACCAAGTCAAAAATCCGACTCAGCTGAAGAGCATCGAAATATTGATTCAATAATCCGCCCTCGTACCCGGAGCTTGACGATGTGACGATCAGTCAATTGCAGAAGCTGACTCGCGAAGAGCTGAAGTTCATGATCGGGCAAGAAGTGAAAGCATTGGAGCCTGTCTCGATCAAGCGTCTGTTCGGCAAGAAAGTGTTCACCCCGGAGGAATCGAAGTCCAGCTACGTCGTGGAGATTAACTCGCTGTTCATCGCGGACAACGAAATGCGCATATGGATTCAGGCTAACCACTACATGCCGTCAGGGTAAATACACTAGGTTGATGGATACTCACGTCAGGTAACCTGCTGCTCAGCACGACTACAAAATAATTGCGAAAATCCAATAATCTTTATGATGTAAAGCTTCTTTCAGATGTTTTATTGCAAATATCCAATTAAATTACGAATATTTAATACACTTCACGTATTTGCGGGAATATAGTTGGATATTTGCAATTATTTCTTGTTTTGGAGCGTTGCCGCTGCGATATTATTGGATATTTGCAACTATCTCGGCGGCCGCCTGCTTCTACAACTGCTTCTACATTGGTGCAATCCACGCTTCTTTGCAACATACTCCTGCAATGCACTCTTACAACGTCTCCTGCGACGTCAACTACCACAACATACTCCTGCAACATACGCCTGCGACGTACTCCTGCATCGCGCTTTACATCCGCTCACTGCACCCATGCCCTCCGGCTACGCACCTAGCAACGCCCTCTGAAGGCAGGTTCCGTTCATCTCCTTTTCAATAGAAGAGCGATCGGCTTGTATGCTACAATAAGCTCATGCAAGTGAGAATCGACATCGATTCGGACTGCAATAGGGCAAAGCTCTGCTTATTCCCATTTGCGAAAGTCATACTTATCAAGGAGTGTTCGTGCAATATGATCAAGCTTTTGGCAGCGACGAATGCTGCAAACCATGTAGACCAGGCGGCTGATCAAGCGACGCTGGATACAGCTTCAGCGATGGCGCAAGGAATTGCATACAGCGTCTTGCTCGGGGTCATCGTGCTGTTTGCAATTTTGTCCGTATTTTTCAGCTTTCGTTACAGACGTTCACAAGATCACAGCGTGCGCGGCTTCCATCAAGCGCACATGAACATCTGCATGGGAATTATGCTCGTGGCGATTGCGCTCACCCAAATCATTATGTTCAAATCCGATTGGCTGCGCTCGATCATCGGCGCTATCTTCCTGTTGATCGGCTTGTTCAATTTATTCGCCGGTATACGTAATCGACGGATTTATGCTCAGCAAGTAACCAAGGGAAAACCGTAAGAGTAAGACTCGCGCGCAAATTGAGCATGAGCTAACTGTCATGCTCAATTAACTGCGCGGATAAGATTGCTTTCGCCGCCAGCGCATCGCCTGCAAACACTTCTACGTCAACCTTGCCGTATCTGCGGCTTACTTCAATAATGCGCGGACGAATATCGATGACCGATTCCATCTGCACAGGTCTCAGCAAATAGGTCGAAAGATTGTCCAGCACGAGATCACTGTTTTTCCATTCTTTCACCGCGCTGTACGCGGCCTTCGTCATCAACACCGTCAACACGCCTTCCGAGACAGTGCCCATATTGTTCGTCATCTGCGGCGTGATCTTGCCGCGGAATGTAAGCTGCCCTTTGGAGTCTCGCAGCTTCTCGAACTCACTTAAGATCAAATCCTCGATCGTCTCTCCGCCTTGTGGCTGCTTTTGTGTATATTTCATGGCGTTCAACACTTCTGCACGATTCAACACACCGATCAGCTTCCGATTCACATCGACGATCGGCAATAGATCGATCCCTTCCCAAACCATCATGTGCGCAGCGGAAGCAACGGAGGTTTGCATATTGACGGTAATTGGGCCGCGCGTTATCCACTTGTCGATCGTGGAAGTGCCCATCTCTCCTTCAATATCCTTGAGCGAGATGACGCCGATCAAACGATTCCACTCATCCGTGACCGGAAAATTGCGCAGTCCGCTTTCTTCTGACAATCGTCGCAGCTCATCCACTGTGCTCGAGGCTTTGAGCACGGTGACGCGTGCGTTCAGCGGCACGATATCTTCGACTAATACAATTTTGCGCTTGATGTTGCGATCATAGATCGCTCGGTTAATCGTCGAGGCCACTGTGAACGTATCGGATTCACAAGAAATTATCGGCAAGCTTAGCTCATCGGCAAGCTTCTTGGCTTCCTCCGAAGCATCGAAGCCGCCGGTAATGAGCACGCCAGCACCTTGCTTCAAGGCTCGGATGTGCGCGCGATAACGGTTCCCGACGATCAGCAAGCTTTGCGCCTCGATATGGCGGACCATCGCATCGAGCTCCATCGCGCCGATGACGAATTTTTGCAAATGCTTGTCCAACCCTTGCGCGCCGCCAAGCACCCGGCCGTTCACGATTTGCACGACCTCAGCGAACGTCAGATGCTCTAACTGCCGCTCCCGCTTCTCAATCCGTACTGTGCCCGTTCGCTCCTTGGTCGCGACGATGCCGAGACTTTCCGCTTCCTTGATCGCTCGGTATGCAGTCCCTTCACTGACCTCCATCTGCCGGGCAATTTTGCGGACGGAAATTTTGCTGCCCGGCTTCAACGAGACAATATGACGAATAATTTGTTCATGCTTTGTGAGCGGCTCATCCGAATCGCGGACGGAAAACGGCAAATCTCTATAATGTCCCTTACCCTCGCCGACATTGCCGCCTTCTCCGGACGAACTAGACGACCCGTTCAGAGTCTGATCGCGTTCCCCTAGCTTCCCCTTCTTACCGCTCGTCTCCTGTTCATGGTTTTCTTTATTTTGTGAACTCATCTTCGAACTGTTACACCCCAAACCTAGATTTCTGTACTAATCTGTTTTATTCCCACCATTATACGCGGAAAAGTCCCGTGAAGCAACGAAGCAAAGCCTGAGTCAGTACAAAAACGCGGCCAAGCGACAGCTATTTGCTGCGCTCATGGCCGCGCTCCAATCTGTTCGTCATTTTTTGCTGCAGGCGCCAGTACTTGTAGCGTTTGACCGCATCCAGCTCCTTTTGCGTCTTCTCATCTACGCCGATCCAGTCATACAAATGTGCAGCGATGATGAGCAAAGAGATGGCAATCCAAGATGCGGCGAATATCGTTTCCTCCGTCCAGCCGTTGCCGACGTGCAAACGAGGAATGGCATAGAGCAGCATCCCGACTGCCAAGATCAAGTATAGGATCGTACGTGGCCTAAGTTTCATGCGATCGTTCACACTCCTTCTTGTCCGCATAGCAGAGCAGACGTTCCTTGTACAAGGTATGAGCGTGCTTCCAAAAATATGCTGGTACGAACATAATCGCTACATGATCGCTAACCGAGCCCGATATAAAGAAGCGCCTGCACTGTCCCGATTAAGCCTCCCAGCACGGCACCGAGCCAAGTAATCGCCCGGAATTCACGTCCGGTAATGCTGAGAATAACCTGCTCCACTTGCTCGATTGGGAAATGCTCCACTTGCTCCTGCACAAGCTTGGGCAAATTGACCGCTCGCACGACGTGCTCGATATTGTCCGCCACACCTATAAGCAAGCGATCGGATACGTTCGGCACCTTGTCCAAGAGCCAATCCTTGTGAGTGCTGAGTAGCATGCGCGGCGTCAAATCCCAAATTCGCAATAACCACGAACGCCACGGAATCTGACTCATTATCGTAACGACAAGCCACTCCTCATCCGATAGACGTTCCATTTGATGCGCGGCTTGGCCTTCAAAAGGACTTGCGGCGCGCTCAGCATCTTCAGCGATTAGCTTCACCGCATCTTCTTCCCGCTCAACAGTCTCTTGCGGCTCATCGCTTGCGACCTGTTCGCGATCTTGAACAGCTACTTCCACTTGCCAGCCATTTTGCTCGATCGCTTCACGCAGCTGGCTAAGCAATTGTGCCGGCGACTGTGCCGAAGCTTGGAAACCTGTTTGCTTAACAGCGCTCCGATCGCTTCATGCGCCGCGTTGGAATGCAAATATTGCAAGATAACCTGCCGAACTTTTAAGGTCATCTTCTCTTCATCCATGAACATCCCAGCCAGCATGCCCATCATGCCGCCGATGCCGTCGACTAGCTGCGAGACGACCCGCCGAATCAGCAATACACCATGAGGGGAAGACAGCTCCTCTTGCAGCATCTTCAAGATCCAGCGCGGCCCGTCTTGCTCTACCAGCTTATCGAGAGGCACATTCAGATTTCTGAGGCTTTCTTCAAGCGGCTGATGCATGGCAGGCGCTTCACGCAGAGCGCGTGGCAGGCTGCTAGTCAGCCAATTTTCTGCCAGGTCAGCGATAGAGGCTTGCATGTTCTGCACAGCCTGATCGCCTAGCAAACGGATCGCGAGCTGCTCCAGCGTCTCCTCTTTGTCGCTCCATTCTATAACGAATGCTTGCAAGCGTCGTTCCAGCTGTCCGCGCAGCTCCGGCTGCTGCAGCATGCTTTTCAAGCCGTCGGCTGTGACGAGGTATTCACTGACGACACGGCCAAGCGCCGCTGCAATGTCGCTTCTTCGCTTCGGAATCAAACCCGGGGTGAACGGCACGCGGCGCCCGGCAATCCTCCACTCACGGCGTGGATGAAACAGCATCCGCACAGCCAAATAGTTCGTGACATAGCCGATGGCAGCGGCGATAAAAATGTTGATGGCGATCAATAAAATGTTGTTCATGCTAACACCTCGGAAGCGTCCAGATTATTCACCAAGATTTTCACAAGGACATATGATGGAGTACATACGTCTAAAGCAAAAAGGAGATCCAGCATGCCTTCAGTCAAGACAGAAATTCATGTGCTGACCACCGGAATCTCCCTGGATGACGATCTGATATTAGTTCATCTCTGATCAAACAGCTAAAGATCCCGACACATCGCACGTTAACATTAAAATTCGGCTCACGCAAGCTTTTGGTGCAAGTATCTCCAATCGGCCGGGGTAAGAAACCCGTCCTGCGTATTGCAGCGTACCGCAAACTCGCTCGGGCTGATCGACGGCGATGTCTTAATCGCCAACTATTCAAGGCAAACACAGACGCTCAAGCTGGGCCCTGTGATCGGAGTGATTTTGCCAGGATCGAGCCATGCGGACAGACCGTTCGGCAATATGACAGCATATTGTGAAGAGCTGCATGGAGCGAGTCAGCTGTATGGCGGTTTCGTCTATTTCTTCTCCCCGGAAGATATTCGTGCCGGAGAAATCACGGGGTGGCGCTTTGCACACCGCAGATGGATGCGCATGAGATTTCCAATTCCAGACGTTGTGTACAATCGTTTGACGAAGAGAAAGCTGGAGAACAATCCAGCGTACAGCAACTATTTCATGAAGTAAAATCGCGATATCAAGGCCATGTGTTTAACGAAAAATATTTGGACAAAAACGATGTGTTCGCTGCTCTGGCTAGATCTACTCCCGTTCGCAAGCTGCTGCCGGAGTCACATTTGTTCACTAAGTATGAGCAGCTTAGCGGCATGAGCAAAAAATACAGCAGCGTGTTCCTAAAACCTGTTACCGGCAGTTTGGGCAAAGGCATTATCCGGGTATCGAGAAGCAGCAAGCGGCTCATCTGTCAATATACGAGTGTGAACGGCTCGGTTCGCAAGTCCTATTCTTCACTGAGCAAAGCGTTCCCCTCGATAAAAAACAAGGTGCGAGGCAAGCGGTATTTGATCCAGCAAGGGGCTAAAACTGCTCAAAATTCACGACAGACCGGTAGATTTCCGTGCGTTAATACAAAAAAACAGCCACGGCGAATGGTCGATCACCTCGATTGTCGGACGCACCGCAAGCAATCAGAGCTTCGTCTCTAACGTAGCTAGAGGGGGCAGGGTGAGTCCCGCTCGCCATGCGCTGCTCGCTTCGAATTTGCCCAATCATTTGCAGGGCTCCGTATATTTGCGAATGAAAAACGCCGCTCTGAGCATCGCAGCCACAATCGAACACGAATTTCCGTATCATTTCGCCGAGCTTGGCATTGATCTGGCTGTCGATGCTCCGGAAAAATATGGTTGATCGAAGTGAATTCCAAGCCGTCGAAGTCTGACGGCGTGCCGTCCGGCAGCGGGAAGATCCGACCTTCAGTCAAAAAATTTTTGCTATACAGCCGCTACTTGTCAGGATTGTAGGTGATCAGCATGTCTTCTCCATTGAACAGAGTGTTAGGCATTATGGTATGTGCTGATCAGGGCAAGTGGCCTCCCTTCTCTGACCGCGGTTTCTTCAGACGCCTCAGTAAAGCCGGAGGCAAGCAAGGCATCGAGGTCGTCGTCTTTGATCCGCTGTCGACCGACTGGTCCGCAAGCCGCATCATCGGATATCGTTACAGCCATGAGAGCGGGCGCTGGTTCAAAGTGAAAAGACCGATTCCGACCGTCATCTTTGATCGCTGTTTTATAGAGGTCGATCCCACTAATCCGCTACAAAGCAGCTGCGCGCCGTTTGCAAAAGCTTCGCCAAGTACGCTTCCTCGCGGCCAGCTTAAGCGGAAAGTGGCAAGTAGCCGAATGGCTCAAAAGTATGGCGCATTTCAACCACATATGCCGGAAACGCAAATGCTGCATACCGTCAACCAGGTTTCGGAATGGCTGCAGCTGGAGCAAGCTTGCATCTTGAAGCCGAATGCCGGCTCACATGGCAAGCGAATCGTGCGAGTTAGCAAGCTTCCGGACGGCCGCTATGAGCTCATCGGTAGAGATGTGCGCAACGAGTTGCTGCACGCATCCTTCGACTCTGAGAGGCAGCTGCTTAGATGGCTGGAACGATTCATCGGCTCGAAGCGCTTCTTGCTGCAAGCGTCGCTGGCGCTTCAGACGGAGCCGGACGCGCCTTCGACGTACGGTCGCTCATGCAGAAGAATGGTCGTGGCAACTGGAGCTTAACAGGGATGGCAGTTCGCCTCGGGCGACCCGGCAGTCTTGACGGCCAACCTGCATGGTGGCGGGACGGTTAGTCCGGCGGAGGCCTTTCTTCAGGAGCATTATGAGCCGGAACAAGCCGCGGCGATCTTGCGTCAGTTGACGCATTTGTCACAGTCCATTCCACCCGTGCCGGAGCAGCACAGCGGCCGCTTGGTAGAACTCGGCATCGACTTTGGCGTGGACAACTGCGGCCACATATGGATCCTTGAAGTAAATTCCAAGCCAGGCAGATCCATATTCAGCAAGCTTCATGATGCACGCAAAAGCACGGCCAGCGTAAATCATTTGATTCAATACGCGCGTTATTTGCTCGACAGGCAACTAGGAGGTTTAACGAGATGAGTTTGACGAACTTGAAAATCCATTTCACAAACGTTCGGGAAAGGCCGTATACGTCACGCGTTCACTCCTTACAACCTTAAATTTAAACGGTGCAAAAACTTTGCGTCTTAGCCTGGGAACGAACGGTGGAAGGCAACATTCGCATGATTGCCAGAAAAGGCAACCATTTGTATCTCCCTTCCGCTTTGCGCCGGCAATTGATGGTTCCGCGGGCGGAACCTGCTACGCGGTGATGACGGAGCAAGCGGGCTTCGCTTGGCCGCTAATCGGGTTAATGACAACAAGCGGCTCGCGAACACGAACGGTAATCGGGGATTGGTACGGCCTTATATTCGTACCGGACATACGAAGTCGTTTTACTTCGCCTTCCATCCACAAGATATCAACTGGACAAATGAGACCGTGCCGGATATTTCATCACCTCCGGCGGATGGATTCGCAAGACCGTCCCACTGCCGGATGTTCTATAACCGGATGGGAAGCAGAAAACAGGGAGAGTCTCGCTGTCGATGGAAAACATGAAGAATCGTTTTCAAAAAAGAGGTATCCCGCTTTTCAACTGGAATTTCTTCGACAAATCATATGTATATGAGCTGCTAGAGCATGAACCGGAAGCGGCAGAGCATTTGCCGGAATCGATTAACAGCCCGACATATCAAGATGTAAAGGATATGCTCACTGCGGCATCGTTTCATCTATCTAAAGCCAACAGGCGGAGTCTCGGACGCGGCATTATGCGTTTGACCTATAAACCGCAGGCAAGGATATTTCATACGTTACAGGCGAGGTGGCCAGAATACGGTGCTGCGCTTCACGAAGTTCGCCGGACTGAAGCGGCTGTTCAGCAAAGAACGGGAAGCTTGAAACGTTACGTATGTCAGCAAGGCATTCGGCTCGCGGAAATCGACCAATGTCCGATCGATTTTCGCTTCATCTAAACAAGGATCACTCTAACAAGTGGGTAATTGCCGGCATCGGCGCCAAAAAAGCCGGTCGCGGTAGCGTCACGACTCATTTGCGCAATGGCGGCAAGCTGCTTACCCCTGAGCAAGCTTTGAACGTCACGTTCGGTTCACGTGCCGGAAAATATTGGAGAAAGCGAAGCGAGACACGATCAAGCTGGCAGAAATGATTGAGCGTAAGTCGAAGCGCCGGGTAGGAGAGCTGGGCTTCGATATCGGGATCGATAAGAGCGGAAATATTTGGATGTTTGAAGCGAATGCCAAACCAGGCCGCTCGATTTCAAACATCCTGCTTTGAAAAAACAAGGGCGAAAGTCGCTACGCTTGATCTTTGAATATTGCATGTACCTTAGTAAGTTTCGTCCAGGGAGTGACGGATGATGGAAGCTGACATTCATGAATCATCACATAAGACCAATCCGGCTATCGTTGCCATATTGGCCATGCATGACGAATTGCGACCGTTTCGCGGCAATTCGCAAAACTTCGTCGATCTAATCGAAACGGGAAAGCTCACGGGGTGAACATCTATGTGGTCACCCCGCGAGACCTCATACTTAAACAAGCGTCAAGTGCTTGCTTATGCGTACAACAAAAGCACAGACGCTTGGATTCCGCAATCGATTCCGCGGCCACCGTCATTTATAACCGGGTGCCATACCGCAAAGACGAGAACGATCCGTACGTACAGGAAATCATTAAGCAATGCATGGCGGACCCGCAGATTCGTTTTTTTATCCGGCATTTTTTAACAAATGGCAATTGTTCAAGTGGCTCGGCAAATCACAGAAAACCAAGTCGTATATTCCCCATACCGTGCGCTGGGCTAAGACAAAAGCGGCTCTTGCCGATGCTCGCCAAATCGCCGCTGCTCTACTTTAAACCGGAATCGGGCAAGGCGGGTGCCGGAATTATGCGAGTCCGTCGTTTAAACGGCCATATCCAGCCGTACAGACTGAACATCCAATCGCGAAAATCATCCGCTGAATTAAAGTTCAAAACGGTCAAAGCACTCAAGAACAAGCTTCATAGCCATAATCGGCGATGAGCTGTACATCGTCCAACAAGGCATACGCTTGACCGCGCTATCGCAAGTAGACCGTTCGATCTGCGCGTGCTCGTGCAAAAAAACTACCGCGGTGTCTGGAGCCTAACCGGCATGGAGCCAGGCTCGCCGGTTTGAAAAGCATTACGACTCACGTACCGCGAGGCGGATCGATTGAAGCACCGGAAAAGCTGCTCAGTCACATATTCGGCGAACAGGATAAGGATCGCATTCTGAAGAAAGTGAAGCTGGCTGCGATCAAGATCGCCAAGCAAATCGAGCATTGCCATCAATCCACGCTCGGAGAAATGTCTATGGACATCGGCGTCGACATTCGCGGCGACATTTGGTTTTTCGAAGCCAATGCCAAGCCGATGAAGTTCGATGAACCTCACATTCGCAAAAAATCTTTGGAAAACACCGTTATGTACTGCAAGTATTTGACCAAGAAGTCAAAAGGCCAACGTAAAAAATCTGATCATGATTTGCCAGATGCGCAGGCGTAACGGATCACATCAGACAGGCCGCCCAAATCACGGGTGCGATGGACACGTGATTGTTCGGGACTTTAGCTGATTATCCTTTGCACACTCATTTCCATATGAAGTAGGTGACTGCCAGTGTCCCAGCTGAAGTTGGGCGTTATGACACTGTATTTGAACAACCAGAAGCAAATTGAGGAACGCTCGTATTTTCGCCGCTTATTAACGGAGAGCAGACGATTAGGTATCGATGCATTCCTGTTCACCCCGGAGGATGTCGATCACAGCCGCGGCAAAATTTATGCACTGCGCTTTGATCCTGGGCGAAAGAGATGGACGCGAACTTGGGATTCGTTCCCCGATATGATCTTTGACAGATGCAGATTCCAGACGACGCACAGATTCCGTAAGCTTATTGAATTTCGCAATCGTTACCCGCATCTGAACTACTTGAACCGACCTTTGGGCAACAAATGGCGCATTTATCAGTTGTTTTCGGAAAATCCGCTGATCAAAGATCACCTTCCCGATACGAAGCTGTTTCGAAATATTCGGCAGCTGTTTACTTTTATGGCTAAGCATCGCGTCATCTTCTTGAAGCCGGTGAACGGCACTGGCGGAAGAGGAATCCTGCGAATCGAACGAATCAGCCAGGATACTTTTCACGTTAGGGGTAGAGATGCGAGAAGACGCATTATTCCGGAACAGACGGTCGGCATTCGCACTTTAACGAGAAAGGTATACGCATGGGTCAAAGGGAAAAATTACTTGATCCAAAAAGGCATCGACATCTCGCTACAAAATGGCAGGGTGCACGATTTTCGCATGCTCGTGCAGAAAAATGGAAAGGGCGCCTGGCAAGTGACCGGATGTGCCGGACGATCGGTGCCGCGCGCAGCATCACATCGAATTTGCATGGCGGCGGCATCGCCGTCGAGATGGGCAAATTACTACGCGAGCGGTTTCGTGAGGAGAAGAAAATTGCCACGATCCGTGAAACGTCGAAGAGGCTGGCCATGGATATTGTTGCACAGCTTGAGCAAGAATACGGCAGGCTTTGCGAATTGGCGCTTGATCTTGCGATCGATCCCGACGGCGGCGTATGGCTGCTGGAGATTAATCCGAAGCCAGGGCGCAACATTTTTTTGCAAATTCAAGACTTGCCGGCCTACCGAACCGCCGTTTCTTCCCCGCTCGAATATGCGAAATGGCTGCACAAGCAGAAATCTACCTGACAAACTTTAAGCGTCACACAGTCTGACTTCATGCAAACTCCCGCGAGTGCCAGTTAGGCCAGCTCTCGCGGGAGTTTGACTGCATGCGCTTGGCCGCTTGGCCAAACGGTTCAAAATATTTTTTTCGTCGCTTGGTCTTCCTTAAGAATTTCGACAGCTTCCCGGAATCGGATGGAATGCACAACCTCGCGTTCCCGCAAAAATTTCAAGCTGTCTTGCAAATCCACATCGTCCGTCATATCGATCAGCCATTGATAAGTGGCACGAGCTTTCTCCTCCGCTGCAATGTCTTCGTATAAATCAGCGATCGGATCGCCCTTCGCCTGAATATATGCAGCCGTCCATGGCACACCTGCGGCGTTATGGTAAAATAGCGCTTTGTCATGGTCAGCATAATGCGCACCGAGTCCCGCTTCCTTCAGCTGCTCAGGCGTGGCGTCTTTCGTGAGCTTATAAACCATGGTCGCGATCATTTCCAGATGTGCAAATTCTTCGGTTCCGATGTCCGTCAGCAGGCCGATCACTTTGTCCGGGATCGTATAACGCTGGTTTAAGTAACGAAGAGCAGCGGCCAGTTCCCCGTCAGCACCGCCGTACTGCTCGATGAGAAACTTCGCCATTCGCGGATCGCACTTGCTCACCCGAACTGGATATTGCAGTTTCTTCTCATAAATCCACATTTGTCACTTTCCTCCTAAGCACCGTACTAGCGTAATGTTGATCAAACCTGCCATGGCCAAGGCGTATCGATCCATTGCCATGGAGATTTTGAAAAGCTGTTGCCAAACGACTGCAGCGGTCCGTACTTGCTTTCGAATTCTCCCGCCATCTTCTTGCGAGTTTGTGCAAAATGGTTAAACTGTTGCACAGCTTGCGTATCATGCGGATGTGTATCCAGATACAATTGCAGCTCGACCAGCACGAAATCGATCGATTGCAATTCGTGCAAGCGTCGGTAATATTCATTATCCAGCTTCATATGCATCTTTTCGTTCCCTCTCCTTTCCAGCTGTTTATCGAGGCTCATACGGACTGAACAGCTTCGGCCAGAGCGTACCTCTGTGCAAAGCTTCAGCAGGCGAGAATTGGGGCAAATTCATCGGCTGAAAGTTTATATACTGATTGATCGGGACAACATAACGTTTCACTTTCATTGGCGGGCATGGATCGAACGGACTGATGAACGGAGTGTAGTAGCGATAAGGATTGTGAGCCGGATAATCCGCAGGGTCGACCGGTGTCGGCAGCGGAACGGGTTTCACGTCGGACATGGCTTGCTGCTTCGGCATTGTCTTCGACATCGGTTTCGGCATTGGTTTCGCATACGGCATAACGTTCGGCTTCGGATTTACACCACCGCTTGCTACGAGAGGCGGATTCGGACCACCACTCATTGCCTGATTCATCGACGTCGGACCGAACATCGGATTCGCCACTCCGCTTGCGGTGTACGCCGGATTCGGACCACCACTCATTGCCTGGTTCATCGACGTCGGACCGAACATCGGATTCGCTGCACCGCTTGCGGTGTACGCCGGATTCGGACCACCACTCATTGCCTGATTCATCGACATCGGACCGAACATCGGATTCGCTGCACCGCTTGCGGTGTACGCCGGATTCGGACCACCGCTCATTGCCTGATTCATCGACGTCGGACCGAACATCGGATTCGCTACTCCACTTGCGGTGTACGCCGGATTCGGGCCACCACTCATTGCCTGATTCATCGACGTCGGACCGAACATCGGATTCGCTGCACCGCTTGCGGTGTACGCCGGATTCGGACCACCACCTATCGCCGGATTCACCGCTGACGAGCTCAGCGACGGTTTTGTCGACTGTTGTGTGATCGATGGTGGAACAACGTTGGACGGTAACTGAATATTCGCAGCCTGACTCGTTGACGGTTTCGGTTTCGTCAAATCAGGTGATTGCTGCTTTTCCGTCACTTGAGGCTTCGGTTTGACTTGGACATCAGGTTTCACCTGCTCTGGCTTTTCTCTAAGCTCTCGAGCGGCTTTTCCTGAACAGACTCTTGTTTCTTCTTTTGCTCAGGCGCTTCCAAGGATACCTTCCTCCTTAATGTTCTGGTTCATAACATACTGATGCGCAGTCGGGCATTCGCCCGGCCGCCCATGGTTTAACATATGTCTAGCGCCCAGAATGTGTTATAGGTAAACGCCTATTTTGCGAGAAATTTAACCAATGCTTACAATGGCAACGATCGATCGGTTGTCGCAACGAAACGGCTAGTCATATACAGGACACCGTCTTTCAAATTTCCCGTGTTCACTTCCTAACGAAGATTTATGGCGTTAGCTTACGATTTTCTCGATCTCTCCATTTCTTACGAAGATTTGATAGCTTATCACGGCAAAAGAGCGTCCAGAAACGCCATTTTTGATAAATTAGCTTTATAAATCTTCGTTAGATTTTGCGAGAGGCGATTACTTAGCGAATAAGATGGAAATTCTTCGTTAGGAATCAAGACCATCCCAGCCCGGGCATTCCCCATCTGATCCCATCTGATCCTAATCTAATCCCAATCGAGTAGGAGGGGGTGACTAACCCCCGACCTCTCACACCACCGTACGTACCGTTCGGTATACGGCGGTTCATGAAATATTCCGTAATTAGTTGTATCTGTCCGTTAAAGCTCTTTAGTCCGTTAGATTTCCAATATTGGTTATCTAATGTCCTGTGAAGGATTGGACTACAAGCAATCCGCCAATACCCTTTTCGGGTATTTCCCCATTCATAGGCTTTATCCTTAGGAACACCTAAGGATATAAGCCTTTTTACTTTGGTCTTGGGTTTCTTCCATTGTTTCCAGAGGCACATTCGAAGTCTTCTTCGTATCCATTCATCCAGATCTCTGAAAGATACTTGGCGTATCCGCTAATGCAAAGTAGCCCACCATCCCATGAGGTATTGGTTTAGTTCCTTGATTCGCTCTCCATCGAAAGCGGCGTTTTCTAGAGGTAATCTCTCGAATTTTCGCTTTCACTTTCTTCATGCATTGCTGGTGCAATTCGAACTTTCGGGTCTTTGTTCCATGTAAAGCTAAATCCTAGAAACTTGCGTTTCCATGGACGGTCTACCGCACTTTTCTCTTGGTTAACCTTTAGTTTTAGTTTCTTTTCAATGAATTGGTAATGGATTTCTTTACTCGTTCTCCTGCCTTTCGTGTTTTCACGTAGATGTTACAGTCGTCCGCATAGCGGACGAATCGGTGTCCTCGTTTTCTAGTTCTTTATCCAGTTCATCTAGCACGATGTTAGATAATAATGGACTTAGGGGACCACCTTGCGGCGCTCCTTCCTCGGTATCATCACAGTCCATTGATCATGACTCCCGATTGCAAGATATTTACGGATGAGTTTTAAAATCATTTTATCCTTTACTTTCTCCGCTAGTCTTGCCATCAGTCTGTCATGGTGTACACGATCGAAGAATTTCTCCAGATCAAGTCGACTACCCATCGATAACCTTCTTTCATGAATTTTTTGCTTTCCTCACAGCATCATGACCTCGCCTTTGGGACGAAAGCCATAGCTATGTTCGGAAAACTGTGGATCAAAAATGGTGTTAACACTTGAGCGATTGCTTGTTGAATGAATCGGTCTGTCACGGTAGGAATACCTAATAACCGCATTCCGCCGTTCGGTTTCGGGATTTCGACCCGTCGGACTGGACTCGGTTCATAGGTTCCATCTTCAATTGCTTGTCGAAGGGTATGCCAGTTTTGTATGATGTGTTTCCGTAAGGATTTTACGGACATGCCATCTACTCCGTGGCTTCCTTTATTCGCTTCGACACGTTTTAGTGCCGATAGAAGATTTTCCCGTGACAATAGTTCCTCAATCATCCGATACAACTCCTTTCGTGAATTGTTTTCTCTCTTTGTGCCACGGCTGAACTCTGCCCTCTCGAAGTCCCCTACGGAATTCACCGTTTCCTCCTTGAGGCAAGTCCTTTCGGATTGTCTGCTTTCAACGCTCATCCTTGAACGCCAAGATGTTCAATTCCTATTTCATGTTCAGCCCTTCCGCATGCTGTTGCAACAACCTGCGTACTATGGCTTCTGCTGACTTCTGTACGTTCAGCCTACTTTCACAAGCAAGGTTACGAAGTTCACTTCGCTTTCCGTACAGATCTCCCCAGGTAAGAACGCTATCTTCCTCTCCATCTATCTGCTTCATTTACTCTCGATTCGCCTTCGGCAGTAAGGACTTTGACTTGTTCAGCAGACTCATCCAACGAACGCTAGCCTTATATGAAGTTCGTGTTCCTCAGACCGGAGATTTGCCGCCGACTTCCTTCAGATTCCACCTCACGATGGACACCCTTGTCTTAAGCTAATGGCTACTACTGCCTTCACCATTCGGGACTTGAACCCTATAGATAGCGCCCATGCTGGGCGCACTTAAAAAAGACACCTGCAATTGCAAGTGTCTTTTGCTATGGAGCTATGACGAGCGTCGTTCACCTTATGACTGGCTTCAACGATTGTCCGCTGCCTTCTCACCTTCATCCAGTCTGATCTTAATATTCAGCAGCCCTTCCTTCTGCATGGCTTGGAACACAAGCACGACGACCGGACCCATGAACAGTCCGATGACGCCGACAAGCTCGAATCCGACATACAAGCTGATCAATGCCGCCAAAGCACTAATGCCGACCGCATCGCCAAGCACCTTCGGCTCGATAATACGGCGAATAACGGTGATGACGAGGAACAACACCACAAGTCCTATGGCGATAAACCAGTTGCCGATAAATGCATGGTAAATCGCCCAAGGGACGAGGAACGAACCGACTCCAAGGATCGGCAGCAAGTCGACGAGCGTCACGAGGAAGGCGATCGCAAACGCATGCTCAATGCCGATAATAAACAAACCGACGAGCGTTAACACATAGGTCATCGTTAAGAAAATAATTTGCGCTCGTACGAAACCGAATATAGAACCGCGCAAATTGCCCAGTACAGTTTCGACCTTGCTGCGTGAGCCCTCTTCAAAGATGGACAGAAACCGTTCTTCATCTTTTCGAGACTGAAGCTGAACAAGAAGACAGCCACAATAAAGAATAAGAAGAAGATGAAGAGATTTGGGATTTGGTTGGTGGCAAAACTAAAGGCGTATTGTGACAGGTTCAGCAGTAAGCTTTGCACCGCTTCCGTTAACGTGCCGATTGCGTTTGCTACCGTTTCAGACACCCTTTCCGCCTGCTCAGGCGGCAGTGTTTCATAAAACAAGTTCAATTCTGACGTCGCGCTTTCAATATAGTTCTCGACAAGATGAAAGTTGCTCGTCGCATATCTAAGAAAGCTAGCCAGCTCGGACAATATCTTGACACCAAGCAAATATACGATGCCGAGTAGACCTAATGTGAATAACGAGCTTGAAATCGTCCCAGCCGCGACGCGATTCAAATTACCGTATTTCCTAATAAGCTGGGTGAACGGCTCCATAAATAACACGACGACAAGCGCCAGAAGAAATGGAAATCCGACGGTAAACAGCGCATATAAGAACGCTAAGCCGAACACGATGATAAAAATGGTTTTTTTCGTCATAGGACACCTCCTTGATCTCCAAATTTCGGCTTGCCGCATGATTGTTCAATTCATGTTATGAACGAGCTTTCATTCAAATGACTGCTTGACGCTTCTTGAAATCTACGCCCGCATAGTACATGTCCGCCACAAGCAAATTCGGTCCACAGCAACGCGCTTTAGGACAATGACAGTTAATCGTGCGGTTAAGCGGATGTTCTGACGTCCATTTGGCAAATACATCATCCAGCTTATCCTGGTAAATGGTGCCAAGCGCCGGCACGTCGGCAAAATCCGTGACAAAGACTTCCCCGCTAAACATATTGACGTTTAGCCGGTTTCTTCCGTCTGGATCGTTGCGCACGGTCAAATTCGGTTCTTGTTCGAGCCGCTTAAGCAGTTGCTGATCTTCTTCTGGATCTGCTGCATCTAAAGAATGGCAGCGTACCGAACAACATCCATATGTCCGGGTCTCTGGCATCTAGCAGCATCTGAATCGACTTGCGGAATTCCTGTAGTGACAGTTTCGGCAAACTGGAGGCAAAGGAGCTTGGATACATCGGATGCACTTCGTGACGCTTACATCCCATCTCCCGTATGTGTTGGTGAATCTCTTGGCAGCTTCTGATGGGTGC
>CAVWLN010000013.1:0-27500 GCA_963755735.1 uncultured Paenibacillaceae bacterium
GCGACTTCGTAAACAAGGTCGGTATCGTCTTGTCATCGGTCTGGCGATCACCGCCTTGTTCCTAATCGCCAATACGATCCGATTGACCATCACGGCACGCAGTCGTGAGATCGGCATTATGAAGCTCGTCGGTGCAACCGAACGGATTCATTCGCTGGCCGTTTTCATCGAAGGGGCCATCGTAGGTCTCATCGGCGCAGCTATTCCGCTTACGGTATTATTGTTAGGCTATCGCTCTATCGTCGAATCTCCTAACGAAAGAGTAGGGTTTATGGCTATGATTCAATTGCAGCCGCTCGATGAAGTAGCCTTACCGCTGATTGGATTGTGCTTGGACTTGGTATTTTGATTGGCATTTTCGGCACGCTCTTGTCGGTCAGCAGACATTTGAAAGTGTAAGCAGAAGTTTCAGTTGTAAGGGAACATTCAGAGCTGATGAGAAAGCGGCCTTACTATCACATTCGGGGAGGAGTTCGACGAGTGCGTAAAAGTCTTTCTTGTCAATTGTTGCGGTTGTCGTGTTGCTCGGTCTCACGTTGACTTCTTATAAAGGACATGCCTTATCAGAGTATGAGAGGTTACAGAACGAAATCAAAAAAGTTCAACAAGAGCAAGCAAGGCTGGCTAGAGAGAAGGCTGAAGCGGAACGGAATCAGAAGATACTTGCTGGTCAAATTCAGGCCGCTGAGCAGGACTTGAACCGCATTCATCCGATATTGAAGCGAATTCGCTGGCCATGTTGGCTTTGCAGGTTGATATCGCCGATCAGCAAAATAGACTTTTCGATGCCGCAGAAGAACTGGAAGCAGTCAAGAAGCGCATCGAAGAACGTGACGAACTGATTCGAGAACGGCTACGGATGATGTATAAGAAAGGCGATGTTGACTACGTAGAAGTATTGATGCAGTCAACGGATTTTTCTGATTTTCTCGATCGCATGCATTATTTGAACCTGGTCGTCAATCAGGATCAGGTGATCCTCGATCAACAAAAAGCAGATAAGGTCGTGAAGGAGCAAAAGCATGAAGAAATTGCGCTCGGCCTCGCGAAATTAGAAGATATGTATGCGGAGAAAGAAGATATGAATTGCGGTTGATCGATTTGAAGCGGGAGCGGGAAGTGCAAATCGCCAGCATGGAGCAGCAAGTGGAAGAGCTGGAGCACATTTCGGAAGAAGCTGAAAGGCTTGTTATAGAGCTGGCTGCGAAGGAAGCGGCGCTGAATAAAGAGATCAGCAGCCTTCGCTTCAGTGCCGGCAAGCTTGCTTATCCGCTGCCAAGAGCATATACGAGAACGTCAAACTTCGGCTATCGCACAGATCCGATTACCGGCGCACGTGGAGCGTTCCACTCCGGCATAGATATCGCTGCTCCTGGCGGCACAGATATTTTGGCCTCTGCAGACGGCATCGTGATCGCGGCGCAATGGGTAAACGGGTACGGTAACTACGTCATTATCGATCACGGAACTGGAGATAAAGGCAAGACGATCTGGACGCTGTATGCACACATGTCGAAGATTACCGCTTCCAACGGTGACCATGTGAAGGCGGGCGATAAGATCGGAGAAGTCGGATCGACCGGCAGATCGACCGGTAATCACTTGCATTTTGAAGTACGGGAAAATCAAGTTGCAGTTGACCCTGACCCTTATCTTAATTAAGTGATATAATAAACCCAATGATCCAGTCATATACTACACCGTACAGACTGGGACAGGGACGGGTGGTGAATAATCCATGAGGAAAACCTTTCACGCAAGAACGGTAGTGTTCTTGATCGTGGCAGCGATGGCACTCGGCAGTATGCTGACGATTGCATATATGGAAATGATCCGCACGCAATTCACCGTATCTAAAGGTGCGGATAACGTAACCGTCGTGGACCGCGAAACAGGAGTTCGGAATGCGAACGGCAAGGACATGTCGAAGGAACCGGCTCCGCTGGAATGGGATAAATTGAATACTGTTTATCGAATTATAGAGTCTTCCTTCTACAAAGAGGTTTCGCGCGATGATTTGATTGACGGTGCGATTCGCGGTATGATTGCCGCACTCGATGATCCTTACACATCGTATATGAACGCAAGCGAAGCTAAGCAATTCACCGCGACAGTGGATCATACGTTCTCGGGGATTGGTGCGGAAGTGACAATGCTAGACGGGTTTGTAACGGTCGTTTCCGCGATCAAAGGCTCCCCGGCTGAACGTGCTGGCATCATGGCCAAAGATATCATCCTGTCGGTGAATGACCACAGCTTGGAAGGACTTTCGCTGAACGAAGCCGTATCCAAGATTCGCGGACCGAAAGGCTCGCAAGCGAAGCTGAAAATCCAACGCGAAGGATATGAAACGCCGATCGAGGTCGTTGTCGTGCGCGATGATATCGATATGGAGACCGTATTCTCACGCATGGAAGAAGACGGCATCGGTGTTATCGAATTGCGGCAGTTCGTGCAAAATTCGGACCAGCGCTTCATTGAAGAGTTCGATGCTTTAAAGGAACAAGGATTAAAGGCGCTCGTCATCGACGTGCGGAACAATCCTGGAGGTTACTTATACAGCGTGATCGATTTGCTCGATTATTTGTTGCCGGGTGGCGAGACGATCGTCCAGGTACAAAATCGAGAAGGTGAGATCGAAGTGTCGAAAGCAAGCGGAGAGGGCGTCGACCTACCTATTGCGGTATTGATCAATCAAGACAGTGCCAGCGCATCGGAGATTTTGGCTGCGTCACTGGCTGAGAACGGAAGGGCGAAGCTGTTCGGCGTTACTTCGTTCGGCAAAGGTACCGTGCAATCTACATTCAGCAAAGGGTTTGCCGACGGCAGTGAAGTGAAGCTCACGATTGCGAAATGGTTAACCCCGGACGGACATTCCGTTGAACAAACTGGGGTTACGCCGGACGTTGAAGTGCAGCAACCGGAGTATTTTTCAGCTCGATCATTGCCGAAGGATACCGTGCTGCAGCTAAATATGAATCATGCAGATGTTGCGAACTTGCAAATCATGCTGGATGCTTTGGGATATGAAGTCGATCGCAAGGACGGGTACTTCAGTCAGCAAACGGCAGAAGCAGTGAAGCAGTTCCAGCAAGATCATCAATTATTAAAGACAGGTGAAGTGGACCAAATGACTGCCGAGAAGCTGGAAGATCAGCTGATCGAGCTGATGCAAGATCCGTTGAACGATGCTCAGCTGCAAGCTGCCTTGGAGCATTTGAAACAGACGCTCGGGATCGACTTCATAAAACCCGTATATCCAATCGGCGCTGTAGAACAGCCCCGCACAGGCTCATGCCCATAAGCGGACTAGCAGTACATCCTCTTAAAGGAGAACTGAAGATGGAATGGATGATCGTTCTTCTGCAAAGGTTGGGGCAAGCCGTAATCGGCTTGCTTCTCAACCCTTTTTATTATTTAAGCGTTCTAATCGTTGTGTGGCAGATGTACAGGCAGATTTATTTTGAACGGAAATGCTATCACAGTCGAATCCATTATTTATTCAGCGAAACTTGGCGCATTGCGCTGTGGGGATTGCTGGCCGGCGTACTCCTGAGCTTGGCGATGGGGGGAGTCGGAGCATCGTTGATGCCGCAGACAATTTTTTATTTGTGGATCGGCGCTTTGCTGCTTGCATGGTTTCGTTTACGGTTTTTATGTTTTGCCTACATTATTGGCTTGCTTGGCGTCGTACACGCGCTGATCACGCAGGTGCCGATGATAGGAAGCGAGATGCACAAGCTGCCGGGAGCACAGTATTGGCTTCCTCCGCTGACCGATGTGCACATGCCATCCTTGTTGCTCCTTGTCGGGTTGATGCATTTGGCTGAGGCACTCCTCGTCCGCGTGCAAGGAGAGCGGCTTGCCATGCCAGTGTTTGTTCAAGGCAAACGCGGGAAGATCATCGGCTCATATCAATTCCAAGGCTTGTGGCCAGTGCCGCTTCTCATGCTGATTCCGGCGGCTGGCGGGCCATCCACTGGACAAGCCCCCTTAATTTTTCATCCGTTGTTTGGTGATGCAGCGATGTGGTCAGGCGGCTGGATGCTCTTGGCGTTGCCGATGATGATCGGCTTCAGTGATATGACGCTATCACGGACGCCACGGCAAAAAGCCAAAATTACAGCTGTTCGCTTGCTAATATACGGTGCAGTCATAACCTTGTTAGCGATAGCTTCGGAGTTTCTCCCACTGTTTATTTTGCCTGCATCCATATTGGCCATCATTTTGCATGAGGTGATGATCTGGCTCGCACAGCGTGAAGAGGATAATTACAGTCCGCTTTATGTTCATTCCGAGAAAGGAATGAGGGTGCTGGGCGTGTTGCCGAACAGTGCAGCAAAGTTGATGGGCATTCAGGCAGGGGAAATTATTCATAAAGTGAATGGACAGCTCGTTCGCACGAAAGAAGAGCTGCATCAAGCGATTCGTCGCAATCCGGCGTTTACGCGTTTGGAAATCATCGATCTTCGCGGGGAGCATCGTTTTGCCAAACAGGCATTATTCGAAGGCGAACACCATCAATTAGGTATTATCCTTGCACCGGATGACGATGCTGAATATTATGTGATTCCGAAGAAGATCAACAAATTTCGCAAGCTTCGATCTTCACTCAGCAGACAATCGAAGCCATCAGAACAGACGATTTCTCAATGATCGATTATATGTGCATCTTGCGGACACTATGTTGGCCGCATTTTTGTTTTATGGGCATGAAAAAGAACAAAACCTTCCATATTGCAATTGAATAGGAAGAAAGAGTATAATACGGGATGGGAACAAATATTCTCATCCGCATTTGGAGGGGACGGCATGAGCAGAATAGTAAAAAGTGATAGGAAATTTGAATTGGTTTCTGAATTTCAACCGCAGGGTGACCAGCCTAAAGCGATTGAGCAGTTAGTAGAAGGGCTGAAAAGCGGTAAGAAGCACCAAACCTTGCTCGGCGCGACCGGTACCGGGAAGACGTATACGATCGCCCAGACGATCGCCAGAGTCAATCGCCCGACATTGGTCATCGCTCACAATAAGACATTGGCTGCCCAGCTTTGCAGCGAATTTAAGGAGTTTTTCCCTAACAATGCGGTTGAATATTTTGTCAGTTATTATGATTATTATCAACCGGAAGCGTATATCCCCCATACGGATACGTATATTGAGAAGGATTCCAGCATTAATGATGAAATCGATAAGCTGCGCCACTCGGCGACAAGCGCCTTGTTTGAACGGCGAGATGTCATCATCGTGGCCAGTGTTTCTTGCATTTACGGTTTGGGTTCTCCAATCGAGTATCGTGAGCAGGTGCTTTCGCTCCGTGTAGGGATGGAGAGGCCGCGCAATGAAATTTTGCACGATCTCGTAGATATCCAATATCAGCGAAATGATATTAACTTTGTGCGCGGCACGTTTCGCGTTCGAGGAGATGTGGTTGAAATTTTTCCGGCCTCCAAAGGGAGCAGGCGATTCGCGTAGAGCTGTTCGGCGATGAAATTGAACGAATCACAGAAATTGATGTGTTGACCGGGGAAATTATCGGTGAACGGGAGCATGTGGCGATTTTCCCGGCTTCTCACTTCGTGACCAGGAGGAGACGATGAAGGCTGCGCTGATGAACATCGAACAGGAGCTGGAGGAGCGGCTTCGCGTATTTTCGTGCGCAAGGTAAATTGTTGGAAGCACAGCGATTGGAACAACGCACCCGCTATGATATAGAGATGATGCAGGAGATGGGATTTTGCTCCGGCATCGAGAACTATTCTGGACCGTTAACGTTCCGCGAAAGAGGCTCGACGCCTTATACGCTGATCGATTACTTTCCAGACGATATGCTGGTCGTCGATCGATGAGTCACACGTGACGTTTCCGCAAATTCGCGGCGATGTACAACGGCGACCGAGCCCGCAAGGAAGTGCTGGTCGAGCACGGATTTCGTCTGCCGTCAGCGCTGGACAACCGACCGCTGCGTTTCGAAGAATTCGAGAAGAAAGATCAATCAAATCATCTATGTTTCCGCAACGCCTGGACCATATGAGCTGGAGCATTGTCCGGAAGATGGTGGAGCAGATTATTCGTCCGACCGGGCTTGTCGATCCGGTGATCGAGGTGCGTCCGACGAAAGGTCAGATCGACGATTTGATCGGGGAAATCCATGACCGCATCGCCAAGGATGAACGTGTTCTCGTGACGACATTGACGAAGAAGATGGCGGAGGATTTGACCGATTATTTGAAAGAGATTGGCATTAAGGTGCGCTATTTGCATTCAGATATCAAAACGCTTGAACGAATGGCAATATTGCGTGATCTGCGCCTCGGGTACATTTCATGTCTTGATCGGCATCAACTTGTTGCGGGAGGGCTTGGATTTGCCGGAAGTTTCGCTTGTCGCGATACTCGATGCGGATAAGGAAGGGTTTCTGCGCGCCGAACGCTCGCTTATTCAGACGATCGGCCGTGCAGCGCGAAACGCGGACGGTCGCGTCATCATGTACGCAGATACGATCACAGAATCGATGGACAAAGCGATCAGCGAAACGGAGCGGCGTCGCAAAATTCAATTGGCACATAACGAGAAGCACGGCATTACGCCGCAGACGATTCGCAAGAAGGTGCAAGATGTGATCGAAGCGACGAAGGTCGCAGAAGAGAAGGCGGATTACTTGGCTGACGTGAAATGTGCCAAGATGTCGAAGAAGGATCGCGCAGCGCGTAATCGAACGACTCGAGGAAGAAATGAAGGAAGCGGCGAAGAACCTGCAGTTCGAGCGAGCGGCAGAGCTGCGTGATGCTCTGCTTGAGCTGAAGGCGCAAGATTAGTGAATCAAACGGCAGTTGATGAGCCGTCAGAGGATGATGAGAATGCCGGAAGAATGGATGTTCGGAGTGGCTAGAGATCAGATCGTAATAAAGGGGCAAGAGCCCACAATTTGAAAAATATTAACGTGACGATTCCGCGTGACAAGCTTGTCGTCATAACGGGGATTAGCGGTTCAGGCAAGTCTTCGCTTGCTTTCGATACGATTTATGCGGAAGGGCAGAGGCGCTATGTAGAATCACTGTCTGCTTATGCAAGGCAATTTCTGGGTCAGATGGATAAGCCAGATGTCGATGCGATTGAAGGGCTATCGCCTGCCATATCTATCGATCAGAAGACAACGAGCCGCAACCCACGCTCGACGGTCGGCACGGTAACGGAAATTTACGATTATTTGCGCTTATTATTTGCACGGGTTGGCCGTCCGCATTGCCCGAAGCACGGTATCCCGATCACGTCGCAAACCGTCGACCAGATGGTTGATCGGATAATGGAATATCCGGAACGGACACGGATGCAAATCCTGGCGCCGCTCGTATCCGGACGCAAAGGTGAGCATGCCAAACTGCTTCAAGATATTCAGAAGCAAGGCTTTGTACGGGTGAGGGTGGACGGCGAGATTCGTCGATTTGGCTGAGCAAATCCAACTAGACAAGAACAAGAAGCATTCGATCGAGGTCGTCGTCGATCGGATTGTCATCAAGGACGATGTGCAGGCTAGATTGACAGATTCCATTGAAACAGCATTAAAGCTGTCCGGCGGACAGGTGCTGATCGATGTCATCGGTCAGGAGGAGCTAATGTTCAATGCGAATTTGTCTTGTCCACAATGTGGCTTCAGTATGGATGAACTGTCACCTCGCATGTTCTCCTTCAACAGTCCATTCGGCGCTTGTCCGTCTTGTGACGGCTTGGGAAGCAAGATGATTGTCGATCCGGATCTCTTGATTCCGGACCGTTCTCGAACGATCCAGGAGGGTGCATTCGAGGCTTGGGCGGGCAGCACTTCAAATTATTACCCGCAGTTTCTAGCCTCCGTCTGCCGAGCATTATGACATCCCAATGGACAAACCCGTCAGCGAGCTGACGAAGGAGCAGTTGGACATTATCCTGTACGGCACGAATGGAGAGAAAATTCCTTTCCGCTATGAAAATGAATTTGGCCGGACGCGAGAGGCGTTGGTGCCGTTTGAAGGGATCATCGGCAATCTGGAGCGCAGATACCGCGAATACTCCGTCCGATAATATTCGTGAGTATATCGAACAATATATGAGCTCCAAGCCTTGTCGAAGCGTGCAAAGGAGCGAGGCTCAAGCCAGAGATTCTGGCCGTTACGATCAACGGGCGTAATATTTCCTACGTAACCGATTTATCGATTGAGGAAGCGGTCTCCTTTTTCCGCAACATCGAGTTGAATGAGAAGGAGAAGATGATCGCCAATCAGATTTTGAAAGAAATCCAAGAACGGCTCGGATTTTTGAATGATGTCGGTCTGGACTATCTCACGTTGAGTCGTTCAGCCGGCACCTTATCGGGCGGCGAAGCGCAGCGTATTCGCTTGGCGACACAGATCGGCTCAAGCCTTATGGGCGTCTTATATATATTAGATGAGCCGAGCATCGGACTGCATCAGCGAGATAACGATCGGTTGATCAAGACGCTGGAGCATATGCGTGATCTCGGCAACACCTTAATCGTGGTTGAGCATGATGAGGATACGATGCTGGCGGCGGATTATTTGATTGACATCGGACCGGGCGCCGGCATTCACGGCGGTCAGATTATGGCCGCGGGAACGCCGCAAGAAGTTATGAACAACGAGCAATCGTTGACAGGTGAATACTTGAGCGGCCGCAAATTTATCCCGCTGCCGGAGCAGCGTCGCAAGCCGAACGGCAAGTGGCTGGAGATTCGCGGCGCTAAGGAGAACAACTTAAAAAATATTAACGTCAAAATTCCACTCGGCGTTTTTGTATGTGTCACAGGCGTTTCCGGTTCGGGCAAGAGTACGCTCGTGAACGAAATTTTGTACAAGTCATTGGCTAAGGAATTAAATCGTGCTAAGCACGCATCCGGGTGAGCATAAGGAAATCAGAGGCACTCGAGCATCTTGAAAAAGTCGTCGACATCGACCAGTCTCCGATCGGGCGCACACCGCGTTCCAACCCGGCGACGTATACCGGCGTGTTCGATGATATTCGCGATGTATTTGCAGCGACGAATGAAGCGAAGATTCGCGGCTACAAGAAGGGCCGATTCAGCTTCAACGTACGAGGCGGCCGATGCGAAGCGTGCAAGGGAGACGGCATCATCAAGATCGAGATGCACTTCTTGCCGGACGTTTATGTTCCGTGCGAAGTATGCAAAGGCAGACGGTACAACCGCGAAACGTTGGAAGTGCGCTATAAGGGTAAGAATATTTCCGACGTGCTGGAGATGACGGTCGAAGACGGAGTCGAATTTTTCAAGAACATCCCTCGCATTCACCGTAAATTGCAAACTTTGCTGGACGTTGGACTCGGCTATATGAAGCTGGGACAGCCGGCGACGACGTTGTCCGGCGGGGAGGCGCAACGCGTGAAGCTGGCATCGGAATTACACAGACGTAGCACGGGCAAGACGTTCTATATCTTGGATGAGCCGACAACTGGATTGCATTTCGAGGATGTGGATCGATTGCTGAAGGTGCTTCATCGCTTGGTCGAATCAGGTGAGACGGTGCTCGTCATCGAGCACAATCTGGACGTCATCAAAACCGCCGATTACATCATTGATTTAGGGCCGGAAGGCGGCAATCGCGGCGGTACGGTAGTAGGAACAGGAACTCCCGAAGAGATTGCAGCATTAGACCAATCTTATACTGGACAATATTTGAAGCCTATATTGGAGCGTGACCGCGCAAGGATGAATGGACAAGTTGCGGCTAGTGCTCATTAAGATTGCATGATGAGGGCGGCGGGAATCGCGTCGCCCTCTGTGTCTGCAATCCGGCACTATGAATTGGTGACAAACTTGTTACATGTGTGAACTTTTGCTTGCAATCGCATGCTTAGATGGATAACATATATTAAGATGAAGCATAATCTCTTGTATGGACGAACTGCATGACGCTTACAAGCATGCCATAACGTCGATACAGTTTGGTTACATTTAAGCGATTCATTGCATGAAATTAGGGCCTGAACGTTACATACATTGAGCCATTCATCATACGTTCAGCTTTAGAATATTAGAAATGTAACTGGCTTCTAGGTTAGACATTGACATCAAATGAGCACAGCTTTCCCAACGTCAGCAAGACTAAGTGGAAGTCATGTATTTCTCTTAAGGAGGGTCTTCAGAAATGTTTCTTGCCGCATCTAATGCAGAGAATGCCGCAGCAACAAGTACGTTTGCGCAAGCTTTCCAAGTGTGGGATTTGTTCATGTTTGCCTTTACGATTTTGATCGCACTTGGATTTTTCAGACTATTGAAATATGACCGCACCAACAAAGTCGGAATTGGATTCGCGGCGATAGCCTTAGCGATATTCCTGTTCCTGGACGTCATGGTTGTCGCGAATTGGGTCGGATATTTGGATGAGATCCAAGAAGCGCTAAGTTTCATGAGATCTTGGTAATGACAAACCTGTCTCAGCTGCCCGCATCAGGGCGCCTGGGGCAGGTTTTTTTCGCACATATTGAGTTTATAACATTCGCTAACCTCACAAGCGTAAGAAATACTAAGCAGTCACCTGCGTCCTAAAGGACTTGGCGCCAGCCAAGTATTTCTTTATGGAAATAATTAAGTGATGCATGGGCAATAATGGGAAGAGACTCAGAATACGAAAAGGATGATCCATATGTTGCCCAATGACCCGAATTTGCATCGCGATCTACAGGCACTTCCTAGTATCACCGCGAAAGAGTTCACCTTCCTAAGTGACAGTCTAGAACACGAAGACATGCTTGCCCGTTTCGCCTTGCGAGCTGCAACGCAGACGCACGAGCCTGAATTTAAACATATGCTTGAACAGATCGCGAGAGAGCGGCTGATGCAATTTGATCATTGCTTGACAACCTTACAAGTGCAAGGCGGATATGTGCAACATGCTTCTGGACAACCTTATGGAGGGATTTGAGTCAAAATGGACAGACATGCTGTGAATCAACATCAATGGACGGAAAAAATCCACACAGAGGATCGCAATACGGCGAGCATGTGTTTGTTGCAGTTGCAGCAAATTGCGAAACAATATTTCGCATTTGCTCTTGATTGTGTACATCCGCAAATCAAGGAGACGTTTCGACAAATGACAGAGCTTGCGATGCGGCAGCACGATACCTTGCAACAATTTATGTTGAATAAAGGGTGGAAAATCGGTCAAGATGCGGCGAAAGACAGAAGAGATTAGGCAGTTAATTAACCGTGCGCAACATAGAAGGAATGAGCTTTATGCTGCTTTTCAACATTACCCCGCTGCTCATACTGGCTCGGGGGCAATCCGTCCAAGCTATGCTGCAAACCCACCGACTTATCCTCCTACTAACTTTAGCGGGACGCTGCACCAAGTGTTCCAACGTCCGGTGAGCGTATTACTACTATGTTTGCCGCTCAGCGTCCACAGATGTATGAAGGGCCAGGAATCGGCGGATACCAAACTGCTGGTCAAGGTGTACATTCCCCATCGACAGGAGCGGATTATTCAGCGAATCATACCGGTGGAGATCAAACAGGATCAAATTCGAAAAAACCGCTGCAACACTAGACGTAAATCAAACCGAAGGAGTCGCAAACGCGACTTCATTTTTCATATTGGAGATAGAGCCGCAATGCGATTAACGGCATATGGTAAGGTGAGGAGTTGATCATCATGCCGCGTTATCGCATTATCGTCGATCTGTCAGATCGCATGTTATATGTACTGGAAGAAAATATCGTGATACGCCGGATTTCCTGTTGGGATGGTAAGATGTTGACACAAACGCCAGTCGGATACTATACGATCATCAACAAACAGGAAAATCCCGGGCGTCCGTCCGGTGTCCTTTGGATGGGTCTGTCAAGGACCGAGCACTATGGCATTCATGGCACAAACGACCCGTCATCAATCGGGCATGCCGTATCGCTTGGCTGTATTCGTATGCATAATCAGGATGTATTGGAGTTGTCGGCGATGGCTCCTGTCGGAACGAGTGTAATCATTCGTGAATAGTTGGAATATGGGGCGAGCCGGAGGGTAGTTTCCAGCCAAACCTATGCTCAGATCGCCCTAATGATCATCCTTCGTTAATCGCTCTGATCTTCTCCAAAGGTACTTTTGGTTTTCGATCGTATGTCAACAATCCGTTCATATTCCTGCTCCACATCCGTAAGCTGTGTATAGCAGTAACCTTGTACTACAGGCGAATTTTGCAAGGGGCGCATCACTGCACGAAGTCTAGCGAGAAAATCCTCCTCATTTTCAGCGCCGGAATACCCCAACCGTTCCAGTCACTCTGTTTAAATGCAATTCCGCCGAATTCTGTGACTAGGATCGGTTGTCCTGCGTAGCGATGTCCGCCGACGCTCAACCTTCTCTTGGCCGGCATTGCGCTAACCGTCTGCTCCAAAGAGCGATACCGCTCTTCCAGCACCTCTTGTCGCCATTCGTAATCATGAATGTTATATAGATCTGTCGTCACCATTTCCCACCCATCGTTGGACACGACAAGCCTTGTCGTATCTAAAGATTTCGTCAGATGGTACATCGCCAGCGCATGCTGTTGTTGTTTGATATCGTTGGCGATGTTCGGCACTCCCCATTCTCGTTTAACGGCACCCATACCACGATACAAGGATGATTATAATCCCGCTTTATCACTTCTTGCCATTCCTGTGTTATCCTTCGCGCATACTCCGATGAATAGTCACAAGCACTGGCCATTTCTCCCCAGACAAGAAGTCCCGAGCTTGTCACACCAATATAAATATCGAGGATCTTCTACTTTTTGATGCTTTCTCGCTCCATTAAAGCCCATTTCCTTCGTAAGCTTTATATCCTGCTTGATCGCCTCGTCGCTTGGAGGCGTAAGATTGCCTTCAGGATAATACCCTTGGTCAAGCACTAATTTCATATAGTACGGTCGATTGTTCAGATATATCCGATTACCGTCTACAGAGATCTTACGCATGCCAAAATAGCTCAGCACACGATCAACCAGCATTCCATCGACGATCAAGTTATATTCCACATCATATAGATTCGGTCTCTCCGGACTCCAGAAACGATGACTGCCATGGTCGTTCAGCCCGCCTAGTGGAACGGCTCGCGCAGATTCAACATCTTGAATTCGCCGAGATTCATCTTCGGATATGAGCTCGTCATCGAAGGTGATCTTCATTCGTAGCCGAACGTCCTTGTCTTCCAAATCGCCGTTCACCCATGCTCGAACCTGAATTTCATTACGATCGATATCCGGTGTATACTGCACCCTGTCCAAGTGGTACGGAGGCACGAATTCCAGCCATACCGTTTGCCAAATACCCGTGGTTCGCGTGTACCAGATCCCTTCCGATTTCTCTTTCCAAAATTGCTTGCCGCGCGGCAAAAACACATCCTTGCCATAATCAATCGCTTGCACGACGATGGCATTGTCACCTTGTTGCAAATAACGGGAAATTTCCACTTGAAACGGTGTATGGCCGCCTTCATGCCGAACCGCCAACTCGCCATTGATCCATACTTTTGCTTCATAATCGACAGCGCCAAAATGCAAGATGACCAAACTCCCCTTAGGGCGATGATCGAGATTCACCAGCTTGCGATACCAAACAACATCATGAAACCCGGTATCACCAATCCCACTCAAGCTACTTTCAAAGGTGAAGGGGACGATGATCTTATTGCTGAGCGGGTTGGTTCCTTTATACCACCGTTCCTGTTCACCAATCCGATGATCGTCAAAGGAGAATTCCCACTCTCCATTCAAGCACTGCCATTTCTCGCGAACGAATTGGGGGCGCGGATATTCCGGTCTTGGCAACATGTTTTGCAATTGTTCAGCACTCCTTTTGTTCGTCACATATTTCCATACACAACACGTAAAATCACACGTACTTCGCGGACATGCCAGATCGTGACTATCCCTTTACTCCAGTCATGGCTACGCCCTGCACGATGTGCTTCTGCAGTACGAGGAAGACAATCATCGCCGGTATTGCAGCAACGGCACTTGCAGCCATGATCGTATTGACATGCAGCACGTTGTTCGCCAGAAACGTCGGCAAGCCTGTAGCCAGCACCATATTTTTTTCGGTATTGATCGCGATATAAGGCCAGATAAAATTGTTCCACGACAAGATGAAATAAAAGATGCCCATAGACACCATAGCGGAGCGCGTAAGCGGCAGGCAGAATCGACCACCAGAGCCGCAGATCCTTGCCACCATCCATTTTCGCGGCTTCCATGTATTCCTTCGGAATCCCGTCCATAAACTGCTTCAATAACAATAAGCCGAGCGGATTGGTCAAACCGGGCAGGATGATGCCCCATATGTTATCGATCAAGTCCATGTGAAACACGGTCTCATATAAAGGGATCAGGATCGCTTCGGTCGGAATCAACAGGCCTGAAGCGATCAGGATGAAGAAAAACGCCTTGGTTTTAAAGTTTTTTTGCGAAAAAGCGAAAGCACCTAGCGAACTGGTTACCACACAGATGATCGTCGTTAGCGCACCAATCAAGAAGCTGTTCCATGTCCACAACAATATATTTGACTCCGTCAGTACCTTCACATAATTGTGAAGGGTGAGGTCCGAGAATTGAAACCATTCATGAATGGAGACGGCCGAAACCCCCTCCGGTTTAAGTGAGACTACGATCATCCAGACGAGCGGGGTGATAAATAAAATCCCTAGTATGATTGCCAGCAGGCATGTCACCATTTTGGCCATAAGTTCCCCCTCCATTAAGCGTCTTTGCGGTTTAACATTTTGTACTGTGCTGCTGAAATAACTAACATCACCACACAGAATAGAATCGATTGTGCGGCTGCCAAGCCAAACATATCCTTCTGAAAGCCCGTCACGTAAATGTAGCGAATAAATGTATTCGTCGCGTCGCCCGGTCCACCGCCAGTCATGATCTGAACTTGCCCGAACAGTTTAAGCCCGGCTATGACTTGGAAAAAAATCTGCACTCTCATGACAGAGGATAAGCCTGGCATGGTAATGTAGCGAAATTTCTCCCAGCGATTGGCGCCATCCATATCCGCCGCTTCGTAAAGGTCGCGGGAGATTTCTTGCAAGCCGGCCAAGAATAATACCATGACAAAACCTACCGTCCACCAAACTGTAGCGATAACAATCGACCACCAAGCAACCTTGGGGTCCGTCAACCAGTGCACAGGCGATATGCCAAAAACACCGAGAGCCGCATTCATCAAGCCGCGGCTCGAATCAAACATTCGCAGCCAAATGAAACTGATCACGGCTACCGAGAGCACATAGGGCAAAAAGAAAATAGAGCGAAAGGTCGTGCGAAAAGGCAGCTTGCTATTCACAAGAAGCGCCAGCACTAAACCTAAGGCAATGATGATCGGCACGCTAATGGCGACAAAATAGAACGTATGCCATAAGTATCGGTAGAAGTCATCATTCATTAGCATTTTTCGATAATTGTCCAACCCTACATACTGTTGCATTCCTGCAATACTCCAGCTATGCAGGCTCATCCATGCTCCTCTGATCAGCGGCCAAATATAGAAGACGAGCAAAGGGATAAGGAAAGGGAGCAAATACAGCAAGGCAGACAGCTCAGTTCTCAGCTTGAAGGTGACGGATGAGCGCGGCGCAGTGGTCTGGTAAGAAAGCTCTTCTTGCACGACAATCCTCCTTATAGGACCGATTGGAACCGCATCTGTCGATACAGTTCCAACCGTCATTCATAAGCTATTGCAAAATATCGTTGATTTGCTCCTCCATTGCCTTGAGCCCTTCTTCAGGTGTGGCCTGTTTGAAGATGATCGTCTGGAGAATTTCTTTGACTACCGTATCGATGGAATTGTACTTGTCAGTCTTCGGTGCGTACTTCACAGTGGTTTGCGCATGGATGAATGCTTCACGATACGGCAAATTCTTATAGTCCTCGCTAGCGACAACTGCTTTGGCCGTAGGCACATGTCCAGCTTGCGCCCATATTTTGCCGCCCTCAAGGGTGAAGTATTGGATGAATTTCATGGCTGCGAGTTGCTTCTCATCTGTCACATAATCTGGGATGACCAGCGTATGCGAGCTGGACCAGTGGGTTTCACTTCCGAAGAAGGCCGGAATCGGCATGATCCCTACATTCAGTTCCTCCGATCCAAGATGCCAACCGGCTTCCCACACACCGCCAAACCAAGTGGCAGATTGTCCGTTATGGAACGTATCCCAAGGTGTTTTGTCATTGATATCGCTGTATCCGCTGTCGTAAAGATCCAGATAGAAGTTTAATACGCTGACCGCATTTTCATTGTTGATAGCCGCTGCAGTCAAGTCCTCGTTTAAGATCTCACCGCCGGTCTGATAATACAGATTGTAAAAAGGCTCATGGAAATAAGGCGTATTGACGCCGAACGGTGTAATATCCGGCAGTTGTTGTTTGATTTTCCCGAGAAATTGTTTGAAACCTTCGGGAGAGATTTCCCCGAGAATCGGCATGCCATCAGCATCCAACAAACCAGCTTCACTCAACAAATCCTTGTTGTAGTAGAACATATGGAAATGTGTATCTATCGGGACAGCATAGGGAACCCCGTCATAGCTGACACTTTCCACATTGGAGTCCGTAATCTCGTTAAAATCAAAACCTGTTTCTCCCGCAAGACTGTCAAGAGGAGTCAGTTGCCCTGCTTTTACGAACGGAGCCAGTCGATCAAGATGGGCGACCGCGACGTCTGGGCCTTTGCCAGAGGCAAGCGCTGTGCCGAACTTCGCATAATACTCATTCGATTCTAAGCGAAGAGTCTCTACGACAACTTCATCTTGTGAGCTATTGAAATCTTTCACGATCTGATCGACGAAGTCCCCTTCTCCTCCGCCAAACATATTCCAGAACATAATGCTGACAGGCTCGGTACCGGTATTTTGCCCTGTTCCGTCATGATTCTCGGCACTATTAGCACCGGCATTTCCGGGGTTGTTACCACCTGAGCATCCAGCTGCAAAAACAACTACAGCCATCAGCAAGGCAAAAAGCCCCGTCATTTTTTGTCTGAGTTTCATGTTGAATAAAACCTCCCTTTAAGTTGTCAAATTGAAATGCAGACCTGCAAGGCGAACTTTGAATGAAAGCGAATTCATCAAGTTCTTGTTTTTACTATAGAGGAATTACTTATGGTCTAAAACTAACGAACTACAGATTCATGTCGTAAAATATTATGAACAAAAAAGATACACCGTCAGGTAGAACGGTGTAGGGGGGAATGATTCATCTATTAAGTGGACAAATCACAGGTATGCTTTACGAACTTTATAATTTTCTCGGTATTCCAGAGGTGAGATTCCGGTAATTTTCTTAAATACTTTTGAAAAATACTTGGAGTCCGTAATCCCAACCATCGGACCGATCTGACTGATCTTGAGCTCAGTGCTTTCCAACAGTAATTTGGCTTTATCCATGCGAATTCGCGTGACGTATTCTACAAAGCTTTCGCCAACTTCTTTCTTGAACAAGTTCGCAAAATAATTTTTGCTCAAATGCGCATATTCACTTAGCTGTTGCAACGATAACTCTTCTTGATAATGTTCCTCAATATATCGGACGACCTTGTCGATGGAGCTTTTGTCTTCGTTATAGACGTCGGCAATATGGCTGATCAATTCATCGTACGCAGCAAGGAACCATTCCCGGTAATCGTCTATCGTTTCCAACCATTTGATCTCCTCGTAAAATTGCTTCTTTCTTTCATATAACTGTTCGCTGTCTCTCATCATTTCCGCATATACATTCGTCAGATTCATTAACAGCTCGATTGCTAGCATGTGCACTTTCTCATCATTTCTAGTCCGTGCTGCTTCTTCAAATATCCGGTGCAGACTAGTATGCAATTCGTGTCTATTCAAGGCATAGACCCATTCGTTTAGTTTCTTGTAGTGGATGGAGAGGACGGCTCCGGAATTTTCTTGAATAGGTAATAAACGATCAGCATGAAACAGCTTCCCGCAGCCTAAGAATAATTTCTGCCGATAACAATAAGCCGCTTGCCCGTAAAACTTATGGATATCGATAAGTTCAGCAAACGTACTGCTGATGCCAATCGTCACCGTACAGTTCAGCTTTATACGGAATTGATCGATAATAGCAGCGGCTAGTTCTACACTCTCTCTTTCATCACCACTGCGTGACAAGCATAGGACATTCCATATACCGGTTTGCCCGGAAAATAACTCAAACGAGATGTCGCGGCGCGTTGCGTGAACTGTGCGGATCAGTTCCTGAGCCTCCGTGAGAAAAGTATGTTTGTCATCTTCTTGCATCGTCGATAGTTTCTTTTCCAAATAGTCCATACCGATCATCCAAACCGTCAGATGATCGCTAAAACCCGTCAAGCCCAACGTAGACAAGTGCTCATCAGTTAGATACGTTCTAGGCAACGTTCCTTGTGATAATTCCCAGAGAAACTTTTCTTTCGCGATGTTTTCTTTGAATTCGATGTTTTCTACGTTCATCTCTTGGGCTTGAGCTACTCCACGCTCCGAATCGAGCTGTTCTTTTACACCGACCATCACCGCCTGCAAATCATCCGGCATCATGTCCGATTTTATCAAATAGTCCGCGGCCCCCATGCGCAATGCCGTTCGAGCAAATTCAAAGTCTTGCATACAGGTGAGTACAATCACTTTGGAGGATTTATCAAAGTCGCGTATGCGGCCAATGATCTCTAGCCCATCCATAACAGGCATTTTGATATCGGTAATGATCACATCGGGCTTGTGTTGCTCGAACGCAAGGAGTCCTTCCTTGCCGTTACTGGCGTCTCCAACGACGGTAAATCCGATTTTTTCCCAATCAATCATCGATTTAATGCCGTAACGAACAAGATGCTCGTCATCGACGATCAGTACGCTGTACATAGGTGTCTACCCCCTCTGTCATGATCGGCAATGAGATAAGCACAGTTGTACCTATCTCGCGTTTACTCGTTACATGTAGTCCGTATTGTTCCCCGCAGATCAGCTTGATGCGTTCCTCAACATTGGCCAAACCGATGCCGGTAAAAGCTTTATGATTTTTGATATCAGAGGTTTCCACTGCTTCTTCACCATGTTCCATCCCCCAGCCATTGTCCGTAATCTGGAAGATCAGTTTATTTTTCTCCTGCATACATGTGATCGTAATTACGCCTTCATCTTTGCCAGCGAAGCCATGAAGGATAAGAATTTTCTACAATCGGCTGCAAGATCATCTTCGGGACTAGACAATCCTTGACGGCCGGATCCACCGTGATGTTCACCTGAAATTGCGTATTCAACTGGAGTTTCTGAATGCCAATATAACACTCCACATGTTCTATTTCCTCATGCACCTTTACCGTATCCTTGCCTTTGCCTAGGCTAATATGTAATAACCTGGATAGTAAACGGGCCATCTCCGCAGCGTTGTTCGCTTTCTGGAATAGGGCGGTCCACTTAATCGCATCCAATGTATTATAAAGAAAGTGGGGGTTAATCTGCGCTTCAAGCGCTTTCACTTCTGCGATCCGCTTATTATTTTCCACAGCATAAACGGTGTCAATCAATTCCTCAATTCGAGCGATCATATCGTTGAACTGTTGTTGTAGGATGCCAATTTAATCCTCCTTCTTTTTGTCAATTGAAATTCGCGTGGACAGCTGTCCGCGATTAACTTGACGCATGGCCTTCACCATATCCTTCAAAGGATTTGCTACTGACCTAGCCATCAGGAATGCCGTAATGATCGAGAACAACACGCATAATAGCATAATGATTACGATGACATTAATCACCTGATTGGAATCGTAATATAGGCTGGCCCGATCGATTACATGCACCACTTTCCAATCATTTGTTTGCAATTTAAGCGTATTCACTAGCACATCGCGTCCTCTATACCGGGCGTCAAAGCTAGTCGCTGCTAATTCACCGTCCATAAGATTGGCACTGTCCTTCTCGTCGAACCATGAATAGATCGATGTATGAAGCATGTCGCGACTACGGTGTGCAAGAATTGTACCTTGTGCGTCGATGATGAAGCTTTCTCCGACGACTTAGTCCATCTGTGGTGTTCTTATCTTAGAATATCAGATAAAACTCGTTCTCTAATATCGAGTACCGCTACGATTCCTAGAGAACTATTATCATGAAGACTAAGTAGATTTGCTTGGATAGTGAGAACACGAGCTCTTGGATGCTCATCTGCCGAATCCGAATATTTGCCCAGACGAGTTGGAAACCAGACAAATTGATTTCCCGCCTCCATTGTAGTCCAATACATCTCATTCGCCGGATTGGCGATGGCATCGGTCCAAACGAAAGATCCCCTTAATATAGTGACTTCTTATGAAATAAAAGATACGGATTTAAATTCAGGGGAGACAGAAGTAAAAAGTAGGCCAGCTTCGTCGTTAGGCTTAAATGTTTGAACGAGTCTTTGAATCTTCTGCAGAATGATTCGCTACTTTCAACAGCTGAATAATATCGGGATTGGAAATGATCTGCATCAGCATATCCTTATAAGAGGCCAGTCGAATATCGATGTTTTCCGCAGTTTGTCTAATTAATTGTTCCGAAGACTTTGTGACCTTTTTGTCTCATCGCATTCTTCTGAGTATCACAGGCACCGAGGCCATGCCGAAGTATGATTAAAGGTGTGAGGGTGATGATCAATAGCAGGATGATCCATTTGTATTTGATGCTCGATTGTATGCGGTTTAATGGACGCAGCACCGTATTCATCATTTTCTCAACCCCATTAGTAAGTGCTATATCTTAAGTGCTATATCTATTATATCCTATAAGCCAAAAACAGTATACGGTAAGCAGGTAAGATTTAGTTCTTATACATCGCTTGAATCTTTCCTGCCCGCATGCTTTAAGCCAGACATATCATACGTAAATCACTATGGATACACATCTTTACGGATACACTTTGAAATTATCGAAATAAAATAAATTTTTTATGCTGTGCGAAGTCCCACTTTGCCATGCAGTGAACACCTGCGCACTATGATCCGTATAGTCGATTTTTGGTTGATTCATATCATCTAGATAAACCTTGATATTCGAACCGCTTACGACCACTTTCATTGTATACCATGTATCCAGTGCGAGATTGATGTTCGCTCCGGTAATGTAGTGCCAATTGAAGTTTTGCTTGCCCAAATAAACTCCGTCCGTTCTGATATAAGCATAGTAAGCTTGAATAAAATCGCCGTTGTTTTGTCCCAACTCCATACCGTTTGCTGGATTGCGAGCGCGCACAAAGATCCAGCATCCCCGGTGTCCTGGACCATCATAATATCCGCTTCCACGGTATAAATGCCAGTTTTCATTTCCGTAAGTCGTTTTTGCGGAAAGGAGCCTCCAGTGAAGGTATTGTCCCTCAGCAAGGGACCAAGTACCTTCCCATCGCGACCAGTCATGGTCCTGGTTATTGTCAAAGTCAATGGTGATATGAGGGACAGGGGCATGATGATGGAAGGTCATGCTAGCAAAATCTGCTTCTCCCGTGACAAATTCAACACGCAACTCTCGCTGGCCTTCCGTTAAGTGAACGTTCTTCTTCGTGATCGTTCGCCAATTGTTCCATCCTCCAGTATTGGGATGTCAATGATGCCGGTGATAGTGTTCCCATCCACAGGCAATCGGACGCCGTCCATTTCGTTGTACGAAAACTACGTCATACGCTCCTGTGGAAGCTACATTGACTTTATATTTCAGCCATTCGTTCGTCTGATTGACCGCACCCGTCCGCATCCTCCTTCAGGGTTCTCTCTGATATCGACTGCATCATTTCGATACTTTCCGCCGATATTGTTAGGTGTTGTATCGTGATAGCCACTTCTGCCGCCGCTCATATAATGAACGGCCTCGATTGAGCCCGGTATCGGTTTGTAATCGTCCCAGGCATGACTCCCATTCACTTTGTTGCTGAAGGCAACATAAAGAAAAGTCCGCGTGAGTATCCTCCGTCACATAACCAACCTTTCCTCCACCAAGATCGGCGTCTCGTGTCACTTTCAGCAGGCTCCATCCACAGAAAATTTTGAAATTCAGTTTTCCTTTTCCACACGAATGTTATGCCATTTGCTATGATCAAATTCAGCAGGTAGGTCAGCGATATCCATCCCGATCAATCCCGTTTACTCGCAGTTTCCCGTTAACTGATTATACTTTTCACTGAGGAGAGCCACTCCATAATTGTCTTCATCGACATAGGAGAAGGTGGCACCGATATCTTGGATTACTCATGTCTCTCGGTTCATCTGCTTCATATGAAACTCAGCCGTATAATTGTCCTCCGACGAAACGGTGGTCACTTGTTTATACCAGGTAGTGCTGCCCATGGCATTTTGCCACATTAATCCATAAATTCCCCAATGCCCTCCGTTCACATTGGTCCATGATGAACCGATAGAGGAGCGATTAAATCTATCCTCAAATGCAGGACGTCCGGATCGGGCTGCTGCGTGGTAGTTGGTCCTGAAAACGATCATCTGATCTCCATTCAGTACGATACGATCCATGTTCATATGCCGTATGGGCCAAGTCTGTGCATTGCGTCCTTCCCAGTTATGATAGATGATGTACATCGTATCCAGATCAGGCCCCTGACAAAACTGTTATGCCCCAACCCGATGAGAGGCCCTTCAGTGCTGATCAAAACCGGGTTATCTGCGGACGGCGTGGTACCGGACGTCGGGCTATCACTGATGATAATCGATTCGATATGCGGCATTATGAACATGGTTGCCCGTATAAGTCATATAATATTTTCCATTTCTCTTTATCACCGTCGCTCCTTCTGTCTGAGCCGCCCATGCTGGCACCGGTGGGGATAGCCGGACCGAAGGTATAAGGATCATCATTCGGTGTGCCATGATCTGACCAGTGTTCCGCCCGATAAAAATACCACTGGCCATCATCGTCGATGAACACATGCCCGTCAATGGTCAATCCTTTATTGTTGGTCTGCACGGTAAACGGCCCAGTCGGACTATCGCTGCGGTACGAAAAGCACATAATGTCCGTTGCCGCCAGGTGACGTGTACATATAGAAATATCCGTTCCAATAAATCACTTCCGGTGATAAGCCCTCGTGTGATAGGTAATCGTTGCAGATAGCCCGTGATATGTCCAGTTGACGAGTATCCTCGGGCTCCCAGACTTTCACACCGATTTCTGAATCCTTGGTGCTGACTAGCAGATAATACATTCCTTTAAATTTAAAAACATAGGGATCTCCCAATCCATAGTCGTCCCACTCATCCGAGCAACGACATTGGATTTTGATATGCCCATGCTCCTGACATGGAAAATAACATTCCAGCGATTATCGTCATTACGACCATCAATCTGCGGAGTCTGGCTCTCTCTTTCATGGCTATTACCTCCTCTAAATACATTTTGTAAGCGCATTCATGCATCTAAAAAATACTATATAGGAAGCAGGGATATTCTGAACACCGACGAATTACGGCTGTCCGGGTGATGATCGTAAGGATATGGGGAAGAGTGTTCTTCTCTTTTAACGAAAAGGTGCACGTTCTACAGGTTGGTGTAAAAAATACGTCTTGTATGCTGGTCGTCATTTTCAGACTCTGTGTGTCTCCAATTTATCTCCATCATTCCCATGGTCACAATATCCTTTTATTGCCGAACATATGTTTCGTTTGATAAGATAGGGGAGAACGTATAGACTTGTTGTGAAAGCACCATCCGGAGCATCGTGTGCCTAGATCGTACAGGGCGTTCATGATCGCTCAAGGTGCCGAGACAATCGTAAGGTGGACGAAGATATGTATGAAGAATTACGTAGCTTACGACATATTTTTAAATTAGATCCGGACAAGCCGATATCCGACGAGCATCTGGACAAGATTTGCATGTCTGGCACGGACGCTGTTATGGTCGGCGGATCAAGTGGAGTGACCTTTGACAATACGATTGAACTTTTGGGAAGAGTAAGGCGTTACGCACTTCCTTGCTTTAGTGAAGTGTCGAATTTAGAAGCAGTTGTGCCTGGATTTGATCTCTATTTTATCCCTGTGGTGCTTAACTCCCGCGAAGGTCAATGGATTACTGGCAGACATCGGGAAGCGCTAAAACAATTCGGCAAGATGCTCCCTTGGGAAACGTTAGTCCCGGAAGGATATGTCGTGTTGAATGAAGATTCGACCGTCGCGCGTTTAACACATGCTGACACGAATCTAGGGCAGGAGGACGTGATCGCCTGCGCGAATTTGTCCGAGAAGCTGTTTCGGATGCCGATATGTTATTTGGAGTACAGCGGAACGTTCGGCAATATGGAGCTGGTTCGTCGAGTAAGAGAAACGCTGGACGATACGAGATTATTTTATGGTGGTGGCATTGATAGTGCGGACAAAGCACGCCAAGCACTAGCTTCAGCGGATACGATCGTGGTCGGCAATATTATATATGAAGATATTGAGCGAGCGTTGCAAACCGTTGTAAGAGAGTGAGAGGTTTGCTTATCGTGTACTGTCCTTATAACGGACTTACTCTTACAAACGTTTCATTAAAGGAGTTATTCCATGGGTCATTCAGTAAATATTCATGAAGCTATTCAATCATTGAACGACAGACAGCGGGAAGCGGTGCAAGCTACAGAAGGACCGCTCTTAATCGTAGCAGGAGCGGGGAGCGGCAAGACTAGAGTGCTGACACATCGCATCGCGTATTTGATCGCCACGCGCAAAGCGCCGCCGTGGGGCATTTTGGCGATCACATTTACGAACAAAGCAGCGCGTGAGATGCAAGAGCGTGTGGCGCAGCTTGTCGGTGCGGAAGGACGCGACATTTGGGTATCGACTTTCCATAGTATGTGTGTACGAATTTTGCGCAAAGATATTGAGAGGATCGGGTATAAATCGAATTTCACCATTTTGGATGCAGATGACCAATTGTCCGTTATACGCGGCTGCCTGAAGGAGATGAATCTGGATCCGAAGCGCCATGAACCGCGCGCGATCTTGTCGGTGATCAGCAGTGCGAAGAATGAGCTGCTTACGGCTCAGCAGTTCGCAGATCGGGTAGGCCAAGATCCATTTCAGAAAGTCGCAGCACAAATTTATTTGCAATACGAACGCAAATTGCAAAGCAACCATGCCTTGGACTTTGACGATTTGATCATGAAGACGATAGAGCTGTTCAAGCAAGAGCCGGATGTGCTTGATTTCTATCAGAAGAAATTCCGCTACATTCATGTCGACGAGTATCAAGATACGAACCATGCACAGTATATGCTGTGTCGTTATCTAGCGGAGGCTCACCGCAACCTATGCGTGGTCGGCGACAGCGATCAATCGATCTATCGCTGGCGGGGTGCGGACATTTCGAATATTTTGGACTTTGAAAAAGATTATCCTGAAGCGACGACGATCCTACTCGAACAAAATTATCGTTCAACCGGCAACATCCTTGAGGCAGCGAATCGCGTAATCGGGCACAATACAGGACGCAAGCCCAAAAATTTGTGGACCGACAAAGGGGAAGGCAGCAAGATCAAAGTGTATTATGCCGATTCGGAAGCGGCTGAAGCTTATCATGTCGTCAGTGAAATTCAGCGTCATGTCGCAAGCGGCCGTTCGTATCGGGATCACGCGATACTATACCGGACGAATGCGCAGTCGCGTGTCATCGAGGAAATATTTTTGAAATCGAATATTCCGTACCAAATCGTTGGCGGCATTCGCTTCTACGAGCGTAAAGAAATTAAAGATTTGCTGGCGTATTTGCGCCTTGTGTCCAATCCCGACGACGACATTAGCTTGCTCCGCATCGTCAACGTACCAAAGCGGGGTGTCGGTGCCGCAAGTCTCGACAAGCTGGTCGCCTATGCAGCGCAACGCGGACAGTCGATCTTCGCCAGCTTAGACGAGCTAGACGCTGTCGGGCTTGGCTCTCGGCAACGAAATGCCCTGCTTGATTTCAAGGAGCTAATTGACAATTTAAGTCGTATGGCGGAGTTTGTACCGGTGACCGAATTAACCGAGAAACTACTGGAGATGTCCGGTTATCGTGAGGAATTGGTGCAGGAGAATACGTTGGAAGCCCGCTCGCGGGTAGAAAATATAGATGAGTTTTTGTCCGTTACACAAGATTTCGAGGAGAAGAATGAGGACAAATCGTTGGTCGCCTTTCTGACGGATTTGGCGCTTATTGCCGATATTGATACGTTGGCAGATGACGGTCCGGAGGATCCGCATGACAAGGTGACGCTGATGACAATGCATAGCGCTAAGGGGTTGGAGTTTCCATTCGTCTTCGTCATTGGCATGGAGGAAGGAATATTTCCGCACAGCCGCGCCCTTATGGATCCAGAAGAACTGGAAGAAGAACGGCGAATTGCGTACGTAGCGATTACGCGAGCCGAAGAAGAGCTCGTGCTGTCGTGTGCTCAAATGCGAACGTTGTTTGGCCGTACAAGCCGTAACATGCCTTCGCGATTTTTGGAGGAGATTCCTGACGAATTGAAAGAAGTCATTGGCAACTCGTCTGGAGCATTTGGCGGTGGCGGCTTTGGCAACGTATACGGAGGAAGCTATGGCGGCAGCAGGTACGACGCATTCGATCTGGATGACGCGGACCAAGCTCCATATGGAAGAAGCTATAGCCGCGGGAATAACATATATACCGGCCGAGTGATAGGTGGCGGTGCAGCAGGTAATCTTGCTGGGCGTGCCTCCAGTAGCAGCCGGAAGGTAGCCGCGCATTCCTCAGATGCTGGTTCTGTCGTTTGGCAAACTGGCGATAAGGTTGCGCATCAGAAGTGGGGAATTGGAACGGTTGTTGCCGTTAAAGGAACGGGCGATGACCAAGAGCTCCAGATCGCCTTCCCAGCGCCAACCGGTATTAAGAAGCTGCTCGCCAAGTTCGCCCCGATTTCCAAAGCGTGAGCTGCACATATCAATGACAAGCGTGCGATGAGAAGTATGATATCAAGCCTAAAGGAGGCTGTGCCAAAATGACTGCACCTATGGATCGCATGAAGCAATTAGTGGAGGAGCTGAACCGCCACAACTACTTGTACTATACGCTTGATCGTCCGGAAATAAGCGATGCAGAATACGACCGATTATACGATGAACTCGTCAGCTTGGAGAAGGAAACCGGAGTCGTATTGCCCGAATCCCCAACGCAGCGCGTAGGTGGAGAAATTTTGCAAGGGTTTGATGAGCACAGGCATTTGTCGAGACTGTGGAGCTTGGACAAGGCGCAAACGGAGGATGACTTGGATGCTTGGTATGCTCGGGTAACGAAGCTGATCAATGAGTATAATCAAGCCCATCCGGAAGATCCGCTGCCAGAGCCGACCTTTTCTGTTGAATTGAAATATGACGGACTGACGCTTAACTTAACGTATGAGCAAGGGAAATTAGTGCAAGCGGCAACTCGCGGCAACGGTGTAATTGGGGAAGCCATCTTGGCACAGGTGAAGACGATTCGCTCCATTCCGCTTACGATCCCCTACCGTGATGGAAT
>CAVWLN010000013.1:32500-58448 GCA_963755735.1 uncultured Paenibacillaceae bacterium
AGCGGAGAAATTCCAATCGAACTCGGAGATAGCTGGTTCTCCCCGAAATAGCTTTAGGGCTAGCGTCGGGCATGAGCGTACTGGAGGTAGAGCACTGATTGGGTGCGGGGCCCGCCAAGGGTTACCAAGCTCAGTCAAACTCCGAATGCCAGCTACGTGCTACCCGGCAGTCAGACGGTGAGTGCTAAGATCCATCGTCAAGAGGGAAAGAGCCCAGACCAACAGCTAAGGTCCCGAAGTGTGTGTTAAGTGGGAAAGGATGTGGCGTTGCGAAGACAACCAGGATGTTGGCTTAGAAGCAGCCATCATTGAAAGAGTGCGTAATAGCTCACTGGTCGAGTGGCGCTGCGCCGAAAATGTAACGGGGCTAAACACACCACCGAAGCTTTGGCAGACGTCGGATTCCCTGCATGGGATTCGATCGGGTGTCGTTAGGGGACATTTCACCAGAATCGACGACTTAAAGGTAGTTCGAAGATTCTGGTCAAATGCTCTAGCTAAACACTATGGATCGAAGATGTAGGGAATGCGACGTCTGGGTAGGGGAGCGTTGTACAGCAGAGAAGGTTGACCGAGAGGACAGCTGGAGCTTGTACAAGTGAGAATGCCGGTATGAGTAACGAAAAGACGGGTGAGAATCCCGTCCGCCGAAAGCCTAAGGGTTCCTGAGGAAGGTTCGTCCGCTCAGGGTAAGTCGGGGCCTAAGGCGAGGCCGAAAGGCGTAGTCGAAGGACAACAGGTTGAAATTCCTGTACCACTTTGTGTCGTTTGAGCGAAGGGGGGACGCAGGAGGGAAGAGACGCAGGCGACTGGAAGAGCCTGTTCAAGCCGTAAGGGTCATGTGTAGGCAAATCCGCACATGGGGAAGCCTGAGCGGTGACGAGGAGGGGAACTGCTAGTACCCGAAGGTCTGGGACTCACACTGCCAAGAAAAGCCTCTAGCAAGACACAAGGTGCCCGTACCGCAAACCGACACAGGTAGGCGAGAAGAGAATTCTAAGGCGCGCGGAGCAACTCTCGTTAAGGAACTCGGCAACATGACCCCGTAACTTCGGGAGAAGGGGTACCCCGTTAGCGTGAATAGCGCGAGGGGGTCGCAGTGAATAGGCCCAAGCGACTGTTTAGCAAAAACACAGGTCTGTGCGAAGCCGTAAGGCGAAGTATACGGGCTGACGCCTGCCCGGTGCTGGAAGGTTAAGGGGAAAGGTTAGCGTAAGCGAAGCTTTGAACCGAAGCCCCAGTAAACGGCGGCCGTAACTATAACGGTCCTAAGGTAGCGAAATTCCTTGTCAGGTAAGTTCTGACCCGCACGAATGGCGTAACGATTTGGGCGCTGTCTCAACGAGAGATCCGGTGAAATTTTAGTACCTGTGAAGATGCAGGTTACCCGCGACTAGACGGAAAGACCCCATGGAGCTTTACTGTAGCTTGATAGTGAACTTGGGTACGGTTTGTACAGGATAGGTGGGAGCCTGGGAAGCTGGTGCGCCAGCATCGGTGGAGGCGCTGTTGGGATACCACCCTGATCGTATCTAGGTTCTAACCCACGTCCGTGAACCGGATGGGGGACATTGTCAGGCGGACAGTTTGACTGGGGCGGTCGCCTCCTAAAAGGTAACGGAGGCGCCCCAAGGTTCCCTCAGAATGGTTGGAAATCATTCGAAGAGTGCAAAGGCAGAAGGGAGCTTGACTGCGAGACGTACAGGTCGAGCAGGGACGAAAGTCGGGCTTAGTGATCCGGTGGTTCCGCATGGAAGGGCCATCGCTCAACGGATAAAAGCTACCCTGGGGATAACAGGCTAATCTCCCCCAAGAGTCCACATCGACGGGGAGGTTTGGCACCTCGATGTCGGCTCATCGCATCCTGGGGCTGAAGTAGGTCCCAAGGGTTGGGCTGTTCGCCCATTAAAGCGGTACGCGAGCTGGGTTCAGAACGTCGTGAGACAGTTCGGTCCCTATCTGTCGTGGGCGTAGGAAATTTGAGAGGAGCTGTCCTTAGTACGAGAGGACCGGGATGGACGTACCGCTGGTGTACCAGTTGTTCCGCCAGGAGCACCGCTGGGTAGCCAAGTACGGACGGGATAAGCGCTGAAAGCATCTAAGCGTGAAGCCCCCCTCAAGATGAGATTTCCCAGTATGTAAGACCCCTTGTAGACGACGAGGTAGATAGGTTCGAGGTGGAAGCGTGGCAACACGTGGAGCTGACGAATACTAATCGGTCGAGGGCTTAACCAAGAGGAAGCTTTGTAAGGTAATTTTCGTGAATCGGTATTTAGTTTTCAGGGATAAGCTTCTGAGCATAAGAAAGACTAGCTGCCACCAGCATCCATGAGGACATGGTGCCAGCCAAGGATTTCTTTAGAGGTTTGGTGATGATAGCGGAGGGGCACCACGCGTACCCATCCCGAACACGACCGTTAAGCCCTCCAGCGCCGATGGTACTTGGACCGAGAGGTCCCGGGAGAGTAGGACGTTGCCAAGCCGACAGAACCACCTTGTTGAAGCCATTTCAGCAGGGTGGTTCTTTTTTGCATACGATCCGTTATTCAACCTATATGAGTGTATATCCATATGAATATGACCGTATAAGGGAACACAGTTCCGTGCGAATGCTGAGAGCTCGGTGGTAGGTGAAATCACGTACGACAGATCCGTTAGAACGATGGTGGGGGTAGGATGTGCTTATTTTGTATGATTGATCACACAGAAAACTGGGAAAATCGCTAAAATGGATGGTTTTGTATGATTCCTCATACAAAAAGTTCGTCCTTGCCCTCGAATCGCCGTTTTTTGTATGAGATATCGTATAAAGTTGGCAAAAATGCCGTTGATCGAAATATTTTGTATGACATTTCATACAAAAGCGACCGGACTACCCCTGACTACCCCGAACCATTCCACACCATCAAACCAAACCACCAAAACGACCACCGAAACACGAACGTAACACAATAAGATCGGAAGCTGATGCGCCCGTCCGAGCGGAAAAAACGGTTGAACCAAACCGTAGACCGGACTGTAGACCGGAACGTAGGCTCGACCGTAGATCCGACCGAAACGAGATACAAATCGCGATAAGCAAAACCAAACGCCACATGGTCAAGCCTGGTAAACGGTCAACAGCGGAGATTAAGCGGAGATATGATGCAGGAGAATATATAATGCGACTGTCACCCGCAAGCAGCAGAACACATATCATAAGGAAACAACGATGCGTAAAGATCGATCAGCGCTTCAATCATATAGTTTGCACTAAATAAGGTTTATACAATCAAAGAGTCTAAGAAAAGAGTTTAAGAGTCGTAGATTTGTGGCATAATGCTAACAAACGCATCAAAACTTTAAGGGTGATGTATAGATGGAGCATCAGCACATGGAGACGTGTATTATTTGCGGGCGTAGTGAGCAGCAAGGAATTTTCATCTGCGAGAGATTGATCTGTGATCAGTGTGAGAAAGAAATGATCGCCACGGATGTGAAAGAAGAGAAGTATCATTATTTTGTAGATCAAATGAAGAAAATCTGGTATAAACAGAGTTCCTAAGCGAGCCTGTCCTGTAATAAGCAGGATAGGCTTTTGTTCATTTGCAGGGCAAATGAACAGCAATGATGCAAGGGTGTCAACAAAAATTGCCGGAGATAGCATTAACAGGGCGATAGCGTTAACAGAGATAGCGGAGTGGAGCGCACGGCGCGTAGTGACGACAACGAGACTGCGATATGAAGGTGCAAGTTGCGATATGAAGGTGCAGGTGTGATGCATGTTGGCGGGTTGATACATGGTATAATAGAGTTCAAGCTATGACTTCAGACATCGTTCGGAGGAGCGGAGGAACGGGTAGATTGCTAAGCGGAGGGACAGGTAGATTGCACAAACAGCGGATGCCTCTTTACGAAAAATTGTTGGCGCACCAAGCACGCCATACAGCTAGCTTCCATGTGCCAGGCCATAAATACGGAGGCGCGCTCGAGCATGAAGCAGAGGCGCTGCATGCGATGATGGCGTTTGATTTTACGGAGCTGACCGGTCTGGACGATTTGCATCAGCCGCAGGGCGTTATTCGCGAAGCGGAGCAGCTTGCAGCCGAGTGCTTCGGCGCGGATCGCACGTTCTTCCTCGTACAAGGCAGCACGCTCGGCAATCTGGCGATGATCATGAGCGTGTGCGGAGAAGGTGACCTTGTGCTAGTCGATCGGTTCTGCCACAAGTCTGTCCTGAACGCGTTGATGTTAGCGGGAGCAAGGGCGGTATTTCTCCCTCCGCTGTGGGATCCTCAGTCCGGCTATGCGGCAGGAGTGGAGCCGGATGCGTTGCGGCATGCTGTGGAGACGTATCCGGAAGCGAAGGCAGTTTTCGTCACAAGGCCGAACTACTTCGGACGTGCATGGGATTTGAACGATGTAATCCGGATTGCGCATGAGGCTGATATCCCTGTGCTTGTAGATGAAGCGCACGGAGCGCATTTCGGCTTTCATCCGGATGTTCCTGAATCGGCGTTAAAGCTTGGCGCGGATGCCGTCGTTCAGTCTACGCACAAGATGCTCTCCGCCATGACGATGGGCGCGATGCTGCACATACAAGGAGAGCGCATATCCGCCGAGCGGGTGGCAGACACTTTGCGCATGCTGCAGACAAGCAGTCCGTCGTATCCGATTATGGCATCACTTGACCTGGCAAGACGACTGATGCATACGGACGGCGAGATGTGGATCGCGAAAGGGCTCGAAGCCGTAAACAGCTTCAATGAAGCAATGCAGGACATGCCATCGTTCGAATGCTCATCGCACGCATCTTCAGCACGTGAGCATAGCATCACGCAAGACCCGTTCAAGATCGCCGTGCGGGATCGTACAGGCACGCTGGACGGGTATGCGCTGCAAGCAGAGCTGGAGCGAAATGGCTGCATGATCGAGATGGCCGATCCGAATCGTGTGCTGCTCGTATTCAGCCCGTTTTCCAGTAAGGCAGAGAGCTTGAAGCTTGCACAAATTTTTCGACGAATTCAGACGCAATATATGCTGGACAAGAAGGAACTTTTGCCGCCGTTCGCGAATATATATACATTACCTAGCCTTCCGTCATCACCGGAACCGGTGCGCTTCACGAGAGGTTTGTCGACTGAAAGCAGCGAGTTCGTTCGCCTAGCTGATGCGGCTGGCCGATACAGCGCGGAGATGATCGTGCCGTATCCACCGGGTATCCCGTTCGCTTATCCCGGAGAGCAGCTCAGTCAACCGCTCGTGGAGGCGCTGCAGACGATGGCTAGCCTTGGGGCACGATTTCAGGGTGTACACGATCCGCAGTTGCAGTGGATTCGCGTGACGACCCCAGATGTGCGCTAAGGGATTATGAAAGGATGACATCATGCACCCGTTGAAAGGAATATTTATTACATTCGAAGGTCCCGACGGATCTGGCAAGACGACGCAGCTCAAACGACTGGCTGACGCTCTTGAGCAGGCTGGGCATCGCGTTATCACAACGCGCGAGCCGGGAGGGACGCCGATCAGCGATCAAATTCGCAAGCTGCTCTTGTCACCGGACAATACAGCGATGAATGCGCAAGCTGAAGCGTTGCTGATGGCTGCTTCTCGGGCGCAGCACGTACACGAATTGATTATCCCGGCGCTGCAGGACGGTTACATTGTTCTGTGTGACCGTTTCGTAGATGCCAGCATCGCCTATCAGGCGGCGGGGCTCGGACTAGATGAATCCGCGGTTCGGTCGATCAATGAGTTTGCAATACAAGGGGTAAAACCAGCAAGAACTTACTTGTTGGATATTTCTGTAGAGGTTGGTAGAAAACGCATTCAAGAGCGCTTGTTGCGATCTGGTAAGCAGCTTGACCGCATCGAGCAGAAAGATCTAGCCTATCATGAGCGAGTTCGCCAAGCCTTTCTGCAAATTGCAGCAGCAGAGCCGGAGCGAATCTGCTTAATCTCAGCGGAGCGAAGCGAAGATCATATTTTTGCCGATATTCATGCCGATTGCCAAAGGTTGCTTCGTGTGTTATCTACACATTAAGGTATAATGAAAAAGGAGGACTGTCTATGAAAATGGTAGTGGCTGTCGTACAGGACAAGGATGCGAACCGGTTATCCAATGCACTCGTTAAGGAAGGGATTCGGGCTACGAAACTAGCAAGTACAGGCGGATTTTTGCGAGCTGGGAATACGACTTTTTTGATTGGCGTGGATGATGATAAAGTTGAGGACGTGATGCGCATCATCCAGTCTAACTGTCGCGTGCGTGATCAATTGGTAACCCCGGTTTCGCCAATGGGCGGTACGACAGATTCCTATATACCGTTTCCTGTCGAAGTGCAGGTAGGCGGAGCGGCAGTTTTCATTATACCGGTTGATCGGTTTGAACATTTTTGACGGATCACCCATCGTCAAGGGTTGAACCGACAAACAAATATAGAAAGAATGGTTTGAACGGGAAGGCGGTAGCAGTCGGTGAAAATTAATAATCAGATACGTACGTTTACGGGAGATCGCAAGACGCTCGACTCGCCGACACCATCCCAAGTGCGGAATCGCTCGTTTCAAGATTTTATGGGGCAGCAGGAGCGGCAACGTTCAGAAGAGCAGCTGCGGCGCTCGCTGCAGCAAATTATTTTGCAAGGTGAGAGACTAAGCAAGTCGATGACCGTGCGTGAGCTCCATAGCTACAAGCATATGATTCGCAAGTTTCTTGAAGATACCGTGCGGCAAGGCATCGTTATCAAGGAAACGACAGGCTGGGATCGACGCGGCCGCAGCAAGAAATACAAGCTGCTGGATGAAATCGACGAGCAGCTCGTCAGCATGGGCGAGGAGATGCTGTCACACGAAGAAGGTCGGATCGAAATATTGAACAAAATCGGCGAAATCAAAGGGCTTCTCATCAACTTGCTGTCTTGATGGAAGCACGAGGACGAATGAGGGAGTGCCATGGCAACAGCAACCAATCTTAAGCGGGAGCATGTCGAAGCCATGCTTCTCAGATCGCTCGCAGAAGGAAGACTGTCGCATGCTTATGTCTTCAGCGGAGCGAAAGGCACGGGCAAAATGCAAACCGCGTATGCGCTCGCCAAGGCGCTCTTTTGCTTGGAGCGGACAAGCTCTCAGGAAGGCAGTCATCAAGCGTGCGGTCGATGCGCAGAATGTCGGAAGATTGAACACGGCAACCATCCGTACTTCGTTATGATTTCCCCAGATGGCGCATCGATTAAAATCGATCAAATTCGTGAACTGCAGCGAGGCTTTGCGTATCGTTCGGATTGGAACCAGCCTCGCATGTATGTGATTGATCAGGCAGAGAAGATGACGGTACAAGCAGCTAACAGCTTGCTGAAGTTTCTGGAGGAGCCCGGTGAGCGGATCACGGCCGTGCTGCTCACGGAAAATGCCAATGCTTTGCTGCCGACGATTGCTTCTCGCGTGCAGCGGCTGTCCTTTGCACCGCTTCCGCCCACCGCAATATGCGCGCAATTAATGCAGGAAGGGATTGCCGAGCATTTGGCAGTAGCGGCTTCACAGCTCGCCGCCGGGCTTGAAGCAGCGAGACAGTTCGCGCAAGCAGAATGGTTTGCAGAAAGTCGAAACGTAGTGATACAATTAATCCGTGAAAGCATAAGCGCGCCTGCGAAAGCCCTCTTAACCGTGCAGCAGAAGGTAATCAAAGGCGGACTTTCAGAGCATACAGAAACAATCCTGCAATTATTTGGACTTTTGTTCAAGGATATCATACAAGTACAAGCCCGCAGGAATACGACGTTGAACTTTCCTGATCAGAAGGAGTGGCTGGAGCAAGTTGCTGTGAGAACTGAAGCCATTCGCTGGGTTCGGGCGATGGAGTTCGTGATCGAAGCACGCAGATACTTGCGTGCGAACGTCAATCCGCAGCTTGTACTGGAGCGGCTTTTGGTCTCAGTACAGGAGGTGTGAAGATAGATGTATAGTGTGATAGGCGTTCGCTTTAAGAGAGCCGGCAAGATTTATTACTTCGATCCCAACGATCAGGACGTCGACCGGGATCAGCACGTAATTGTCGAGACGGCTCGCGGCGTGGAGTATGGCAAGGTCGTCATCGGCCGCAAGGAAGTTGACGATGCGGACGTTGTTCTTCCCTTGAAGAAGGTCATTCGCATAGCCGGGGAAGCGGACGCCAAGATCGTGGAAGAAAACCGCGCAGCTGCTCGCGATGCATTCGGCACGTGCGTGGAGAAAATAAAAGAGCATAAACTGGGCATGAAGCTCATTGATGTGGAATATACGTTTGATCGCAACAAAATCATTTTTTATTTTACAGCTGATGGGCGCGTGGATTTCCGGGAGCTCGTCAAAGACTTGGCCAGCGTCTTTCGCACGAGAATCGAATTAAGGCAAATCGGGGTGCGGGACGAAGCGAAAATCTTAGGCGGCATTGGACCTTGCGGTCGTACGTTGTGCTGCTCAACATGGCTCGGTGATTTCGATCCCGTCTCCATCAAGATGGCGAAAGATCAAAACCTGTCGCTGAACCCGACGAAGATTTCCGGCTTATGCGGCCGTTTGATGTGCTGCTTGAAATTCGAACATGACAACTACGAAAGCGTGAAGACAGAGCTTCCGAAAGTAGGCACCGAAGTGATGACGACGATGGGTCCGGGCAAGGTCGTCGGCTTGAAGGTGAAAGATCACATGGTTCAGGTGCAATTGTACGAACATCAAGGTAAAGTATGGGACATGTCTCCGGACGACGTAGTCGAACAATAGTAGAGGTTTGCATGCATAGACAGTAGAGAATAAAGATACGATAACTTCATAAGCATAAGAAAATCTTCGCGGCCGATCGGCTTCGCCAAGATTTTCTTTTGGAGGGGTGAGACCAAGAGCATGGAGAAGAAAGATATCTACGAACAGATGATTCGAATAGAAGATCAGTTCGGACAATTGCTTGAAGATATCATCTCCTTGAAGGGGCAGCTCGTGAATTTGCTTGAAGAGAACAAACGTCTCAGCATTGAAAATGGGCAACTGCGCAGAATATTGAAGCAGGAACATGCTGCCGAGGAAGAGCCGGTATCAGAGCCAGAATCTGCGGCTCAACCGTCATCAGGCGCAACGTCCCGGCCAGTGGGAGAAGGCTATGACAACTTGGCTCGTCTGTATTATGAAGGGTTTCATATCTGCAATATTAACTACGGCCATCTGCGCACAGAGGGCGATTGCTTGTTCTGTCTTGTCTTTCTTGCATAAATAACTGATGCCGCAGGAGCGATCCTGCGGTTTTTTTCGATCATGAGATGTATAGAACATCATAAAGGAAGTTAGAAATAATGAAGGAACACGTGCTGAAGTCGGGAGAGCGAATCGACGATTTGTTAACCCACGACTTGCGAATCATCCAAAGTGATGAGGTGTTTAGTTTTTCGCTGGATGCGGTGCTGCTCGCGAGATTTTGCAGTGTGCCGGGACGCGGTCGTATTCTTGATCTGTGTACAGGAAACGGCGTCATTCCGCTGTTATTGGCAACGCGCAGTAAAGCACAGGTTACAGGAGTGGAAATTCAGCCGAGGCTGGCTGATATGGCTGAGACGCAGTGTCGCGATGAACGGTCTTGATCATCAAATTGAGATCATCACACACGATCTAAGGCAATACCAGTTTGAAGTTGGAGCCGGAAGCTTTGACCTAGTAACGGTCAATCCGCCGTATTTGCCGCTTAGCTTTGGTGAAGTGGGCCAAAATGAACACGTAGCAATCGCTCGCTTTGAGGTGATGTGCACCTTAACCGATGTTGTATCGGCTTCGGCGAGATTGGTCAAGAGCGGTGGCAAAGTGGCACTCGTGCATCGTGCATCGCGGCTGGCGGAACTGCTCTCTGAACTTCGCAAACATCGGCTAGAACCGAAGAGGCTGCGGATGGTGCATCCGCGCGCTGGAACCGATGCCAATCTGGTGCTAGTTGAAGCGATGCGTGACGCTGCGCCGGAGATGACGATATTGCCGCCTCTGTTTGTTTACGAAGGGGACGGGTATTGCCCGGAATTGCTGGAAGTGTATTATGGCAAAACGGACAAGCTGCAGACTTGAAGCACACTGGCAAGGCGGAGCATGACATAATGGAAACAACGCGAACCGGAGGATACATATGCAAATACAGAGAAGTTTCCAAAGCGAAGATAGCAGCGGCAAGCTATATCTCGTTGCTACGCCGATCGGCAATTTGGAAGATATGACGTTTCGTGCTGTGCGAATTTTGCAGGAAGTCGATTGGATTGCAGCGGAAGATACGAGACATACTAGGAAGCTGCTCACTCATTTTGACATTACACCGAAACAGCTTGTCAGCTATCATGAGCATAACAAGCAAGCGAGCGGTGCGGAGATTATTCGCGTACTGCAAGAGGGCTGAGACGTGGCGTTAGTGAGTGATGCTGGACTGCCAGCGATATCGGACCCCGGCATGGAGCTTGTGCAAGCTGCGATAGCTGCCAATATTGCGGTCATTCCCATTCCAGGCGCGAATGCTGCGTTATCTGCCTTGATCATGTCAGGTATGCCGACGGTGCCTTTTGTATTCGCTGGATTTCTGCCACGGGATAAGAAGAAGCAGCTGGAGCAGCTGGAAAAACTGCGCAGCTTCTCAGGTACGGTTATCTTTTATGAAGCGCCGCATCGGCTTCGCAAAACGTTGGCCTTGATCTACGAGCAATGGGGAGATCGGCCAGCTGTGATCGTTCGTGAGCTGACGAAGAAGCACGAAGAAGCTTTGCGCGGGTCACTTGCACAATGTATCGATTGGTATGCAGATCAGGAAGTGCTTGGAGAAATTTGTTTATCTAATCGAAGCGCCGGGCGAGCACGCGGAAGCAGAGGAGCAATTGGTGGGCAGAGCTTTCGATCTCGGAACATGTGACAGCGTACGAAGAGCAGGGAATGATGCGCAAGGAAGCGATGAAGAAGGCGGCGTCAGACCGCGGAGTTTCGAAGACGCGACATTTATAAAGCGATTCTTGATGAAGAAAAAAATCCCTAAGTACGCCTCGAGCCAAACGTACTTAGGGATATAAAGGAGATATAAAAAGGTTAGAATTAACATGTTCAATAATATAATTATAACCTATATTCTTTCATTTGTCAGCAAATAATATCTTTATTACATCGATTTATATAGTTCCATTAACTCTTCAATGCATTGCTTGCTGATCATTTTGCCTTTGAAATGCACGAGATCGTCAGCATTGCCAGTGAAGATACAAGCTGGTTCATATTTTTTCAGCATGATACGCTCGCCGTCCACATAGATTTCAAGCGCATCTTTCTCGCTGATACCAAGTGTGCGACGCAACTCGATTGGAATGACGACGCGACCGAGTTCGTCAACTTTTCTTACAATGCCAGTGGATTTCATCATAACCAGTGATTCTCCTCTCTTAAATAAAACGTCAACTTTCGACAAGCTTTTCGTTACTAGAGTACCAACGTTTCCCATAATAAGTCAATAACCAATGTGCTCGCCATTTGGTAATGTATAAGGGAAAATTGCTATTTATATGAAGAATATCAACTAGTTTGACTATATATTAAATTTAAAACAAATTCAATCGATTTTTCTTCTAATCTACAAAATTCGACATAGTTTTAAATAAAATGTCGAATTTTCGACAAAAATAAACCATTAAGAATAGGAGGGAGATAGGATGAGGGGGAAAATTTTGGAGGAAAAAGTGTTTAAAGATCCGGTGCATGAGTATATTTATGTGCAGGATGAGATGATCTGGGATTTGATCAATACGAAGGAATTTCAGCGTTTGCGGCGCATTCGCCAGCTTGGAACCACGTATATGACGTTTCACGGCGCAGAGCATAGCCGATTCTCTCATTCGCTTGGCGTCTATGAAATTACGCGCAAAATCATTTCTCAATTCGAGCGCAACAGGTATCGTGATTGGCCTGTGGAGGAGCGCATGCTTTGCTTGTGCGCGGCATTATTGCATGATGTCGGACATGGGCCGTTCTCGCATTCCATCGAGCCGATTTTCCATGTCGATCATGAAGAATGGACGTGTCAAATTATTCTAGGGGATACAGAAATTAATCAGGTGTTAAGACGTGCCGGCGACCATTTTCCTAATCAAGTGGCGAGTGTAATACGAAAGACATATGATCGCTCGATTGTCGTACAATTAATATCCAGTCAGCTCGATGCGGATCGGATGGATTATTTGCTTCGCGATGCGTATTTCACAGGGGCAAGTTATGGCAAATTTGATCTGGATCGGATTTTGCGCGTGTATGCGTCCGCATAAAGAGCATATTGTCGTTAAGGAAAGCGGCAAGCATGCCGTTGAGCATTATTTAATGTCGCGCTATCAAATGTATTGGCAGGTTTACTTTCACCCGGTAACTCGCAGCTCAGAAATTATTTTGCGGCAAATATTGAAGCGTGCCAAAGCGCTCTATCAGTCCGGTTACGGCTTTCAGTTTTTGCTAGATCCACTGCCGGCCTTGTTTGAAGAAAGATTGGACATGCAGCAATACATCTTGCTCGATGAAGCGTTCATGCAGATGACACTTATGCAATGGACGAAGGAAGCAGACGATATTCTGTCGGACTTATGCCAAAGATTTTTGCATCGTCGTCTTTTTAAATATGTAACCTTTCATACAATCGATGAGCAAATGCTGTCGCAAATCCGACGGGAAAATGAGTGAAGCGGGGATCGATCCGGAATACTATTTGGAAATTGACTTCCCTTCCGATCTTCCCTATGATGTTTATCGTCCAGGCGAAGCCAGCAACAAAGCTCCGATCTTTCTGCTTGAAGAAAGCGGCGAGCTGGTGGAAATCTCGCGCAAATCCGAGGTCGTCAAGTCGATCAGCGGTGTCCATCAAGGTGTCCATCAATTGTATTATCCAAAGGAACGGATGAGCGAGCTAGCTACGCATTTTTCCCGAGATGTACGGGATTTGCTACATTTGCATGACGACTATTGATCTCGCTTAAATATTTGTCGTTATGCTGGTGAACCTTGGCGGGATCATTTTATGATCCTTTTAGAGGAAGAGACGTTGTGACGGCTTGAATCTGTACTTATATAGAAAGGAATGAACGATATTGCTAATCGATACCCATGCACACTTAAATAGCAAAGCTTTCGACGAGGATCGGGAAGAGGTGATCCGTCGCGCGCAGGAGGTGGGCATTAAGAGAATCGTCAACGTCGGATTTAATCGCGAAACGATTCCGAGCTCGCTTCAGCTCGCTGAATCGTATGACTTCATATACAGTACGGTCGGCTGGCATCCGCAGGATGCGATTCATATGCAAGAAGGCGATCTTGAATGGCTCGAGTCGCTTTGCGATCATCCTAAGGTCGTGGCAATCGGTGAAATCGGGCTGGATTATTATTGGGATACTTCTCCGAAGGAAGTGCAGCACCGTGTGTTCAGAGAGCAAATTCGGCTGGCAAGAAAGCTGAAGCTGCCGATTGTCATCCACAACCGTGATGCACATGCTGATGTCGTGCGCTTGCTGAAAGAAGAAAATGCTGCGGAAGTAGGAGGCATAATGCATTGCTTCTCAGGCAGCTGGGAAATTGCGAAAGAATGTTTGAATATGAACTTCTATCTTTCATTCGGCGGTCCGGTAACGTTCAAAAATGCGAAGCAGCCGAAAGAAGTGTTGAAGAAGACTCCGCTTGACCGATTATTAATCGAAACAGACTGCCCTTATTTAACTCCTGAACCATATAGAGGAAAGAGAAACGAGTCTTCATATGTGAGGTATGTTGCGGAGGCAGCAGCTGAGTTGAAAGGGATTTCAATAGAAGAGATGTCTATTATTACCACGAACAATGCATTTCAATTATTTTCCAGAATGATGAAATAACGATTATCGGCAAGAATTGTAAAGAATGCGTGCAAAAAAATTGTATGGCATTGATAATTTGGGCTGTTGACGCATAATTAGGCGAAAAGACGCATGATTGAGCCGAAACATTCCCTTTACACCTCCTCCTCAAGTTGAGTAACATCCCATATTGAGACGAAAAACCGAGGGGGAAAATATTGGTGAATGGAAACCGTCACATCGAATCCGTATTGAACCGGACAGCGGCTTTCGTGCGGATGACGATGCAGCGCGGCAATTTCCGAATCCTGTACGGCGCAGCAACGTTTGTGCTGGCGCTAGTTCTAATCATATTACTCACACATGTTCTCACTGTTAAGCATATTGAGCTTGTCGTAGACGGAGAGAGCAGAAAAGTTAAAACACAGGTTAATCTAGTAGGGGAATTGCTGACTGAACAAGACATTACAATAGGAGAGCATGATGCGGTGTCTGCACCACTGACCGCATCGCTCAAAGATCATCCTCGCATCGAGGTGAGGTATGCTCATCCGGTCACCGTATACGCGGACGGACAGAAGAGAGAAATATGGACGGCCGCGCGTACGGTTGAGGAAGTGCTGAAGCAAGCGAACGTGGCGCTCGGAGAGCTGGATCGGGTGAATCGAGGTCTTGCGGACAGCGTACAGTCCGGAGACGAAATTCGCGTCACACGCGTTGACAAAAAGCTCGAGACAGAGTCGAAGGCGATTCCGTTCAGCGTGGTGAAGAGGCACGATCCTACGCTGGCGAAAGGTAAAGAAAAGGTGTTGCAGAGAGGGCAGCCCGGCTATCTGCAAGAAACGTATGAACGCATCTATGAAGATGGCAAGCTCGTAAGCGAAACCTTGCTAGCTAGCGAAACAACCCAACTGAGCACCGATGAAATTGTAGCAATCGGTTCGAAGAGTGAAGTGGCGATTTTGTCGGCCGCATCGCCCGACGTTCAAACGGTTACGAAGGACGGAATCACGTTCGGCGCAAAGCGTGTAATCGAAGCGACATTGACCGCGTACTATGCTGGAGTGCAGTCCACAGGCAAGTCAGAGGATCATCCTCAGTACGGCATCACTTATACAGGTACGACCGTAACGGAAGGTCGTACAGTAGCCGTCGATCCCGATGTGATTCCGTTCGGATGGTGGATTTATATCGAAGGATATGGGTTCCGAAGAGCGGAAGACAAGGGCAGTGGCGTCCGCGGCAATTGGGTCGATATTTATTTTGATTCGCTAGAGGCTGCCGAAAGCTTCGGCAAGAAGAAGGGTACCGTATATGTTATCGGCCCCGAACATCCACAAGGCTGAAATTAGGATGTTGAATATGGTATAAAGAGGAGAGGTGATGAGCCTCTCCTTTCTTCATAGGTATGGAGTTTATAAACATCGACTAACCTCACAAGCATAAGAAATACTAAGCAGCCACCTGCGTCCTAAAGGACTTGGCGCCAAGCCAAGTATTTCTTTACCACAATAGAATGTATAAGTTTTCCGAGATATCGGAAATACAAATTCTATTTGGCGATAAAACCCACCTTTGAACGCGGTCGCTCATCTTCGATAGGCCTCGATAGAGGTTTTCTCATTGGAAGTTAGGAAGCTCGATATGAACTGAGGAATGAAAATGATCAAGGAAATTATCGTGGTAGAAGGAAAAGAAGATACCGTGAGCGTGCAACGCGCGGTCGTAGCGGACACGATCGAGACAGGCGGTTCTGCGATCGATCGGGAGGTGCTCCGCCGCATAGCGCTGGCGAAGGAACGGCGCGGCGTCATCATTCTGACCGATCCGGATCATCCGGGGGAACGCATACGGAGCATCATAGCCGAGCATGTGCCAGGGTGCAAGCACGCTTTTTTGCCTGTGGAGGAAGCGCGGTGTCGCGGTGAGGTTGGCGTTGAACACGCTTCGCCGGAGGCGATTCGCAGGGCGCTTGCGGAAGTGAAGACAGAGGTGCCGGATGCGGAAGGAGAAATTGTGTGGGAAGATCTGCTGGTATATGGGCTGCTTGCCCATCCGAAAGCGTCCGAGCGCAGGGCGAGGATGGGCAGTATCCTCGGAATCGGACGAGCAAATGGCAAAACTTTTCTGAAGCGTTGCCGCATGTTTCAGATAACGAGGGAGGAGTTTATGAAGGCGTATCAACAAATGGAGGAACAGGCCGATGAATGAATTTCGCACAGGCGCCCCCGTCGACATCGCAACCCCTACACGCACTCGAGAAATTGTGAACAAATACGGCTTTACATTTAAGAAGAGCCTAGGGCAGAATTTCTTGATCGATCAAAATATTTTGCACAAAATCGCCGATGCTGCAGAGCTTACAAAAGCTTGTGGTGTACTGGAGATTGGACCGGGGATCGGAGCACTGACAGAGAAGCTGGCGGAGAGAGCCGGCAAAGTAGTGGCGATCGAAATTGATGAGCGGCTGCTACCGATTTTGCATGAATTGTTTCAGCATGAAACTCATGTGAGCATCATTCATGGAGACGTGCTGAAGCTGGACTTGCAGGCTCTGTGGCGGGAGCATTTCGCGCAATATGAAGAAGTGCATGTTGCGGCGAATCTGCCTTATTATGTTACGACTCCGATCTTGATGAAGCTGTTGGAAGAGCGTTTGCCGGTAGGCAACATCGTCGTCATGATTCAGAAGGAAGTGGCGGATCGCATGGCCGCTTCGCCGGGCGGCAAAGATTATGGCAGCTTGAGCATCGCCGTTCAATACTACTGTGAACCGCAGCTGATCACGCATGTGCCGCACACCGTTTTCATTCCGCGGCCGAATGTCGATTCAGCCGTTATACGTTTGCGTGTGCGGGAGCAGCCGCCGGTGGACGTTCGCGACGAAACGTTTTTCTTTCAAGTAATTAAAGCGTCGTTCGCTCATCGCAGAAAGACGATCTATAACAACCTGGTGTCACGATTTGGCAAGCATAATAAATCTTTGATTGCTTCCGTATTTGCTAGTAGTGGCATCCTGCCGGATCGCCGCGCGGAGACTCTAACGATTGGCGAATTCGCTCATCTCAGCAATCTGCTGATGGAGGAAGGATTGCGCTAGGTAAGCAATAATTGCACCCGACTTCTATACACCAACCGCCCACCTCCGCCATAGGATGAACGAGGAGGGATGGCTGGATGAAGCAAGGAGATATTGTCGTTCGTCTTTCTTATGGAGAAGACATTCGCTTTCGAATCGAGACGATAAGAGGCAATCAAGCAATTTTAAGAGGTCTTGAAGTCAGGTTGCTCGCAGATGCGCCGCTTGCCGATCTTGTCCCCGCGCCGGTAACGGACGAAGAAAACTCGCGCGGCTGGAATGAAATCATTGAAGCGAAGATAGCTTTACTTGCGCAAGATGTCGAACGGATGTTGGAGCAAACTCGTGGCTCTGCCGCGCAGTCTCGCACCTACGAAGATGTGTTTGATTTGCCAGGTAAAGTTCTGCACCTAGATGGCGATGTGAACTATATGCGAAAATGTATGGAAGTTTACGGCAAGCTGAAAATTCCGGCAGTCGGACACTATTTCCCTGAGACGCAGATGGCTGAAGCGTTGCAGCACTTGCTTCCGGAAATTAGGCCGGATATCGTCGTCATTACAGGACATGACGGGCTGTACAAAAATCATGTCAGCAAGCAAGATCTCGCAAGCTACAAAAATTCCCACCATTTCGTTCAGGCTGTGCAGACGGTGCGCGCTTATGAACGCAACCGTGATGTCATGACCGTCATCGCCGGTGCTTGCCAGTCCCATTTTGAGGCGCTCTTGCAAGCTGGAGCGAACTTTGCGAGCTCGCCGGGAAGAATTTTAATCCACGCTTTGGACCCCGTGCAAGTCGCAGTGAAAGCTGCGTACACCTCGATTCGGGATACTGTGCGCATTACTGAGGTGCTGGCTGGCACACAATCCGGACTCAAGGGGATGGGTGGATATGAAACGCGAGGAAGTTTTCGACTTGGATCGCCTAAAGTAAATTAATTTTGCAATAACTCATTGACAACTTTCGCTTCCCATTGTTATAATAAATTTTCTGTATTTGACAACGTGTCCACCTCTGAGTTATAATGATTCATGAAAGAGGTGGTAGCTCGTCATGGCAAGAAATACCTTACATGAAATCAAACAAAGTTTGGATTTGCACGTTGGACAGAAGATTATGCTGCGTGCAAACGGTGGTCGTCGCAAGACGATCGAACGAACCGGAGTGCTTGAAGAAACCTACCCTTCTGTATTTATAGTCAAACTCGATCAAGAACAGCATGCCTTCAAGCGGGTTTCGTACAGTTACGCCGATATTTTGACGGAATCCGTTGAAGTAACGGTATACAGCGACGAAGGACAAGTTCGGATAGCCTATATGCAAGATTAGAGAATGATACGTTGACTACAGCAGTGCTTGCACTGCTGTTTTCTTTTTTTGTGCGGGCATGTCACAGCTCGGTGTTCGCTGACCGATTCAGGCAAATTGTTGCATCGCTTCACCACATAGCATAAATCAAGCGACAGGAGCCATACTACATGATGCGCGCATTGAATGATCCTTTTGCTTAAGGAGGCATTGCCATGGCTCGACGCAGAAGAGGATTCATGTCTGAGCAATTTAAGACAGAGCTGGCCAAAGACCTTGGTTTTTATGACAAGGTTCAGCGTGACGGGTGGGGTAGTATTACAACGAAAGAAGCGGGTAATATGGTGAAGCGTGCGATTCAGATTGCTGAACAGCGCATGTCCCGCGGGTAACAGTGAAAGGAATTATTAGACTGCTATGGCGGCACAGACGCGTCCGCTAAGCGGTCTTTTTTCTTCTTAAGGACAAGACTTTTATCGGCGCTCGCAAGGTGTAGGGGCGATCGTTTCATAGTGGGGGTTGTGTGGCATTGCGCAGCTTTATTCGATATACTAACAGTTAAGTTGTGGTCGATACTGTAAGATGTAGGAGAAGGAAATCATGACGATATACGAGAAAGCACCTGCCAAAATTAACTTAACTTTAGATGTGCTTGGCAAACGAGATGACGGCTACCATGAAGTAGAGATGATCATGACGATGGTCGATTTGTCAGATCGGCTGGAGCTGGAGGAATTGCCACGCGATACGATCATTATTTCGAGCCCGGTTGGCTACATTCCCCTGGATGAGAAAAACTTAGCCTTCCAGGCAGCCAAGCTCATTAAGGAACGCTACAATGTCAAACAAGGCGTCTATATACATATTGACAAAAATATTCCCGTTTCCGCAGGGCTAGGAGGCGGAAGCAGCGATGCTGCGGCAACGCTCAGAGGCTTGAATCGCCTTTGGAAGCTGAATATTGCAGAAGAAGAACTGCTGGCAATGGGGGCCGAGATCGGCTCGGATGTGCCCTTTTGCGTGACTGGCGGCACTGCTCTAGCCAAAGGCCGGGGAGAAATCCTCGAAAAGATCGAGTCGCCTCCACCTTGCTGGGTCATTTTGGCCAAGCCGCAGGTGAGCGTATCCACTTCCGAGATTTATCGCCAGTTCGATGCGACGAATACGGAGCGTGAACCGAAGAGTCGGCTCGTCAAGCAAGCCATCGAGCGCCAACATTACGAGGATATGTGCGCACATATGAGCAACATGCTGGAGGAAGTCACGCTTCGCCTGTATCCGGAGGTTGCGAGAATTAAGAGTTGCATGCAGAGGCTCGGTGCAGACGGCGTACAGATGTCGGGAAGCGGACCGACAGTATTCGGTCTGGTCAAGAAAAGAAATAAAGTCAACAAAATTTATAATGGCTTGCGAGGTTTTTGTAAAGAAGTGCACGTTGTTCGGATTTTGTCTTGATGGACGCGTCTGGGAAACAACTATTTCTTTACATTCACCTACTGGATAAGCTATCATACTTTCTATAGTCACCATGTGAAAATCATCGAGTGGATAGCGGCTTGACCGTTATTTGAGCTCGAGATATAGAGATATGAAACACGGACGAACAATCATTCATCAAGCAATATTATTCGGATTTTGGAGATTGCGTTAGGCAGGAGGGGGACCATAGATGAGAAAGATGAAGCGCAGCTCGCGTCTTGTAGATATGACGCAATATTTGCTGTTTCGTCCTCACGCTCTAATTCCGCTTACGACCTTTGCTGAACGTTATCAGGCGGCGAAGTCTTCGATTAGCGAGGATTTGGCGATCATTAAAGAGGTATTTGAAACCGAAGGCTTAGGCGCGCTTACGACTGTTGCGGGTGCCGCCGGCGGCGTCAAGTATATTCCGAGCTCGCCGAAGGAGCATTCCAAGCAGATCATTCAACGCATTTGCGGCATGCTGGAGCAGCAGGAACGAATTTTGCCGGGCGGTTACTTATATATGACGGACTTGCTCGGACAGCCAACGATCATGCAAGAGGTAGGGCGGATGTTTGCCGCAGCTTTCTCCGACCGAGATGCGGATATTATTATGACGGTTGAGACAAAGGGGATACCGATCGCGTATGCTACGGCCGCATTCTTGAACATTCCTGTCGTCATTGTGCGCCGCGACAATAAAGTGACAGAAGGCTCCTCTGTCAGCATCAATTACGTATCCGGATCGACAAAGCGGATTCAGACGATGTCGCTTGCTCGCAGAGCATTGAAGGAGGAAGCGAACGTCTTGATCATTGATGACTTTATGAAAGCCGGCGGCACGATTCAAGGGATGATGGATCTGCTGCAGGAATTCCGTGCGACGGTCAAAGGGGTCGGCGTTTTTGTCGAATCCGACATCCTGAACGGAGAAGAGCAACTGATCAGAGACTATGTTTCATTAGCGAAGATAACAGACGTTGATCTAAAATCGAAAAAGATCAAAGTAGAGCCGGGAACTTATTTTGATGTTTAAGGATAGGAGAACGCTTCTAGTACGGTGAGCGATTCATTGCTGCTATTCGTTCAATATAAGAAGCAAGACAATTTATGCTGACCAAGGAGGATTCCTGATGAGCAATCGGATTCAATCTATTACGTCCCAAGAGGCACCGCAAGCGATTGGGCCTTATTCACAAGCTGTGACATACGGCGGCATGCTATGGACTTCCGGGCAAATTCCGCTGCGTGCGGACGGCACCATGGTAGAAGGCGGGATCGAAGAACAGACGCATCAAGTATTTCAAAACTTGCAAGCCGTGCTCAAGGAAGCCGGTGCCACGTTCCAAGATGTTGTGAAAGCGACCGTATTTATTCAAGATATGAATCAATTCGCTCAAGTGAATGAAATTTACGCTTCATACTTCGCGGATCATAAGCCGGCGCGCTCCACGGTACAGGTGGCCAGACTGCCGAAAGATGCGCTTATCGAAATCGAATTGATCGCAATTTTGCCCGAAATAAAAGATTAACATAAAAAATCGAGATATTTTTACAAAAAAAAGAAGGAATTTCGACGCATTTGTGGAATTATACACCAAACCAGCAGGTAGGTAAAAAGGTGGTGAACACAAATGCAAATTACTGATGTTAGACTCCGCCGCGTCAACACAGACGGCAGGATGAAAGCGATCGCATCGATTACCATTGATCATGAATTTGTTGTTCATGATATTCGCGTAATCGACGGCAATAACGGCTTATTTGTCGCTATGCCGAGCAAGCGGACTCCAGACGGAGAATTCCGTGATATCGCGCATCCGATCTCATCTGCAACTCGCGAGAAGATTCAGACAGCAGTGCTGGCTGAATACGACCGAGCTGCAGAGGCAGAAGAAGATGTTGTAGAAGAAGGGGCATAACAGAGGGGTAAGGGCCTGTGAAAACGGGCTCTTTTTTTTTGTTTGCAAAGCATTTGATCACACGGTGTTTTCTTGAGAATTTGTCCTGCTACACGCGTCCTAATCCTACTGGCTCCTTCTATTTGGGCCTTTTCGCAGGTTTCTATGGTTGTTCAGGTGTGCTACGATAAAAGGAACCCATAGTGTAACCTGATGTTGATAAACTTGTCAGTCCAATAAACGGAGGTATAAAGCTCAATGGGACGTTATGGAATTGTGCTAGCTGCCGGCAAAGGCAAACGAATGAAATCGAAAACATATAAAGTGCTTCACCCGGTTTGCGGGAAGCCGATGGTCGGACATGTTACCGAAGCATTGGAGCAATCCGGTATGGATCAAATTTATGTCGTAGTCGGCCATGGCGCTGATGCGGTTCGTTCTTACTTAGGAGAGCGAGTCGAATATGTTATGCAGGAACAACAACTCGGCACCGGTCATGCTGTGTTGCAAGCGGAATCTAAGCTGGCCGGTCAGGAAGGGACGACTGTTATCGTATGCGGGGATACGCCGCTTATCTCGTCTGAGACAATAGTCAGATTAGTGGAACAGCACGAAGCAGAACAGGCGGCCGCGACCGTTATGACAGCTGTGCTTGAACAGCCCGGCAGCTTAGGCCGCATTATTCGAGACGACAGCGGTGGCGTTAAGGCCATTGTGGAGTACAAAGATTGTACGGAAGAACAAGCAGCCATTCGGGAAATTAATACCGGAACTTATATATTTGATAATCGCAAACTATTTGCAGCGCTGGCCAAAGTGACGAATGAAAATGCGCAACAGGAGTATTATCTGACCGATGTTATCCGGATTATGTGTGAGGATGGGGAGATCGTCAAAGGGACTCCAGTGGAAGATATTGCGGAAACTGTCGGCGTCAATGACAGGGCAGCGTTGGCGGAAGCTGAGCGATTCATGCGCGAGCGCATCAATAAACGTCATATGCTGGAAGGCGTGACGATCATCGATCCGGCGAATACGTACATTGAAAGCGACGTCGTAATCGGCGCAGACAGTATCATCTATCCCGGAACAATCCTTAAAGGAAACACTGTGATCGGCGAAGATTGTACGATCGGCCCGCAGGTGGAAATAACCGATTCGCGTCTTGGCTCGGGCGTGACCGTCAAGTATGCAGTTTTACAGGAGGCTTCTGTTGGCGACCGGACGAGCATAGGGCCGTATGCGTACTTGCGTCCTGGTGCGTCTGTCGCCAGTGATGTGAAAATTGGCGATTTCGTCGAAATTAAGAATGCGAGCATCGGGCAAGGAAGCAAGGTGCCGCATTTGAGCTATGTAGGTGATGCAGATGTTGGGGAGAGGGTCAATATTGGCTGCGGCGTCATTACGGCCAATTATAACGGCGTAAATAAGAACAGGACGGTCATTGAAGATGACGCTTTTGTGGGCAGTAACAGCAATTTGATAGCACCTGTAACGGTCGGCAAAGGGGCTTATGTCGTGGCTGGCTCTACGATAACGCAGGACGTTCCGGAAGACAGCATGGCGATTGCCCGCGAGAGACAGACGAACAAATTGGGATATGCTTCCCGTTTAAAAGCACGTATGAAATCGCAAAAAAGGGAATCCTAACGTTATCTTGAATAACGGAATGGAGTGAATTCGGTTGTCTTATCAGGACCCGAATCTGAAATTGTTCAGTTGCAATTCCAATCCTAAGCTTGCAGCGGATGTGTCGCGAGCGATAGGGGTCTCTTTAGGCAATGCCAAAATTTCTCGCTTCAGCGACGGGGAAATTCGCGTCGAGCTGCATGAAAGCGTGCGCGGTTGCGACGTATATATTATTCAATCGACTTCCTCGCCAGTCAATGATCACCTGATGGAGATGCTGGTGATGATCGACGCGTTAAAACGCGCCTCCGCCAAAACGATCAACGTCGTCATTCCGTATTACGGATATGCTCGGCAAGATCGCAAGGCCGAATCTAGAGATCCGATCACCGCTAAGCTGGTGGCGGATCTGATCACCGCATCAGGCGCGAACCGCGTCATTACGTTGGACCTGCACGCTACACAGATTCAAGGCTTCTTCAATATTCCAGTCGACAACTTGCATGCGGTGCCGATTATTGCAAAGTATTTCTTGGCGAAGCAACTGCAGGACATCGTCGTCGTCTCGCCTGACCACGGCGGCGTCGTGCGAGCACGCAAGCTGGCAGAAAAGCTAAAAGCACCGCTGGCGATCATTGACAAGCGTCGACCAGAACCGAACGTCAGCGAAGTGATGAATATTATCGGCGATGTGTCTGGCAAGACGACGATCATCATCGATGACATCATCGATACAGCGGGGACGATTGTCCTAGCAGCAGAAGCGTTGCGACTAGCTGGTGCGAGAAGTATTTATGCCGCATGCACGCATCCTGTCTTGTCAGGCATGGCGATAGATCGCTTGGAACAATCGGTGATTCAGGAAATCGTCATTACCGATTCGATACCGTTCAGGGGTCGTTCGGCCAAGTTCACGGTGCTTTCAGTTGCAGAACTGCTGGCGAAAGCTGTCATTCATGTGCATGAGAACATATCGGTCAGTGTGTTGTTTGAAACGGTGTAACGATCTGCTCGCCCATTTTGGGAAAGGCCAGATATGGATCCGCAATTTATTTTTGCTTGGGAGGCTGCCCTGCTAGGGGTGGCTTTTTGACGTCTTGGTGTCTTGACTGCGCCTTGACTGGCGTCTTGATTTCTGTCGCTTTGACTGGCGTCCTGAATATCGTCTTGGCTATCGTCTGGGCTATTTTGACGCCTTGAATGGGCATTTCTTTGCCTCTGGACATGCGGTTCGTTGTGGAAATTGCCGAATGACTTTGCATCACGGGCTTAATGTTCGTTATAATGCATATTACAGAGTGAACACACCTCATATTTACAGGGATGTAGATGTACAATTATAGCAAGGCATTGTATGCGCAGGCGGATGGTGAAGCAGGCTAGTTAGAGCGGCTGGATATTACGAAAAATGATATGTACGAAAATTCGCATAAAAGTGAGCAGAAGCTGTAGCCATAGTGAGCAGAAGCTGTAGCTATAGTGAGCAGAAGCTGTAGCCATCAAGATTTGTGTGAAAAGTCGTACAAAAAGTGCTGGAATCAAGCGAAATGGGCGAATTTGTACGAAATATCGTATAAAAAACGATGTAGACGCTGCAATCATCGCGATTTTGTATGAAAAATCGTACAAAACGGCCAAAAATGCCGAAATCGGCAAGATTTTGTATGAAGAATCACACAAAATCACCAAACGCACGAGTCGCTGCTCGCTTCTTTATGACAAAATCGTACAATAGGGTTTCGCAAGAGCCGCGAATCATCCAGCATGGAAGTAAGACTGCGCGATGCTCTGTCACGCAATGCCGGTGAAACTAAAGGAGACAATGACGGTGAAGTGGATTGCTGGACTAGGAAATCCCGGCCGTAAGTACGAAGGTACCAGGCATAATGTCGGGTTTATGGCGGTTGATGCTATGGCCGAGCGATGGGGAATTGATTGGAAAACGAACACAAGATGTCGTGCCCTAATCGGCGAAGGGCGAACGGGAGACGGTGAGGAAGTCGTACTCATCAAGCCGCAAACCTTCATGAACTTGTCAGGGGAATCCATAAGAGCATATATGGATTACTTTAAGCTGTCGTTAGATGATCTGATCGTTCTATATGATGATATGGACACGCCACTTGGCCAGCTTCGCCTCCGTTACAAGGGAAGTGCGGTGGACATAATGGCATCAAGTCGATTATTCAGCATATCGGCACGCAAGAATTTAAGCGCATTCGGATCGGCATCTCCCGGCCTCCGGAAGGAATTGGCGTCATAGATATGTTTTGCAAGATTTTCATAACAAGAACAAGAACAAATAAAGCAAGTATTAGACGATATATGCGATGCAGTCGCTATGGCTTGTGTCGATTCGTTTGATAAAGTGATGGCCCGTTATAACGGTAAGAAGTGAGCGGGTTTTTCGTTTTGATTTGATATGTTTCGGACATACTGAACTTAAGGTAACCTTGTGAGGTTAGGAGGAGTCAGTATGTCTGTCATATATTATTGTCGTCATTGCGGTGGCAAAATTGGTGAAATAACGGAAGATACCGTAAGTGAATACGCATTGGGCTTCCATCATCTCACGCCGGAGGAGCGAAGCCGAGATGATCTCTTACGATTCTAACGGCGATGTGAATGTTAAGGTAGTTTGCGACGATTGTAAGAGTGCCCTGGATTCGAATCCGGAGCCATCATTGCTTCCGAACCCGCTGCAGTAGGATAATCCTTACGTGAGACGTTGGCGCAGCGCC